>JBCKZS010000001.1:0-162513 GCA_038918905.1 Vicinamibacterales bacterium
CCGCTTTAGGCAGCGCTGGCCGTGGTGCCCCCGGCATGTCGCTTGCACCGTCGGGCTCAGATGTCCAGCTCGTTGATTCCCGCTGACCCCATCGCCAATTCGATTGTCCTGGTCCGAGGCAACCGGGTGCTGCTCGATTCAGACCTTGCGAGGCTGTACGGCGTCGAGACCAGGGCCCTCAATCAGGCCGTCCGCCGAAACGCGGAGCGGTTCCCTCCCGATTTCATGTTCGAACTGGAGCCGCAAGAGATCGCATTTTTAAGATCACAAATTGTGATCTTAGACAGGGGCCGCGGGAGGCATCGGAAATACCGGCCCTACGCGTTTACCGAGCAAGGCGTCTCGATGTTGTCGAGTGTCCTCCGGAGCGCACGGGCGATTGCCGTCAATGTTGAGATCATGCGCGCGTTCGTCGGCCTGCGACGAACCCTTGAGTCCACTGCTGGACTTTCTCGGAAGTTGGAGGCGCTTGAGCGGAAGTACGATGGCCAATTTGCCGAGGTGTTTGAGGCCATTCGTCAACTGGTGGCGCCGAAGCGTGGGGTATCTCAGAACCCGATGTCAGTTTCGGTCCTCACGACAGTCCGGTCTGTTCCTTCATCCGCCGCCAGTTCTCAGACACCCGATCCACTCCGTCCCTGATCGATGAGGCGAGCGGCATCAAGCACGGCTTCGAGGTCATTCGCAACTCGATAGGGAAACAGAGGACCAATCCCTATCTTGTTCGCGAACTGCTGTTGCTCGCCGAGGATGAGGGCGAGCTCAACCCTGGCTATCGGTTCGTGTTCGCGTAACGTCCGTCGATCGCCAACGGTGGCGCCGCGATTGTCTCCGACCGGGCGTACGGCGCGCCAGACTTCGTCATCGAAGTCCTGTCGCCGAAGCCGCGCATCGGCGACGTCGCCGAGCGCGTGACCTGGTTCCGCGAACACGGCGTCCGCGAGTGCTGGCTCGTTCACCAACTCACCGGCAACGTCGAAGTGCTGCAATTCTGGAACGGGCAGCTTCGATCGCGGCGCGAGCACGTCCGGAACGAGCGCATCGTTCCGGCCGTGTTGTCGAACTTCGATCGGAGTCTGTCGACGATGCTTGGGTACGGGGGATGACGTGCGGGCGATGGAGCCCGCCAACGCTGCCTCGTCCGCCTTCCAGCGCTACCGGCATGAGGTCCTGCGACGGCGTCTGGCGCAGACCACGCGCGCGTCCGGTACCGCCGCTTGTTAAACCGCGTGGCCCCGGTACTTGTGCTCAGCCACGACGTGTTCAATGAACGCTCGGGGACGGTCATCGCCGTCGCGATGACGAGTCAGGAACCACTGGCGGGTTTTCCGTTGACACTTGAGAGCCGAGCCACCGGGCTGGACAAGCGATCGTGGATCAAGCTCAGTCAGAACCGAGAGATGGCCAGGATGTATTACTGCCGTGCCACCTGCACGTAATACAGGTCCGTCGCCACCTGGAAGTCGTCCTTCGACAGGGGCGTGACGAGCGTCTGCCAGGTGGTGGTGGGGGTGATGACCTGCCACGCGCCGGCGCGGCCCACCTTGATGGGCATCGCAAAGGCCGTCTCGTCCGCCTGCCAGCGATACCGGACGGCACCGCCCGCTTCGGCAAACTCCAGCTCCAGCGTGGGCAGCGCCGCGTGGCGCAGGTACTGGTCGAACACAGGGGTGAGGTCCTGCTTCAGGCGCGCATTGAAAAACGCCGCCATGTCTTCCGTCATGATGTTCCGGTACTTGCTGGCCTGGTAGAAATCGCGAATCAACGCCCACCACGTGGCATCGTCATTCACCACGTTGCGCAGCGTGTGCAGGAAGAGCGCCCCCTTGAAGTACATGTCCTGCGACGGCGTCTGGTGCAGGCCACGCGTCGTGACGATCGGCCGCCGGTTCTGCACCTTCGAGACGTACCCGTTGGTGTACTTCAACGCGTCGTCATACCCGAACAGCCGCTCGACGTAGAGGCACTCGAGGTAGGTGGTCCAGCCTTCCTGAATCCACATGTCGGAGACATCGGCGGCCGAGACGGCGTTGCCGAACCACTCGTGCGCGCTTTCGTGGATGATGATGAAGTCGAACTTCATGCTGACACCCACGCCTGTCCAGTCGCGTCCCAGGTAGCCGTTGGTGAAACGGTTGCCGTACGTCACCGCGCTCTGGTGCTCCATGCCGGAGTAGGGGACCTCGATGAGCTTGAAGCCGTCTTTGGGAAACGGATACTCGCCGAAGTAGTGCTCGAACGCCTCGAGCATCGGCTTGACCTGCGCGAACTGGGCGCGCGCCTTGTCCATGTTTTCCGGCAGCACGTAGTAGTCGAGCGTCAGGTCGCCCATCCTCTCGCCGACGTGTTCGTAGGCGCCGATGTTGAGCGAGACGTTGTAGGAGTTGATCGGGTAGTGAATGCGCCAGCTCCATCGCGTGTAGCCGTCGCCCAGATCGACCTTGCCCTGGAACCGCCCGTTGGAGACGTCCACCAGGTCGTTCGGAATCTCGACGTGCAGATCCATCGACTCCGCTTCATCGCGCCACTGGTCCTTGCCGGGCCACCAGATGCCGGAGCCTTCCCCTTGACACGCCGTGTTGATCCAGTGCCGGCCCGCCGGATCCCTGCGGAACGCGATGCCCCCGAACCGGCCGGTCTCAAGGGGCGTACCCGAGTAGTGGAAGTCGATGGTGTAAGTGCGGGTCGCGCGCAGGGGCTCCGGGAAGTCGATGTACACCGTGTTCAGTTCGCGCTCGTACCGCAGCGGCCGGTCCTCCATCAGGATGCGATCGACCGAGAGGTTCGCATACAGGTCGAGGCGAATGCGCGTGTCGTCCGACACCATCCGGAAGGTGACACGATTGCGCCCGCTCAGGAACTTCTGTTCAGGATCGACCCGCACGTTGAGGTCGTAGTGCAGCAGGTCGTTGTTGGCCCGGTAGCGGTCCCAGGCGCCACGCAGCTCCGCCGCACGGGCCGCCTGCTCCTGAGGGACGGTGGCGTGTGCCGTCTGCGCCGCGGAGGCCGGGAGCGTCGACAGCGGGAAGAGAACAAGCAAGACCCGCGGCCAGGCATTACCGAAACACTTCATGTCTTCACGCCTCGTGTGTTGACTGGCTCTGGCTCAGAAAACTGTTGGTCTGGTCGTGTGCATGGTAGGACGACCGCACGAGGGGGCCGGATTCGACGTGCCCGAAGCCCAGCTCGAGCGCAATGCGCTTGAAGTCACGGAATTCATCAGGCGTGTAATACCGGTCCATCGGGATGTGCGCGATTGACGGGCGCAAGTACTGGCCGATCGTGAGGATCTGGCAGTCGATCTGGCGCAGATCCTTCAGGACCTCGACGACTTCCTCCGGCGTTTCGCCGAGACCGACCATCAGGCCGGTCTTGGTGGGAATGTCAGGCGCCCAGCGGCGCGCGCGGTCGAGCAGTTCGAGGGCGCGCTGATACTTGCCGCCGGGCCGCGCCACCCGGTACAGCCGCGGCACCGTCTCGGTGTTGTGGTTGAGGATGTTCGGCCGCGCGTCCAGCACCGTGCGCAGCGGCCCTTCTGCCCCCTGGAAGTCCGGGATCAATACTTCGACCTGGCACGCCGGCCGGCGCGCACGAATCGACGCGATCGTCCGCGCGAAGTGCCCCGCGCCGAAGTCCGGCAAATCGTCGCGATCCACCGACGTCACCACCACATACGCCAGCGCCATCGTCTCCACCGCGCGCGCGAGTCTGTCCGGCTCGTCGGCATCGAGCCCCCGCGGCGTGCCGTGGTTCACGTTGCAGTAGGTGCACGCGCGGGTGCACGTGTCGCCCATGATCATGAACGTCGCCGTGCCGTGGTGCCAGCACTCGCCGATGTTGGGGCAGTGGGCTTCCTCGCAGACGGTGTGCAGGCCGAGGTCGCGCATCAGGCCCTTGATGCGGAGGTAGTTCTCGGAGCCGGGCGCGCGGACCTTCAGCCACTCGGGCTTCTGGTCGCGGGAGATCGGCGTCTGGCGCACGTGGCGCCCACGGATGAACTGCAGCGGGACAGAGGACATTTCGGGTGCTCCGGTGCTCGGGTGCTCTTGTGCTCGGGTGCTCCCGAGCACAAGAGCACCCGAGCACTGTCAGTATACTGTTCGCCATGTCCTCGCTGCAGATCACCTGGCTCGGTCACTCCGCGTTCCTCCTCGTCACGCCCGCGGGCACGCGCCTCGTGTGCGACCCGTGGCTCGGCAATCCCTCGTGTCCGGCCGAGTGGCACCGGCCCGAGGCTGTCCTGCCGCTCGACCTGATCCTGCTCTCGCACGGGCACGGCGACCACCTCGGTGACACGGTGCCGATCGCGCGCGCGTCGCAGGCGCCGGTCGTGTGCCTTTTCGAGGTGGGGCAGTACCTCACCCGGAAGGGGTTGCAGCACGTCCGCGACATGGGCATGGGCGGCACGCAGGAGGTGGCGGGCGTCACGATCACCATGACCCAGGCCATCCACTCGGGCAGCGTGATGGACGACGATGGGATTGTGTATCTGGGAGGCGCGGCAGGGTTCGTGCTGCGGCAGCCGGGCATGCCGGCGATCTACTACGCCGGCGACACCGCGCTCTTCAGCGACATGAAGCTCATCGCGGAACTCTACCGTCCTGAAATCGCGTTCCTGCCCATCGGCGATCACTACACGATGGGGCCTGACACGGCCGCGATCGCCGCCAAGTGGCTCGGCGTGCGCCAGGTGGTCCCCATGCACTGGGGCACGTTTCCGCTGCTCACCGGCACGCCGGCGATGCTCAAGGCACATCTGGCTGGCACCGGCATCGAGGTGCTCGAGCTGAAGCTTGGCGAAACGGCTCAATGAGGTGCTCGGGTGCTCGGGTGCTCGGGTGCGGGAAACAAGTGGGCCGGCTGGTGGAAATCATCAGCCGGCCCGTTCTTTTTTTTGCACCAGAGCACCAGAGCACTGGAGCACCAGAGCACTATTTCATCCAGACATCTTCGAGCACGTTGAACGTCTCGGTGCCGATCGCCTTGCCGGCGATCGACAGCGTGACCTTGTAGACGCCGGGGCCGATCCCGCCGTCACCGGCTCCGAAACCGCCGCCTCTGCCGCCGCGACCCCCGCCGCCGTCTGGAGCCGCGCACGGCGTGGGGCCCGCAGGCGCGGCCGGCGCGGGTTCGGCCGCCTGGCCGCCGCGACCGCCACGCCCGGCGCCCGCGCCCTGGTTGCCGCTGAGCGTCCACTGGAAGCGGTTCATGCCGGCGGTGCCCGTGCCCGTGCAGGTGCGCACGTCCTGGCCGGTGGCGGTGTTGGTGATCGTCACCAGCACATCACCCGAAGCCGGCGCCGACAGGTACCAGGAGATCGCCGTGCCGCGCGGCATGTTCTCGCCGGTCCAGTGTTTGGCACCTGGCACTGCAGTCATGTTGCGGCGGTCGGTCTTCCACTGCACCGCGTCGCGCGGTGTGAAGAGCTGCGCCGCTGGCGCGGTCGTCGCCATCGCGAGCCGCTGCAGCGCCGAGATGTCGTCCATGATCCAGATGCTGCGCCCGTGCGTCGCCAGCACCAGGTCGTTTTCGCGCGGATGCACCACGACCTCGTCCATGCGCACGTTGGGCAGGCCGGGCATGAACGTGACCCAGTTGGTGCCCTCGTTGAGCGAGATGTAGAACCCGTATTCGGCCGGCGCGTACAGGAGTGACTTCGCGACCGGATCCTGCCGGATCTGGTTCACGTTGCCGCGCGGCAGGTCGCCCGCCACCGACGTCCACGTCCTGCCGTAGTCCGTGGTCTTGAATACGAACGGCGTGTGGTCGTTGCTGCGATGGCCGTCGAGCGACACATAGGCCGTGGCGGCGTCGAAGTACGACGGCTGGATGCCCGAGATGTGGTACTCGCGCGTGCCGCCGGGGATGTGCTGTCCCACTTCCGCCCAGCTCACGCCGTAGTCACGCGACACCTGCAGGTTGCCGTCGTCGGTGCCCGCCCACAGGACGCCGGGCAGCAGCGAGGACTCTTCGAGTTCGACCACCGTGCCGTACTCGTTCTGCACGTTGCCGTCGTGTTTCGAGAGGATGCACCTGGTGCCCGGGCCCGCCCCGCGCCCACAACCGGGCAGGCCGTACGGCTGCTCGAGAATGTTGCGCTGATTGATGTCGATGCCTTTGCCCATCGGCTGGGTGATCGTCCACGTCTCACCGCGATCACGCGAGATGAAGACGTGGCGCCCGGCGAACAGCACCGTCCGCGGGTTGTGCGGCGAGATGCGGATCGGCGAGTTCCAGTTGAACTGCATCGTCTGATCCCGCGGCAGCTCGTTCAGAATGTTGGAAGCCACCGCGGCGCCACCACCGCCCCCGCCACCGCCGCCGCGCCCGCCGCCGGTGAGGCGGGGACGTATGTTGCGCATGTCGCCCGTGCTCAGGTCGTAGCGGTTGATGTTGCCGTTCTGCGACTCGGTGTAAAGCACGTTCGGGTCCGTCGGGTCGACCTGTGTCTGGAAGCCATCGCCGCCGCCGACGCGGATCCAGTTCCACATGTAGAGGCCCCCCGAGCGTTGCGCGCTGGGGCCACACCACGACCCGTTGTCCTGCAGGCCCGTGCAGATCCAGTAGGGGCGCCGCATGTCGACGGAGACGTGGTAGGGGAGGCCGACCGCCCAGAGACGCACCGACTCCCAGGTCTCGCCGGCGTCGTAGCTGATGTCGAGCCCGCCGTCGTTGCCGTACATCACATGGCGGCTGTCCTTCGGATTGATCCAGATCGCGTGGTTATCCACGTGTCCCTGGCCCGTGAGGTTGATCCACGTCCTGCCGCCGTCAATCGACTTGCGCGGGGTCACGCCGCCGACGTAGACCGTGTCGGCGTTATTGGGATCGACGCGAATCTGGCTGTAGTACATCGGCCGCTGGTTTTCGTTCGACAGGAACGTCCAGGTGCGGCCCTTGTCGTTCGACCGCCAGATGCCGCTCGACTGCGGGTTGGGCGGCGCGGGCGCGCCACCCTGACGTCCGCCACCGGCCTGCGCTCCTGGTGGGCCCGCGGGGGGCTGCGCCGGCGGCGTCGCCGGGGCCGCGTCGGCGGGTTCTCTGTCGAGGGCGACTTCAATCTGCGCGTAGATCACATTCGGGTTCGATCGGGAGACGTCCATCCCGATGCGGCCCATCGTGCCGCGCGGCAGACCGCCGCCGGTGACCTTGCGCCACGTCTTGCCGCCATCGGTGCTCTGATGGATGCCGCTGCCAGGGCCGCCGCCCACAAATCCCCACGACGTGCGCCGGCGTTCGTAGGTCGCGGCGAACAACACGTTCGGGTTCGACGGATCGAGCACCAGTTCCGTCGCGCCTGTGTCCTGGTTGATGTAGAGCGTCTTCGCCCACGACTTGCCGCCGTCGGTCGTCATGAACACGCCGCGTTCTTCGTTGGGACCAAACAAGTGGCCCACCGCCGCGACCCAGACGATGTCGGGGTTGCGCGGGTGGACGATCACGCGCCCGATCGACTGGGTCTCGCGCAGACCGATGTGCGTGAAGGTCTTGCCGGCGTCGGTGCTCTTGTACATGCCGTCGCCGAACGACGAACTCTGGCGATTGTTGGGTTCGCCCGTGCCGACATACAGGATGTTCGAGTTGGACGGCGCGAGCGCGAGGTCGCCGATCGAGTGGTTGTAGTCGTCGAAGATGGGTTCGTAGGTCGTGCCGTTGTTCGTGGTCTTCCAGAGACCGCTGACGGCAAACCCGATGTAGAACGTGCCGGGGTCGGCTTCGTTGACCGCGAGGTCATCGATGCGGCCGCCCTGTCCGGTCGGGCCAACCGAACGCCACCGGAACCCCTGCAAACGCGGGTCGGCCTGGGCATTCAGCAGGACCTGGCTGGGGGGCGGGGCCTGCGTGCCAATCGACTGCGCAACGATGTCGCCCGTAAACGGAGCGACCAGCGCAGCCACGCCGGCGGCGATCACCAGACGGCGCCGGATACGTGCACTGAAATGGATCATGACGATTCTCCTCTGTCCCGTGGGCTCGGGACGTGCCGATGGTAACACCTCATCCCCAGCCGCGCCACCACGCCGCACATCGCTGCACATCGCACTATTAAGGCGTCACCTTGACCGTCCGGCAGAGGCGGCGTACGCTGAGAGGCGCCTATGGCCACATCAGATTCGACAGTTCTGGTTCCGCCTTCGGTCTCCTTTGAGACCCATCCTTCGCACTATCGCCACTGGCGCCTGTCGTTCGACGGGCCGGTGGCCACGTTGGGGATGGACGTGCAGGAGGACGCCGGGCTGGGGCCCGATTACAAGCTGAAACTCAACTCGTACGACCTGGGCGTCGACATCGAACTGGCCGACGCAATCGCGCGGCTGCGGTTCGAGCACCCCGAGGTGCGCGCGGTGGTCGTCACCAGCCTGAAGCAGCGCGTTTTCTGCGCGGGCGCGAACATTTTCATGCTGCGTGGTTCGACCCACGCGTGGAAGGTCAACTTCTGCAAGTTCACCAACGAGACACGTCTGGGGATGGAGGACGCATCCGCACACTCCGGCCTGAAGTTTCTCGCGGCGGTGAACGGCATCTGCGCGGGCGGCGGCTACGAGCTGGCGCTGGCCTGCGACGAGATCATCCTGGTCGACGACTCCCACTCGGCGGTCAGCCTCCCAGAGACGCCGCTGCTCGCGGTGTTGCCGGGGACGGGCGGCCTTACGCGCGTGGTGGACAAGCGCAAGGTGCGCCGCGACCTGGCCGACGTCTTTGGCACGCTCGCCGAGGGCGTGAAGGGCAAACGGGCCGTGGAGTGGCGGCTGGTGGATGCGGTCGTGCCGTCGAGCAAGTTCAAGGAAGCCGTGGCGAAACGCGCGCTCGAACTGGCGGCGTCTTCCGATCGACCCGCGTCGGGACCGGGAATCGCCCTGAATCCGCTCGGTGCGCAGATTACAGACGAGGCGTACACCTATTCTTCGGTCAGCGTGACGTTCGATCGCGCCAAGCGCGCGGCCACGATGACCGTGAAGGCGCCCACCGCGCCGGTGGAGTCGACCCCGGAGGCCATCCTCGCCGCGGGCGATCGGTTCTGGCCGCTGCGGGTCTTCCGGGAACTCGACGACGCGATTCTGCGGTTGCGGGTGAACGAGCGCGAGATCGGCACGATCGTCCTGAAGACCGAAGGCGACCCCGCCCTGGTGCTGCAGGCCGATGCGGTGTTGCTCGCCAACGCGGGCGATTGGCTCGTTCGCGAGATTACGCACTTCATCAAACGCACGCTCAAGCGCGTGGACCTCTCGGCACGCAGCTTCTTTGCCCTGATCGAGCCCGGCAGCGCGTTCGCGGGGTCCCTCTTCGAGCTGGCGCTGGCCGCCGACCGTTCGTACATGCTCGACGATCCCGATCGACCGGGCACGGTGCAACTCTCGGGCATGAACGCCGGCGTGTTGCCGATGAGCAACGGCCTTTCGCGCCTGCAGACGCGCTTCTGGGGCACGCCCGACCAGGTCGGCGCGGTGCTCGACCGCGACGGCCCGTTCGATGCCGCCGAGGCGCTGACCGCCGGCCTGGTCACCTTCGCCCCCGACGAGCTCGATTGGAACGATGAGGTGCGGATGGCGGTGGAAAGCCGCGCGGCCATGTCGCCCGACGCGCTGACGGGCATGGAGGCGAACCTTCGCTTCGTGGGGCCCGAAACGATGGAGACGAAAATCTTCGGCCGTCTCACCGCGTGGCAGAACTGGATCTTCCAGCGCCCGAACGCGGTCGGCCCGAAGGGCGCCCTCACGTCGTACGGCACGTCGGAACGGGCGGAGTTCGACTATGGAAGAACGTAGGGGCCGTCGATGATTTCTTCCGACAAGATTCCGAACAACGTGGACCTGCACCTGAACAAGCGCTTGCAGCGGGCGCTTGAGCACTGGCAGCCGGCCTACATTCAGTGGTGGCGCGACATGGGCCCGCAGGGGTTCCAGCATTTCCACGAGGTGTACGTGCGCACGGCGATCAGCGTCGACGCGGCCGGGTGGGCGCACTTCGAGTACGTCCGGTTGCCTGAATACCGCTGGGGCATCTTCCTGGCCGACCCGGTCGTGAATCGCACGATTGGCTTCGGCGACTTCTACGGCCAGCCGGTGTGGCACGAAGTGCCAGGGGAGTTCCGCAACCAGTTGCGGCGCCTGATCGTGACGCAGGGCGACACGGAACCGGCGTCGGTCGAACAGCAGCGCTGGCTGGGACATCGGTGCCCGAGCCTGTATGACATGCGGAACCTGTTCCAGGTGAACGTGGAAGAGGGCCGTCACCTGTGGGCGATGGTGTACCTGCTGCACTCGTACTTCGGCCGCGACGGGCGTGACGAGGCCGAAGACCTGCTGGCGCGGCAGAGCGGCAACCGCGACAAGCCGCGCATCCTCGACGCGTTCAACGAGCCGATCGACACCTGGCTCGATTTCTTCATGTTCACGATGTTCACCGACCGCGACGGCAAGTCGCAACTGCTGTCGCTGTCGGAGAGCTCGCTCGATCCGCTCTCGCGCACCACCCGCTTCATGCTCACCGAAGAGGCCCATCACATGTTCGTGGGCGACACCGGCATCGGCCGCATCGTCGAACGCACGTGTCAGTTGATGAAGGAGTCGGGATTCTCGGAGGATGTGCGGGCGCTGGGCGGCATCGACCTGCCGACGATTCAGAAACACATCAACCTGTGGTTTTCGCTGAGTCTCGACCTGCACGGGAACGAAGTGTCCACCAACGCGGCGGCGTACTTCGCGAACGGATTGAAGGGACGCGCGGAGGAAGCGAAGTGGTCGGAACACCGGGTCACCGAAACGGCCTACGACCTGGAAGTGGTGGACGCCGGCGAGTTCAAGCGGCAGGCGGTGCCGATGCGCAATGCCATGAACGAGGTGCTGCGCGACTGGTATGTGGACGATTGCCAGTCGGGCGTCACGCGGTGGAACAGGATTCTCGAGAAGTACGGGCTCTCCGACCGCCTGCGTCTGCCGGATCGAAAATTCAATCGGGGCATCGGCCAGTACACGTCAATTCACACCGACCCGGATGGCCACCTGCTCTCGGACGAGGCGTGGGCGCGAGGCAAGTACGAGTGGCTGCCGGCACCGTCCGACAAGGCCTACCTGCTGTCGATCATGAACCAGCCGATCTACGAGACCGGCAAGTTCGCCAACTACATCGCGCCGCCGGCGCGCGGCGTCAAGGGCACGCCGATCAACTTCGAATACGTGCGGACGGAAATGTAGTGCGGCGTGCGGGGTGCGACGTGCGGCGTGCGGCGTCCCGGGGAGTGTCATCAGGAGCCCAGGGGCTTTAGCCCCGGGACATCCGTGCTGTGCGAACCGCCAGCGAACACCTACAGCTACGAAATGATGCGGGAACTGGATGCGGCGGCGCTTGACGCGCGCATGGACGCGTCCGTTGAAGTTCTTCATGCCTGTACGCCTCGTGTGAGATTTTTGGAGACATGACGATGGAATTGGGACGCAAGCAGCTTCTGATCAACGGCGAGTGGCGCGATGCGTCGGATGGCCAGACGCAGCCGGTGGTGAATCCCGCGACCGAAGAGATCATTGCCGAGGTGGCGTCCGCGACTGCCGAGGACGTGGACGCGGCGGTGCGGGCGGCGCGCGCGGCGCTTGAGGGGCCCTGGGGCCGGATGCCGGCGCGCGAGCGCGGCCGGCTCGTCTACAAGCTCGGCGAGCAGTTGATGGCGCGGGCCGACGACATCGCGCGCCTGGAGACGATGCACAACGGCAAGCCGATCACCGAATCCCGGCACGTCGAGATCCCGATGGCGGCCGACTGCCTGCAATACTTCGCGGGCTGGGCAGACAAAGTGCACGGCGAAACGGTGCCGGTCAAGGGCGGGCAGCTTGTCTACACCCTGCGCGAGCCGGTCGGCGTGGTTGCGGCGATCGTGCCCTGGAACTTCCCGCTGCTGCTGGCGGTGTGGAAGGTCGCGCCGGCGCTCGCGATGGGGAACACGGTCATTCTCAAGCCGGCCAGCCAGACGCCGCTCACCGCGCTCGCGCTCGGCGAGATGGCCACCGCGCTCGGGTTCCCCCCGGGCGTCCTGAACGTCATCACGGGCTCCGGTTCCACCACCGGCCAGGCCATCGTCGAACACCCCGGCATCGACAAGATTGCGTTCACCGGCGACACGTCCACCGGCAAGGGCATCATGAAGAGCGCGGCCGACACGCTCAAGCACATCACGCTTGAACTTGGCGGCAAGTCCCCGAACATCGTGTTTGCCGATGCGGACCTTGACGCGGCGGTGCGCGGCGCCACGATGGGGATCTTCTATGGCAAGGGCGAAGTGTGCGCGGCCGGGTCGCGGTTGCTGGTGGAGGCGTCGATCAAGGACGAGTTCCTGGCGAAGGTCGCCGAGCGCGCGAAGAAGATGGTGGCCGGCGACCCGATGAACCCGAAGACGCGGTTCGGCGCCCTCTCATCGAAGGTGCAGCTCGAACGCGTGCTGCAGTACATCGAGACCGCGAAGAAGGAAGGCGCGACGTTGCTCGCCGGCGGCGCGCGGACCGACATCGGCACCGGCAAGGGCTTCTTCATCCAGCCGACCGTGTTCGGCGACGTCACCACCGACATGACGATCGCGCGGGAAGAAATCTTCGGACCGGTCCTCGCCGCCATCGAGTTCACGGACGTCGAGGACGCGATCGCGAAGGCGAACTCGACGATCTACGGCCTGGCCTCCGGCATCTGGACGAACAACATCAAGAAGGCGCACTACGTCGCGTCGAAGCTCAAGGCCGGCACGGTGTGGATCAACACCTACAACGTGTACGACACCGCCGCGGCCTTTGGCGGCTACAAACAGAGCGGCTTCGGACGCGAGATGTCGATGCACGCGATCGAGTACTACACGCAGGTCAAGACGGTGTGGGTGGAACTGGCATAGATCAGTGCGACGTGCGACGTGCGGCGTGTGGGCGTCCAGGTGCACGCGTCCAAGGTGCGCACACGAGACGTGAAGGCGTCGTTCACGCCTCGTGTGAATCCTGGCCCTACTTCCTCAGGTGCACGTTGAAGAATTCGAGTGTGCGCGTCCACGCGAGTGTGGCCGACGCTTCGTCGTAGCGTGGCGTGGTGTCGTTGTTGAAACCGTGTTGCGCGCCGTCGTACATGTGCATCGTGTACGTCACGCCGGCCGCCTTGAGCGCGGTTTCGAACGCCGGCCAGCCGGCATTGATGCGCGTGTCCGCGCCGGCATAGTGAATCAGGAGCGGGGCCTTGATGTCCGGGATGCCGGCTTCCGGAGCGGGACCGCCATAAAACGGGACCGCCGCGCCCAGCGTGGGCACCCGCGTGGCGAGCATGTTCGCGACGCCACCGCCGTAACAGAAACCCACGGCGCCGACCCGGCCCGTGGACTCGGCGTGTGTCTGCAGAAAACCGACCGCGGCCACCATGTCTTCCCGGGTCTTCGCCTGGTCGAGCTTCGCAAACAGCGTGCGCGCCTCGTCTTCGCCGGCGGCGGGATAGCCGCCGAGCGGCGTCAGCGCGTCGGGCGCAAACGCGATGAAGTTGTCGAGCGCCAGGCGCCGCGCGATGTCCTCGATGTGCGGGTTCAGGCCCCGGTTTTCGTGAATCACCACGATGCCAGGCAGCCTGCCGGCGGCCTTGGCCGGTCGCGCGAGGTAGCCCTTCATCGTGCCCGTGCCCTGGGGCGACGGGTACTCGACCATCTCCGCCTTCAGTCGCGGGTCGTCCTTCGCGACTTTCTGGGCTTCGGCGAACTTGGGACTCAGGGCGTCGAGCAGCATACCGGCGGTGACCCCGCCCACCGCGAATTTCGTCGCGCGGTCAAGGAATCCGCGCCGGTCCACGTGGCCGTGGACGTAGGCGTCAAACAGAATCAGCAACTCGGGATCAAAATCCTCGGCGGTCTTGCGTTCCATGGGGGTCCTCCTGAAACCGACAGAATATTCGAATAGGACATGAGTAACAAGGACACGAAGGGAATTTCAGGTGCCACCGGGCCCCGGCTGACCCGACGCCGCTTCTCTTGAGCACCCGCACGTTTCTTCGCCGGTGCACCACGATTGCGAGAGCACCGTATCGACCCGCAAAACCGTACCGGTGCGCGGCGTACTCGCTCGGCAAGCCGTGTAACGTCCCTCCGGAATCCCGGGTCCATCGACATCTGCCCGCGCTTGTCCATGAGCGACGCGGGGCATAAGATCGCCGTATGACCAAGGGCACCCAAGCCGTGTTGGCTGAGGCACTCCGCTTGGATTCCGCATCCCGCGCCGAACTCGCGGCAGAACTCCTCGCGAGCCTCGATGGCCCAGCGGATCCCGATGCCGAAGCCGCGTGGAACGTAGAGATCGATCGACGAATCGACGCCATAGAGGCCGGAACGATCCGACTCGAACCCTGGGAGCAGGTCAAGGGGCGAATCGAGAAGGATCTGCTCGGCCGGTGAAGCCGTTTCGCCTCAGTGATCCGGCCTCCACCGAGCTGGCCGAAGCCATCCGCTGGTACGTGCAACAGCGGTCTGGCCTGGGCCGCGAAGTGTTCGATGCGATCAGTGAAACGATCGATCTGATTCGAACCCATCCCGACATCGGCACGCCCCGGACCACCCGGCGTCCCAGCCGGCAGCTGCGGGTCAACCGATTTCCGTACCATGTCGTGTACCGAGTCCGTGAAGAGGACATTTACGTCGTCGCGGTTGCTCATACGAGTCGGCGCCCCGATTATTGGAAGCATCGTCTCTGATCAAGATCCGCATAACGTCCGCAGTAACCGGCGTGCGCCGCTCTTGCGCACGTCCGGTGCACTGCGTGGTTATGCGACGTTCTGCATCTTGTTCGCGTAGTCGCGGCCCGATGTTGGTGGAGGGAGAGGCTTTCCATCCTGGTGGTAAAGCGCAATTGCTTCCTCTGCAACTTGGCACAGCTGCTCGAAGACGGTTTTTTCATCCTGGCCGTGGCACCCACCGTAAATCAGGCCCGGAGAGCTTCCGACAAAGCATTGATCCTCTTCCGACCACTCGACGATCTTCGCGTACCTTGCACTTTCCTTCATGATTTTGACTCCTCGACAGCGCGCTTCACGGCGCGGAGCTGGTAGTGCTTCGCATCATCGCCGAGCGCGCCCGATATTGTGATCGGTTTTGACACTCTCTGGTGGACGAAATTTCGGTGACTGCCTTTTCCGCCCCGATTGACGAAACCTGCGCGTTCAAGCTCGGCAACAAGTTCTCTCACCTTCTGCGGCACGAAATCACCCTTAGATATTTCGTCGCATAACGATCGCGCATCACCCGCGGCCGCGGGGCCTCAGTTTCGGCGGCCGTCGGGTGCATGCGCTGGTTAGGCGTGGTCACGGTCGGTCCAGGGACAAGGGTAACAGAACGGTCAGGGGACATGGGTGACACTTTCGGCCACAGTGGGAGGGGGAGGCCCTCAATGCCGTGGCAGGAGACATCACTCATGGACCAGCGGGTGCAGTTTATCGTCGATTATCAACGCGGCCTGCAGTCGGTGACCGAGCTCGCCGATCGCTTCGAGATCAGCCGCAAGACGGCCTACAAGTGGATCGATCGCCACGAGGAGGACGGGGCGACCGGCTTGGCGGATCAGCCGCCGCCCGCGATTGTGTCCCCACGAGACGCCCCAGGCCGTCGTGGACACCGTGCTCAAGGCACGCCGGCACCACCCGCGCTGGGGCGCCGAGAAGCTGCTTCGTATCCTCACGCGGAAAGACCCGCGCCAGGTGTGGCCCGCGCGATGCACCCTCTGTGATCTGCTCAGTCGGCACGACCTTCTTCCCAAGGCGCGGCGCCGGCCGCGACTGACGCACCCAGGGCGTCCGCTGACGCCGATGACCGAGCCCAACGGGATCTGGACCGCCGACTTCAAAGGCCAGTTCAAGACCCGCGACGGCGTGTACTGCTCTCCGCTCACGCGGGTCGATGGCGACAGTCGGTATCTGCTCGCCTGTCAGGGGCTGCGATCGACGGCGGTCGTGTTGGCCCGGCCGATCTTCCAGCGCACCTTGCGAAGAGGACGGGTTGCCGCGGATGATCCGCTCCGACAACGGCGGGCCCTTCGCGACGACCGTCCTGGGACGGCTCTCGCTGCTGTCGGTCTGGTGGATCCGCCTCGGCATCTACCCCGAGCTCACTCCAAGACGTCAGTGATTCCCGTGGAACAGGGGTTTGAGTTTGTCGGCCTTGCAGTGAACGGTCAGGGCTTGAGCCTGTCCGCGTCTGCGGCTGAGCGATTCAAAGAGACCTATGCCGACCGTCTGCGCGATCTTGCCACCGATTTCTCACTGGTCACGCGTCGGCTCAACGACGTCGTCCGTGGGTGGCGGGCCTACTATGGGGGGTTGTCGCAAGCCATTGACGCGCAGTTGGCTGACTTGGATCTCTGGCGCCGAGAGCAAGCCACCCGGGCGTTGTCGGGCATCGGGCATCCTCCCTCGATGTCCCGATCGGCATGGTGAAGCGCGTGTCGATCGTGGGCCACGGCGTCGTGTTGGCGACGACGGTCGTCGCGGCATGTGTCGCCGCAGGCATCAGGATCTGAATGATGGATTGCGACGGTCGCGCGGTCGGTCACTTCGTCTCCCCTCCCTGCCGTGCCAAGATGCCGCCGTTCAACGAGTTCTGGCTGCCCGGGCCCAGAGGCGGGCCAGTCTTACGCTGCAAAATTTCGCAGGAATATTGCCGGGGCTTGCAGGTGAATACTTGTTCGGCGTCATGGTGCGCGCGCCAGTGCGCCGATGTATCATGGTGCCTATGCAGCTAGCTACCGGCACCGTCGTAGGCGGCAAAGTCGTCGTGGAAGGGGATCCCCTGCCCGAGGGCACCATTGTCACTATCCTTGCTCGCGAAGCGGACGAAACCTTTGAGGTTCCGCCTGAACTTGAGGCAGAACTCCTGGAATCGATCGCTCAAGCTGACCGGGGGGAGACGATCTCCGCGGATGAACTTCTTGAACGTCTCCGGCGTATCGCCTGAGCAAAGTGCTCGACGTTGAGGTAACCCCGCGAGCCGCGACACAGATCGAGATGGCAGCAGCCTGGTGGGCCAAGAACAGGCCGGCTGCGCCCGATGCGCTCCGCCTCGACTTTCAAGGAGCAAGGGTGTTGCTGTCCCGCCAACCGGGCGTTGGCGCGAAGTCGAGCACAGCTCGCTATCCGGACTTACGCCGTCTGCTCCTGTCAAGGGTCCGATACCACATCTACTACCACGTGCGCGCTGGAAAGGTTGTCATCCTGGCCTTCTGGCACTCCAGCCGCGGGAGTGGCCCGATCCTCTGAGTGAAAATGACGCCGAACCCTGCCTTGCACCGGACGCTCCACCAGCGGCGCTTCGCTTGCTGGTTTCGCGCCGGTGAAGGCACACGTTGATATGACCTGCTTCAACGGGCTGTCCGCATTCGCGCGAAGGAAGTGAAATGTCCCGATCACGGCTGACATGCGTACTCCTTTTCGTGCTGATTCTGACCGGCTGTGCGATGACGGCCACGATGGTTCCCGTCGAGGGGCCGCTCAGTCAACTGCGACCGGTTCCGATTTTGCCGGTACGCGTCGACGGCATCCTCGGCAACAGCGGCAACCTCTCGTTCACAATGCCAGACGGCGAGCGCCGAGGCCAGGGATGTCGAGCTCGTGGCCCGGCGCTTGAGAGTGGCCCAGCAGGATGACGAGGAGCACTATGGCAAGTCGAAACGCTGATCGCGACGCCGAGGTCATTCGTGGCACTGGAAACGTGTTCGCGGATCTCGATTATCCCGATGCCGCCGAGCGCCAGGCGAAACTGCGGTTGGCCTGTGCGCTCAATCAGGTGCTGACGCACCGCAAGCTCACGCAGGCGGAAGCCGCGAAGGTCCTGGGCGTGACGCAACCGAAGGTCTCCGCGCTTCGCCACTACAAGCTCGCCGGCTTTTCGGTGGAACGGCTGATGACGCTGCTGACCGCGCTCGACCAGGACGTTGAGATCGTGATCAAGCGGAAGCCTCGATCCAGGCGAGCGGGACGGATTAGCGTCGTGGCAGCTTGAAACCGGAGAGGCCGCACGCAACCGAAGCTGGACCGTTCTGGACCAGCGCCTCGCGTCCGCTGGCGTCTCGGCCCGTCAGGTCGCCGTCGTGTGGCTCAAGCTGGCAAATCGTCAGCCGGCTGAAGGGTGGCCGACGCACGCGCAGCGGCTCCGGGATGAAACAGTGACAGTGCTGCAACGGTTGAAGTCGCGTTTCCCCAATCTGCGTCTGGCGTATCTCTCCAGCCGCATCTACGCCGGGTATGCGACGACGACGCTGAATCCGGAGCCGTATGCGTATGAAAGCGGTTTCGCGATGCGGTGGGTCATCGACGCGCAATTGAAAGGCGCCATTCCGTTCGACGGTCCCGCGCCGGCCGTTCCCTGGCTGGCCTGGGGCCCGTATCTCTGGGCGGACGGCACTCGCGGGCGTGGCGACGGGTTGACGTTGAGCGTGCGGCGATTTCGAGAGTGACGGCACGCATCCGAGCGGGAGCGGACGTCAGAAGGTGGCCGCGCGGCTGCTGGATTTTGTGAGGACCGATCCGACAGCCCGGGAGTGGTACCTGGCGCGGCTCTGAGGAGCACTGGAGCACCCGAGCACTGGAGCACGAGAGCACCCGAGCACTGGAGCACCCGAGCACGAGAGCACCCGACACTACTTACCGAGCAGCCCGTCAATCGCGGTCTTGAACGCCTCGAACGGTTGCGCGCCCGCCATGCGCCCCGCCGGTCGCATGCGGTTGTCGCCGTCGTTGTGTCCCAGGAGAAATGACGGCGTCGCCATCATCCCCAGGTGGCGCGCCTCTTCGGCGTCGGTCTGTACGTCCGTGCGCGCGATTCCTTTGAGGCATGTGCGAAACGGTGGCAGGTTGACGCCAACCGCCCTGGCATGCCCCTCGAGGTCGGCGGGCTGGACGGGACGAGGCGCGGCGAAAAACCGGTCGTGTATCTGCCAGAACTTGCCCTGCCGCGCCGCGCACATCGCGGCGACCGCCGCATCAGGCGCGCGCGGATGGGTGTCGAGCGGGAAGTGGCGGAACACGTAGAGCACCTGGCCGGTCTCGACGTAGGCCTTCTTGATTTGCGGCAGCGCCTCTCTCGCGTGCTGCCGGCAGAACGGGCAATGAAAGTCGGAGAACTCGATCACCACCACCCGGGCTGCCGGGTCGCCCATCGCTGGAGCGTCGGCCAGAGAGACGGTTCGCGGCAGTGGGAGCTGACCCACGTCGGCGCGGGCGACGCCGCCCGGGGTCGCTGCTGCCACCACGAGCCCACATCCCAGCGCGCACGCGATCACGGCTCGACGCATCGGCCTCACCTCCGTTGAACGGAGATGATAGCTGGATTATGAGGTGGCTGAGATGACAGAGGTGGCCGGGATGGCTGAGGTGGGGAGGTGGCTCGTGCAGCAGGCGTTCGAGCGTGGCGAGTGTGTCCTCGGCGCGCCCGCGCGCGCCACGACGCGCAGGTCCTGCATCCCGCGCAGGTCGTTGGTGATGGTTTCCGCGAGGGCCGCCGCGAGCCACGCGATGTCCTGGCCGCCGCCGACGTTCTGAAAATCCGAGACCGCGATCCGGCGGCTTGCTCATCTCAGCCACCTCTGTCACCTCAACCATCCCGGCGCCCTGCTTCGCTGTGACGTGCGGTCGACGGTATCATGCACCAATGACTCGGAAGGTGCTGCTGCCGTGCCTGCTGGCCCTGGGCGTGACGACCGCCTGTGGCAAGGGGTCGTCGCCGACGCCCACGGCGCCCGCGCCGATTCCGGCGGCCGAGGCCTGCGCGGCCCTCGGAGCGACGGCCGGGGGCCTTGCGATCTTGAATGGGGCCGCCTGCAACCCCGACCGATCGCCGGTGGTCCGTGTCAACCTGCGCACGGCCGACGGATTTTCGGCGGGTATCTGTTCCGGGACGATCATCGCCGCCCGTGCGGTGCTGACCGCCGCGCACTGCCTCGACGGAGACGTGGCGCTGGCGCGCATCTGGCTGGGGAGCGGAGAGGAGATCGTCGGCCAGTCGTTTGTCCTGTGGCCCAATTTTCAGTTCAACAATCCGGGCTCGTTCGATGTGGGGGTGATCCGCTTCAGCCAGGACCTGCCGCGTACGCCGATGCCGATTCTGACGAGTCGCGCGGGGCGTGTGGGCGAGACCGCGATTCTCGCAGGCTGGGGCCGCGACCAGAACGATGTGACGACGAGCCTGCGGGCGGGCAGCACGACGCTGTCGAACGTGAGCGCCGCGTTCCTGGAGACGATTTTCGCCCCGCCGTCCAGCTCCGTGTGCTCGGGTGATTCGGGCGGTCCCATCCTGCTTTCCGAGGGCGGTGTCTGGACGATCGGCGGCATCACGTCGGCGACCTCCTCGACGGCCTGCAACGAGGGCACGAACTTCTATCAGGCGGTCCGGCACCAGAGCGTGCAGGATTTCATCCGGCAGCACGTGCCCGCTGTTGTACAAAAGTAGTGCGACGTGCGACGTGCGGCGTGATCGGTAAGCCACCTCAGTCAGCTCATCCAGCTCATCCAGCTCCCTGGGGAGGCCGGACCGTTGTAGTATTTCCGACATGCTGAACACTCGACACTTCCGATCTCCAAGGTGCTGCAGCCGACGCCGATGCCGCTGCGGATTATTCCGAATTGATGCCGACCACATGGATCCTCTTCTCGCGTGGCGCCGCGAGTTTACGATTCTTGAGACGTGAGCGGGACCCCCATCGCGCCGCACTTCTACAATACCGAGACGGAGATCGACCACGCCGTCGACACGCTGTCAGACGTTCTACACGGAAGGGCAGTTGAAGGCAGATGACCACACGGGTGATTGCGGTACTCGGCGCCGGCACGATGGGACATGGCGTGGCGCACGCCGCGGCGGCGTCGGGGTTCGAGACACGGTTGTATGACGTGTCGGAGGCCCAACTCGCGAAGGCGATCGGCCAGATCGACGGCATCCTGAAGAAGGCCGTGGAACTGGGCAAGCTCAGCGCGGCCGGCGCGGACGCGGCCTTCGGGCGGTTGACGACCACGACCGACCTGGCGGCCGCGCTCGGCGGCGTGGACCTGGTGATCGAGACGGCTCCCGAGCGCATCGAGGTCAAGCTGCAGGTGTTTGCCGCCATCGACGCCCACGCGCCGGCCGAGGCCATCGTCGGCAGCAATACGTCCGCGTTGAGCATCACCGAGATGGCGGGCACGTTGAAGGATCCGAGCCGCGTCGCCGGCATGCACTTCTTCAATCCCGTGCACAAGATGAAACTCATCGAGATCGTGCGCGCGCTTGAGTCGAGTGCGCGCGCGCTTGAGACGATCGAGGCGGTGTCGCGGCAGATGGGGAAAGAGACGGTGCTCGTCCGCGAGGCGCCGGGGTTCATCACGACGCGCGTCAACGCCAGCATTGGGAACGAAGCGTTTTACATGCTCATGGAAGGCGTGGCGTCGGCGCGAGACATTGACAAGGCGTTGAAGCTCGGCTTGAATCACCCGATGGGCCCGTTCGAACTGGTCGACCTTGTCGGATTGGATACGCGTCTCAGCATCCTCGAGTACCTGCACCGCAGCCTGGGTGAGAAGTATCGGCCGTGCCCGTTGCTCTCGCAGTATGTGCAGGCCGGCAGGCTGGGCAAAAAGGTCGGCAGGGGCGTGTATGAATACTGATCGGACGACGAGCAGCCAGGCGCGAGCGCGTTGCTTGAGAAGCGCGCGCCGAAGTGCACCGGGCGATAGTCGAACGTACCGTAACGCACCGTAGGGCGTGGCTTCAGCCGCGCCGCAGCGAGAAAGGACGACACACTTCCATGCACCTGACCACACTCGACTGGGCGATCGTGCTGGGCTCGGTGTCGCTGTCGTTCCTGCCGGCGATCTGGATGGCGCGCCGCGCGGGTATGAGCACCACGGAGTTCTTCACGTCCGGCCGCGCCGCGCCCTGGTGGCTGGTCGGCGTGTCGATGGTGGCGACGACGTTCAGCACGGATACGCCGAACCTCGTCACCAACCTCGTGCGCGAGGGCGGCGTGGCCGCCAACTGGGTCTGGTGGGCCTTCCTGCTCACGGGCATGACGACGGTGTTTTTCTACGCGAAGTTGTGGCGCCGCCTGGGGGTGGTGACGGACCTGGAGTTTTACGAACTCCGTTACTCCGGCCGTGCGGCCACGTGGGTGCGGGGTTTCCGTGCGGTGTACCTCGGCGTCATCTTCAACGTGATGATCATGGCCGCGGTGAATCTGGCCGCGGCCAAGATCGCCAACGTCCTGCTGGGATGGCCGATGGGACAGACGCTGCTGATTTGCAGCGTGCTCAATATTTTCTTTGCCGCCACGTCGGGATTGTGGGGCGTGCTGGTCACCGACTTCATCCAGTTCGGCGTGGCGATGACCGGGTCGATTGTGGCGGCGGTCTACGCGCTGCAGCGGCCGGAAGTGGGGGGGCTGGACGGCCTCATCGCCAAGTTGCGCCCCGAGACGCTGGCGATGTTGCCCGACCTGGGTGACTGGGGCGTGGCGCTGCCGATTTTCATCGTGCCGCTCGCCGTGCAGTGGTGGTCGACCTGGTATCCGGGGTCGGAGCCCGGCGGCGGCAGCTACATCGCGCAACGGATGCTGGCCTCCCGGTCCGAGCGCGACGCGCTCTCCGGCACATTACTGTTCAACGTGGCGCACTACGCGCTGCGCCCGTGGCCGTGGCTGATCGTCGCGTTGTGTTCGATGCTCGTCTTTCCGGAGGTCGCCGACATCGGCCGGGCGTTGCCGCACGTCGACCCGCGGTTGCTCGGGCACGACATGGCCTATCCGGCGATGCTGACGTTCCTGCCGGCGGGCGTGCTCGGTCTGATGGTCGCCGGCCTGCTGTCGGCGTATGTGTCGACGATCTCCACCCATCTCAACTGGGGCACGTCGTACCTCGTGCACGACTTCTATCGCCGCTTTCTGAAGCCCGGCGAGTCTGAGGCGCACTACGTGCTGGCGGGACGGCTGGTGACGATCGCGCTGATGATCGTCGCGGCGCTCTTCACGCTGGTGCTCGAGTCGGCGCGCGGCAGCTTCAATCTGCTGCTGTCGATCGGGGCGGGCACCGGGCTCCTGTATCTGCTGCGCTGGTTCTGGTGGCGCATCAACGCGTGGAGCGAGATTGCCGCAATGATCAGCTCGTTCGTACTGGCCGGCGTCGTGTTTATCGCCGACCGCCAGGGCCTGGCCTGGCCGAGCCACGTGACGCTCATCACCACGGTGGGACTCACCACCCTCGTCTGGGTGGTCGCCACCTTTGTGACGGCACCGACCGATGCGGCGACCTTGCAGCGGTTTTATCGCCTCGCGCGTCCCGCCGGTCCGGGATGGGCCGCGACCCGGCGCCAGTGTGACGGCCTGGCGCCTCTCGATAACCTGACGCGTTCGTTCGCGGCGTGGGCCGTCGGCTGCGTGTTTGTGTACAGCGCGCTGTTCGGTACCGGGCATTGGTTGTTCGGGCATACGACGGGCACGATGGTGTCGGCCGTCTTCTTCGTGGCGAGCGGTGTGACGCTCTGGCGGATGTTGCCGGGATTGTGGGCGAAGTCGTAGCGGTCGTCCTGGCGCGTGGCCTGGGCACGCGGATGCGCGATGGCGCGGCCGCTGGCCTTACGCCCGCGCAGGCGGTCGCGGCGGCCGCCGGGCACAAGGGCATGATGCCGCTCACGGACGCCGACGGCCGCGCGCGTCCGTTTCTGGATTACCTGTTGAGCGCGCTGGCCGACGCGGGGTATCGCACCGCGGCGCTGGTCGTGCCGCCTGCCGGCGACCCTGACCCCTTGCGTGCGTATTATCTCGGCGAGGGTCGCCCCACCCGGCTCGATCTGTCGTTGGTCGTGCAACCGGACGCGCTCGGCACGGCGAACGCGGTCGTCGCCGCCGCGTCGTTCGTGGCGCGAAGGCCCTGCGTCGTGCTCAACGCCGACAACCTCTACGGCGTTGATGCCCTTCGAGCGCTGCGCGAGACCGACGGACCCGCGTTGCCGGTCTACGAACGCGATGACCTCGTGGCGTCGAGCGGCATCCCCGCGGATCGCGCCGGCGGGTTCGCCCTGGTCCGTGTGGATGACGACGGGTGGCTGACCGGGATCGTGGAGAAGCCGGGCACCGAGGTCATGGAGGCGGCCGGTCCGCGCGCGCTCGTCAGCATGAACTGCTGGCGCCTGGACGAACGGGTTGTGCAGGCGTGCCGTGACGTGACGCGGTCGTCGAGAGGCGAGTTCGAATTGCCCGGCGCCGTGCGGCTCGCACTCGACCGCGGGATCCGGGTGCGCGCGATTCCGGCGCGTGGACCGGTGCTGGATCTGTCGCGCCGCGAAGACGTGCCGGTCGTCTTCGCGCGCCTGGCCGGACAGCAGGTGCGCCCGTGATTCCACCCGATCGCGCGCGGCTCCTGCGGATCGCCCGCGAGGGATTCGCGCACCACGTTGATGAGGAGCCGGAGTGGCAGTGGAGCGTGCCGGGCCGGATCGAAATTTTTGGCAAACACACCGACTATGCGGGCGGGTGCTCCCTGCTGGCGGCCGTGCCGCATGGGTTCATGGTGGTCGCGCGCGCGCGGACCGACCACGTGGTGCGGGTCATCGACGCGCGGCACCATGAGGTGGCCGTGATTGACGCCGCCGCGTTCCCCACCACGCGCACGGGGTGGGCGAACTACGCCGCCGTCACCGTCCATCGTCTTGCGCGGAACTTTCCGGGAGCGGCCCTCGGCGCCGACATTGCGATCGCGAGCGATCTGCCGCGGGCGGCGGGCCTGAGCAGTTCGAGCGCGCTGGTGGTGGGGCTCGCCTCGGCGTTGATCGCACGCGCGGGGCTGCCGGCGCGCGACGACTGGAAGGCCGTGGTGACCTCCACCGAAGACCTGGCGTGGTATCTCGGGTGTGTCGAGAATGGCCTGACGTACAAGACGCTGACCGGAACGGCGGGCGTGGGGACGCACGGGGGCAGCCAGGACCACACGGCCATCCTCGGGTGCCGGGCCGGCCATGTCAGCCAGTACGGATTCATGCCCGTCCGCGCGCTGGGTGAGGTCGCGATGCCGGCCGGCTGGCGGTTCGTCGTGCTGTCGAGCGGTGTGCACGCCGACAAGGCGGGGTCGGTGCGGGAGCGCTATAACCGAGCGTCGCTGGCCGTCCGCGCGCTGGTGGACCTGTGGCAGCGCGAGAACGGCACGGAAGGGGAGTCCCTGGCGTCGGCCCTGGCGAGCGGGCCCGACGGAGAGGCCCGCCTGCGGGCGCTGGTCGCGCGCGTGCCCGTGCCGGGGTTCGGTGCCGGGGAGCTGACGTGTCGCCTGACCCAGTTTGTGCAGGAAACCGCGCGGGTGCCCGAGGCGGCGCAGGCGTTCGCGCACGCCGACACGCGGGCGCTTGGCGCCCTGACACGGGCCTCGCAGCAGGACGCGGAGGCCCTGCTGGGCAACCAGATTCCCGAAACCGTGGCGCTGGCGCGGCTGGCGTACGACCACGGCGCGTTTGCCGCCTCCAGTTTCGGCGCCGGGTTCGGCGGCAGCGTCTGGGCGCTGACCACCGCTGACGAGGCGGAGGTGTTCGCCGCCCGCTGGTTGGCCGCCTACATCCGCACGTGCGCACCGACGGGGCGCGTCGAACACTTCATCTGCACCCCCGCGCAGGGCGCGATCGCCCTCACCGAATCGTGATGGTGCCCGTCAGGTTCGTAACGCCCGGGTTGTCGTGGTCGTGGAAGCCACACGTGCGGACGATGTTCAAGTTGCCTGACTCGCGGCTCTGGCCGGGCATGAGCAGGCCGACCTGATTCAGTTCGGGGCAGTTGGTGTGCTCCGGGTGTGGGTCGCTGGTCATGTTGTGGGCCCGCGTGTTCTGGTTGACAAATAACACCCGCGTGCCGGCGTTGACCTGAATGCTGCGTGGCGAAGCGCCCGTGGCGGTAATCGTGATGGTGTTGGTCTGTACCGGCGTGCCCGGGGGCTCGGTGGTGGTGGGCGTCGACCCCCCACAGGAGCCCAGGGCCACGAGGAGGGCCAACCCCGGGCCGGAACGACGGACGACACAGGCGACGTGACGGATGGCGCGCATCAAGACCCCTCCAGGGCAGGTTTGTTTGCATGTATAATGCCTTGCACATGGCGTACATCATTACCGAGCCCTGCATCGGCACCAAGGACACGGCGTGTGTCGACGTGTGTCCGGTCGACTGCATCCACCCGCGCAAGGACGAGGGGAGCTACGAGGAGACCACGATGCTGTTCATTCATCCCGACGAGTGTATCGACTGCGGCGCCTGCGTGCCGGCCTGCCCGGTCGAAGCAATTTTTGCGCTCGACGAGGTGCCGGAAAAATGGCAGAGCTACATCGAAGTGAACACGGCGCACTATCAGAAATAAGTCGGTGGCGTCTCCCTACCTCGACTTCGATCGAGGGTCGTGGGCGGCTCTTCGGGCCGCCACCCCGCTGACCCTGGGCGAGGCCGATCTCGCCGAACTCCAGGGCCTCAACGAGCGGGTCTCGCTGGAGGAAGTCGAGACCATCTACCTGCCGTTGTCCCGGCTGCTCAATCTGCACGTCTCGGCGACGCAGACCCTGCACAAGGCGACCGACACCTTTCTGGGCAGCCTGCCCGCGCCCACGCCCTACGTCATCGGTATCGCCGGCAGCGTGGCGGTGGGGAAGAGCACGTTCGCGCGCATCCTCCGCGCCCTGCTGGCGCGCTGGCCCGACCATCCCCGTGTCGACCTGGTCACGACCGACGGGTTTCTGTTTCCCAACCGGGTCCTCGATGAACGTGGCGCCCTGTTGCGCAAGGGGTTCCCCGAAAGTTACGACGTGCGCAAACTCGTGCAGTTCATGGCCGACGTCAAGGCCGCCAACGGCGCCGTGCACGCGCCGGTCTACTCCCACCAGGCGTACGACATTGTGGCAGGCGAGTTCCAGGTCGTGGATCGTCCGGATATCGTGATCGTCGAGGGCCTGAACGTCCTGCAGACGGGTGATGGGCAGTCGGGCCGGCCGCCGCGCGTGTTTGTGTCCGACTTCTTTGATTTTTCGATCTACATCGACGCCGACGAAGCGCACATCGAAGCGTGGTACGTCGCACGGTTTCAGACGCTGCGCGCCACCGTGTTTCAGGATCCGCGATCCTACTTCCACCGGTTTTCCAGTCTCACCGACGCGCAGGCGGCCGACACCGCGCACGACATCTGGTGCTCGATCAATGGCGTGAACCTTCGGGACAACATTTTTCCCACGCGCGACCGCGCCCGCCTCGTCCTCGAAAAAGGGCCCGATCACGCCGTGCGTCGCGTGCGCCTGCGCAACGTGTAGGCGCCTGACATCCGTCCATCGGCGATCCAGCGTCAAGCACTGATGGGACATGGCAGGGGTGGAGGCGCCCTCGGCCCGCGTCAGGCGTCGAGGCGTCGCCGGGCGTCGAGGCGCGCCTGGCGGCGCGCTTCGGCTTCGGCGGCTTTCTGGCGCTCGACGTCGGTCGTGAGCGTCAGGGCGGGGACGCCGACGCGGCCGCCGTCACGGTTGACGGCGACGAAGGTCAGGTAGGCGCGGCTGGTCATGCGGCGCACGCCCGTCAGCGTCTCCTCCGAGAACACCTCGACTTCCACTTCCAGCGACGTCTTCCACACCGCCGTCACGCGCGCCTGCAGGAGGATCAGGTCCCCGACTTTGATCGGATGCAGGAACTGGAGTCCGTCGACCGCCGCGGTGACCAGCAGCGACCGCGTGTGCCGGTGACACGCGATCGCGCCGGCGATGTCGATGAGGTGCATGACCGTGCCGCCGAGGATGAACCCCAGGGGGTTCGCGTCGTTCGGCAGAACGACCTGCACCATTTCGGTGTAGGAGTCAGCGGGCGAAGGCACCTAGAAATCGTAGCCGATCCAGAAGGAGAACTTGACCTTGCGGAAGGCTTCCGTGCCGCCGTAGGGGAAGAAGAGCAACTCTTCGTAGTCCTTGTTGAACATGGTTTTCCACGCCCAGTCGAAGTGCATCGGGAAACCGAGCAGGAAGCTCTGCAGGCCGAAGCCATAGGACGCGCGCGCGTCCTTCAGGCGGAAGCCGGAGACGGTGAACGCGGGACCGAACACCGGATCGTACTGCCCGGTCCGGAAGTTGGGCACGAATCCGATGATCGGCCGGATCTGCTCGGGCTCGCGGGTCCATGGCGTGAACGGCTGCCCGTTGATCCCCGCGCCGCCGATGTTGAAGAACACCGTACCCCGCAGACCGCCCACGACACCGAAGGGGGTCAGCATGGCCTCGACCAGCGGTACGCGCAGTTCGACGTTGCCGAAGAACGCCTTGTGGCCGATGAACTCGAGGTACTCGTAGCCGCGCATCTCCGAGTTGCCGCCGAAGAAGAGGAAGTCGGGGTTGGTGCCCCAGCCCTTGAGCCCGCGCCCGCGGAACGCCAGCACGCCGTTGGCGCCCAGCCGCAGGTAGTACCGCAGGTCGCCTTCGACGGTGCGTCGTGACAGCGAGTTGCCGATCCCGGGTGCGAACTGCACGCCGATGTTGGCCGTCCGGCCGGCGACGGGGCCGTAGTTCCGGAAGACCGTGGTTTCGTGCACGAACGACAGGCCGAGCGGCACGATGTGTCCCGACTGGAAGAACTGCGTGCCGAAGTTTTCCTGCTGGAACTGCTCCGACAGGCGCTGCAGCTCCTGGTTGGCGTACTGTTCCCGCAGGTACACGTAGCCCCCGGACAGTTCCACGCGTGAGTACCGGTTGAGGGGATAGATCCCAAACCCGGTGACGCCCCGTTGCGTGCGCACCGCCTGGGCCTCGTCGCGATCGATGAAGGGAATCAGGCCCTGGTCATAGAGGTAGTTGGCGAGCTGCCCGTAATAAAACGTGTCCTGCGTGAAGCCCTGTACCGCGTATTGCAGACGGTTCTCGATGTTGATGTAGGAGAGCGACAGCGTCCGGTACTGCGACACCGACGCCGCGTAGAAGTTAATCTGCCGGCCGCCCAGCAAATCGCTGAACGTGACCTGCGTGCCGCCGAAAAAATCGCCGCCGCTCGTCACGCCAAGATTCACCGGCGGGCGTCCGTCGAGCGTCATCTTCTCGAACGCGCCCTTGCGGTGGATGTTCTCCCGCTCCAGCGTGTGGCTCAGCGGCGGCTGGAAGTCGACGATGGGGCCTGGCGCGCCGAAGTCGGAGGAGGGGACCGACAGAATCGGCGTCTCGCGGTTGATGATGTGGATGCCGTTCGCGCCGCGGTAATACGACACAAACGCCACGCGCTGGGTGCCGCCTTCGCGCAGAATCGCCGGCGACACATTGCCGGTCGCCGCGTCGGTCCACTGCTTGAGGTCGCCCGAAATCAGGTCCAGGGACCACACGTTGGGAATATTGCCGTCGCGGGCCACCTCAGGCGCCAGCATCACGTTGGGGTCGGTGGCGGTCGACGTGAAGAACACGGTGTGCGCGTTGAAGAACTTCGCGCCGGTGTCGTCGTGTGTGCCGAACGTCAACTGGGTCTTCGCGCTGCCGTCCACGCCCACGCGGAACAGTTTGTCGTTGCCACTGACACGCGCCGTGTACACGATCGTGCGACCGTCGGGGGCAAACGTCGGCGCGTAGTCGGCAAACTCGTCCCGCGTGACATTGGTCACCGCGCCGGTCGCCAGGTCGACGATGAAGATGTCGCCCACGGCGCCCTGGAGCGCCGACAAGACCACCTTCGTGCCGTCGGGGCTGAACGCGGGTGACTCGGGCGCGTCCACCTCCTGGAGGTGCAGGCGCTGGAGCGTGCGGCCGCTGACCACATCCTGAATCACCAGCGTCTTGTGTTTCTCCGTGCGGGCGAAGTACGCGAGGCGGTCGCCGATGGGGGACCACGTGAGCCAGGGCACCAGGTTGCCGCGCAGGCCGCCCGCGGTGGCGATGTACTCGAACCCGCGATCCTTGTCGAACCCTTTGGTCAGGTTGCGGATGAACTGCCCGTCCTTCGCCGAGACCAGAATGATGTCCAGCTCCTGATCGCGCGTGTTGCCGACCACCGCGGCGATGATATCGCCGATGGGCGAGGGTTCGATCGACAGCACCGAGACGTACGGCGTCCGGTCGGCGCGCGGCGCCAGGTTCCGGCCGTAGTCGGCCGGCCGCTCCTTGTCGCGGAAGGGGCGGAATCGCTCCTTGATGTACCGATCGAACTGCTCGTCAAACTCCTCGGGCTTCAGGCGCAGGGCTTCTTCATAGGCGCTGTCACCGCCGCCGATGACGTTCTTGCGCAACGAGAACAGAAATTGCCGGAGGCCGTCCTGACCCCAGCGGCTCGAGATGAACTCAAACGCCGCGTGGCCCATCGAGTAGGGGAGCCGTCCCGACAGCGGCTGGCTCTCGAACTCGCTCATCCTCGGCACGTTGTCGCTGAGGGCCGCGTCGCGGACCTGCATCAGGTCGAGCACATTCCAGTACCCGGCCATGTAATTGGCCAGGCCCTCGTCGATCCACAGCGGAATCGCCGAGCCCAGCAGGCCGCGCGGGATCACGTCGAACTCGAACACGTGCGTGAGTTCGTGGACGATCAGGCGATACAACTGGTCGGGCGGTTCGTCGATGGGCAGCACCATGCGATCCCGATACGGCTCGGCAAATGCGAGCACGCCTTCGGGCAACTCGCTGCCGGTGATGTCCTGCTGCTGGAATTCACTCTGGGTCTTAAACAGGATCAGCGGGACCCGTTTGGGCAGGTCGTGTTTCAACTCCGAGCTGATGCGCTGGTACGCGCTTTCGGCATACGCGGCCACCCGCTCGAGGTGCGGTTCGAGTTCGGGGTAATAAAAAATATCGAAGTGCTCCGTCCTGTAGATGTGCCAGTCGAACTTGTCGTACTTCACGCGGTTCTTGCCGAAGTACGGCACAAACGGCGTCTGGGCGGCCGCGAAGGCCGGGAGCAGGATGGCGCCCACGACGGCGAGCACGATCAGGAGCCTTGGAAACATGCGCGGATGGCGCAACCGCATATCGTCACCTCTGGAAAACACGAAACCTTGTCGAATCTTACACTGAGAGTGTGACCCGCCCCGCCGCGGGCCGGATCCCGGCGCACCCGGGACACGGGCGAGGTCTGCCCGGGGTGCAGCAAAGGTTGTGCCTGAGACGCCCCCCCCGGCTTTCGCGGTGATCGACGGGCCCCGAGACGTCACCGGCCGGGCGGTGTCCCTTGTGGGCACCACCTCGGACGCGATAAGGTGATGGGCATGAAGGTGACGACACCATGGCTGGTTCGCTGGGGCGCCGCGCTGGTGCTGACCGCGACGATCGCCGTGTGGCCATTCGGGTGCGCCGGCCCGGCGGGCCCGGCGGGTGAACAGGCCCCCCTGCACTACACCCTGAAGGACATGCACGGGGCCGACGTCCGGCTGGCCGACTTCAAGGGCCGGCCGATGATCATCAATTTCTGGGCGACCTGGTGCGCGCCCTGCCGTCACGAGATTCCGGTCTTCGTCGAACTGGTCGAAAAGTACAAAGCGCAGAATTTCATCGTGCTCGGCATTTCCGTCGACGACAAGCCCGAGGATCTGCGGACGTTTGCGGAAGAATTCAAAATGAACTACCCGGTGCTCGTCGGTTTGGGCCATGACGATTTACAGGAAGCGTATGGCGCGTTTTCGCTGCCCGTCTCGTGGTTCATCAAGGCGGATGGCACCGTGGATTACAAACACCTGGGCACCCAGACCAGAGACTGGTTCGAGGATCGCGTGAAAAAATTGTTCGAGGCCGCGCCAGAGGCGGTGCAGTAAGCGTGGCGCGTCCAGTCGTGCAGCCGCCCAGTTCCGCCCGCATGGCCTGCGGCTGCGTCGTGGGTTTCCGTCTGGGTGTCGAAGGCAGCCCCGTCACCATCGCCGTGCTCCAGAAAGCCGACGGGTGCCAGGTGGGGCTGCACGTGGCCGGTCTGCCGGTCTTTGACCACCGCGAGGCGTTGCGGCCGCCCACCCGGCATCACCTGCCGATGCAACCCGACTTCGAAGAAGAAGGGTAGGCCCCCGGGTCAGGCCCGGTCGTCGTTGGAGGCAGGTGGGGCCGCGGGCGGGGTCGCGGCCGTGCCGGCGTCGGGCAGGTGACGATCCACGCGCAGCAGGAACGGTTTGCGATCGGCCATCAGAGACTCGGACCCGACCTATTGGTAGATCGTGCCGGTGTTGATCACGGGTTGCGTGTTGCGGTCGCCGCAGAGCACGACCAGGAGGTTGCTGACCATCGCCGCCTTGCGATCGTTGTCGAGCGACACGACCCCGCGTTTCGACAGCAGGTCCAGCGCCATTTCGACCATCCCCACCGCGCCTTCCACGATGCGCTGGCGCGCGGCGATGATGGCGCCCGCCTGCTGCCGCTGCAACATCGCGGAGGCGATCTCCGGCGCGTAGGCCAGATGGTTGATGCGCGCTTCGAGGACCCCGACGCCCGCCTTGGCCAGCCGTTCCTCGACCTCGGTCTTGAGCTGCTCGGCGATTTCGATCGTGTTGCCGCGCAGCGACTTGTGATGGTCTTCGTAGGCGTCGTACGGGTACTGCGTCGCGAGGTTGCGCACCGCCGCTTCGCTCTGGACCTTCACGTAATGCTCGTAGTTGTCGACCTCGAAACACGCCTCCGCGGTTTCGGTGACCTTCCACACCACGACCGCCGCGATCTCGATCGGATTGCCCTCAAGATCGTTGACCTTGATCTGGGAACTCTCGAAGTTCCGGACGCGCAGCGAGATGTGGCGTTTGGTGAGCAGGGGATTGGCCCAGTGGAAGCCGTCCCGCTTGACGCTGCCCCAGTACTTGCCGAAGAGCGTCATCACCTTGGCCTCGTTCGGATCGATCACAAAGAAGCCGGCGAGCGAGACCGACGCCAGCGTGATCACCGCGATCCACACCACCACCATCCCGACAGACGTCTCGGGCGAGCGCGCCTGGGCAATTACCTGCCAGGTCGCCACCCCGAAGGTGGCCAGCACCACCGGAATCATCAGCCATCCCGAAAGTGTCGAGCGCAACTGTTCGCGAAACATGTGTCCTCCCCACTTCCCCGCCGGACCAGCCAGCGATGTTAAAATGATATCACACCAGCCGATTCTGGAGGTCGGACAACGGGTGACCCAGAGCGGCGCCGGGGCGCGGAGGGCTTGAAAGAAAATCCTCCAGAACTCCAACCCTCCATGTCGCCCTGGAGGTTCAGAACTGGATCGTGATATCCGCGACCAGCGGGAGGTGGTCTGACGCCATCAGGGCGAGCCGGGTCTTAGGGAGCGACACCTGGCGGACTTCGATCTCGCCCTGGTAGTAGATGTGATCGAGGTGGAGGAGCGGAAAGAACCCGGGATAGGTCCGGCGCCGTTTCAGGAACGGGAACAGGTCGATGCTTTCCAGGTGCTGCGCGAGGATGTCGGTGGCCAGCGCGCGCGACCATTCGTTGAAGTCGCCGAGCAGCAGTTTGGGACCCGCCACACGCCGGTCGTGCACCCAGGTGGCCAGGCGCGTGGCCTGATACCGGCGCTCGAGCAGCGCCGTGCCCAGGTGGACGTTGTAGACCTGCAGCGTTCCCGGCCCCACGTCCACGGCCACGCGTTGCGCCCCGCGTTCTTCGCACGTCTTCCACGACAGGTCGTGTTGCGCATGGTTCCACATGGGGAACCGGCTGAGGATGACGTTGCCGAACAACTGGTGGCGCAGGTCGCGGACGGGCGCCATGATCCAGCCCATGCCGAGCGCCGCCCCGATGATCCCGGCGTGGCCCACACTCTGGCGGCCGGCGCCGATGACCTCCTGCAGCGCGATGACGTCGGCGTTGAGCGAGCCGAGGACATCGGCAATCCGCTCGGGGCGCGTGCGGCGGTCCATGCCGCGCGCCCGGTGAATGTTGTAGGTGACGACCCGGAGGTCCACGGGGGTCAGCGATCGCCCACGCGGCGTCGGATGACGGGCTGCACGTCGAGGCGCAGGCTCTGGTTTTCGCGGAGCCCGAACGGCATCACGCCCTGCTGCGTGGAGAGCAGGTCGAAGACGCGCGGGTTGCCCAGGTCGTTCTGATCGACATCCCGGGTGGCGGCCATCAGGTATTGCCCCGGCGGCAGGCCACGGATTTCATAGCGGCCGAGGCTGTCTGGGTAGACCAGCCGGATGTGCCGGCTGTGGGGTCGCCAGTGCACGGAGCTCACCGGAAACGCCACCACCGCGTAACCCTGCACGTCACCGCGGCCCTGCAGCGTGACGAAGCCGCGCACAATCGTGGTGCGATCGGACAGCACGATCTTGAAGCCGGGTTTGACCTCGTTGTAGTCGAACATCCATGCGTGGCCGGTGATGTCACCGCCCTGGAAGTCGACTCGCTTCAAATACCAGCCCGGCGGCAGGCCGTTGACGCGAAAGTAGTGCCGGCCGGCCATGACGCCCTTGATCAGCCACTGGTCGTTGGTGCCGACGTACCCGGTGACGGCATCGCCAAACGTGCTGCCGTCCTCCATCGGAGCGCGGACGATGAGGCCCTCCCGGCCGATGGGGACCCGCCCGGTCTCGGTCTCCCACTCGACATGCCTCGAGACGATGGCGCCCGGTGACAGCACCATGTCGACGCCGGACTGATCGGCGCCTTGCACTTCAAGCGTGAAGACCTGAAATTGTGTGACGCCCTCGGGCTCCGTCTCGCCGCGCGCCTGGATCTTGTAGCGTCCCGGCGCCACGTTGCTGAACAGGAATTCTCCGTTGGGCCGCATGCTGGGTTCGGTCAACGTGAACAGCGAAAACTGGTCGTTGCGCAGCGGGCTCAGGATGACCGCGGCGGCCATCAACTGTTTGGCGACGCCTCCCGCTTCGGCCGGCGCGGTGATCGAGCCGGCCACACGCGCGGGTCTGATGATCTTGAGGCCGAACTCCACGCGTTCGGACGCCACGCCCGGGTCCAGCGTGATCCGCGTCGCTTCATCGGGAAAGACGACGCCCGGGTAGAACGTGGGGGAATAGAACAACTGTCCCTGGGCGTCGCCCACACCCGCAAATGCCGGATCGAACGCGCTCAGGTAGTACTGGCCCGGCGGCAGTCCCACGAGGCGGAACTCTCCGCGATCGTCGGTCATCGCGTCGGCCACCGTCACGAGTGTCCGCCGGTCGTTCTCAAACACCGCGCGCATCGCTTCCACCAGCGCGCCCGCAAACGGCGTCCCGTCTTCATCCAGCACGCGGCCCGCGATCGACACCTGGGCGATGAGTGGGATGACGATGGCGTCCTTGACTTCGTCCTGCGCCAGCGCGACGAGCGTCGGTGGGACGGCCGGCGGGGCTTCGCCGAACGCGCGCGGCGCAAACCCGGTCTTGCTGGCCGTCAGGAGGAAACTGTTGGCGGCCGGCAAGTCGGTGAACCGGAATCGTCCGTCGGCATCGGTCAGCGCGACCCGGTTGAAGGGCAGAACCTCTTCGGGGGCCGGCAGCACCACGCGCGCCCGGACGATCGGGGTGTTGCTTGCAAGAGCCATGACCCGGCCGGCGAGCACACCGCGTGGCACGGGGGGTGGTGCGGCGTCGACCTGAGCCACCTCGATCGGTTGCCCCGGTGTGACGGCGCCTGTCGGGTCGCCGGCCTGGGGCGCGCCGATCACCCGTGTGGCGGCACCACCGCCGCAGGCGGCCGCCAGGACGGCCACGGTCAACACCAGGCTGGGGAGCCTGAAGATGGAGCGAACCGGTCTCATGCCCTTATGATAATCCGATGGCTCATCTGCGCACTGAATTCGAGGTCACGTGTCCGTGCTGCCGGAGCACCATGGTCGTCGATCAGGGATTGCAGCGGGTCGTGCGGCACGTCGAACCCGAACGTACCGACAAACCCAGACTGGATGACGCGCAACGCATCCTCGCCGATGAAAAGGCGCGACGCGAAGCGCTGTTCGAGAAGTCGGTCCTTGCCGAGAAGACCCGCGGCGACGCCCTGTCCCGGCGTTTCGAAGATGCGCTGAAGCAGGCGCGGTCGGAGCCGATCTCGAAACCCACGCGGGATTTTGATCTGGATTAGCGCTTCGCGGTGCTCGGGTGCTCGGGTGCTCTCGTGCTCTCGTGCGTGAGGGTCAGCGGCGCTGTGTGCGGAACGCCGCCGGTAAGGCTGACCAGGTGGGTCGGTTGTAGTACGCGACGGGTTTCACGCCGGGGTGTGCGCGGCGGAATGCGAAATAGCGGCGGCGCAGCCGGTCCACGCGCCGCTCGGCGGATCGGATCGGGCGATGGGGAATGTCGTAGAGCAGGCGTTCCACCTTCCAGACGTTGCCCGTCGAGAGCCGCCAGTCGTACCGGCCGAGCACGCGCAGATCGACCGTGCCGTAGGCGCGCAGGCAGCCGGTGGTGTCGATAAACGGCTCGAAGTAGCTCAGGGCCATGGCGCGCAGGGACCGGAACACGGGTTTGCGTCCGTGCAGACCCGGGTCGCGCGATTTCGCAATCGAGCCCCAGCCGGTCGAGGCGCGATACACAAAGATCACATGGTCGAGGCCGTCAACCGACTCCAGGCTCATCACGGTCGGCCGATACCCGTGTTGTTCAAGAATGACGGTGGCGGTGAGCGCCGCCTCCAGGCAATGCGCCGATCCGGTCGCGACTACGCCGCGGAACGTGCGCTGCAGGGGGCCACCCGGCGGCGGCTCGGTGTTGTACGCGAGGTCGTTGAGGTAGGCCTGCACCGCGCGTGGCGTGCGCAGCCGGTCGATCAGGCGGCGTTCGGTCGCCGTAAAGGCCGCCCGCGGCGGCGTGTCAGCGCCCCAGGATGCCACGCAGATCCGCGACCACCGTCCGGGGCGACCAGTCGCTGCCCGGATACATCTTCACGAGAATCCCGTTCGCGTCAAACAACCCGGTCCGCAGGTTGTGGGTGACTTCCGCGTCGGTGGTGGCGCCGCGAATGACGCCGACGCCCAGCTTCGCGGCGAGACGGTCCACCGTGATTCGATCGCCGGTCAGGAACGTCCACACGGCCGGGTCGGCCGCGACCTTCGTCGCGTGCGCCGCCAGCACGGCCGGCGTGTCGAAGTCGGGGTCGAAGGAAATCGACACGAGGCGCAGCCGGCCCGTCAGCGCCGCGTCGGACGCCAGCGCCTTCTGAATCGACGCCAGGTGCTGGTCCATCAACGGGCAGAAATTGGGGAGGGGACACCGCGTGTAGATGAAGGTCACGAGCAGGGGCGTGCCGCGCCACTCGGAGAGCGACCGCCGCGCGTCACGCTGATCGACCAGCGCCGCATCGGGCAGCGCGTCCCCCACGTCAAGAATGCCGCCGGCCATCGCGATGGCGTTGGTGGTATCGGGCAACGGCGCCGTGCCGACGTGGCCGATCGCCACGAGTGTGCCGGTCAGGCCGTCCACTTCGAGCGTGGCCTTCACGAGTTCCCCAGGCGTCCGGCCAATCATCAGGGTCTGCGCCGCCACCGGAAAACTCATCGTCATGGCGGGCATGTAGCCGGGGATGTCGTCGTGTCTGATGGCGAGTTCCTGCCGGTCGTCGTACACCGCCAGGATCTGGCCGGTCAGTGCGTACTGTTTCGGCGGGTCGGCGCGCCGGCAGCCGGCCACCAGCACGACGCCGGCCAGGGCGGACGCGAGCGCGGCGCGCATGGCCAGCCTACTGCGCGGCGCCAACGACCCACCCGTCTTTGAGCTCGATGATTCGGGACCCATACGCGGCGTTGGCTTCCGAGTGCGTCACCTGAACGATGGTGGTGCCGGCGTCGTTCAGCTTCTTGAAGAGTGCCATGATCTCGCGGCCCTGGCTCGAGTGGAGGTTGCCGGTCGGTTCGTCCGCGAGAATCACCTTCGGGTGGGCGATCACCGCGCGCGCCACCGCCACGAGTTGCTGCTGTCCGCCCGACAGTTGATTGGGATACAGATCCTTCTTGCCGACGATGGCGAAGCGATCGAGGATGTCGCACACCATGCTGTCGCGTTCCGGCTTTCTGATGTCGCGATAGGACAGGGGGACGTCGAGGTTTTCGTACACCGTCAGGTGGTCGAGCAGGTGATAACTCTGAAACACGAAGCCGATGTATTTCTTGTGCAGTTGGGCGCGGTCCTTCGGGCTGAGCCGGTGCACGGGCTGGCCGCCGAAATAGTATTCACCGGCCCACGCGCTGTCGTGCATCCAGAGAATGTGCAGCAGGGTCGACTTGCCGGCGCCCGACGGGCCCATGATGGACACGAACTCGCCGTCCTTGATGTCGAGCGTGACCCGCCGGAGCACCCACGTGCGGCTCGCGCCATGGGCGTACGATTTTTCCATCTGGTGCAGCGAGATCAACGCCTCATTGGGAGTCAGGACATCATCAAGCGAGGGGACCGGTTGGGGGGCTCGGGAGAAGAACGCCATGGGCCTGATTGTAAGGGCCTGGAAATGAATAAGGTGCCAATTCTGGGTGTCGATGCCTCCCGGCCGGCCAGGCGCGAGGAGCGCGCATACCCAGTGTATGCAAGCGACGAGCCACGCCGCCGGCCGGGAGGCATCGGCAGCCAGAATGGCACCGTAATTCATTTCCAGGCCCTAGAGCGGTTTTCAGGATCATCTGGCCCTTGGGTACCCGGCGTGGCGGAAGTAGTTTCGGCATTCGTCGGGACTGAAAGGCTGCAGGCATTCGCCGAGCAGCGGCCAGAGCGTCTCGACACTCCGGCAGCGGGCGGCGCGGACGATGGTCTTCAGCGTGGCGAAGCAGAGTTCGATGGGGTTGAGGTCCGGGCTGTCGGGCGGCCAGTACGCCAGCGTGGCGCCGACCGCCTCGATCGCGCGTCGGACGCCGGCGACGTTGTGGGCACTGAGGTGATCGGCGATCACGACGTCGCCGAGGTGCAGCGTCGGCACGAGGATCGGCTCGATGTCGGCGAGGAAGCTCGGCCCATCACTCGCGCCGTCGAAGACTCCTGGCGCGGTCAGCCCCGTGACGCGCAGCGCGGCGATGACGGGGCGGGTCTGCCACCGCCCACACGGCGCGTCGTCGTAGACGCGTATCCCCCGCGCGGCGCGGCCGTCGCGCCGCAACACATGCGTGGTGACGCCCGTTTCGTCGAGGAAGACGAGGGGCGCGGGGTCCCACGTCGGCGCGCACGGTTGCCACTCGGTCCGCGCTGTCGCACTGTCAGGCCGGCTGTGCTCGCTGGGGCGTATCGTTTTTTTGGGTCTTCACGGAATCGAGTGGGTGAATTGAGGGGGTAAATCGAGCATTTTCAGAGTGAAGATTGATGTTTTCTGGGCGGCTCGAAACTGAGAGGATTTCCGGATGGCCAATTCAGCGAAGCGACAGCGGCGGCTGTGGGATGCCTATGCCTTCCCCGGTTTTCGTCCGCAAAGCACGGTACGCGGCGTGTTCGGTGATCCGAAGGCACGCATCATCACCCTCAACCGGCGCTCAAAAAAACGGTCTGCGGTTGCTGCGCTCGAGTGGACCGGGGTTGGTACGACCGGCGGACGCGGCGCGTTCGCGATCTGCCGTGTGGCGACGCGCGCATCTTTTTGGAGATCGAAGTGCGTCGCGTGCTGTGCAAGCGTTGCGGGCACGTGAAGCGCGAGCGGCTCAACTTCCTGGCGGACAACCCGTTTTATACCAAGCGTTTTTCCTACTATGTGGGGCGGCGCTGCCGGCAGGCCACCATCAAGGATATCGCCGAGGAATGCAAGCTTCACTGGGAGACGATCAAGACTCTGGAGATGCAGTACATGCGGGCGCAACTGGCCCGTGCGGGCACGCCAGGACCGAACGCCATCGGCATCGACGAGATCTCGATCCGCAAGGGCCATACCTATCGCATCGTGGTGAGCAACCTGATTCGAAAACGTCCGATCTGGTTTGGGGGGCAGGATCGGAAAGAGGCAAGTATGGCGCTGTTCTACGACTGGCTCGACGAGAAGAAGAGCCGTGGGATTCGTCTGGCCGTGATGGACATGTGGAAGCCGTTTCACACCGTGACAACGGCACGAGCCCCTCGGGCGGCGATTCTGTACGACAAGTTCCACATCATGCGCCACCTGGGCGATGCGCTCGACGAGGTGCGCAAGTCCGAGTACCGCAGACTCAGCGGCCAGGATCGAAGCTACATCAAGGGCCAGAAGTACACACTGCTTTCGCGTCGCGAGAACCTCACGCTCAAAGGCCGCCAAGCGCTCAAGAAGGTGCTGACGGCCAACAAGCGCTTGAACACGGCGTACCTGCTCAGGGAGTCCTTCGGTCAGCTCTGGGACTACGAACGCGAGGGCTGGGCGCGGCGATTCTTCGAGAACTGGCGGGCGAGTCTTAAGTGGCAACGGCTCAAACCCTACGAGAAATTCGCCGCGATGATCGATCGGCATTGGGACGGGATCGCCGCCTACTGCAGGCCAGAGAACAAGGTCTCGCTCGGGTTCGTGGAAGGACTGAACAACAAAATCCGCGTGATTCAGCGTCGAGCATACGGACTGCGCGACGAAGAATACCTGCGGCTGAAGGTTCTCACCTGCATGCTGCCGAAACTGTAACCGACGCAGACTTCGACCACCGGTTATCCACGGGCGACCGCCTGCGCGCTTCTCACGCAGGCAGGTGGGCGCCGGTGGGTACCCCTCCACCACACGATTCACCACGCTCGTCTGATACTCACACATTCAGGGCTGACGACCGAAAAATGCTAAAATTCACCCACTCGATTCCGTGAAGACCCGTTTTTTTTAACCCTTCAACCCCAGCGCCTTCACGGCGCGGCAGAGGGTGGGCAGACTCGAAATCCCGAGCGCCTCCTGCCACTCGACGAGGGTGCGATCGGGCGGCTCCGCGATGAGCGCCGCGAGCGTGTGGACGTGGGAGTCAAGTGTGCGCCGCGGGCCGTGCCGTTGCGGCCGTGGCCCAATGTCCCCGGTCTTGCGCCGCCGCGGCTTCAGCCACCGTACCCACGAGCCGCTCACGTGGGAGCGCTCCGCGACCGCGCCGGCCCGCAGGCCGGCATCGCTGTCGCGGAGCACGCGTTCCCGCACATCCATCGAAGAGGCGCGCATCGGATCCTCCCGTCACTGCGCCCAGGAGTACCCTCTAACAGCAGCTTGCAGCCGTCGGCGGCTGTGGGATCATGAGCCGCCGCGGCTGAAATCTGGCGTTGGGCCTCAACACGATGACCTTGCTGACTCGAAGAACTCATGGCAGGATGGCCCCATGGCACCAGAAGTCATCGCATCACTGTTGAAGCTTCCCGCAGGCGAGCGGGCGGACTTGGCGATGGCACTCTGGGAGAGCCTCGACGATTCGGCTCGGGAGGCCGTCGTCGACCTGACGCCCGCACAGGTTCTGGAGTTCGAGCGTCGCCGCGCCGAACATGACGCAGACCCGTCCACCGCTATTCCATGGTCGGAGGTTCGCCGAAGGCTCTCGGTCGACAGATGAATCTGCCGGTCGTTTTTCGACCCCAGGCCGAAGCCGAGGTTCGCGATGCGCGGCGCTGGTACGAGAGCCGACGTGCGGGGCTGGGTGATGAGTTTCGGGCGGCCCTCGACGAGGTCATTGAGCGGGTTGGCCGTCAGCCTGGGCTGTTTCCCCAAGTCCACGGGGCTATCCGGCGGGCGCTCATTCAGCGGTTTCCGTACGGCATCTATTTCGAGGTTGTCGCCGAACAGGTTCTGGTTCTTGGCGTCGTGCATGGCCACAGAGATCCGACCGTCTGGCAGGCGAGGCGTTGACGGCCTCACAAACGAATGGAGCCGGCGCGCCGTTCGTCTCGTGCCATCATGAGCGCCGCCGCGGCTGAAGCCGGGCGTTGATAGCGCGGTCGAGGTGACGGCTCGCCTTGACTGATGTATAGGATTGTCATATACATGACGACATGGGGGGCATCCTCGACGAGTTCATCGCGGAGCTGGATGGCTTCGAGTGGGACGCGGGGAACTCGGACAAGAACTGGCTCCGTCATAAGGTCCGCCAGGCCGAAGCCGAGCAGGTTCTCCTGAATCGACCGCTGGTGCTCGCGGTAGCCCTGAAGCACGTTGCAGAGTCGCGGTTTCTGGCATTCGGCCGAACGGATGCGGCTCGTCAACTCGCCGTCGTGTTTACCGCGCGTGCCAATCGGGTGCGCGTGATTTCGGCACGGCCGCTCAGCCGTCCAGAACGGAGGATCTATGCCCAAGCAAAAGCGCGATCTGAAAGCGATTCCTCAGTTTAGGTCCGAAGCCGCAGAACGCCGGTTTTGGGAGACGCACGATTCGACGCAGTATGTCGATTGGTCGAGGGCAGAGTTCGTGAGGTTTCCGAATCTCAAGCCGTCGACCGAGACCATCTCATTGCGGTTGCCAGCGCCGTTGCTCGACGATCTGAAGGCGTTAGCCAACAAGCGCGACGTACCGTATCAATCGCTCCTCAAAGTGTACGTGGCGGATCGAGTCGCGGCGGAATGGCAGATCGCGCAGCAGGGTGGCGCGCTGTCCAACAAGCGTTTGCAGCCGACGAAGGCGCGTCGAATCAAGCGGTTGGAACCGAGCGGTAAGCGGCCGCGCCTTCGCGGCTGAAACGCAGGCTTGAGCCGTCGATCAGGTCTCAGGGCTTCGCCGCAATCGTCCAAGGAGAGCATGTGTGGGGCATTCGCGGCGAGGTGCCGGTCGTCAATGCGTGGCCCACGGTGTGGGTTCTCGGTGGAAGGTGCGGGCAAGAACTTGAGCCGCCGTGCACGGCCTGTTGGAGGTGCGGAGCGGAGCGCTCCCTGTAGGGTGTGGCGTAGCGCAGTGAGCAGAAATCCCAGATGGCCGCCGAACAACGCGCTGCACCCGGCTGGCGCCGGCGGTAGCGTGAGCGCTGGAGGGTGAGCGCTGGCGTTGCCGCAGGATTTGCGACCGGAACTGGACGGTCCAGCTCGGCGGCGCGACACGATTGGGACAGAAGTACGTGGTGCCAGATGTGGTGCCAGATTACGATACCAGGGCCTTCAGGGCGCGTTGCACGCCTCGTGGTCGTGTGGATCGTCCTCAACGGTGAGGACTTTCCACAATTCGTGACAGCCTATCCCGGAGCGAAATCATGACAGAACTCTTCCATGAACTCGATACGGTGGTGCTCCTCCGGGACCTGCCGGAAGCCGCGCTTCGCAGCGGAGATCTTGGCGCAATCGTACAGGTGTATGGGGGTGAAGCGCTGGAGGTGGAATTCGTCACCGCATCAGGGCGCACGCAGGCACTCCTGACGCTCCCAGGTGGCGACGTGCGGCCGGTGCGCGATGACGACTTGCTGGCTGTGCGGACTTCTCCACCCGTTCGAGGAGCGGCATAAAAGGAATGCCAACCGCCACCCTCACCAGCAAGGGGCAAATCACCCTGCCCAGGAAGGTGCGCGAGCAGCTCGGTGTGCGCACCGGCGACCCGGTCGACTTCGTGATTGGCGCCGATGGGGAAATCCGCGTCCGTGCCGGCAGCGTCGAGCGCATGACCGACGCCATTCGCAAGGCGGCCGGGCGGTCGTGATCGGGCTCGACACGAACGTGCTCGTGCGGTACCTGATTAGCCGCGTGGGGGCCATCTCAACGCCCCTTGTCGAGCGCCGCCCGCCAGTGCTGCACGACCGTCACCGATCCGATGCCCGTGCGCTCCGGCGCGAGCGCGAGAAAGCGCTGCCGATCCGGCATGGCGTCCACCCAGACGATGCCGGGCGGAAGCGTCGCGATGCGCTTCGGCGGGCTCGCACGGAACGTCGCGCCGGGTTCCACGTCCACGCGCCAGAGGTTGCGCAGGTTGCCATCGAGAAACACGAGGTGCCGCCCGTCGCGCGTCCACCAGACGTTCGAGACGCCCTGCTGCGACACCTGCACCCGACGGCTGGGTTCGGGGAACGACTGCACGTACAGTTCGACGCGGCCGGTGGCTTCCGACCTGTAAGCGATCCAGCGGCCGTCGGGCGAGATCGGCCCCCCGTAGTCGCGCGTCGGTCCCCGAACAAGCGACTTCAGGTCGCCGCCTGACGCGGGCAGCAACCAGACGTTTCGCGACGTATCTGCGTCGCTCTGGGTCACGACGATCCACTGGCCGTCGGCCGACCAGGCGGACGGGTTCTTGAACAGCACCTCGGAGCGAAACAGCGGTTGCTCCGGTGAGGCGTCGTCAATCGACTTCACATAGAGGTCCTGCGGGCCGTCGCGATCGGCGGCAAACGCCACCCGTTTGCCGTCCGGCGACCACACTGGCGCGTCGTTCCGGCCGCGCCCGGTTGACAGGGGCGAGGCGCTGCCGCGCGCCAGATCCACCAGCCACAAGGCGGATTCCGAGGGCGACGTGGAGCGAACAACGACCGCGTGCGCGCCGTCGGGCGAGATGGCGGCCGCCTCATACTGGCCCAGCGGCAGATTCAAGGTGCCCGTACTCTGGCCGTTCGCGTCGTACCAGGTGGCCGCCGTATTCACGGACGGCAACGAGAAGTAGGCGAGCGATCCCGTCCGCGAGATCGACGTCGCCCGGCCGGCCGTGAACGACGTTGCAGGGTTCAGAATGTTGGTGGGCTCGTCTTCAAGCGGCACCGGGTCGCCAGAAATTGTCCGGGTGCCGGGGTCGAAGGGCTGCGCGGCCAGCACGCCCTGCCGCGCGTACAGCAGCCAGCCTGGCTCGGCGTAGACCGGGGCGCTCTCCATCGATCCGACGAACGTGCGCGACGTGTCTGTGAGCGATCCGGCGAAGATGTCGAACTTGCCGCCCTTGCCGGGGAGCGCCGCGAACAGGAAGTGATCGCCGTCTGGCAGGAACACCGGAAAGCGATGCCCGAATTCCTTCTTCGCCGCGTCGAGGGTGGTCACCGGTTCGGGCGTGCCGCCGCTGGCCGGCACGCGGAACAGCGCGCCGCTGGCATCGGGCGCGAAGACAATGATGTTGGCCGGACTCCAGGCGGCGCCCCGGCCGTTTGGCGCGTCACACAGGACTTCCGCCCGGCCGCCCGAGGCGGCGATCGTCTTCAACTTGGTGCGGGTGAAAAACCCGATCCGGCGGCTGTCGGGTGACCAGAAGGGCAGCTCCGCGCCGTTGGCGTCGTCGAGCCGGCGCACCGTCATCGAATCGAGCGACCGCACCCACAGCTCCGGGGCCTGCGTCACGCTGCCGACCACGAACGCGACCATCGTGCCGTCCGGAGAAATGGCGACGCCGTTCGAATCCGGATAGAGTTCCGCGCCCGGCGGCGGCAGGATGGACAGGCGCGCGAGGTCGGCGGTCGACGCGGTGCGCGACGAGGGCCAGACGAGCGCGGCGACCGCGGCGGTCACCAGGACACCGGCGAGCGCCGGCCAGAGCCGTGCGAAAAGCGACGGTGGCGCGGGCATCCGGGTCGCGGCCGGCGTGACGGCGTCCGGCTCGTGTTCGTCGAGCTCCAGCCGCGCGTCGCCGATGGCACTCAGGCGTTTGCGCGGATCTTTCTCGAGGCACCGGCGCAGCAGCCGGCGCAGCGGGAGCGGCAGATCCGCGGGCAGCGCCTGCCAGCGCACGTCCTCTTTCAGCACGCTGGCCAGCGTGATCGAGATGTCCTCGCCCTCGAACGCGCGCCGGCCCGTGAGCATCTCGTAGAGCACGACGCCGAAGGCCCAGATGTCGGCGCGTCGATCGACGGCCCTGCCGCGCGCCTGTTCGGGCGCCATGTAGGCGGCCGTGCCGAGGATCATGCCCATCTGCGTGGCGCGCGCGGTGAGGGTGGGGGAGTTCATCGCATCGGCGCCTGACGCGCCCGCCGGGTCCATCGCCTTGGCGAGGCCGAAGTCGAGCACTTTCACGGTGCCGTCGGCCCGGACTTTCACATTCGCGGGTTTGAGATCGCGATGGATGATGCCCTGCTCGTGCGCGGCTTCGAGCGCGTCGGCGATCTGGCGCGCGATGGGGAGCGCCTCAGCCAGGGGCATCGGCCCGCGTGAAATGACCGCCGACAGGTCCTCGCCCTCGACCAGTTCCATGACGATGGCGCGCTCTTCGATGCCGTAGATCTGCGCGATGTTGGGATGGTTCAGCGCGGCCAGCGTCTGCGCTTCGCGCGTGAATCTCGCAAGCCGTTCCGCGTCCCGCGCGAACGCCTCGGGTAATACCTTGATCGCGACATCGCGGTTGAGCTTGGTGTCGCGCGCGCGATAGACCTCGCCCATGCCACCGGCGCCGATGGCGCCGGTGATTTCATACGGGCCGAGGCGCGAGCCAGTTGTCAATGACATAGAGTCCAGATTCTACCCGGGCCCGACGGGAGGCATGGTCCTACTTCTTCGCGCCGGCGGACGCCGTCCAGTTGGTGACCAGCGTCAGCAGCGTGGTGCTGCGTTCCTTCAGGACGTCGATCACGAAGGTCTGCCCATCCCGAAAAGGCGCGTACGCACGGTACTCGCGACCGGCGAACCTGAAGTGGGCCCGGAACAACTCGTGGTGCGCCGACGCGCGAAACGCGACGCCTGATTCAATCACCACGGCCATCAACTGGCCCAGTGGGGTCAGGAAATACAGTTCGCGGCCGTCGCGCCGCCAGAGCGGCGTCGCGCCTCCGAGGCTCGAAATCCGCCAGCGCCCCGCGTCGCCCGCGAGAGACCGCACGTAGATCTCGGATCGGCCTGTCTCGTCGCTCTGATAGGCCAGCCAGCGATCATCGGGAGACAACGCGCCGGACTGTTCGTTGAACGGTGTATTCACGAGCGGCGTGAATGTCTGATTCTCCACGTCGTATCGCAAGAGGTCGTAGCCCGTCGCGTCGGCGACGGCGCCGACCACGAGCCACCGGCTGTCGCGGGACCAGCCCCAGGACCACGCGCCGGAGACATTGGTGGCCACCTGCTCCGGCTGGCCGTGCCCGTCCGCAAACCTGCGAAAGATGATGCCGTCGTTCTTGCGGTCATTCGTGTAGAGGATCTGCGTATCGTCAGTGGACCAGATGGGATATCGGTCGCCGCCCTCGTCGAACGTCAGCGGACCCGATGTGCCCCGCCCCAGGTCGTAGATCCAGATGTCGGTGTCGCGCGCACCGTCGGCCGTGATCGCCGCCGCCAGCCGCGTGCCGTCGTGCGACAGCGCCAGCCCGCCTTCGACCAGCACCGAGTCGGCGATCGACCGGACCTGACGGCCGGCTCGATCGACCAGGACGAGGTTCGAGCGGCTGGCCGCGTCGGCCGTTGAATACACAAGCGTGCCAGCGGCCGAGATGCTGGCATGCGCGTACTCGTTCACATCAAACGCCACGCCCGTCGCGACCGGGAAGACGGCGCCAGACACGGCGAGGCGGTCGGCATCGAAAGCCTGTGCGCGCAATGCGCCCTCGCGCCAGAAGAGCAGAAACCCGCCCGCGGAGTAGAGGGGCGACGAGTTCGCCGCCACCAGGCGGGTCCGCGCGCCGGTGGCGACCGTGAGCGCCTCGATCGTACTCGCGTCGTCCTTGGAGGTGGCTTCGCCCGTCTGAGCCAGAAACAGGAGATGTCTGCCACCGGGGAGAAACACGGGCCAGCGGTGGCTCTTCTCGTGCCTGGCTTCATCGAGGGTGGTGAGCGGCGTCGGAGTGCCCCCGCCGGCACGGACGGTTTCGAGTCCCTTCCGGAACGACCCGGCGAACACGATCGTGCCGTCCGGGCCCCACGCGCCGCCGCGCGGCGACGGCGCGTCGCAGATGACTTGCGGGGGGCTGCCCTGCAGGTCCGTCTTCTTCAGTTTGCCCTCGGCGAAGAACGCGATCTCCGTCCCGTCCGGCGACCAGAACGGCAGCATCCCACCATCGGTGCCTGGAATCCTGGCCGGCGTGCCGCTCGCCAGTTCGCGCAGCCACAGCCCGATTGCGCCGGTCTCGTCGTTTTCGATCTCCATCACGAGCCGGCGTCCGTCTGGCGACAGCGCGAATCCCACGCCGATCGCATGGCCGGGTGGCGGCGCCAGCGAGGCTTCGATGCGTTCGCCAGAGCCGGATGACGCCGGCCGTGTCAATAACACGCCGAAAACCCCCGCGGCGATGACGCCCGCGGCGGCGACGATCCACGGCAGTCGCGCGGCTGGCGACGACGCCACGGGGGCTGCCTCCGCTGCCGGCTGGCTGCGCATCGCCTCGGAATCGGCCAGGAGAAGACGCGCCTCGCCAATATCGCGCAGCCGCGCTTTCGGATCCCGCTCGAGGCATCGATGAATCAGTTTCCTGAGCGCCGGCGGCGTGTCCTTCGGGAGCGAGCCCCACTCCGGATCGCGCATCAGCACCGCGGCCAGCGTCGTCGAGATGTCCTCGCCTTCAAATGCGCGCCGGCCGGCGAGCATTTCGTACAGGACGACGCCGAAGGCCCAGATGTCGGCGCGCTTGTCGACCGCTCTGCCCTTGGCCTGTTCGGGCGCCATGTAGGCGGCCGTGCCGAGGATCATGCCCATCTGCGTGGCGCGCGCCGTGAGGGTCGGCGAGTTCATCGCGTCCCGGGTCCCGGGTCCTGAGTCCTGGGTCCAGACTTTGGCGAGGCCGAAGTCGAGGACTTTCACGGTCCCGTCCGCGCGCACTTTCACGTTCGCGGGTTTGAGATCGCGATGGACGATGCCCTGCTCGTGCGCGGCTTCGAGCGCGTCGGCGATCTGGCGCGCGATGGGCAGCGCCTCGGCCAGCGGTAGCGGTCCGCGGGCGCTGTGCGCGGACAGGTCCTCGCCCTCGACCAGTTCCATGACGATGGCGCGCACGCCCGCCTGCCCTGAGCTCGTCGAAGGGCCTTCCTCCAGGCCGTAAATGTGCGCGATGTTCGGGTGATTGAGGGCCGCCAGCGTCTTCGCTTCGCGCGTGAATCTCGCAAGCCGTTCCGCGTCCTGCGCGAACGCCTCTGGTAATACCTTGATCGCGACATCGCGGTTGAGCTTGGTGTCGCGCGCGCGATACACCTCGCCCATGCCGCCGGCGCCAAGGGGACCGACGATTTCGTAGGGACCGAGGCGTGTGCCTTGCGTGAGACTCATTGAGGGCACGCGTATTATAGGCGACCCACCGGTCGGAGCCAGCGGCGGCGGACGCTATCGCTGGAGCGCCTGCTGCCAGTTCAGGACCACGGTCATCGGCTTGGCCGAGGCCTCGACCGGGAGGGCGACGAGGAATCGCTGACCATCCGCCGAGGGCTGACAGGTGAAGCGGTGAACGTTGCCGACCGTTGGGATCGATCCGAACAGGGCCCGGGGCGCGCCGTTCTGGAAACTCCCGCCGGCTCCTGAGGAAACCGGAACGGCCATGATCGGACGCCAAGTGCCAGGCGGCGGCCGTCGGCAAAGACCGGGATCGACTTCGTTAAGCGAACGGACCCAGATCACGTGTTGGCTGACGATGGCCAGGTGGCGACCGTCTGGCGACAGGGCGAAGAACCGGCCGCCACCCGCGGCGCCGGCGGCGCCAACCGGCCAGGACACCTGAAACTGCGTCGCCGGAGGAATGGTCGGCGTCTCGCGAAAATGGACAAAGGCCAGGAGTCCTGCCGCGACGAGCCCCACCGCGGCAAGCATCCAGGGCACGGCCATTGAGGCCGAAGCGCGCGTCGTGGCGGGCGTCGTGGTGGTGGCCCGGTCGTCCAGCAGGTCCCACGCACCGCCGATATCGCGCAGCCGTTTCTTCGGATCCTTTTCCAGGCACCGCTTGAGGAGGCGCCGCACTTCAACGGGCGCGGCGCTCAAATCGGGCTCTTCCTTCACCACTGAGGCGAGCGTTTCGGTCAGGTCCTCGCCGGCGAACAAGCGACGGCCCGTCACCATGTAGAGCACGCACCCGAACGCCCAGACGTCAGCGCGCTTGTCGACCGGCCGGCCGCGGGCCTGCTGGGGCGCCATGTAGGCCGCCGTGCCGAGGATCATGCCCATCTGCGTGCCTGCCTCGCCGAAACCTGGGTGGAGGCGGGCCGTGAGCGTGGGGGAGTTCGCAGCGTCAGTGTAGGCGGGCCCTTCAGGGCCGGCGGATCCGCCTTCGGTCTGAACTGCTTTGGCCAGGCCAAAGTCGAGCACTTTGACCTGCCCGTCGCTCGTGAGCTTGATGTTGGCCGGCTTCAGATCGCGGTGGACGACGCCGTGCGCGTGGGCGGCATCGAGCACGTCGGCGATCTGGCGGGCGATCGCGAGGGCATCGCGCCACGGGACCGGACCCTGGGCGATGCGTTCAGCCAGCGTGGGGCCCTCAACGACGAGGTCGCACGGTTCGAGCTCGAATCGGGGGCAGGTTCGCGACCGACTACAGGCGCGCCGGCCACTTCTGGCGCCCATGAAAGACGGCCACGATTTCCAGGCGGTTGCCTCGCAGCCGGTACGGAATCAGGTACGGCGTGCCGGCCACGACCCACTCCCGCGTGCCGCTGACCCTGCCGGGCCGGCCAAGGCTCGGGAAATCGGCCAACTGTTCGACGGCCGAAAGGAGTGTGGCGGCGATTTGGGCGGCCGCCTCCGGATTGTCACGCGCGATGTGCGCTCGAAGCGCGGCCAGGTGCGCGATCGCCCGCGGCGACCAGACGATGGTCACCCGCGCGGCGCCTTGCGTTCGCGCTTCTTGCCCCATGAGTGAAGCCAGGTGGCGACGTCTGCATGGACGACCGAACGGCCGCGATCGAGGTCATCAAGACCACCGCGAATCTCCGCCAGTTGCCAGCGCTCCGCCTCGACGAACGCGGCAATCGCCTCGGCGGCCAGAAACGACTTCGACCGGCGGGCCTCCTTGGCGAGCGCCTCAAGCTGCTTCTTGGTTTCACGATCGATGCGCACGGACAGGATGGTCGTCATGTGTATTCGTGTATGTGACAGTGTATACAGCCTACCACGCGGGCGCCGATCAGGCAGCGGGGTTTTTCTGGATCGTCGTGATCGCCATGGGTTTACTTCGCCACGCCTGGCGCCTTGAACTCCGCCAGCCAGTTCAGGACGACGTCGATGCGCGTCACGGGCCGATCGGGTTGTACCTGCTGGACGCGCAGGAACCGGCGGCCGTCGGCCGACACGGCGAACGCCGTGAGGGAATTTAAACTCGGGCGATACCGTCCCTCGAACAGCACGCGCGGTGCGGTGACCGACAACGTCGCGCCCGGCGCGACCGTGACGGCCATCATTTTCTCCCCCCTGGTGTAGAACAATTCACGTCCGTCGCGAGACCATAAGGGGTCGATGCCGCCGTTCGCCGAAATCGGAATGCGCGGACCCGGGCCCGGAAACGGCACGGCGTACACCTCGGCCTGTCCAGACACGTCCGACTGGTAGGCCAGCCACCGGCCGTCCGGCGAGACCTGGCCGTTCCACCCCGGCCTGACAAGTTGGCGTGGCGTACGGTCTCCTTGAAGGCGCATCGTCCGCACACTGCCGCCGCCGACGCCCCCTTCGGTGAAGACGAGCCATTGCCCGTCGGCCGACACCGACGCGGGCGTCTGGATCACATCTTCCCTGGTCGTCAGGCGTTCCTCGTCGCCGGAGCCGTCGGCCGATTTCCAATAAATGTTCCGCGTGCCGCCGCGGGTGCCGCGGTAAAGGATACGCCGGCCGTCTGGCGTCCAGACGGCCCCCTGACTGCTCCCGCCGGTCGTGGCAAACGGCGTCAGCGTGTGGCGAGCGAAATCGTAGAGCCACAGACCCATCGTGCCCTCGCGGATCTGGACGACCGCGCGCTGGCCGTCTGGCGACAGGCCGACGGCCTCGTAGTCGCGCTCGGGCATTGGCAGGGCCTCGGTGGCGCCCGCGCGATCGACCCAGACGATGCGTTGCGCATAACGCGCCGCGCCGCCCGCCACGTAGGCCAGCGTGCCGTTGGTCGACACCGCGTAGTCGGAGGCCCCCTCGTTCTCGATCCTCGGAAACTCCGGCAGCGAGATCGGGGCGATATTGCCGACCTCCGTCTGCGATGGGTTCCACGGCACGGCCAACAACGTATCGAGGCGGCCGTATGTGAGGTAGCCGGCGGGCAGATAGCGCGGCGTGTCGCCACCGGGCACGAGCACATGCCGGTCTCCAGTCGTGAGCGCCTGCACGATGATTGCGCGCTCGTCCGGTCCCGGCCCGGTCCATGAAGAAAAGAGCAGCGCCTTGCCGTCAGGCAGCACCTGCGGCCACCGGTGGCTGACCTCGCCGCGCGCGCGATCGAGGCGTGTCACTTCGCTCGCGGTCCCTCCGGAGGCCGGCACTTTCCAGAGGCCCGACACGTTGGTCGGCGCGAAGTAGATCGTGTCGTCGGGGCTCCACGTGCCGCCGCGCGGATCGGCGACGTTGTCGGTGATGATCTGAACGGCCGTGCTGGCCACCGCGGCCTTCTTCAGTTTTTCCTGCGCGAAGAATCCGATCCATTGGCCGTCCGGCGAGAAAAAGGGACTGCGGGCGCCCTCGGTGCCCACGAGCGCCACCGGGGTGGGGTCCGTGAGATGCCGCAGAAACAGGCGCCGCACGCCGTCCCGTAAGGCCACGTACGCGACCCGCGTGCCGTCCGGTGACATCGCCAGCGGCAGCAGGTTCGTGTCGGTCACTTCGTCGCCATCGGGCAGCGCAATGCTGAGGTGCGTGGCGGCGCCCTGGCTTGATGGCTCGGTGGATGGCGACAGCACGCGCGTGAGGCCGATGGTGGCGAGGATCGCGACCGCGACCATGCCGGCGGCGGACGCCAGGCCGATCGATCGGCGAGCGGGCGTGGTCGGCGCGTCAGCCGCGGTCATCGCGGGCTCGCGCTCGTCGAGCTCCAGCCGCGCGTCGCCGATGGCACTCAACCGCTTGCGCGGATCTTTTTCGAGACACCGGCGCAGCAACCGGCGAACGGACGCCGGGGTGCCGGCAGGCAGCGCGTGCCAGTCGGGCTCGGTCTTGAGCACGGTCGCGAGCACTTCGGAGATGTCGTCGCCCTTGAACGCGCGCTCGCCCGTCAGCATTTCGTACAGGACGACGCCGAAGGCCCAGATGTCGGCGCGCCGATCGACCGGTCTGCCCTTGGCCTGCTCGGGCGCCATGTAGGCGGCCGTGCCGAGGATCATGCCCATCTGCGTGGCCCGCGCCGTGAGGGTCGGCGAGTTCATCGCGTCCGCCGATGCGCCGGCGCCGGCCTGGTCCATCGCCTTGGCGAGGCCGAAGTCGAGCACCTTCACCGTGCCGTCGGCGCGCACTTTCACGTTCGCGGGTTTGAGATCGCGATGGACGATGCCCTGCTCGTGCGCGGCTTCGAGCGCGTCGGCGATCTGGCGCGCGATGGGCAGCGCCTCGGCCAGCGGCAGCGGTCCGCGGGCGCTGTGCGCCGACAGGTCCTCGCCCTCGACCAGTTCCATGACGATGGCGCGGTCTTCGATGCCGTAGATCTGCGCGATGTTCGGATGGTTCAGCGATGCGAGCGTCCGCGCTTCGCGCGTGAATCGCGCGAGCCGTTCGGCGTCCTGCGCGAACGCGTCGGGTAATACCTTGATCGCGACATCGCGGTTGAGCTTGGTGTCGCGCGCGCGATACACCTCGCCCATGCCGCCGGCGCCGATGGCCGAAACCACTTCATACGGACCAAGGCGTGTCCCGGGCGTGAGGCTCATCGTTGGTGAGCCCGATTATGCCACGGCGCGCCGGGCGATCTGAGGGCAGGCGCTTGCGGCCGATCAACCCGACCACGTGGCACGCCGCCTTGAATATCCAGTGTCCGTCGTGCGGGCGCGCCCTGGACACCGGGGGCGAGCAGCGATTCTGCGGGGCGTGCGGCGCACCGTTGCCGGCATCGGGCAACACCGCCACCAGTCCGGCACCGGCGGTCGCGCCGGCCCGCGCGAACACGCCGCGCCGAACCGAAGCCGCCGGCCGGTTCCTGAACGAAGTCCGCATGTCGCTGCGGGTGACGCATCCAAACGTCTGCCGAGTCTTCGACATCGGCCAGATTGACGAGCGCCACTTCCTCTCGATGGAATACGTCGACGGGGAGGATCTCGCCTCGCTGCTTCGGCGCATCAGACGCCTGCCCGAGGACAAGGCGGTCGAGATCGCGCGGCAGTTGTGCGCGGGCCTGGCCGCGGCGCACGACGAGGGCGTACTGACGCGCGCTTAGGATTAGGAGACATCCAGGAATTCCCGCAGCGCGCGCCGTACCTCGTCGCGTTGGGCTTCCGGCAGCCGGCCAAGATCCTTGCGGAACAGCGAATTGTCCCACGCCAGGATCTGATCCACGAGGATGTCGCTCGCCTGCGCCAGACCGCAGGTGCCTTCGGGGACCCGAGGATAGGAAACATTAGAGGGTTCCCAGGCAACATAAGGCCCGCTATCAGACCCAGATTCTGCCCCCGGCGCCTCGGCACGCCCTCAGACAGCCAAACACGAAACGCACCCCAGCGGCGTCCCACCGATCCAGGTGACGTGTCTGCGTGAAATCCGTGTCACCGCGGAAGGTGACCTGCCGAAAGCCGGCGCCCCGACACAGCGCTGCTGCTTGATCGAAGCGCTCGGCGGCGCCTTCCGATGAGGGCCGGTTGCCGCTTCGGTTCACCAAGAAGAGCGGCGCGCTCGTGTTCGCCAAGGACACCACCAGCGGGTGATACCCCCACACGCCGGTGTAGGCGCTGTCCATCCCCTCTTTGCACTGGCCCGTCGTCTCCGCCCACGTGCCATCGGCGTCAATGATGGCCTCGTCGAAGACCGCCGCCGGTTGGGCCCGCCAGACGCGCACGCGCGTCTCGTTGATCGCCGTCTGCAAGCCGTCGATCGCCGCGGCATCGACCCGCCGGCAGAAATCGCCGGCGGTCGTCGGATCCGGAATGCGCTGGGCGCCGAGCGCGTCGAGATACCCCTCGTTCTGCCGACGCCGCTCGATGTCCTGCACACACGTCCCGCCGCAGAGCACGTTGTACGCGAGGCCGATCACGTGATCCGATTCGTGATACGGCAGATGCACCTTCAACACCTGCACGTGCTGATCGATCGCCGCCACCAACCCCGTGTGCCGCGCCAACTGATGCATCGCGCCGATGCCCCCGCTGTCCAGCCCGCGCACCAGGTCACTGTGTTCGTACTGCACGTGCGTCGCCAGGTACATCGGCGTCGCTTGCGCGGTCCAGGTCCGCGGCCGCCGCCGCCGCGCGATCCGGTGTTTGCGACGCGCCAGTGGTTGGTGTCGACTCGTCTTCACTCGACATGTCCTTCCTGGGGCAGCGCGTTCTGGTTTGGTCGCCTGAACGTCTGCTCTCAGGTACGGGCATTTCGAGCCTTTCGCTTACACGCCGATCCGCAAACGCGCTTGTACTGGGGCTAGTGCGGAAAGCACATGTTGTTCTTCAGGCCATCGATTGCGGTTAGGACTGCGAAGTCCTTCAGAAGAAAGAAGATCCGAGTACGGTGAAAAGCGCTTGATGAAACCTCGGGCTCGGCAATGCTTGGGCAGCCGTGCAAGAAGTTCATCACATCGCTCACCTTGTGTTCATCAGTAATGTCGACAAAGCATTTGAACTGCGTTCCCAATCGCCCATGTATTGGTATTCGCAACTCAAAGTTCGCTGATCCGTCTGGGTTCAACGAGATGGGGACCTTAATTTTTCGATTCTGCAGTTTGCCATCTTGCCTTTCACGATCACTGGCCATGTGCTGGATGTAGCTATCCGTTCCGTACCGGATGATCAAACAGAAGGGCGAAATCGTCTTTGCTTCAAAGGGCATACGTGTTCTCGCGAGTGCAATAGTGTGGCTCCGAACGCTTCTCAAGCGCCAGCTTTGGAACCAGCGCGTAAGGGCCGCGCCCCCAGACCACGCTATGCGGCCAACGAATCCTGCTATCGCTGTTAAGACACTTGCGCTGAGCAAGACATCCGGAGTTAGAAGCGAGGATGCAACGCTTGCTATCTGCTCTGCATATGAGGCCAAGTCTTTAGTCGGCATGATCGCTATCTGGTCCTCTGCGGATTCGGAACGGCCTATCGCAAACGGGTGAGCCGCCTAACGAACACCCATTCTGCCCCGAACCGGTAACTCATGTCTCTCCGACGTTCCCATTGAATCCGGAGTTATGGCGAAGCTCATCGAGGATAGGGTCGAAGAGCGTATGAACCGTGAGGATCGCGGCTTTGCTTCTTCGCGAGTAACTCTCCCTCGCTGCCAAGTGGCCAGCGACGAAACTGTTGGAATGTCAACTCTTCACCGTCCCGGGAGCCGGCCGCTAACACATAGTCCGGAACGTCGTTGACTCCGTCATAGCGGAATACAAAGGGCGGGATACCATGTATTCCCTTGGCCACAATCGTCTCCGCGTGAAACAAATACCTTGCTTCTTTGAAGCGCAACCCGACCACCGTAACGCGTCTCGGATAGGACTGCTTCGGATGAAGAAGGACGAACAATTGAATTGAAAAGAGCAGGTTCTCGAAGGAATCGGTCGCGAACTCCTCCACACGAGTACGCAACAGTACCTCTGTACGACAGCCGAACCAATCGAGTTGCTCCGTGAGCGCAAGATAGCTTCCGGCCTCCGAATTGAGGGTGTCCTTTCGCGTCTTTCCACCTGAGAACATAAGGAGCGCCGCTGGATCGTCATGAGCCAGATTGATGCCACGCTGCACATGACGCACGTAGAGCGGCACTTCGTCGTCGAATCGATATCCCGAAGCTCCCTTGTACGTACCGACCCACTTTCCACCGAAGTATGCGTCGGCGGCGGAAGCACCCGCATACACGGCATGTCCCGGGACAATGATGAGGTTTTTCGCCGGGGGATCGAGCTGATTCTGGTTCACTTTCTCTCCTTGGAACAGGGCAAGCTTTGTCCGTGTGGCCTAACGAGGATAGGAAACATTAGAGGGTTCCCAGGCAACATAAGGCCCGCTATCAGACCCAGATTCTGCCCCCGGCGCCTCGGCACGCCCTCAGACAGCGCACATTAGCCCTTCCACTGTGGCGAATCAAGCGGATGGACATGACCGGAAGCCAGTTTCAACGCCACCCGCGCACACCTCCGGCGCGTCGGCGGATTTGTCCGCCTCATGATGACGACGTGAAGACGGCGAGGTCGTCCTGATCCGGGGCGCCCGTGAGAGGGCGGCCGGGCGGTGCGCGCGCGGGCCGCGCCTCCGGGACCGCGGTCGACAGGCCGAGATGCCCGAGGATGCGGGTCACGACCGCGGCCTGTTCGATGAGGGCGACGAGGCGCAACCGCCCGCCGCACCGCGGGCACGCCAGGACATCGAACCCGAACGTCCGCTGCATGAGCGCGGCCCACTGCTGCCCTCGGGCTCCCTGTCGTCTGGGGCTGCCGGTGGCGGGTGGGTCGGCGGGACCCTCGTCCTGGTCCAACACCTCGCGCCCGAGATCGCCGGCGCCTGACCGATCCGCGGGAACCACGTCTCGTCGCCAGGCCGATCGCGCGCCGAGCACGCCGTCCTTCGGCGTTGCTCAGGACGCCCCGAGTGTAGTCGAGGGGCGTGGTACAAGAGCAAGTTGACCCGTGGCCGTGGCACCAATACGGCCAGGCGTCCCAGGAACTCGACCGGGTCAAACACGACATCGGTGGTCCCGTCGCGCCAGCGCTGGCGCAGCGATAGCCGTACCTGTCCATCGGCGGTCAGACGCAGACGCTCGACCGCGACGGGCGATCGCAGGACGTACCGGCACACCCGCTCCAACCGTGCCCGCTGTCCGGCCGCTACGACCAGCGCCGCATGCAGGCTGTACCCGTTGGCGCGGGCGTGACACGGACCCGGCGCGGGCGCCGGGACGAGATCACGTGGCGCGCCGAACCGACCGGCGCGCGCCCCGCGCCGCGGACCCAGCGCGACCATGCCCTGAAGAGAGGCCGCAGCCAGCCCGGCCAGGACAGGCATCTGGTCCGCCCACGCGTCGGCCGCCTCGGCCGGCGCGTCGTCTGCCGAGAGGCCTCGCGCCCGCAGCCGCCGCTCGACGAACGGCTCGATGGTCGCCAGCACCTCCTCCACATCGAGCGTCATCACTCGCTCGGTTGGATGGCCAGACAGGGGCGTTGCTTGCCTGGCTTGCTCCCGATGCGCGGACTGAGATCGACCACGTAGACGTGCCAGCGTCGGGGTGTGCTCACGCGCGTGTGAGGCGGGAATGCGGGCGGAACTCCGCGTTCACGCGCCGGCTCGTGGACGCGGCCCGGCGCGCCGCGCGCTGCCACTGTGCGACCCGTTCGCGCCGCGCCGCATCCTGCTCCAGCAGGTGCAGCGCCGCCCGGACCACGCCGATCTTCGTCGCCAAGCCGAGCCGCGCCTTGAGCGCGTCGATACGCGAGTCGTCAGCAGGCTGAATCATCAACGGCTTGCCCATGTGTATACCTCAACATACACTCAGGAGTATATCACCCGTCCGGGCCTCCCCCGCGCCGGTCGCGCCGCGTCGAGCGCGAAGGCGAGTTCCGTCATGCCACACCCGCGTCGGCGTGCCGGTGACGTTCGTCACGCTGGCGATCGCGGCTGGACGCGGGTGCGATAGAAGCCGCGATCGCGCGTCAGCAGGGCATCGGCCTGATGAAACGCGTGCGCGCCGACCAGGAAGTCGGCCACAACCCGGTCGCGGCGGTTCCTGCCGCCCTCGTGGAAACCGCGCCACTGCCGGCCGGCATCCGCGGCGGACGGGAAGCGGCCGGCCACTTCGGCCCACACCACGTCGCACACGGTGAGGCGTCCTGCCCGTGAGGCGGCGTCAAGCGCATCGGCGGATTTCGGCGCCCAGCCGGGTTCCTCCTGGAACACATCGATCAACACGGCCGAATCGACGGCGGTCGTCATCGCCGCGCCTTCCAGGCCGCCGGCGCGGCGCCGCGCATGCCTGTGATGATGTCGTCGGCCGTCGCGGCGCTTTCGCGAGGCCGAAGTCGAGGACTTTCACGGTCCCGTCAGCGCGCACTTTCACGTTGGCGGGTTTAAGATCGCGATGGATGATGCCCTGCCCGCACGCGATGTGCGCAGATAGATCCTCGCCCTCGTCGAGTTCCATGACGAGCGCGCGCACGCCCGCCTGCCCTGAGCTCGTCGAAGGGCCTTCCTCCAGGCCGTGAATGTGCGCGATGTTCGGGTGATTGAGGGCCGCCAGCGTCTTCGCTTCGCGCTCGAAGCGCGCCCGCCGCTCGGCATCGCCAGAGAACACATCCGGAAGGATTTTAAGCGCCACGTCGCAGTCGAGCTTGGTATCGCGCGCGCGATAGACCTCGCCCATGCCGCCTGCCCCAATGGGACTGACGATCTCGTACGGACCAAGACGAGTGCCTGCGGTCAGTCGCATCGGTGCCCTCCGGCATGGGCGAGGGGATCAACTTTCTCCCAGCGCTCGTGGGACCCCACAACCTTCGTCGCGGCGTTGGGGCTCCACCCCCAACGCCAGCCGCTCCGCGCCTTCGCGCTTCGCGGCGGCTGAAGGCTCTCTCTCGCGGCCTCGCCTCGGCTCGCAGGCTCGCTCGGCTCGGCGGGCCGCAGGCGCCCATACCGCCGGCGCCGATGGAGGAAACCACTTCGTACGGACCGAGGCGCGTCCCGGGCGTACGGCTCATCGTCGGTGGGCCGGATTGTGCCACGGCGCGCCGGCTGACCTCAGGTCAGGCGCCTGCGGCGGAGCTGCTGTTCCGCGCGCATGACATGGAGGATGAACACCTTCCGCCGGTCAACCCGATAGAACACGCGGCAGGGCGGCTCGATGATCTGTCGATAGCGGCGGCCTGGCAGTTCGGGCGGGCGAGCGCCGCTGGCCGGGGAACGCCGCAATTGTTCCACGTGCGTGAAGACCCGCTGAACCAGGGCCCTGGCGGCATCTGGGTTGTCAATCGCGATGTAGTCGGCAATGGCGTCGAGGTCGGTCACTGCCGGCTCGCTCCAGACTACTTCAGCCATCGGGCCATCCGGGCCCGGGCCTTCGCCTGGCTCATGACCCGACCCTGTTCGATGGCGCGCTCGCCCCGCGCGATGCCTTCGAGGACGGCCACGCGCCGCGTCAGCCGCTCGTAGCTTTCGACATCGACCAGGTAAGCGCCTGGCGCGCCATGCTGCGTGATCAGGATGGGCTGCCGATCGGCGGCCAACCGGTCCAGCAGCGCTGTCGCCTGCCGTTTGAGCGTGGTGACGAGCTCGGTGCGCATGAAGTGATACGAAAGTATCACTTCATGGAAGGCCAGGCCGGTTATCGTCCGAGTCCCTGCAGCCAGTTCAGCACCAGATTCAAGTGCCGGCCGCCGGGTTCCTCCTGCACCACCATCAGGAATTCGCGGCCGTCGGCGCTGAGGCTGTAGTTCGGGACCGTGATGTTCTGGCCGAACGCGTACCGCTTGTCAAACAGCACCGTGGACCTGCCCAGGCGGACCTCGGGCGTCGTCGTCACGTCCACCGCGAGGAACTGCTGGCCGGACCGGTAGAAGATCCGCCGGCCGTCCCGGCTCCAGAGCGCGTGCATGCCGCCCTCGCTCGACACGAGCCACTTCCGGTCCGGACCGCCGAGCGGTCGAAGGACCACTTCCATCCGGCCCGATTCGTTCGACACGTAGAGGAGCCACTGGCCGTCCGGCGACACCTGGGCTCCGCCCTCGTAACTTGGCGTCACGAGCAGTGGCGTCACCTCGCCGCCGCCGGCCGGCGTCGTGTAGATGTCGCCGCCGGTTTCCGGCGCGAGCCGGAGCAGGACCAGCGTCGACCCATCGGGCGAGATCGAATTCGGGTAGTCGGTCGCGGCGGTGTTCGGGAGGAGCGTCGAGGCACCCTCGCCGTCCGCGCTCTGAAGCCGGAGGCCCTCAGCCGAACGGTAATAGAGGCGCTTGCCGTCGCGAGACCATAAGGGAAACCCCACGCTCGGGTCGCGGCTGGCGGACACGCGGGTGACGGTATTGCGCTCGGGATCGAGCGTCCAGATCGTTCCGGCCTCCGAGAACGCGATCAGCCGTCCGTCGGGCGAGACCCGCGGGTTCAGAAAACCACGGGCGGGGCCGCGGATGGGGCGTTCGACGCCGGCCGTCGACACCCAGAGCAGGCGGCTTTCGAACACCGATGGCGGGGCGACAAGCAGCGCGCCAGAGGGCGCGACGGCAATGCCCACACCACCGGTCGATCCTACGGCCGCGGTCTCGGCCAGGCGCACCGGCGCGCCGGCTGTTTCCGCGCGCGCGGCATTGAAGGGCGCGACAAAGAGCGCGCCACCGCGCTCGAACATGACGCGGTCTGCCGAGGCGAACACCGGTTGTCCCGCGCCATCGAGCACGACGCGCCGCGCCCCGCCGCTCGTCGGGACCGCCTCCAGCCGGGATTGCACGCCGCCCGGGCTTCTTCGGCGGGACACGAACAGCACCGTGCGGTCTCCGGCCACCACCACCGGCCAGGACAGCGAGACTTCGCCCGCGGCCTCGTCAACCTTCGCAAGCTCCCGTTCCTCGCCGTCGCGAGACCGCAACACGAGGCGATCGCCTCGGCTGAACACGATGGATCCGTCGCCGGTCCACGCCAGACCCGAATAAATCGACGCGCCGTCGGCCAGCGGCTCGACGATGGCCGTGGCGAAGGCCACGCGTTTCAGCCGCGTGTCAGTGGTCACGAAGGCCGCCCTGCTGCCGTCGGGCGACAGCGCGACGGTCACGGCGGTTTCCGTGCCGGCGATGGGTCGAACGTCCTTCCCGTCGAGTGAGCGCGTGTAGACTTGCCGCATTCCCAGGCGCATGCCGACGAAGGCGATCTTCGATCCGTCCGCCGAGAGGCTCGGACCGCTGAAGAACTCGACATCGGCCGGCAGGTTGATCTCGACGTGCACCGGTCGACTGGCCGCCGGCGCCGGTCCGCCGCGGACATAGGGGACGGCCGCCGCCATCGCGAACACGGCCGCGAGGCTCCAGGGCAGCAGGCGGCGCCACGTGGCCCGCGGCGCCACGGCCGATGGCGCCACGACCGTGCCCGGCGCGGGTGACGTGCCGGACAGCAGTTCGTCGATCGCGAGGCGCCCATCGCCGATATCGCGCAGCCGCTGGCGTGGGTCTTTCATCAAGCACCGCGAGATGAGTGCGCGAATCGGCGCTGGCGTGCCCGCCGGCAGCGCGGTGGGGTCCGGATCGCGCATCAACACCGCGGCGAGCGTCGTCGAGATATCCTCGCCCTCGAACGCGCGCCGGCCGGTCAGCATTTCGTACAGGACCACGCCAAAGGCCCAGATGTCGGCGCGCTTGTCGACGACTTTGCCCTTGGCCTGTTCGGGCGCCATGTAGGCGGCCGTGCCGAGGATCATCCCCATCTGCGTCGCCCGGGCGGTGAGGGTGGGGGAGTTCATCGCGTCCGGGGTCCCGGGTCCTGAGTCCTGGGTCCAGACTTTCGCGAGGCCGAAGTCGAGCACCTTCACGGTGCCGTCGACGCGGACCTTGATATTGGCCGGCTTCAGATCGCGATGGACGATCCCCTGCTCATGCGCCGCTTCGAGCGCATCGGCAATTTGTCGTGCGATGGCAAGCGCGCCGGCAAGCGGCATCGGTCCGCGCGCGATGTGCGCGGACAGATCCTCGCCCTCGACGAGCTCCATCACCAGCGCGCGCACGCCAGTGGATTCTTCGAGACCGTGAATGTGCGCGATGTTCGGGTGATTGAGGGCCGCCAGCGTCTTCGCTTCGCGCTCGAAGCGCGTGAGCCGCTCGGCGTCGTTCGCGAAGACCTCGGGCAGGATCTTGATCGCGACATCTCGATTGAGCCTGGTGTCGCGCGCGCGATACACCTCTCCCATTCCGCCTGCGCCAAGCGGGGCGACGATCTCGTAGAGGCCGAGGCGGGTGCCGGAAGCGAGAGACATCGTGGACGCTGGGTATCATACCGCGCCGCGTCAGAAGAACGCCTCGTAGCCATCAGGCTGCCCAACAAGGCGATGGAGCCACCGGTAGTCACCTTGGCCGAGGCCGCAGTTCATGGTTCCAGTCACCATGGAACGTCTGTGGGTGCAGCGCCCGTCGAGTCGCGCCGCTGATCCAGCCTGGCCTTGATCGCCTGCCAGGGCCGGCAGCACACTTTGCATCACCCGCGCCCGCATCATCGTCGGGCGCCTACGGCGAACAGTCGATCGTCACCGCGCAGGAAGATCTTCCCGCGCGCGGCGGCGGGCGACGCGACCAGATGCGCATCCAGATCGTTCTCCGCCAGCACCTCGGGCGTGCGCGCGGCGCGCATCACAAGCGTTCGCCCCGATTCGCTCACGAAGTAGACCCGGCCTTCGGCTGCCAGGGGCGACGCGGAGAAGACACCGGGCACGCGGTGCTGCCAGACCCGCTCGCCGGTCCCGGCATCCACGGCGGTGACGATCCCGGTGTCGTTCGCCATGAAGAGCAGCCCGTTCGCGAACACGAGCGACGACACGTAGGGCGCGCCCGTCTCGACGCTCCACAACACGTGCGACGACGACACGTCGCCGCGCCCCCCAGGCCGCACCGCGAGGTACGGACCGCTGCGATACCCGCGCGACAGGTACAGGACGCCATCGTGGAGCACCGGCATCGGGATCGGGAAGCGATTCGCGCCGCCGGTATACCACAGCAGCCTGCCGGAGGCGGCGTCGTACGCGTCCACACGCTCGTTCGAATTGACGACGATCTCGGGACCGGCCGGCCCGGCGACGACGAACGGCGTGCTGTATGAGGCGCGACCCCGTCCGCGATCCGCTTTCCAGCGATCGCGCCCGGTGCGCGTGTCGACCGCGAGCAGGTACGACGCGGGCGTGTGATCGCAGAGCAGGTACAGCAGATCGCCGTGCACCATGGGCGAGCTGCCGTGGCCCCACTGAATGTCGAACGGCGCGATCTCGCGGCCGAGGTGGCGCTGCCACACCAGCCGGCCGTTGAGGTCGAGCGCCACGAGCTGTCCGGTGCCGAACCAGGCATAGATCAACGTACCGTCGCTTGCCGGGCTCGGGGTGGCGAGATTGTGCTTGTCGTGGACCGGTGTGAGCGTGCCTTCCGCTTCAAGGCGATACTCCCAGAGTTTGCGCCCGTCGGTGTGCGAGAACGCCTCCACCACGAAGAACGTCCTGCCTTCGGCGCTGGCGATGGCCGTGAGCGCCCGTTCGCCAGCGGCCGTGGCATCCCCGCCCTGGACCAAGCGCGGGTGATTGCCCGGGCGACGAACACCCGTCCCGATTTGTGACGTCACGATCACGCGCTCGCCTGTGACGATGGGCGTCGACACGCCCTGCCCGGAGAGCGCCGCCGTCCAGGCGATGTTGGTCGTGGCGCTCCACCGCAGCGGCAAGCCCGTCTCGTTCGAGACGCCCGTGCCGAACGGCCCGCGCCACTGCGGCCAATCGTCCGCGTGGAGGCCGATGGCCGCCACCAACACCACCAGCAGAGACAGCCCGACGTTTCGTCGCATGGAACATCCTCCTTGCCCTTGTCGCGAGAGGTCCATTCTAAGGGCCCTCCGCAAAATAAGGTGAACATCCTGGGCGTCGAGGCGCCCGGCCGGCAAGGCGCGAGGAGCGCGCATACCCGGCGTATGTAAGCGACGAGCAACGCCGTCGGCCGGGATGGATCGGCGGCCAGGATGTTCACCTTATTTTGCGGAGGGCCCTAAGCCGAAGTCGGGCCCCGCGCGCGGATCCCGTTCGCCGAACCCTGGTCGTGCAAGCGCGGGCGGAATTGGGGGGAGTGGCGTCCAGTCCTCCCCCGCCCGGTCGTGGTCAGCGCCGGGGATGGAAGGCGTCGTACACCTGCTGGGCCGACACGACGGCCACAGCGAAGACAGACACCACATTATCCCACTCCAGGTCGGCGGTTCGCACACCACACACCGCACGCCGCACGTCCGCACTCATCTGTCAAACGGATGCGGACAGATCACTGGTCAACAACACCAGGCGTCACAGGCGGCGCGGTCGTAGACCCCGGGCGAGGTTCCCCACCCCGTCGATTCCGCACGGAGGCTACGAAGTCCGGGCTTCCCAGTCCTCGGTCTTCAATCCGCCAACACGCCGGAATTCCCGCGTGTTGTGCGTCACAAGGACGAGATCGTGGTGCAGGGCGATCGCGGCGATCTGGAGATCGTGCGGACCGATCGACTGGCTGGACGCTTCGAGCTGGCGCCTGATCCGCGCGCATCGGCGCACGCACACATCGTCAAAAGGCAGGCAGATGAACGGTTCGAAGAAGGTGTCCAGCTTCGCGTGTTCACTCGACGGATTCGAACTTCGCTCGGCGCCGTACCGAAGTTCGTACACCACCACGGAGCAAGTCGCCACGTCGCTGGCCTTGACGTCCCGCCAGCGAGCTTCCAGGTGCGGGCTCTGCCCGCGCAGCAGGGTGGTGCAGGCGTTCGTGTCGGGGCGGTAGATCAATCAAGCGCCAGCCGTTCTTCGAACCGGCCCTGAGAGCCGCGTCGAAGGTCCGGCATTGAGCCGACGACCTGATCGAAGTACCCCACGGGCCAGCCGTTCCCATCCTGGGCGGCAGGGGCGGGCAATGTCTGGACGTGCACGTCGACCGCTACGTCCGCGTCGGAAATCCCAACGTCCACGCTCAAGTTGAGCGTGCCTTCACGCGTCGTCTGTGCGCGGACTCCGCGGGCCTTGGTCGCCATGTCTGCAATCTACCTGAACAGGGGGGCATAAGGCAGCCTCATGGTCCAGCCGTCTTGCAGGGCATACGGCGCATCCACGAAGCCGGCGATGGCGCCGAACTGCCGGCGATCCAAGGCACGACCGGCTCGATCGCGGGGTCTCCTGGCTTCAGAGCGCGCGGTACGGTTACCGCAGCCGATAGCCAGGGAGGATGGAGAACACGCGGTTCTTGAGCCTGGCCCTGGGATTCACAACGGAGGTGGCTGAGGTGCGACGCCGTCGGCCCGCTATGACGCCTCACACACACGTGCGGGTCGACTGGCTCATCGGCCGGCAGGTGACTGCGACCGTGGGGGCACCTGGCATGAACGCCGCCGTGAACGTCAGCGTGTCAGTGCCCTCGTCGAAGCGCAGGGACGAGAACATCGTGGCTGAACCAGCCCCGCGGTTGGTGTCGGTCGGGAACAGCGTTGAGACCTGCGGGGCGCCGGTTCCGCGGGCCTCAAGCAGGACCAGCTCGACGGAACGCGCCGGCCCCGTCTGCCCTCGAATCCGCTCGAACACGATCAGGCCCGACGGCAGGATCAGTCTCGATACGCCAGCCACACGAGCCACGGTCGTCACATCGCGGCGCAACACGACCGTGGATGAGGACGCAGGCAGGTGTGTTTCAAGGAGCAACAACTCGCCCGCCGGTCTCAGGCTGGAGAGGCGTCCCAGTCGTCCTCCCTCCACCGTCTCGTCGTGATCCAGCATCGCGCTCCGCCACAACTGGCCGGGCATCCGCCACCCGACAAACACCGGCGACTCCACGTCGTCCACGTCCTCGCCGAACCGCACCGCGACGCCGACCGCGTCTCCAATGTGCAGAATGTGCAGCGCGAAGGTCGACACACGACGCGGCAGGTCATCCGCGGGCAGGCCATCACTGTTCGTCCCGACCGCCTCGACCATGTCGGCCAGGTTGCTGGGCCGATATCCCTGCCGGGCCGACACGACGACCGTGACCACGAGACACATGACGAGGAACATCGAGATCACCCGCGACATATCCGCACCCCGCACTATTTGGTCAGGTATCGCAGCACGACGCCCGCCATCGCGCGCATGCCGATGCGCAGCGCGTCTTCGTCGATGTCGAAGTACTCGGTGTGCCACATCGCGGTGATGCCCTTGTCGGGATTGGCGACGCCGAGGAAGAAGTAGAAGCCGGGGATCTTCTGCTGGTAGAAGGCGAAGTCCTCGGCCACCATCTGCGCCGGCGGCGACACGAGGTTGGCTTTGCCGACGACGGCTTCCAACGCGGGTAACGACGCGGCCACGAGCGCCGGATTGTTGAACGTCACCGGCGCTGTTTCGACGTACTCCATCTCGTACCGCGCGCCGGACGCCGCGGTGATGCCCTGCAGCAACTGGCTCATCTTCGCCTTCACGGTGGCCGGGCCGTCTTCGCGCAGCGACCGCACCGTCCCGGTCATCGTCACGCTGTCGGCGATGATGTTGAACCGGCTGCCGCCGGTGATCGTGCCGACGCTCAGCACGGTCGGCGTCCGCGCGTCAATCTGACGCGCGGGAATCGTCTGCAGCGCCTGCACGACCTGCGCGGCGATGGGCACGGGGTCCACGCCCGTGTGGGGCATCGCGCCGTGGGTGCTCTGGCCGATGATCTTGATCGTGAACCGATCGGCGCTGGCCATGGCCGCGCCGGAGTTGTAGCCGATCTGGCCCACGCGCAACGTGGGCATGACGTGCAGGCCGAAGATCGCGGCCGGTGTCGGATTGGTCAGCGGCCAGTCGTCCAGCACGCGCAGCGCGCCCGTTTTGCCGCCGGCAGGATCACCTTCTTCCGCAGGCTGGAACAGGAACACCACGGTGCCCGGCAGCTCGGCGCGCATGCGGCTGAAGATCTCCGCCACCCCCAGCGCCATCGCGGTGTGCGCGTCGTGGCCGCACGCGTGTTTCACGTTCGGCACGATGGACTTGTACGGCACGTCGATCAGCTCCGGCACCGGCAGTGCGTCCATGTCGGCGCGCACGGCCACCACCGGGCCTGGCTTCGCGCCCTTGAGCACGCCCACGACGCCGGTCACGCCAACACCGGTACGCACCTCGTCGAACTTCAGCGCGCGCAGCCGGCCGGCCACCAGCGCGGCGGTCCGCGTCTCCTGAAAGCCGAGCTCGGGATGACGATGGATGTCGCGGCGGATTTCAACGATCGCCGGATGCAGCTCGGTGGCGAGCGCCTCGATTAACGCGGATTGGTCCGCAGGCGCTTGACTCGACTGCGCCGTGACCCACACACAACCGACGGCCACAAGGACAGTGGTCACAACGGTCCGTCTTCTACACATCGTCTCGTCCCCCTCAGTTCTGAATCCCGGGTCCCACTTGACTTGCCGTGGTGGGCGGCCGCCGTTGAGAGGGCAGCGGCGCTTGAGTACCACGGTATGTCAAGTGGAACGCTGTTTACGGCAGCGGCCGCTGCAGCGGGTTCTCGGTCGTCAGGTGTAGATCAGGTCCCGCACGGTTTCCCATTGGCCTTCCGGGGTGCCGGAATGTCGTCCGTCGCCGCCGAACGGGTGTTTCCTGAGCTGGAACACCGGGCGCGCCTGACGCTTCGCCAGTCGCTGCCGCAAGGCATCGTCCACCAGATCCCGCAGCGTCTTGCGCTCGCGCCGGGCCTGCCGCTTGGCCCGCGCCAACAGGTCGTCGGCTATCTCGATGGTTGTCTTCATATGGGCGACCATATCATGAGGGCTGGCTCTCTGCGACGCCCGTGGACCTGTCACCGGCGAAGGCGGACACGGAGGGAGGGCGCGACTATAATCGCTCATGCGATTCTCGTGGCTGCTTTGCTCCTTCCTCTGTGTGGCGACGGTCGCCGCCCAGCAGACCGACCCGATGATCGAGCGCGCCCGCCGCCTCCTGCGCGACACGCCCGTGTTCGACGGCCACAACGACTATCCGTGGCAGGTGCGTGAACTCGCCAAAGGCGACATCCGCCAGCTCGACATGCGGTCGCCTCAGCCCAGGCTGCACACCGACTTCGCCCGTATCGCGCGGGGCGGTCTCGGCGCGCAGTTCTGGTCGGTGTACGTGCCGTCGACGGTGCAGGGACAGACGGCGGTGACGGCCACCCTCGAACAAATCGATGTCGTGCACCGGATGATCGCCGCATGGCCCGATCGACTCGAGCTGGCGCTCACGGCGGCTGATGTCGAGCGCATTCAGAACGCTGGCCGTGTCGCGTCGCTGATCGGCATGGAGGGCGGCCACTCGATCGACTCGTCGCTGGGCACGTTGCGCATGATGTATCGGCTCGGCGCGCGCTCCATGACGCTCACCCACAGCCTGAACACGCCGTGGGCCGACTCGGCGACCGACACGCCCGCCCATGGCGGCCTGACCGCCTTCGGCGAGGAGGTCATCGGCGAGATGAACCGCCTCGGCATGCTCGTCGATCTCAGCCACGTCTCGCCAGACACGATGGCCGACGCGCTGCGTGTCTCGACCGCGCCGGTGATCTTCTCACATTCGTCAGCCAAAGCTCTTGCGAACGTGCCTCGCAACGTGCCTGACGACATCCTGCGTCAACTGCCGAAAAACGGCGGCGTCATCATGGTCACATTCGTGCCGGGCTTCATCGCGCAGGACGTGGCCGACTACAACGCCCTGCCGCCCGAAGGCCGGGGCACCCGGCCCCCGCCCCGCGCCACACTCATCCAGGTGGCGGACCACATCGACCACATCCGCAAGGTTGCGGGCATCAACTCCATCGGCCTGGGTGGCGACTTCGACGGCATCATGCAGGTCGTGATGGGCCTCGAAGACGTTTCCACCTATCCCGACCTGCTCGCGGAACTGCTGCGCCGCGGGTACTCGGACGAAGACATCCGGAAGATCGCCGGCAAGAACATCCTTCGGGCGTTCAAGAAGGCCGAGGACGTCGCGCGGTCGGCGCGGTAATGCCGCCGCCAGCGCAAGCGGTGGCTCCCCCCTCAGCCATCTCAGTCATCTCCGCCATCTCAGTCATCTCAGTCATCTCAGAAGAACTTGATCGCATACGTCACCTTAATCCCGCGTCCCATTTCGGCCGCGAGGTCCTTGATGAACGAGTTATGGAGACGGTATTCCTCGTTCGTCAGGTTGTAGGCCTTGAGGGCGAACGTGTGGGTGGCGTGACCGCGGGCCACCAGGTACGTCGCGCCCAGGTGCACGACCGTGGAGCCGGCCGTGGTGGTTTCATCACGGAACACCCTGGTCTGATCCGCGGTGAACACGACCTCCGGGCTGACGGTCAGGCCGCGCCACGGCACGCTCAGTTCCAGGCGCGCCGAGAACGGCGGGATCCGCGGCAGGAACTCGCCGCTGTCCCTCAGTGTGGCCCGCACGTAACTGGCGCCACCGCGCAGATGCAGCATCGGGTGCAGGTCGGCGCTTCCTGACGCCTCGAAGCCGAGGAACCGCGCGTCCGCCTGTTCGAAGTACGCCTCGCGCAGTCCGTCAATCTCCTCGTCGTGCAGATCGAGAAACACGAAATTGCCGATCCGATAGGTGAAGAAGTTCAATTCCCCACGCGCGCGGGCCGCGCGGCTCCGCAGGCTCATGTCGAGTCCGAGCGTCCGTTCGATGTCGAGATCGGGGTCGCCAATCTCAAACGCCAGATTACCGACGTGGGGACCGAAGTTGTAGAGCTCCTCCAGCGCGGGCGCTCGGGAGGCACCGCTCAGGTTCACGACGAACGCGGCGTGTGTACCTAAATCGGCGTGCAGGCCGACCGACCCGGACAGCGCCGTAAACGCGCGGTCGCGCACGGCGGGGGCTTCGTGCTCAGGATCGTCGTCGTGGCCTTCCGCCTCAGGCCGCGCACCCACGTCGTAAGTGGTGCGCTCGGCACGGGCGCCGAACTGCACACGGAACTTCCCGTAATCGATCTCCTCGTAGACAAACGCCGCCAGAGCGTTCTGAATCGTCGGAGGCGCGAGGGCCTCGGCGCCGATGACGGAGAAATCCCGCCGGAACCACTCCGTGCCCATGCGTCCGGTCAGCCGGCCGCGCCGCTTCTGCTCGAGTTCGGCGCGCACGGTCGCGGTCTTGTTGCTGAACTGCGTGCCGATCGATTCGATCCCGTCCTCGATCTCGATCTCATCGTGTCCGTAATCCGTATAGGCGATCGTCGCCTTCGCGTTATCGAGGAACGCGCTGCTCAGGTTCCGCAGGCCGAAATCCACACGCACGTCCCGGCGCAGGGACGAGATGTCCACCTGAGCCTCGTCGTCACCATCATGACCATCATGGAACAGCCCCGCAAACGGAATGCCGAACCGACTGTCTTCGATCGAGCCGCCCGCGCTGAAAAACGCGCGCGTGCCGGTGTACCCGAAACCGACCCGGCCGCTCTGCAGGCGGTTTGCGGAGTTCTCAACGGTCTCGTTCGGCGTCTTGTAGTCGCCGCTGCGGCGCGATCCGCCGCCGGCCCACACGGTCCAACCGCCGCTGCCGTACTGGATGCTGCCATTGGCGCCGATCGCCTCGTCGGCGCTGCTGGCATCAAAGGTCAGCCCGCCCAGGCTGCCAACAAATGGTGCCGCCCGGAAGGCGTCCTGTGGCGTAATCGCGTTCACCACGCCCCCGATCGCGTTGCTGCCGAAGAGCAGCGTTGCAGGCCCCTTCACCACTTCGAGCCGCTGCAATCGGCCGGGATCGATCGACACGCCGTGGTCGCCCGACTGGCTCGACAGGTCGCCGGTGCGCACGCCGTCCTGCACGATCAGCACGCGGTCGCCATCGAACCCACGAATCACCGGCCGCCCACTGCCGGGCCCAAACGACCGCTTCGCAATGCCCGGCGAGTTCGCGAGGACGTCGGCGATCGACGCGCCCATGTTCCTGGCGATCTCGACAGCGTCGAGACTGGTAATCGCATTAAACGACTCAAACGTCGTCGCCATGCCAGACGCGCTGGCGGTCACCGTCACTTCCTCGTGCACGGCTTCGATCGACAACTTGAACTCGACGGTCGTCGTCTGTCCGGCGACCACGGTCACCGTCTGACGGACCGCGGAAAAATGATCGCGCTGCGCGATCACCTCGTACGTGCCGGCCGGCACGTTGGTCAGTACGAACGCGCCCTGGTCACCAGACACCACGGTTCGACGCGCGCCAATCACGACGATGGTCGCGCCGTGAACCGGCACACCCGTCGTATCGAGAATCACTTTGCCGGAGATGGTCCCTCCGGTTGACTGCGCCAGCACGGGACTGGCCGACGCGGCCACCAACAGCGCGACGCCGATGGCTCCGAGCGCCGCGGCCGCCCTGGATCGAATGAACAACGTACCCATACCCACAACCTTCCTTCTTCACACACAGACACGACCTTCACAAACAGAAGCGAGCGACCCGGACACACGAGGTCCGGAATCGACGCAACGACGGCTGATGTCAGAGGAAGAAGGACGGGGGCGCGCGGGCGCCAAGGACGGGCGCGCTGACCGCGCGGGTGCGGGGATCGGGCGTGGCCGGCGGCACCACCTGCCGGACATCGCGAAACACGGTCACCTTCGCCGGCCGGGCGGCCGAACGCATGGTGCGGAACCAGTGACAAACCTCACAGTGCTCGGTGTCACCCGGCCTGTCCACATCCAGGCGCGGCTCGGTCGCCGTGCCGGCGCCAAGCGCCACCGCCCAATGCGGGTCATCGTTGAACTGGTGATCAGCGCCCAGCCACGGCAAGACCAGCCCGCCCAGCAGGGCGGTCAGCAGGACGACGCAGATGGAGCGCCACAGTCGCATGGGACAGTCCCACTGTAGAGGCTTGGTCGCGGAAGCGTCAAGCAGGACAGCCCCTGGACCCCTGGACCCCTGGACCCCTGGATCCCTGGACCCCTGGACCCCTGGACCCCTGGACCTCTTACGCGCTGAGTCGCCGGTTCACTTCCGTCCAGTTGATCACGTTCCAGAACGCCGCGACGTAGTCGGCGCGACGGTTCTGGTACTTCAGGTAGTACGCGTGCTCCCAGACGTCGAGGCCGAAGATCGGCCGGCGTCCCTCGGCGAGCGGCGTGTCCTGATTGGCGGTGCTGTGGACGACGAGTTTCCCGTTCTCGTCGCTCAGCCACGCCCATCCGCTGCCGAATCGCGTCCCGGCCGCCTGGTTGAACTGCTGGCGGAACGTCTCAACGCTGCCGAAGGCGCCCGTGATGGCCGCCGCCGCCGCACCCGTCGGCGCGCCGCCGCCGCCTGGCGCCATCAGCGTCCAGAACTGCACGTGATTGAAGTGGCCGCCGCCGTGATTCCGCACCGGTGTGCGGATATTTTCGGGCACCGCCGCCAGGTTGCGCAGCAACTCCTCAAGCGGCTTCCCCGCGACCGCCGGTGCACCGGCCAGCGCGGTGTTCAAGCCGGTGATGTACGCCTGATGATGCCTCTCGTGGTGAATCGTCATCGTTTGGGCGTCGATATGGGGCTCGAGCGCGGCCGCCGGATACGGCAGGGCTGGAAGCGTGTAGGGACCTGAAGCCGCCTGGGCGTGGACGACCGTCCCGAAGCGTGGGACGGCGACCGCCGCCAGGGCCGCGCCTCCGACCGTGGATAGAAGCTCTCGTCGTGTCAGGGTCATAGGGCTACTCTCGCACACCACGGTTCCCCCTACAATAGGGGCGTGCTGGTCAATTGTGTGGCGTACAAACTGGGGCGGAAGATCGCTGATATTCCCGTCAGCGACATTCGCGGACATCTGACCGATCCCGACTGTTTTGTCTGGGTGGCGCTGAAGGACCCTGAGCCGGCGGAACTCGACCACCTCCAGGACGAGTTCGGACTGCACGCGCTCGCGGTGGAAGACGCGCGGCACGGGCATCAGCGCCCGAAAATCGATGAGTACGGCGCCTCGCTGTTCGTCGTGCTTCACCTGATCGAGGCGCGGGGCGACGCGCTGCACACCGGTGAGGCGGCGATCTTTGCCGGTCCGCAGTACGTCGTGTCGGTGCGGCGCGATGCCGAGCAGGGGTTTGCCGAAGTGCGGCGCCGATGCGAACACGAGCCCGAACTGCTGCGGCACGGACCGGCCTACGTGCTCTACGCGCTGATGGACACCGTGGTCGATCGGTACTTTCCACTGATCGACTCGCTCAACGGCGCCATCGAAGACATCGAGGAGCGCATCTTCGCCGGTGACAACACGCGCGCGCAGATCGAAGCGCTCTATTCCTGCAAGCGGCGCCTGTTCGTGCTCGACCACGCCATCTCGCCGCTCCTGGAAGTGACCAGCAAGCTGCACGGCGGGCGCGTGCCGCCGTTGTGCGCCGATCTCAACGACTACTTCCGCGACGTCTACGACCACCTCCTGCGCCTCAAGCGCTCGATCGACAACCTGCGCGACATGGTCGCCACAGCGCTCTCAGTCAACCTCTCGCTCATCACGCTCCAGGAGAGCGCAGTCACCAAGCGCCTCGCCGCTTACGCTGGGCTCGTCGCGGTGCCGACGATGATCGCGGGTGTGTACGGGATGAACTTCACGCACATGCCCGAGTTGGACTGGCGGTTCGGGTATCCGATGGCCGTGGGCGCGATGGTCGCGATCGACGCGTATCTGATTTATCGGTTCAGGAAGGCGCAGTGGCTCTGACCATGACTGAATCCCAGTTCCGCAAGGCGTTCCTCCTGTTCCTCGTGGTCGCGATCACCACCGCGTTGATGGTGCTGCTGCAGGCTTTCCTGCTCACCATTCTGGTGGCAGCGGTTTTGTCGGGCCTGGTCCATCCGGTGTTTACCTGGATCGAGTCGCGGGTCGGCGGGCGGAAGGCCCTCGCCTCGGCCCTGACCCTCCTGATCACGTTCACGATCATCATCGGACCCCTGCTGGGCATCATCAGCGTCGTCGTCAATCAGGCGGTGACCATCACCGGCAACATCCGGCCGATCGTGCAGCGGTCGATCAACGAGCCGACCTATCTCGATCAACTGCTGCACCGGCTCCCCGGCTACGAACACGTGGCCCCGTACCGGGCGCAGATCCTGACGACCGCTGGCGACGTCGTGAACTCGATCGGCAGCTTCCTTGTGTCGTCGCTGTCGAACACCACGCGCGGCACGGTCACGTTCCTGGTCCACTTCTTCATCGTGTTGTACACGATGTTCTTTCTCCTGATCGACGGCCCTGGCATGCTGCGGACCATCCTCGATCATCTGCCGCTGCGCGCGAACGAAAAGGAGTTGCTCAAGGCCCGTTTCACGTCGATCACGCGCGCCACCATCAAGGGCACGATCGTGATTGGCCTGATTCAGGGCACGCTCTCGGGTCTGGCGTTCTGGGTGGTGGGCATCCCGAATGCGGCGTTCTGGACCGTGGTGATGGTGGTGCTCTCGATTCTGCCGTTAATCGGCAGCGCGCTCGTGTGGGTGCCCGCCTGCATCATCCTTTTTGCGAGCGGTGCGGTCTCGCAGGCGATCGGCCTGGCCATCTTCTGCGCGCTCGTCGTCGGCTCGGTGGACAACATCCTGCGTCCCCGCCTGGTCGGCCGCGACACGAAGATGCACGACCTGGTGATTCTGTTCTCGACGCTTGGCGGCATCATCATGTTTGGTCCGATCGGGTTCATCCTTGGTCCCATCCTGGCCGGCCTTTTTGTCACGTCGTGGCAGATTTTCGGCATCGCCTACCGTGATGTGCTCAACGACGGGAGCCCACGGATTGTCACGGCCGATGGCGAAGGCGCTCAAAACGACCTCTGAGGTCGTTTTTCACCCTGTACACTGGGCACATGAAACCTGTATCACTCGTGATGGCCCTGGCGTCTGCCGCGCTCGTCTCCGGGTGCGGCGCCTCAGAGACCCCCATGACACCCGTCCCCGCCGACCCCTCGTCTTACGCCAACGTGTCGGCGTTTGTCACCAGGCACGTGGTGCTGGACCTGACCGCCAACTTCGAGCAGCGCACACTCGCCGGCACTGCAGAACTACAACTCGACCGACGCGACGCCGCCGCCACCAAACTGGTGCTCGACACCCGCGACCTCATGATTCAGAACGCCGAGGCCGCGATCGGCGCGGGGGCCTGGGTGCCGACCGCGTTCAGACTCGACGCCGCGACACCCGCCTTCGGGAGCGCGTTGCGCGTCACCATGCCGCCGGGGTCAGACCGTGTGCGCATCACCTACGCGTCCTCGCCCGCCGCGCGTGGGTTGCAGTGGCTCACGCCGGCACAGACGGCCGGCCGCGCGCACCCGTTCCTGTTCACGCAGGCGCAGGCGATTCAGGCACGGTCGTTCATTCCGCTGCAGGATCTGCCGGGCGTCCGCGTCACCTACGACGCGACCATCCGCACGCCGAAAGAGCTCGTCGCCGTGATGGCGGCCGAGATGACGCCTGGACAGGCCGGTACCGGCACGTTCACGTTCCGCATGCCTCAGGCCATTCCGTCGTATCTCATCGCGCTGGCGATCGGCGACCTGGCCTTCAAGCCGATGAGTCCCCGCACCGGCATCTGGGCGGAACCGTCCGTCGTGGACGCCGCGGCGCGTGAGTTTGAGGACACCGAGAAGATGATGGTGGCCACCGAGGACTTGTACGGCCCGTACCGCTGGGGCCGGTATGACCTGCTGGTCCTGCCGCCGTCGTTCCCCTTCGGCGGAATGGAGAACCCTCGTCTGACCTTTGCCTCACCGACGGTCATCGCGGGCGACAAGTCCCTGGTCTCGCTCGTCTCGCACGAGTTGGCCCACTCGTGGTCCGGCAACCTCGTCACCAACGCCACGTGGTCTGACTTCTGGCTCAACGAAGGCTTCACCACGTACCTCGAGCGTCGCATCATCGAAGCCATTTACGGCAAGCCGCGCGCCGACATGGAAGCCATGATTGGCGTCAAGGACCTGGAGGGCTCACGCGCGACGCTCGACATCACGCGCGACAGGACGCTGCTGCCCGACATGGCCGGCCGCGATCCTGACGACGCGTATTCGACGGTGCCGTACGAGCAGGGTGCGTTGTTTCTGGTGTTTCTGGAAACGAAGTACGGACGCCAGACGTTCGACGCCTTTCTGCGCCGCTGGTTCGACCGTCATGCGTTTGGCAGCGTCACCACCGACACCTTCCTCGCCTTTCTCAAGACCGAGTTGATGGACAAGCAGCCTGGCGTGGTAACCGACGCGCAGGTGCAGGAATGGCTGCACGCGGAAGGTGTCCCCGCGTTCGCCGTCCTGCCGAAGTCCGATGCGTTCGTGAAGGTGGAACAGGCGCGCGACGGCTGGCTCAGCGGCGGCCCGATCGGCGCGCTGGCGTCCACGTCACGGGCCTGGTCGGCGCAGGAGTGGATCCACTTCGTGGATTCGTTGCCACGCACGCTGACGAAGGCGCAGATGCGCGCGCTTGATGGGCCGTTCACTTTCACGACGTCAGGCAATTCGGAAATCGCGCACGTCTGGTTCCGCCTCGCCATCGCGACCCGTTACCAGCCCGCATACGCGGCGATGGAGGAGTACATGATCCGCATCGGCCGGCGGAAGCTCATCGTGCCGCTCTACCGCGACCTCGCCGCAACGCCGGCAGGCAAGGCGCGCGCGGTCCAGATCTTCGCCAAGGCGCGGGACGGGTATCATCCATTGGCACAGACAACAGTCGAAGAAATACTCAGGTAGTCCAAAGGTCCAGAGGTCCAGGGGTCCAAGAATGGAGGTCACGATGGTGAAGAAACTTCTTGCGTGTGGTGTGGCGGCGGTGATGGGTGTGGCGTTGGTGGCGCAGACGACGCCGTCGCGGCCGCTGAGCGGACGAGGGCAGGCCTCGACGCAGGTGGGCGGCGAATGGGTGAAGGGCGAACGCAGCACGACCTATCAGAACGGCAAGTGGATCGACGTGACGTACGGGCGTCCCGTGTTACGGCAGCGGTCGGACGTGTTCGGCGCGGGCCCCGACTACGGCAAGACGCTCTACGCGGGCTCGCCCCTGTGGCGCGCTGGCGCCAACGTCACGACGCGCTTCAGGACCGAAGTGGCGCTGTCGTTCGACGGCAAGCGCCTGCCGGCCGGTGAATACTCGATGTTCATCCAGCTCGCGGAGAAGGAATGGACGCTCGTCTTCTCGAACTGGGCGGCGCAGCAGAAGTTCGATCGCAACGACACCACCGCACTCTGGGGCGCTTACAACTACACCCCTGAAAAGGATGTCCTGCGCGCAACGATGAAGGTCGAATCGCTCCCGTTTGCCGTTGACGAGTTTACGATCAGCTTCATCGACGTCACCAGGACCGGCGGCCGCCTCGCCGTCATGTGGGAAAAGACGATAGCCACGACGGCGTTTACAACGCAGTAAGAGGTGCTCTGGTGCTCCAGTGCTCCAGTGCTCTGGTGCGGGAATCACGTGGGGCCGGCTGCTGTACGTCAGCGGCCGGCCCTTTCTTCCTGCACCCGAGCACTGGAGCACCAGAGCACCTTCTACCTACTTGCTGACCGCGAACCCTGTCACCGCCACGTCGAGGTTGTGCCCGACTCGGATGCCGGCGATGCCGTTGGTGGTGGAGAGTTTGTCGGCCCCGATGACCTCGGTCACGGGATGCGTGGCGACGACCGCGCCGTTGACCGCGCACTCGATGTTCCCTGCCTTGACGCTGAGGGCCACCTCCTGCGTCGTCGTCGCGTCGTCACCAGCCTTGTTGATGCTGTCGTGAGCCGTGGGACGGTTGCCGCCCAGTCTGAAGATGTCGTTCGGCGCGGCAGGCGCGAAGCCACGAACGATAAACGTGCCGTTGCCATAGGCCGAGCAGTAGAGCAGCGACGGTTTCGCACTGTCGAGACCGGCGCCAGCGATGAAGACCCCGTACGGGTGCGGGTGACTGCTGTGCTTCAGGTAGTTGGTTTCCTTGAAGGTCGCCTTGACGGTGAAGTCACCGGTGCCGACGTTGGCGGGATTCCAGTAGATGCCGCCCGGCCCGGCGTTGATCTCGATCGTCGCGCCGTTCATGGCGAACTTCGAATCGTTGATCGTGCGACCCTGCTTGATCGACCCGGCGTCGATCACATTGCCGTGCCAACCGGCGGCCGTGATGCCTCCGCCAGGCACGACACGATCAGGATCGCCCTGGAGCGCGGTGACGCCTGTGGCGAGCACCGTGACGGCAACAGCGAACGTGGTGGCGTGAACAAAACGCATGACTCGTCTCCTTGGATGGGTGGGGTGGAACTCAGGCACTATAGCAGTCCAGGGGTCCAAGAAGTCCAAGGGTCCGGGGGGCCGGACCTTTATTGCACGTTGATTTGGTAGATGCGCGGCCACTTCTTGCCGGTCACGAAGATGCGCTTGCCGGCGGCGTCGTAGGCGATGCCATTGAAGACGTCGGCGCCGGGGGTGCGTTGCGCGGCGGGCCAGAGGGACGACAGGTCCACCCAGCTCGTCACGACGCCCGTGGACGACGCGATGCGGGCGATACGGTCGGTCGTCCAGACGTTCGCCCAGATCTCTCCTTCGATCCACTCCAGCTCATTCAACTGACCAACGGGCCGTCCGCCATCCGTGACCTGCATCGTCCTCTTCACCTTCTGCGTCTTCGGATCGAGAAAAAAGAGCCGGTCGGTGCCATCGCTCATCACGAGGCCGCCTTTGGCGTCGTAGGCGAGGCCCCACCCCTCGGTGGCGTAGGTGAATGTCCGCCTGGGCGCAAACGTCCTGCGGTCGTAGACAAATCCCAGCTTGTGTTGCCAGGTGAGCTGCAGCAGCTCGTCGCCGACCAGTGCCAGGCCTTCGGCGAAGTACTGTGCGCCCACCGCGCGCCGCTGCAGGACGAGGCCGGTCGCGAGCTCCACGCGCCGCACCGTGGACTCCCCATGGAGTCCCGTGCTCTCGTACAGCTCGCCGTCGGCGTAGACGAGCCCCTGCGTGAAGGCATTGGGGTCGTGCGGGAATGTGGCGATGACCTTGAACCCGAGCACCGGCGCCGAGCGGCGCTGTGCCGCAGGCGTCGTGGTGCCGACGGCGGCCAGGGCAATCACGAGAACAAACAGGATGGCTTTCACTCGGCCTCGATCTCGTCCCCGTCGTGGGCGGACACCAGAACTCGACGGAAGTTTAGCACCAGCCTGGGTGGCATCCTGGCCGGCCCTGTTATCACCTCAACACGCCGCGATCGAGGGGGCCATGGCGTTACCCCTGGCTGGTCGCCGCGTAGCACGGGGCCACGTGGTTGGCACAACGGTTACTCGGACGGGCTCCCAGTGAACAAGGTTCTCGCGAGTCCCGATTGACGGATGATGCTGGACAAGGTTCCCACCTTGAGCTCACGGTGGTCGGGGATCGGTATTGTCGTCGTGATGTTCTGTGAGCGCCGCTGCAGGACGATGTGGCTGCCGCGTTGTCTGACTTCCACGAATCCGTGTGCGCGAAGGATGTCGCAGACCTGGCGGCCGGACAGGGTCCGGAGCTTACCCAACAGGGACCTCGACGTCGATGCGCGTGACAAACACTTCTCCGTGCAGGCGTCGAGTCACCTCAGGCAGATCCGCCGACTCGAAGAACAGTTCAAGCGCCTCGATGAGGTTCGTCCGGGCCGCCTCGACGGTTTCGCCTTGGCTGGCGATGTCGAGTTCCGGGCACAGCGCGACGTAGGCGTCGTCTTCACGCTCGATGATGGCGGTGAGCTGGCGGGTCGTCGTCATGCCGCGATTGTAGTGCACGTCCAGCCGTCTCCGACGGGTCGTAGATGTCCCATTGGCAGAATCTGCCGGCAGGTCAGCTCCCGAGTACGCAGGAAGCGCAACGATCGGTACCCGACCGCCCGTAACCTGTTGATTCCACAGGAATGCGGGATGGGGCACGGGCCTTGCGGATGTGGGAGGCGTGGGACTCGCGTCCGTCACGTATCGGCCCCGGCAGCCCGAGCAGTCCGCGTTGCATCAACTCGTCCGCGATCACTATGAGACCTTCCGCGCGCAGGCGGCTGGTCGGCGTGACGGGCAGGGGCTGCCGCTCCGGCCAGCGCTTCGCGCACGGTGTTATCGATGCCCGGTCGCAGGGATTCTTCATCCACCACCAGGACAAAGTTCCGGCCGGCGTCACTCATGGCGTTGGTGGCAAACGGCGTGGGCAGCATGCTTGCGGCGTCGCTGAAGCGCACCAGTTCCAGCGACGTGACCGCCCGGTCTTTGCCTCCGACCTTCAGCGCGAGCTGGCTTGCGGTCAGGTCCGTCACCGGCTGTCCGTCCGCGTTGACCGCGATAAAGTCCACAGTCTGCGGCGCCGTGGCGGCGCCCCCCTTTGCCCGGCGGCAATCAAGCTGGTGGCGGCCAGCACGGCAAGAACGGCGGAGAGCAGCGTGGGACGAATGCGTGATGAAGTCTTAACAGGAGAAGGATAACTGAGAGCGGATTACCGGGATACTTTTCGCAGCGGCCGGAGCACCCGGCCGCCGGCCTGGCCCTGGGCAGCCACGGTGGCGCGCACCACGTAGTCGCCAGGCGCCAGCGCCCCGATGGGCAGGGCTGCCGTGATGATGAAGCGGTCGGGCTCGTTGGTGGCGGCAAACGCCCCCGGCACGGTCACCAGCGCGGCGCCGTTCGGCGTGCGCGCGATTTCAAACGCCACCCCCACCGGGGTGCCTTCCTTCCCGCCGTAGATTTCCAGATACGCCATGGCCGACGCTTCACCGGCAAACTCCAGCTTCGGGGAGAATTGCCCCCCGCGCGACAGTCCCATGACCAGCGCGCTCAAAGTCAGCGGGCCCGCGTTGACCAGTTCGGCGGTGACGCTGTAGTCGGCCGCGCCCGCCCGGCCGTTGGTCTCAGTGGCGGCGACCCGGAGGCGGTACGAGCCTGGCGCCACCGACAACGCGGAGACCACGGGCGACGCGGCCAGATCCATCCCGGCCAGGTTGGTGCTGGCCACCATGCGCCCCCGGCCATCAAACAGGCCCACCATGGCGCTGGAGATCGCCGCGGCTGCATCCGGCGAGTCAAACATCGTGACGACGCGCACGCGGTCGGTGCCCGGTTCGCGCGACGCATACGCCGTGACGCGCAGGGGCAGGTCGCGGAACAGCCGCGCCTCCTTCATCATGTCGAGTGTGGTGGGGACGCTGGTGGCGGCAAACCGTGCCGGCGCGCGCATGACACTCAGCTGCGGTCGCTGGCGCACCGTGATGTCCGGCCGCGCCACCGAAATGTGCAGTCCACGCAGCGCGCCGGTCGTCTCCGACGGTTCCGGTTCGACGCGCGCAATGTAGTACCCGGACGTCTCACGCGCGAGGCGCGCGAGCGCCGAGTCGTCCGCGCCGCCCAGATACAGCAGGGGACCGCCGGTGACGCCGCTGAGGTGCTCCAGCCCGGCGCGGCTGCCTTCGTCCACCGTCAGGTCGGGCTTGATGATGAAGAACTGCGCGCGCGCGGCTGCCGCCGACGTGCCCACCAGTTTGAAATATTCCGGGCGCACCTGGCATCGCCCAACCTCCGGCTGGCTCTTCAACGAGACCACGCCCGGCGGCACCGACAGGTGCCCGGTGAACAGGACCACCACGACCGGCGCCTCGCCTCCACGCAGGTCGTCAAGCGTGCCGCGAAGGGCGACCAGCAGGGCCCCGGTGCGGCAGGAGCCCTCACTGGCGGTTTCAGACGCCGAGGCCTGCCCGGTGATGGAGGCCAGGGCCTGGCTGATGCGGTGATGCTCCGTCGTGAGGTCCACTTTCAGACCGCCGTACGGCGCGGTCATCAGGGCGACGCGATCCCGTGCGCCAAGGCCGCGCAGGAAACTGTTGATCTGGGCCTTCATCGCCACCTCGCCGCCGGGCCGGATCGTCTCGCGATCGATGATGAGGATGACGGTGCGTCCGGCGTCGTAGGCGGCGTTGCTGCCGTAGGGCGGACCTGCGGGTGTGAGGGTCTCCGGGGCCCGGTCGGCGGCGTCCGCCAGCGACACGTACTCAAGCGAACGAATCGGGCGCGATTGCCCGTCGATCTTCAGCGTGACATCAGCAGGACGCAGATCGCGCACGGGCCGGCCATCGGGGCCGACCACCACAAAATCCACGGCCAGGAGCTTCGCGCGGTCCTGGGAGGAAAGCACAAACTGCTGGGCAGACGGGCGAGCGGCGACCAGTGCAAGAAGGAGAAAACCGGCCGTCAGGACTCTGGAGTGCATGCCTAACAATACCCCTCGGAGAGGGCGGGCGTTTCAGCGGAGCGAATCCTCAATTGCACGGACACAAAAAAAGGCCCGGCTGAGGATTGCTCCCCAGCCGGGCCTCGGTCTTTCGCGGAAAACGTCTTACCAGTTGATGCGGAAGACGATCTGGCCGACGCGGCCACCGGGGTCGCCCGACGTGTTGATGTCGGTCGCCGCCGACGTCACCTGGAACGTGCCGGTGCCTTCACCGGGGCTCAGGTTGTGGTTGAAGTTGCGGTTCGTGAACGCGTTCAGCGCTTCGACGTTGACTTCGAGGCTGCCCCTGCTCAGGAACGGGAACAGCTTCTTGATGCGCAGGTCCACTTTGGTGTAGAGCGGGCCGTTGATCTGGATGTCCGGCGCGTTGCAGTCGTCGCGGTAGATGAAGACGCAGGTCGCGTCGCTGGACGGCTTGATGTAGCGGCCCGTCGGCGTGCCCAGAGCAGCGCTGTAACCGCTGGCCGTGGTCGCGTCGGTCGAGTACGCCGCGCGCGTGTTGGCGATGATGTCCACCGGCATGCTGTAGACCGTGGTCGTGCCGGTTACGGCATCCTTGTAGATGCGGATCTTGAACTCCTTCGACAGTTCATCGGCCGTCATGCCCACCAGCTTCGCGTTGGTGATCCTGAAGCGCGACGTCTGGATACGGGCGTTGCCCGAGAATTCCCAGTTGCCGACGATGCCGTTGAGGATCGGGTTCATGTCGGTGCCAAAGCGGCGGCCGCGGCCCACGGGCACCTCATACGTGAAGTTGCCCTTGAACTCGTGCGGCTGACCGGTCGTGTCGACCTGGAACCGATCCAGGCGCAGGGTCTGCAGCGACAGGCCCTTGGAGATGGCGTACGTGTAGTTGGTGCTGACCAGCAGGCCCTTGGAGAGCCGCCGGCGCAGTTCCACCTGCAAGCTGTTGTACTTCGTGCCACCGCCGTCCATCATGATGTTGGCGTTGCCGATGGCCGGATTCATCACCCAGAAGTTCACCGGCAGGCCCGCTGCCAGCCCGTTCACGCGGAACGCGGTGGTGTCGAGCGCGGCCGCCGCATTCGCAACTTCCGGCTCGAAGATGCCGAGACGGTTGTAGAACACGGCGTTGGAGTACTGGCTTGCGGTGTAGCGCGCCGGGTTGGTGACATCCGCGCCCGACCGCCCACTGAGGAAGGCCTGGTGGATCGGCAGCGGCGACGTGCCCGCGACGCCGGTGTAAGCAAACGTGTTGCCGCGGCCGGCCGCGATGTTCGCCTTCAGATTGGCGCGCGCGAGTAGGAACTCGTCGTAGAAGCCGTTCTCGAAAATCGTTCGCTCGTTCCAGTTCTCGGCACCCCAGGCATACTTGGCCCGGTTGCCCACGTAGCGCACTTCGAGCGCCATGTCGCTGCCAATCGACCGCTGGAAGCCCACCGAGTACGAGTGGACGCGCGGTGTCCGGAGGTCGGGCGACATGATGTTCACGTTCGTCGAGGTTGACGCGAGGATCGGATAGACCGGTGATTCCGGGAAGGACGGCGGACCCAGGCGGCTCGTCTGGCTGATGAGGACGGGCCATGATTCCCCAGGGCACACGATGCAGAACACACCAGTCGCGTTACGGGTCGCCGGCGTCGTCCCGCCGGGGTTGCCGCCGGGGTTGAAGCGGTCGATCCGCTCCACGTTGTAGGTCATCGAGTAGCCGCCGCGCACGGTCGCCTGGTCGGGGCTGCCCAGGATCGTCCGCATCCAGCCGTCCTGCACGTTCGGCCTCCACGCGAAGCCGACGTTGTAGCCCAGGTTCGTCCACTTGGTCTTGTACGACTGACCACCCACGGTGTAGGGGACGTAGGTCGGCTGCGCCTTGCCGCCAACCGTACCGGGCTTGAACATGTTGCAGGTTCGTCCGACGGGACCGGATCCAACGCCCGAGATGCCGCACAGGTCCTCGAGGGTCGCCGTCGAGAACGTCGCCGTCACGGGTGTGAACGGGAGCTGCACGTCCCACCGCAGACCCGCATTGAGCGTCAGGGTGGGCGTTACGCGCCACGAGTCGCTGGCATAGGCGGCCGTGGAAAATCCACGCGACTTCTGGGTCAGGTCGCCGAGGTACACGTATTTGCCGGTGGCGGCGTCCAGACGCGCGGTGCCGGCGATCGACGTCAGGCGACCCGTCAGCAGGGCGTAGAGGCCCCGCGCATCGCTCAGATTCCCCGTTGAAGCGCCGGGGAAGTTCGTGGTGTTGAACATCGCGGCTGCCGGATCGTTGGTCGTATCGAAGCCCATATTGAGCGTCGGCACCAGGTTGTAGCTCTGCTGGCGGTTGTGGACGCCCGAGAACGATCCGCCGAACGTGAAGCTGTGCGAACCCTTGAGCCAGCTCAAGTCGTCGCTCACGCTCCACGTGGTGGTGTTGCGCGGCTGCGGGTTGTTGACCGAAAAGATGTCGGTCACGAGCGGCATGACGATGGCGTAGCCGCCCATGTTGTCGAACATGTCCTTCGTGACGTTCGAGAAGAAGTCGTTCGGCGACCACTGCCAGCCGCCTTTGAACTCGTTCACCATGTTCGAGGTTAGCGTGGACCGCACACCGAGCGAGCCCGTGGTGCGGTAGGAGTTCTGCTGGCCGTAGTTGGGCATCCCCGGGAAGCTGTTGTCCACGTTGTTGAGCAGGTCCGGGTTGCTCTTGAAGCGCTGCCAGTAATACGTGCCGGTGATCCGGTGCTTGTCGGTGAGGTTGTAGTCGAGACGGCCGGTGGGCGCGTACTGGTTGCCCTTGGCTTCCGACTGGAACACGTACTGTTGCAGATTCCGGTTGGTCGTGGTGTTGATCGTGCCCTGCGTCGCCGTTGCGGCGCGGATGAGCGCGAGCATCGACTGAATCGTGGGATCCAGCGCCGTGATCTGTCCGTTGAGCCCGGCCAGTTGCAGTACGTTCACCGTGCGCTGGGTCGTCACGCCCGCGACCACCTGGTCGTAGGTGAAGATGCCCTGCGTCGCGGTCGGGTTGAGGATCGTGCGCGTGCGGGTCGCCGACGTCGGCTGGTACTGGTGTTCGAAGTTCAGGAAGAAAAACGCCTTACCGCGGCCGTCAAAGCCCGGCAACACGATCGGGCCGCCCGCCCGGCCGCCGTAGGTGTAGAGCTTCGCAACGTTCTTCGGCAGATTGTTGATTTCGTTGAAGTAGTAGTTCGTGTTGAACCGGGGATCGCGCCAGTAGAGGTACGCGCTCGTATCGAACTGGTTCGAACCCGAGCGGGTAGTAAACGCCACCTGCACCGAACCGGCGCCAGCGCCGACGCCGGGGACCGCGCCCGTAACCGTCACTTCTTCGACCGCGTCCATGCGTGGCGTGACCATCGAGAAGAACCCGTCGCCCGACTGCAGGGCGTTGCCGGTGCCGACGCCGTCAATGGTGATGTTCACCGTGTTGTTCGGCAGGCCGTTGATGATCGAGTTGCGCAGGTTATTGCCCGAGGCCGACACGCCCGGCAGCATCGCCAGCGAGTAGAGCGCGTTGCGCGAGACCAGCGGCAGCTCGGTGAGCTGTTCGGTCGACAGGGTCGATGCCACCGTGGACGACTGCGTCTGGACCAGTTCAGAGGCCGCCCGGACCTCGATCGTTTCAGTCAGCGCGCCGATTTCCAGCTTGGCGGTGATTTCGCTGGGTCGCGACGAAATCAAGCGCACTTCGTTTGCGACGAAGGTCTTGAAACCCGCGAGCGAGACGGTCACCGTGTAGGTGCCGGCCGTCAAACCGGGGAACGAAAACTGTCCGGAGGAATTGCTGACGGCTTCAATGCTGACGCCGGTAGCGTTGTTCTTCACGATGACTGTGGCACCAGGAATGGCACCGCCGTCCGCATCCACGACCGTTCCCGACAGGGACGAGCTCGAACTACCCTGTGCAAACGCAGGGGTGTTGGCGAAGGCCAGCAGCAGGGCGAGTAGTGCAAAACGAATCAAGCGAGCTGTCATGTATTCCATCCTCCATACTGCAACCGCGCACAGGTGCCGACCGAACGACACCTCCGCGTGAGATGCGGATCGCGCCACTGTAGGACTTTGGACAGAGATAAGTCAAGGTTGCTATTACTCCGGCTGGAGTATGTTTTTGGGGCGCCGATGAGTGCCTATTTCACCGGCGCGATCTTCCGCAGCGTCCGCCGCACCCGGCCGGCTGGCTGATCCTTGGCCGCCACGATCGCGCGGATGATGTAGTCGCCCGCCGGCAGGGCGCCAACGGGCAGGGCGGCGGTGACCAGATACCGGCCGGCCTCCGACGTGCCGGCAAACGCGCCCGGCAGGGTGACCAGCGCCGGCCCGTTGGTCGTGGACGCAATTTCGAACGCCACACTCCCAAGGCCATGCCCTCCGTGCCGCCCTAGAGCTCCATGTACGCCAGCGCGGTGGCTTCCGTGGAGAACTCCAGCCGCGGCCGGAATCCGCCCTCTCTGGAGAGCCCCAGCAGCAGCGCGCTCATCTTGAGCGGCCCGGCATCGGTCAGGCCCGCAGACACCTCGACATCGGCGGCGCCCGCGCGGCCAGGCGCCTCCATGGCGGCGACCCGCAGACGATAGTCGCCCGGAGGCGCGGTGAGCGCGACCATGAACGGCCCTCCGGAAGCCGGTGGTGTCAGTTCGGCGTCGGTCAACGACGCGCTGCTGACCATGCGGCCGCTGGTGTCGAAGAGTCCGACCATCGCGGACGTGAGGGCCGTCGCGCCTGGCGCATCGAACAGCGTGAGCACGCGCAGATGGCCGTCGGCGCCGCGCGAGGTGGCCGCCGTCACCCGCAGCGGAAGATCGGTGTACGTGGACGATAGGCCGTATTGCGGCCTCCCTGGTCAATATAAGGATCGTTCTCGGATCTAGTGCCCATGAACCAGCCACAGCCGTTGGACCGTTGGACCGTTGGACCTTTGGACCTTTATGGCGTCAGTGTTCGGCGCGCCCCGCGACCGCGACGTCGCGGAACTCCTGGCCCCTGACGGCGATGAGGACCACCGTCCCCGCAAAGGCCTTCACGCCCTTGAGTGATTCGTGAGTCACGACAAACTGCGATGAATCACCGGCCGTTTCTCCGGTGAGGACGTTCGCGCGTGCCTTCAGCTCAAGTGATGTGCCGGCCAGGGTCCCCGGCGCCTCGAATACCAGCCCGATCGTCTCCTGGCTCACACGCACGGCCTGCTCAGCCGCGCCGTCGAGCACGTACACGGTCAGGCTGCCCGCTTCCTCGTCCAGCACAAATTCGAGAAATGCGAAATGGTCACCCAGTTCCACGAGCACACCGCCATGCGGCGCCTCATGTGCATGGCCGCCGGCGTCAGCCGTTGGCGGCGGCACGGCTGGCGCCGCTTCCCCGCCACCACAGGCAATGGTCAGGCCCAGCAGTCCCGCCGCCAGAGTCATCGTCAAGTGTCGTGAGCGTGTTGTCATGATCGAGCGCCCTACGACAACTGGGTCAGGTTCGACGCCACGTCCGTACGGTACGCCTTGAACGCCGGCACCAGGCCCGCGAGGGCGCCCAGCAGAATCATCCCGACCGGCGTCATCCACAACGCCGGGTCGAACTTGAACGCGTCCAGCACGACGCCGGTCTGCGCGCGCACGATGACAAATGCCGCGGACAGAATGCCGCCGTAGACCACAAATCCCAGCAGCGCACCGAGCGCGGTGATGGTCGATGCCTCGAGCACGATCGCCGAAAACACGGTCGTGCGCCGCGCGCCCAACGCGCGCAGAATCGCGAACTCGCGACGCCGTTCGTTCATCGTGTTGTAGATGCTGGCCAGAATCGACCCGGCCGCCACGACCACGACAAGATACGCCACCATCGTGAGAATGCGGCTGACCCAGCCGATGCGGTCGAACAGCTCCGCCATCACGCGCCCGATCGGCCACGCCAGCGTGGCGATCTTGCCCTGCTGATTGATGGTCTGGTTGAGCAGGAACCCCGCCTGCGGGTTGCGCAACTTCAGCATCACCGCGCTCACCTCGCGATGTTCCTCCGGCACCGCCTCATCGTCACTCGGCCGATAGACGGTGCCGGTGCCGCGCAGGACGTGGCCGGACATGCGATAAATGCCCTCGATCGGAATCCACAGTACGCGGTCGGACGGTCCGTTGGTCGGCTCCATCACGGCCACGACGGTGTACTCGTCCCGATGCCGTTCCCGCTCGCTGAACTGGAGGCCGTGATACGGGTTGAACGTGGACCCGACGTCGAGGCCCAGCTTGCCGGCGACATAATGGCCCACGATGGCTTCCTTCTTCGTCTCGTCGAACACGCGACCGCCGGCCTTGAGCACGAAACCCCGGCCCTCGCGGTAGGTGAACTTCGTAAACATCTCGGGCGTGGTGCCGACGATGCGATAGCCCTGGTAGTTGTCGCCAACGGCGTAGGGAATGGCGAGGGTCACGCGCGAGTCGCCGGCGATTTCCTTGTATAACGTCCACGGGATGTTGCCGGGGGACGTCTCCAGGTGAAACACCGTGTTGAGGACGAGCTGCAACTGGCTGCCGCGCGCCCCCAGCACCGCGTCGAAGCCCACACGTCCGCCGGTGAACGCGTCATAGGTCTGCGCGTTGATCGCAAACACCGACATCGTCAACCCCGCGGCCAGCCCGACGGACACGATGGTGACGAACGACGACAAGGCGTGCTGCCGCAGGCTCCGGCGCACGAGCGACATCAGATTCACTGCGCACCTCCGGTGCCGGCGGCATGGGCCGCCGCCGCGTGATTGAGTTCCGTCAGATCTTCACTGCGATCGAACGACGCGAGAATCGCGGGGTCGTGACTGACGAGCAGCAGGGCCGCGCCGCTCTCGCGGCACACCTCACGGATGAGCGCCAGCGCCTCGCCCGCGTGTCGCTGGTCGAGGTTGCCCGTCGGCTCGTCGGCCAACACGAGCTTCGGGCGGTTGGCGAGCGCGCGCGCCACGGCCACGCGCTGTTGTTGTCCGATCGAAAGCTGCGAGGGGCGATAGTCCACGCGGTGTGACAATCCCACGCGCTCAAGCAGACCGCGCGCACGTGTGGCGTCCACGCCCACGCCGAACAACATGCCGAGCATGACGTTCTCGAGCGCCGTGTAGCCCTGCAGCAGATTGAAATTCTGAAACACGTAGCCGAGTGTGCGGGCGCGCAGGCGGTCGCGACCGCTCTCGGACATCGCGGTCACCGTGTGACCGTCGAGGACAATCGTGCCGCGATCGGCCTGCAGTATCCCGGCGACGAGATTGAGAAACGTCGTCTTGCCCGACCCGCTGGCGCCGCGCACCGCCACCTGCTCGCCGGCGGCCAGCGCGAACCGCGGCACATCGACGATCAGCATCCGCTCCCCGTCCGGAGACGCGAAGCTCTTCTTCAGGTCGGTGACGTCGAGCAGCACGGCGCCCGGCTCGCTCACTTGACGCTGTCGGCGACAATGGAGTAGAGCCCGACGATGCGCCCCTTCTCCACTTCTTCGGCGATCTGGAAGGTGCCGCGCACGAGAATCTCATAGCCCGCGCCGTACGTCCGCGCCTTCTGTCCCGGCTTCATCGTGACGTAGACCCACTCATTGATCCGGGGCACGCCGCCGAATCCGCACGCGTCGACGCTGGCGTTCAGAATGAACGACGAGGTCCCCGAGCTGTCGTAATCGAGCGGCAGGATGTTGCCGTAGATCTCGACCTTTTTGCCTTCGAGGGCGAGGATGTTGGCCGGAATGGTGTTCTTGACCTGCTTCGGTGACGGGTCGAACGGGTCGTTCGGGTTGTAGTCGTATCCGGCGAGGAACCAGAAATCCAGGAACATGTAACCGGACTTGCTCTGGCCTGGCTTGGCGGCCGCGCCCGACGGCGCCTGGGCCAGCACGGGGCCAGCCGTCAGGAAAACCGCGAACACGAGGGAAAAGCGAACGGCGAGGGTTCTCAGGCGCTGCACGTGGACCGATCCTACCAAAAAGACGCCGCCGGAGGCCTGGACGCTTACGCGTCCCGGCCTCGTCACCAGCCGAGCACCTTGGCGAAGATCAGGGGCACGACGATGGTGGCGTCCGATTCGATCATGTAGGCGGGCGTGTCGGGGCCGAGTTTGCCCCAGGAGATTTTCTCGTTCGGCACGGCGCCGGAATAGGAGCCGTAGCTGGTGGTCGAGTCGCTGATCTGGCAGAAGTAGCCCCAGAGGCGGACGTTCGTGCGGCCCAGGTCCTGCGAGAGCATGGGGACGACGCAGATGGGGAAATCGCCGGCGATGCCCCCGCCGATCTGGAAGAACCCCATGGACCGGTCGGCGGTGACCTGCTGATACCACTCCGCCATCCGCGTCATGTACTCGATGCCGCCGCGCATCGTCCGGGGTTCCCGCACACGCCCGGAGAGCACGTGCGCCGCAAACAGATTCCCGAGCGTGGAATCCTCCCAGCCCGGCACGAACATCGGCAGATCGGCCTCGGCGGCCGCCAGCATCCAGGAATCGCGGGGATCGATCTCGTAGAACGACGTCAGGGCGCCCGACCGGATGACCTCGAACAGGAACTCGTGCGGCAGATACCGCTCACCCGCGCGGTCGGCCGCGTACCAGCGCTCGGCGACGATGGCCTCGATGCGCCGCATGGCCGCCTGCTCGGGGATGCACGTGTCGGTGACGCGGTTCATCCGGCGCTGGAGCAGCGCCAGTTCGTCGGCGGCCGTCAGGTCGCGATAGTGCGGAATGCGCTCGTAGTGCTGATGGGCGACGAGGTTGAAGAGGTCTTCCTCAAGGTTGGCGCCGGTGCAGGAGATCGCGTGCACCTTGCCGGCGCGGATCATCTCGGCGAGCGACAGCCCCAGTTCCGCCGTGCTCATGGCGCCCGCCAGCGTCACCATCATCCGTCCACCCCGATCGAGGTGCCGCCGATAGGCGTCGGCCGCGTCTTTCAGTACCGCTGCGTTGAAATGCCGATAGTGGTGGTCAATGAAGCGTGATACTGGCCCGGACATCCTGGGGTATCTTATCGCGCTCGTTCGGCCCGCTTCGCCCATTCCCCGATTCTCGTGCCCACAGCTCCGGCGGTGTGCGCCACGAGTTCGTCCCCGCGCAACGCGAGGTCGCCCCGGGCGTTGCCGAAGCCGTAGGCGGCCACGCAGATCGAGACGCCCGCGCACCGGGCGGTTTCGATGTCCACCATCGAGTCGCCCACCAGCAGAGTCGAGGCGGCCGTGGCCCCGGCCCAGTCCATCAACGACAGCAGCCCCGCGGGGTCTGGCTTGCGCGGCACGGCGCTGTCTCCACCAAGGACCTTTCCGAAGACGACGCGCCAGCCAAACTCGTCCAGCAAGCGCTCCGTGGGGGCGAGCGGCTTGTTGGTGAGCACCGCCAGCGTCGCCAGCGCTGCCGTGTCGCGCAGGACCACCTCGATGCCGGGATACGGGCGCGTCGTGTGGAGCAGCCGAACCGCGTAGGCCCGGTGGAAGGCTTCGAGCGCCCGATCGAGACTTGTCTCGCAGGCCGTCGCCTCAAGCGCGCGCCGGATCAGCGTCCGCGCGCCATCCCCCACCATCCGCACCACCTGGTCCACGGGCAGGGGCGGCGCGCCCAGCGACGCGAGGACGTCGTTGGTGCTGTCGGCCAGGTCCTGCCGCGAGTCCACCAAAGTGCCATCCAAATCGAACACCACGAGCAGGGGCATGCGGATTAGGGTGGCACAGGTCCGGCCGCGATGTGTCCGACGCGCGGCCCTTTTTTTGCTTACGATAGCGGTATGCCTTCCCGACAGTTTCCGCTTGCCGTCGCCGGCGTCCTGAGTTTGATTCTGCTCGCTGACGGATTGGCCGTCCAGCAGCAGCCGACGTTCCGCACGGCCACACGCACGGTCCCGGTCTACGCGACCGTCACCGACCGCGAGGGCCGGCTCGTCCCCGGCCTGGAACAGGCGGACTTCGAGATTTACGACAACGGCAGGAAACAAGATCTCACGATGTTCGACAATCAGGCGGTGCCGTTCTCGGCCGTGCTGGCGCTCGACACCAGCGCCAGCATGACCATGAACCTCTCCCTGGTGCAGGACGCCGCCGTGCAGTTCGTCATCCGGATGACGCCGGAGGACAAAGGTGTCATCAACTTCTTCAACTCCAAGATCCAGTTCAGCCCGGGCCTGACGCACGACCGGGACAGCCTCGTGGACCACATCCGGAACGAGATGCAGGTCGGCAACTCGACGCGCCTGTGGGACGCCATTGAGGCGTCGCTCGACATGCTCGCCGACACCGCCGGCCGGCGCGTCGTGGTGGCCCTCACCGATGGCGACGACTCTGGCTCGAGCATTGGGGATGGCGCTGTGCGCGATCGCGCGCAACGCGAAAACGTGATGATCTACGCCATCGGCATTGAGTCGCGCTTCCACAACGGCCTCCAATGGACGATCTCCCGACCCGGACGCCCGTTCCGCCGGATGGCCACCGAAACGGGAGGCGGGTTTTTCGAACTGAAAAAGTCCACCGACCTCGGCAGCACATTCACACGCGTCATCCAGGAACTGCACAGCCAGTACCTGCTCGGCTTCTCACCGGCGGCACTCGACGGCAAGGAACACAAACTCGAAGTCCGCCTGACCCGCCCCGGACTCACGGCACGGGCGCGGAACAGTTATCTGGCCAGGTAGCCCCGTGTTACGCTTCGCGCTGTGAAGATCCTCGCGCTGATCCTCGTGATCGTCACGTCAGTCACGCTGGCTGGCTGCGGTGAACGGACTGAAGCTCCGGCGGCGGAGCCCGCCGCCGTGGTCCTGATGACGGCCAACAGCCTTCGAGCCATCGTGCCGGAGTTCGACGGCTGGCAACGCGGGACGATCACCGCCCAGGACATCGCCGCGCCCGATCGCGGCGATCGCGCGGCCCACGCCAGCGCCGCGTATACCCGGGGCGTGGCGCGACTGGATCTGGAAATCACCGACACCGGCGGCGCGACGTCGATGACCGAATCGCTCGCGCACATGGCCGGTTCCAACGTGAATCGCACGGTCTCCAACGGCTACTTCAAAGGCACGACCATTGGTGGCGCGCCGGGGGTCGAGTCGTGGAACACGGTCGACCACCTCGGCGAGATCACCCTCCTCGTCCGTGACCGCTACATCATTCACGTCGGCGGCTCCGGCCTGGCCGACGCCGTACCCCTGCGCGCGCTCCTCGAACGCGTCGACCTCACCCGGCTCAAATAATTCACTTCCAGGCCCTAAGATGGGGGACGTCATGCCCTTATTGTTAACGGAACAGGACGTCCGGCGCGTGTTGCCCCTGCGCGACCTGATCGCCGCGATGGCGCGCGCGCTGGCAGACTATTCGGACGCCAGGGTGGTGCAACCGGTGCGCACGGTGCTGGAGGTCGGGCCGTCGCGCGCCTACTTCGGTGTGATGCCGGTGGCCTGTCCCGACGCCCATGGCGCCGGCACCATGGGCGCGAAGTTCGTGACGGTGTACGGCTCGAACCGCGCCCATGGGTTGCCATCACATCTCGCCACCATCATCCTGATGGACGCCGGCACCGGCGCCCTCACGGCGCTCGTCGACGGACGGTACATCACCGAAGTCAGGACCGCGGCCGTCTCGGCCGTCTCGGTCGATCGCCTGGCGCGACCGGACGCGCAGGTGCTGGCCATCATCGGCAGCGGCGTGCAGGCGCGCAGCCACCTGGAAGCCATCCGGCACGTGCGCCCTCTGAGCGCCGTCCGCGTGTGGAGTCCCGATCGGGACCATCGGCGGCAGTTTGCCAGGGAGATGACCGCCGCCATCGGCATCCCGGTCTGGAGCGCCGACGATGAGACGAGCGCGGTGCACGAGGCCGACATCGTCGTGCTCGCGACCACGTCGGCCAGTCCGGTGGTGGCGCGCGACGACATCGCCCCAGGCACGCACATCTGCGCGGTCGGCGCGTGCCGTCCCACGCAGCGCGAAATGCCGACGGCGCTGGTGGCCGACGCGCGGGTGTTCGTGGATTCCCGCGCCGGCGCGCTGGTCGAAGCCGGCGACCTCGTGTTGCCCATCAAGGAAGGCGCCATCACCGCGCAGCACATCGCCGGCGAACTGGGCGACGTGGTGCTGGGACGATGCGAAGCACGGCGGACGCCCGACGAGATCACGATCTTCAAGTCACTCGGCATGGCCGTTGAAGACATTGTGGCCGCTGGTCTCGCGGTGGCACGCGCCGAGGCCGAAGGACTCGGCACCAGGTTTTCATTGTGATCACACGTCTCTGTTGGGGAGTGGCCCTGACGCTGGCGATCGCCGGCGCCACTCGAGGCAGCGCGGCGCCCGCCCCCCAACAGACGTTGTCTCCGATCGACTCGGCGGCCGCCGGGATCTTCAACGCCGCCTACAACCTCAACTACGACGAGGCGCTGCGACGGGCGCGCCAGATGGTGGCCTCTTCGCCCGACGAATCGCTGGCGCACCGCACGCTGGCGACGGTGGTGTGGATGCACCTGCTGTTTGACCGTGGCGCGTCGTCGATCGATCACTACCTGAGCGGCCTGACCAGTTCCACGATTCAGTTGCCGCCGCCCCCGCCGGAGCGCGCAGCGGAGTTCAGACGCCATGTCGACCGCGCCATCGCGCTCGCGGAGACGCGGGTCCGCCAGCGTCCGGCCGACGTCAGCGCGCGATACGACCTGGGCGTCGCCCACGGCCTGCTGGCGTCGTACATCGCGACGATCGAAGGCAAGGTGACACAGGCGTTTGGATCGGCCAAACGCGCGTTTGATGCGCACGAGGAGGTGCTGGCGCGCGCGCCCGATCGGCTCGAAGCGGGCCTGGTCGTCGGCACCTACCGCTACGCGATTGCCGCGCTGTCGATGCCCAGGCGCCTGCTCGCGTATCTCGCGGGGTTCGGCGGCGGCAAGGAACGCGGGGTGTCGATGGTTGAAGAGGCGACGCACCGTGAACTGACGCGCACGGACGCGCGGATCGCGCTGGTCCTGATGTACAGCCGCGAAGGACGACACCTTGAGGCCCTCGCGTTGCTGAAGGCGCTGGCCACCGCGTATCCGGAGAACCGGTTGCTCCAGCTTGAAGCCGGGTCGGCCGCCTTGCGCGCCGGCCGGGCCGCGGAATCCGAGACCCTGCTCACCGCCGGCCTCGCCTGGCACGACCGCGACCCGCGGCCGAAGATCCCGGGCGAACGCGCGTTGTGGCTCTACAAGCGCGGCATCACGCGCGTGTCCCTGTATCGACTTGACGGGGCCGTCACCGACCTGCGCCTGGCCCTCACGCACGAGCCCACCGGCTGGGTGCGCGGACGGATCCACCTCGAGCTGGGCAAGGTCGCGGATCTTCGCGGGCAGCGCGCCGACGCATTGCTCGAGTACCGCCGATCTTCGGACCTGTGCCGGACGCATCGCGATCCCTGGTGCTCGGAACAAGCCGCCCTCTTGACCAAACGGCCGTTCCGATTCGCGACAGATCCCGTAGACTGAGCACGAACGACGCACTGATTTGGACGAAATAACGGGTTCCGCGCTGGCCGACGCGCACAATCGCGTCTGCCCCGCTGGTGGCCTTTCGGGTGAGCCTGTCGGGCTGGTTGGTAGCGGTACGGGGATTCGAACCCCGGTTCCGTGGTTGAGAACCACGTGTCCTAACCCCTGGACGATACCGCCACGCGGCGACAAGACCTGCCGAACGTAGCACCGTGGCGAGAGGACGGTCAAGTCAGGGATAATGGTCCGGCTGGTTGTTCCACGAACATGACTGCTTCCCGCCTGGCTCTGCTGCTCGCTCCTGGTTGTTCCTCCGTGGCCTGTGGCGGGTCGGACGGGACGGCGTCGTAGCCCGACGGCCCCATCATGCCTGCCTCTGCCACGGCCATCGCCGAGCCGCCCTCACGGGTGGCCGACTGGATCACGCTCGCGAAAGTCCGCGTCAACACGCTGGTGGTCGCCACCACGGCCGGCGGCTTCTACCTCGGCGCGCGCGGCACGCTCGACTGGGTGTCCCTGGTCATCACCTGCGCGGGCACGGCCCTGGTCGCCGGCGGCGCCGCCGCGTTGAATCAGGTCGCCGAACGCGACACCGACGCGTTGATGGAGCGGACTCGACATCGCCCCATGGCCGAGCGTCGTCTCTCGATCGCCGAAGGACGGATCGTCGGGGCCACCCTGTCGATCGCGGGTCTGCTGACGTTGTGGCTGGCGATCGGCAGCCTCGCGGCGATCCTCGCGCTGGTGACCCTCGCCAGTTATCTGCTCTGCTACACGCCCCTGAAACGCCGCACGTCGTTCGCGGCGGTCGTCGGCGCCGTGCCCGGCGCGTTGCCCCCGATGATCGGCTGGGCCGCCAGCCGCGGCTCGGTCACCGAACTGGGGGGCTGGTCACTCTTTCTCATCATGTTCGTGTGGCAGTTGCCACACGTCCTCGCCATCTCGTGGATCTACCGTGAAGAATACGGGCGCGCGGGTCTGCCGGTGCTGCCGGTGGTGGACACCACGGGCGCGATGACCGGCCGTCAAGCCGCCTTGTGGGCCGCGACACTGCTGCCGATCAGCGTCCTGCCCACGCTGGCCGGGCTGACCAGCCCCGTGTACGGCATTGGCGCGCTCGTGCTCGGCCTGGCGCAGTTCACGCTGACACTGAAGTTCGCCCTGCACCGCACACTCGCCAACGCCCGGCTGGTGTTCTACGCGTCGATCATCTACCTGCCCCTGCTGTGGATCCTTATGACCCTGACAAAGACGTACGTGGGGTGGGGCGGAACGTAGGGCCTGGCTTTCCTGGCCTGAGCCAGTCGAAGACAGCCTCACCAATTGACATGATTTCCGTCAACGATCTCCCCACGCTGAACGCGTCACTGAACGCAATCTGCACGCTGTTGCTGGTGATCGCGTACGTCCACATCCGCGCCGGTCGCATCGCGCAGCATCGGCGGACGATGGTGACGGCGTTCGGGACGTCAGTGTTGTTCCTGATTTCGTACGTGATTTATCACGCGCAGGTGGGTTCGAAGCCCTTTGTGGGCACCGGCCTCATCCGCACGATCTATTTCGCCATCCTCATCCCGCACGTGATTCTCGCCGCCGCGGTCGTGCCACTGGCCCTGGTCACCCTGCGTCGCGGCTGGATCCGGGACGACGCGCGCCATCGTCAGATTGCGCGATGGACGCTGCCGATCTGGCTGTTTGTCTCGGTGACCGGCGTCATCGTATACGTGATGCTGTATTGGAGACCGACTGCCTGAAGTTCGCGACGGTCAGCGCGGTGTTGTTGAGCGCGCGCCGGTTGTCCGCATCACACTCCGTATCGGCGAGATTCCCAACGCTGCAGGGGGATTTCGTGCCGCCTGGCACGCCGAACGGCACCGGCGTCCCAGGCACGAGCCAGAGATTCGCCCGGCAGATGAAGTTGCCCGAGGCGCAGACGGGGCTCAGCCGGTTCTCCGGATTCGACCAGGCCAGCAGGCGGCTGCACGAAAATCCCTGAACGGTGCACCGATCGTTGTAGGCCATGATGGTGCGCCAGCGGTACCCCACGGCCGGGTTCACGTAGCCATGCGCATAGGTGTACGGCAGCGTCGCCTGGCTCACGTACCAATCGTGCTGCGCGCCCATGTTGTGTCCCAACTCGTGCGCGAACGTGTAGTTCGGGCTCAGGCAGGCGGTGTCGGTCACGCTGAATCCGGCCGTTTCGAACGCCGTGCTGACGGTTGTCATCACGTACGCAACCCCGCAGGCGCTGGGCGACGCGTGGTGCACGAGCATCGCGACCAGGTCCGCGCCGTACTGGTTGCGGAGCGCCGCCACGCCGCCCAGGCCACTGCCGCTGCCGAAGCGCAGGTTCGACAGGTTCGTCCCGAACGCGCTGACCTCGGTGTAGGTGACCGGCGCCGTGTGCACCAGCCGCACGCGCTGGAGGATGTCACTGTTGGCGTAGGACGTGTTGGTCTCGCTGATCGACAGATTGATGAGATTCGTGATGGCCGCCGTGCCGCCAGCGTGCAGTTGAGCCGCCGACGTGTAAACCACCATCACATCGATGACGCCCGCGGTGTCGGCCATCACGACGTCGCCGGCTGCGGACACGGCCTCCGGCGACAGCGTCACTTCAAGAGGGTCGGCCTCACGCAGGAACGCCGACTGATCGACCTCGGCAATCACATGCACGTCGCCGAACGCCTGGGGGTTGGCGCGCCGGACCGCTTCCGACGCCGGGCGAATCTGAAACAGCCCCCGTGACGTCGCGACGGTGCCGGCCAGCAGGCCGCCGCCGTAGACCAGCGTGACCGCGCTCCGCGGCTCACCCGCCAGGCGCCCCACCCACGTCACACCCGTCGGGTTCGGATCGAAGCGGTCGAATACCGCCTCGACGAACACGTCTGGAAACAGCTCGAGCGACAGCCCGGGCTCGCGCGCGAGCTGGGACCGGCGCCGCGGATCGGGGAGCGTGTCCACGTCGAGCGCCACCAGGCGCGACCGCATCACGGTGGGATCGCGCGGCTCCTGCACCGGCACGCTCAACACCGCGGCGTCCGAAAACGGACTCATGGCCGCGCGCACGGGCGATTCCCACGACAAATTCGACGCCAGGACCAGGCCCGCTCCCACCAACACGCCCGCACGAATCGCCAGGAAAGATCTGCGCATGGCCGCCTCCAGCGGCTACTATACTGCCGCGCCCCCATCAACACATCACGGAGGCAGGGAGACACACATGCCGACCATTTCGCGCTACGCTCGCCGGCCCGTCGTTCTGGTGATGTGTGCCGGAATCATGACCGTGCTTCTGCTGCCGCGGACGGTGGAAGCACAGGCCCCGGCGGCCACCGGGCACGTGGGCCGCTGGACCCTGGAGGTCTATGGCGGCGGGTCGGCCTCGAACGACTCCACGAGCGGCACGGCCCTGTCGGGATTTCCTGCCGGCACGCCCTTCACCACGCAGGCCGGATTCCCGAGCCGGGCGCACGCGTCCTGGTTTTTTGGTGACGGCGCCGCGTTGCTGAACGGCGTCCTGACACGGTTCGCCCAGATTGCAGGCCGGACGTTCACGCCGATCGTCCCGCTGGACGCCGCGCTCATGACCAGTGGCACACGGCGAGGCAGCGGCGCCGCGTTTGGCGCGCGCGTGGGACGCACGCTCTCACCCCGCCTCGCAGTCGAGGCCAGCCTCGAGCGCAGCCAGGGCCGTCTGGTCCTGTCCGACACGATGGCGGCGGCCCTCACGCGCACGAGCGACAGCTTCATGGAAGCGTTCCAGGACCTGCTGGACACGGCCCCGGTCTCCAACCTCAACGTGGCCTCCACGTGGACCGTGCCAGACGGGTCGAGCGGCCAGACGCGCCTGTCGGGCGCGCTGACCTGGACCCTGGCCACGCTCGACCGCCTCAGCGCCTACGCGACGGCCGGTGGCGGCGTCGTCATGAGCAGCGGCGATGCCCTGGAGGCGCGGCTGAACGGGTCCTACAGCTTCCGGCTGTTCGGGTCGATTCCGATGAGCGAGTCGGATCGAACGCTGGTGACCGTGCGTCAGCCCGCGCGTGCCGCGATGGGCCTGTTCGGCGGCGGTGTGACGTACGCGGTGTCGGCGCACGTCGGACTGCGCGTGGACGTCCGTGTGTCCCTCAGTGCCAACAAGACGGTCACCACCGTCGGCGGCTCGCCCGCTGTCGCCGTGTCGGCACCGACGGGCGTGCTGCCCTCCCTCACCTCACCGGGCATTCAGTTCAGCACACAGTCCGGCATCCGCTCGTCGCTCAGCGGCGACGCCACCACCCTCACCACATTCACCGGCAGCGGATGGAACCGGCACGTGGGCGTGACCGCCGGCATCTTCCGGCGGTTCTGAAATGGAGGCCGGGTCTTCAGACCCGGCACCTTCCCAATGACGCCGGGTCTGAAGACCCGGCCTCCTAAGGATGACGCGCTACGCGCTCATGAAAACTGCTCTAATACAGCAGGTACTTCGCGCGCAGCAGCCGCCAGCGCGCCTCCGCGCCGCCCCACGAGGCGGCGATCGCGGCCGGGTCATCGCCAGCCTTGAGGCGCGCCAGCCCGGACGCCGATCCGAACAGCCGTGTGGCCGAATCAATCTCAAACGAGCCGGGCACGTGCACCAATAACGCCGACGCGATCTCAACGCCGACGCGCACGGGTCGCACCGCCTGCCGATCGGTCACCACAATGAACACGCCCTGGCAGGCCTCGTTCGCGAACCGGCTCGCCGTCGGCGTGAAGTGCACCGGATAAAACCGCACGCCGGGAATCGCCCGGCCGTTGAGCGCCTCGGCCAGGCGCACGCCATCGATCCACGGCGCGCCGATGTGCTCGAACGGCGTGTCCGTACCGCGGCCCACCGAGAGGTTCGTGCTCTCGAACGAGGCCAGCCCGGTGTACAGCGTCGCCGCGTACAGATTGCGCATATTGGGTGACGGACCCGTCCACATCAGACCCGTCTCGTCGAACCACGCGTCGCGCCGCCAGTTCCGCATCGCGACGACGGTCAGATCCGCGCCGATCTTCCGCTCCGCGTTGAACAGGCGCGCGAGTTCACCCAGCGTCATGCCGTGCCGGGTCGGCATCCCCGGCAGGTAACCGATGAAACTCACCGCGGCTTCGTCGAGCGCCGGCCCTTCGATCGACACGCCGCCGATCGGGTTGGGCCGATCGAGCACCAACACCTTGATCTTCCGTGGCGCCGCCTCCTCCATCACATACGCCATCGTCGTCATGTAGGTGTAGAACCGCGCGCCCACGTCCTGCAGGTCGATGACGATGGCGTCGAGGCCCTTGAGCATCTCGGCGGTTGGACGCCGTGTGTCGCCGTAGAGCGAGTGAATCGGCAATCCCGTTTTCTCGTCGCGGGTGGACGGCACGGTGGCGTCGAGCAGGCCGCGGATGCCGTGTTCCGGACTGAACAGCGCGGCCAGGGTCACCCCCGGCGCGCTGGCGAGCACATCGATCGTCGCGACGCCGTCACGGGTGCGCCCGGTGTGATTGGTGAGCAGACCCACGCGCAGGCCCTTCAAGGAAGCAGAGCCCGGCCCGAAGCCGTTCGCGCGCAGCACGTCGATGCCGGTCATGACCGGCGCGTACGCGGGCGCGGGCACGGCCGGGGTCTGCGACTCGAACGTCCGCCGGGTCGCCGCGAGTCCGGTTGACGGCACCGCGGTGAACGCGGATGCGGCGATGGTCGCCACACGTGCGCGCAGCGGCGTCACGTCGCCCTTGCCGTCGGGGTGCAGGCGATTCGACATGAAGATCACGAACGCCTGCGTGGCGGGATCGACCCAGATCGACGTGCCGGTAAACCCGGTGTGGCCGAACGATCCGAGCGGCAGCAGCTCGCCGCGGTTGCTCGAAAACGCCGAGTCCATGTCCCAGCCGAGGCCGCGCACGTTGAGCTCGGTGTCCGGCGTGGAGGGGCTGGTCATGCGCGCCACGGTGAGGGGCGACAAGACGCGCGCGCCGTCGAGCTCGCCTCCGCGCAGCAACAGGCGCGCGAAGCGCACCAGGTCATCGGCCGTGCTGAAGAGCCCCGCGTGGCCGGCGACGCCGCCCATCCGGCGCGCGGTGGGATCGTGCACGGTGCCACGCAACATCCCGGCACCCGGGCCGGCACAGGGCCAGCCATACGGCGTGCACACTTCCGTGGGTGCAATGCGGCCGCGCAGCTCGACCCCGGGCGTGAACCGCGTGTCCTTCATGCCGAGCGGGGCAAATAGACGCGTGGCAACGAACGTGTCGAACGGCTGCCCACTCACCCGCGCCACGATGTCGGCGAGCAGGAAGAACCCGATGTCGCTGTAGACAAAGTGGCGCCCTGGCGGCGCGGTCAGCACTTCTTCGTTGGCGAGCGCGATCGCCTGGTCATACCCCACCCACGGATCGCCCAGATCGACGTCGGGACGCAGACCCGACATGTGCGTCAACAGGTGGCGAATCGTCACGCGATCCTTGCCGTACCGGCCGAACTCGGGAATGAACTGCGCCACCGGATCGCTCAGGCGAATCCGGCCTTCTTCCACCAGCATCATCACAGCGGTCGTCGTCGCCACCACCTTCGTCAGCGAGGCCAGGTCGAAGATCGTGTCGAGCGTCATCGGCTCGGCGGCGGGCACCAGAGCGCGATGGCCGTAGGCCTTGCGGAAAAAGACGGCATCGCCGCGTCCGACGATCACCACCGCGCCCGGCAATTTCTTGTCGGCGATCGCGGCGGCCACCACCTCGTCGATCATGGCGAACCGCGTCGTGTCGACGCCCCCGGCGGGCGATCCCGACGTCTGCGCCCCTGGCACGCGCGTGGCCGTCAGCACCACCAGCACACAGCCCACCAGCCACCACACACGTCGTTCGCGAGTCATTGGCGGATTATACGGGGCCGCGGCCTGGTCCCCGGCATTGATGGACAATGGCCGTCATGACCGGTCCTGTTCGACCCACGGCGGCCCTCGCCCTGCTCGGCGTTCTTGTGGTCCTCCTCGCCCTCGCGACCTGGTGGTGGTGGCCCCCGGCCTTCGCGCTCACCACCGCGCGCGACCGGAACATCCTGATCGTCACGATCGACACACTCCGCGCCGACGCGCTGGGCTCGTACGGGGGACGCGCCGCCACGCCACACCTCGACGCGCTCGCCGCCCGCGGGGCCCGCTTCACCTTCGCGCACGCGCACGCGGTGGTCACCCTGCCGTCGCACGCCAGCCTGCTCACCGGCCGTTATCCCTACGCCCACGGCATCCGCGACAACAACGGCTACCGGGTGCGCGCCGACGAGACGACGCTGGCCATGCGGCTGAAGGCGCTCGGCTTTGGCACGGGCGCGTTTGTCGGCGCGTTTCCGCTCGATCAGCGCTTCGGCCTCAACGCGGGCTTCGATGTGTACGACGACCGCATCTCCGAGGTGGCCCCGGCGGTCGACTTCTCACTGCCGGAACGGCGCGCCGACACGGTCGTCGCCGCCGCGACGGCGTGGATCGGATCGCGGACCGGTCCCTGGTTCAGTTGGGTCCATGTCTTCGATCCCCACGCGCCGTACCGGCCACCCGCGGAGTTCGCGGCCCGCTACGCCTCCGACCCGTATGCCGGTGAAGTCGCCTGGACGGACGCCGCGCTGGGACCACTCTTCGATCAGCTCGCCACGCTGACCCGCCCCACCCTGGTCATCGTCACGTCCGATCACGGCGAGAGTCTGGGGGAACACGGCGAACTGACGCACGGCATCTTTGCGTACGACGCCACGCTGCGCGTGCCGCTCATCATCGCGGAAATCACGCCTGGCGCCACCGGCCGCGCGCCGCGCGCGGTCACGATCGACACGCCCGTGCGGCACGTCGACCTTGTGCCGACCGTGCTCGACGCCGTGGGCGCCAGGGCCGACGAGACACTGGCGGGCGCGTCGCTGCGCGACGTGATCGCGGGCGGACGCGGCACGCCCCGCCCCAGTTATTTCGAGGCGATGACCGCCCACCTCAACCGCGGGTGGGCGCCGCTGCGTGGCGTGCTGGCCGGCACCGAAAAGTACATCGACCTGCCGATCCCGGAGCGCTTCACGCTGGACACCGACCCCCGTGAACAGCGCAACCTCGCCTCGGTCGATCCCGGCCGCACCGCGGTCCTGCTCAACACGCTGAAGACGTTCGACCTGGCGCCGCCGGGACGCCCGGGGGAAGAAACCGGCGCGGTGCTCGAACGGCTGCGCGCGCTCGGCTACGTCGGCGGCAGCCCGGCGCCGGCCCGCGATCGGTACACGGAAGACGACGACCCGAAACGCCTGATCGATCTCGACCGGATGTTGCACGAGGCGGGCGATCTGTATTCCCGCGGCCGGCGAGCCGAGGCGGTCGCGGGGTTCCGCGCCGTCATTGAACGGCGTCCCGACACGGCCGACGCGTACCGCCACCTCGCGTTCGTGCTGTGGCACTCGGGCCGGCCAGCCGAGGCTATCGCCACGCTCGAACTCGCCCTGCAACGCGGCCTCACCCAGCGGGACATCCGCGTCAAACTCGGCCTCTACCTGGCCGAGTCGGGCGCCGCCGCGCGGGCGATTCCCCTGCTCGAGGACCTGTCCCGCGACGACAGCGAGGCGCTCAACGCGCTCGGCATCGCGTACGCCCACCGCGGCCGCGCCGACGACGCCATGCGCGCGTTCCACCGCGCACTCGAGATCGACGCCACCAGCGCGTTGTCGTACCAGAACATCGCCACCCTCCACCTGCGCGCGGGCGATTTGTCCCCGGCCGAAGCCACCTTCCGGCAGGCGCTCGCCATCGACGACGGGTTGCCCGGCGCGCACACCGGCCTGGGCGTGGTGCTCGCACGGACCGGCCGGATGCCGGCGGCCCTCGACGCCTGGCGCCGCGCCGTGGCCCTGAACCCCAACGAACTCGACGCGCTGTATAACCTCACCATGGAACTGTTCGCCATCGGGCAGACGGACGAAGCGCGCAGGCACGGCGAACGGTATGTCGCCGTGGCGCCAGAGCCGCTCTTCGGCCCCGACATCGCCCGCGTCCGCCAACGGCTGGCCGGTGGTGGATTCCAGGAAGGCGCGGTCGTTGTACTCTGGAGTCACGATGCGCCGCGTCAGCATTGCCCTCGTGGTCACGGTCGGCGTCGCGGCCGGCGCGTTCGGCTGGTGGGCGTGGCAGCAGGCCCCGGGCCCGATCCGCGCCGACGGCCCGATTGTGCTGATCTCGATCGACACGCTTCGCGCGGATCGACTGCCGGCGTACGGCTATGCCACCGGCGCCACGCCGGCGATTGACCGGCTCGCGGCTGACGGTCTCGTGTTCGAGCAGGCGTACTCCCACTCGCCGCAGACGCTGCCGGCACACGCGTCGATCTTCACGGGCCAGTTGCCGTTTGAGCACGGCGTGCGTGACAACATCGGGTTCGCGCTGCCGCCCGGCGCGCAGACGCTGGCGCACCTGTTGCGCGCGCGCGGCCTTGCCACGGGCGGGTTTGTGTCGTCGTACGTGCTCAGGCGCCAGGTCGGCGTCGACCGGGGGTTCGATCGCTACGATGACGCGATGCCGCCGGCCGGCCCCGGGCGTCCCCTGGGCCAGGCGCAGCGCGCCGGCCCGGACACGGCGGCCGCCGCGATCCGTTGGCTCGAGAACGCGCCGGCCGATCGCCTGTTCCTGTTCTTCCACATCTACGAGCCGCACGCGCCGTACACGCCACCGTCGATGCCGCCCTCTGGCGACCCCTATGACGGCGAAGTCAGCCACGCGGACACGATCGTGGGCCAGGTGCTCGACGCGTTGCGCGCGCGCGGGCAATACGACGCGGCGACAATCATCCTGCTCTCGGATCATGGGGAAGGACTGGGCGATCACGGCGAGGACGAACACGGCATGTTCCTGTATCGCTCCACGATCCATGTACCGCTCATCATCAAGCTGCCGAACGGACGCCGTGCCGGTCAGCGGATCGCCGCGCCCGTGCAGCACATCGACGTGCTGCCGACCGTGCTGGACCTGGTCGGGGCGCCCGTGCCGGCCACGTTGCGCGGCCGGTCGCTGCGGCCCGTGCTGGAAGGCACCGGACCACTCGCACCGGCGCCGATCTACGCCGAGACGTTGTCCCCGCGGTATCACTTCGGCTGGAGCGAACTGTACGCGCTCACCGACGAGCGGTACCGCCTGATCCGCGCGCCCAGGGACGAGCTCTTTGACATCTCGGACGACCCCGGCGAAACGCGTTCGATCGTGGACGCGCGGCCGCAGGTGCGCACGGCGATGCGGACCGCGCTCGACACCCTCATCGCCAACGTGGCGGTCACCGCTCCAGCCTCGGTGTCGGACGCCGATCGCCAGCAGCTCACCGCGCTTGGGTACGTCGGCACCCAAACCGGATCGGCGGTCACGTTGCCTGGCGATCGCCTGCCGGATCCGAAGGACAAGATTGACGTCCTTCGCCAGTACCGTCACGCCACGGCCCTGGTCGCGGAGCATCGCTGGGCCGAAGCGATCGACGCCTTTCGCTCGTTGCTGCGCGATGACGACCGGATGGTGGATGTCTGGCTGCAACTGGCCCGCGCGTACGAGCGGCAGGGCCACCTCGACCGCGCGCTCGACGCGTACCGGCAACTGATTCGCCAGCATCCGAAAGACGCCGCGAGCCTCACCGGCGCCGCCTCGGTGCTGATCCAGTTGGGCCGCTTCGATGAGGCGCGGGCCCATGCGGCGCTGGCGGCCGATGTCGCGCCGGCGGCCGCGCACGAACTGCTCGCGCGACTCGCCCTTCAACGTGGCGACATCGCGTCGGCGCGCCATCACGCGCACCTGACCATCGCGGCCGATCCCACAATCCCCATGCCGGCGTTTGTGGACGGTCTCATCCTCTACAACCGCGGGGACTTCGCGGGCGCGGTCGGCCCGCTCACCCAGGCCGCGCAGGCGCTGGCGACGCGCACCGAACAAATCGCGGACGTCCGGTATGTGCTCGCGGACGCGCTCGCGCGTCTGGAACGATTTTCTGAAGCCGAGCCGCTGTTTGTGGCCGAGATCGCGATGTTTCCCGGTCACGTCCGCGCCCGCGCGGGCCTCGCGATGGTCCTCTGGACCACCGGCCGGACCACGGAAGCGATGGCCGCGGTGGACCAACTGGAGGCCCTGCACCGGTCCATGCCAGGCAGCGAGGCCAACGCGGTTGCCGTCCAACTGTGGACCGCCTTCGGACAGCCGGAACGGGCCGCCGCCGCCAGAGCCCGCGCCAGAACCAACGCCAGAACCAACGCCAAAACCAATGCCAAAACCAATGCCAAAACCAATGCCAAAACCAATGATCGATAAGCGCGGATCGTCGGGGTAGAATCCGGATGTGACCTCCTCTCTTCGACCGGTGGCGGTGCTCCTCGCCGCCCTGAGCCTCGGCTCATTGTCTTTCCGTGTGTCCGGTCAGGAGCCGGTGGTCTTTCGATCCGGGGTGGATCTGGTGCGTCTCGACATCCGGGTCGTTGACGCCGCCGGCCGGCCGATCACGGACCTGCGCCCCGAGGAAATCACGATCACCGAACGCGGCCAGACGCGACCCGCCCTCTTTTTCCAACGCGTGACGGAACCGACGGAGACCTACGTGGACGCCGCGATGCGCGCCGTCACGGCTGAGGTGACGTCCAACGACGCGTTTCCGCGCGGGCATCTGTACATCCTGATCTTCGATCAGGCGCACATCACGCCCGGCAACGAACAACGCGCGCGGCTGGCGGCCGAAGCGTTCATCCGCCAGCGGGTACGGCCGTCGGATCGGGTCGCGATCCACGCCGTCCCCGGCCCCGGCCCCCGCCTGGGATTCACGGCCGATCGCACGCGCGCGATCGAGGCCCTGTCCGGCATTCGCGGCTCCTATCAGCGGGTGGTCACGACCGTGTTTGGCACCATGGGCCTGTTCGAAGCCCACCGCATTCTGCAGGGCGATGAGAAGCTGATCATGGATACGTTCGATCGGCTGACGCGTGAGGGCGGCGGCGATCTGCTGGGGATCTCGATGGGGGCCGCCGGGGCCGGCCGGGGCGGCGGCGCTGGGGAAGACATGACGACGGCTCGTCGCCTGCTGACCGAGAATGCGCGTACGATCGTCAATCAGAGCGATGCCGAATCGCGCCAGTTCCTGCAGCGGCTGGCCGACGTCATCGTGGGACTCGGCGACATTGAAGGGCGCAAATCCGTCGTGCTCTTCTCTGAAGGCTTTTTTCAGGACAACCTCGCGCGTGAGCTCGAAGCCGTGGCCGCCGCGGCCGCGCAAACGTACTCGGTGTTCTACACGTTCGATTTAAATCAACGCGGCCCGCCGGTGAACGAGGCGTATGCGTCCAACACCACACTCGCGACCGAGATTCAGTCGCGGATTGCCCCGCTCGGCACGTTGGCGGTGGAGACCGACGGGATGATGGTGCTCGACGCAAGCGGGCGCAGCGGCGAGGCCCTCAACCAGATGGCCGACCAGGCGCAGGACTACTACCTCGTCGGGTTCACGCCGTCAGACGACGCCCGGGCGCAGCGGGGCCAGTACCAGCGGGTGACGGTGACCGTGTCGCGGCCCGGGGCGCGGGTGAGCGCGCGCACGGGGTACTCCCTGCGTGCGGACGCCACGCCGGCCGACCGGCAGCGGTCGATCAACACCGTCCTGGGCGCCCCCTTTGTGCAGCAGGGGCTGCAGGTCGACTACACGACGTACGTGCTCAAGTCCGATCAACCCGGCCATCAACGCGTGGTGTTGAGCCTCGCGGCGCAGTTGCCCGTGCAGTCGACGCCCGGCGCGTACGCCGACGTGGTGTTTGTCGCCCGCGACCTGCGCGACGGGCGGGTCGTTGCCAGCGGTACCGATACGATCGCGCTGCCGGAGGCGGCGCGCGCGGGCGCCGCCCTGGGTACAGGGCATTGGCGTGTGCAGTTTTCCGTGCCGGCGGGCCAGTACCTGATGCGCACGGTGGTGCGCGAGCCCGGCGGCCTGGTCGGCAGCGCGGATCGACGCCTGGACGTGCGGCCGCTCGACAGCCCTGACGTGTCGGTGAGCGACCTGGTGCTGGGATCGGCTGTCTCCGCGTTGCCGGTGCGGGCCGTCGCGCTCTCGGGCGACGGACTCTCGGGTGTCATCGAAGCCTACGCCCGTGCCGAACATCAACTCGAGGGGCTGACGCTGACCGTCGCGCTGAGAACGCCGGACGGGCGCGAGTCGCGCGCGTCGTACGACATGCCTCTGTCGGACGCGGTGCCTGGCGGCACGGGGTATGTGAGCCGCAGTCCGTTCACGCTTCCGCTGACCGGTGTACCCGCCGGGCCGTACATCGTGCACGCGACGATTCACGCGCGCGGCGGCCTCGTCGCCGAACGCACGCGATACCTGGAGGTGGCCGACGGCGTCTCGGTGGCTGTGCCGATCCCACCAGCCCCGCGCGTGTCTCCGATCGAGATGGTGGAAGGCGCGTTGGGGCAGGCGTACGTCGCCGCACTGCTGCAGCACGCGCAGGGCACCGTGTGGGCGGCGGCCGCTGAAGAGGCGGGGCGCGGCGAGTGGGAACGGGTCGAAGCGGCCGTTCAGCGTCCAGAAGCCGACCGGGGCTTTGTGCCGAACGCGCTGAAGGGCCTGGCCCGTTTCATCCGTGAGGATTTTTCGGGCGCGGCGGCGGCACTCACAGAGGCGCAGCGGGACGAGCGCGATCACGCGCTGACGGCGTTTTTCCTGGGCTGGGCACAGGACCAGGCCGGCGACACGCGCGCCGCGTTGACCGCCTGGCGCGGCGCGGCGCATCTCGACCCCTCGCTGGTCTCCGCGCATCTGGCCCTGGCTGAGGGGTATCTGAAACTGCGGGAGCCGGCGCTCGCGATTCAGGCGTTGCGCGCGGGTCTCGCCGCGTTGCCCGGCTCGCCGGAGCTGCGACTCAAGCTCCAGCAAATCGAAGGCAGGTAAACAAGAGCGCGTTCAGGGAGGGCGGGACTTAGGGCCCTTCGGAGGCCGGACCTTCGGGTCCGGCGATCCGCCGGGTCTGAAGACCCGGCCGGACAAGGCAGACTGATGGCTCATCGAAACGTGCGGCGTGCGAAGTACGCGGTGCGACGACCGGCCGCTTCACCCGTTGCACCTCCAGCGGCGCATCGGCCGGCGCGTCGGCCACGCCTGATGTGGATCGTCATTGGCCTGGCGGCGTTTGTGCTGATCGCGCTGGCCGTGCTGTTCCCGCCGGCACACCAGCCGGCCGCGCCGCGGCACGTGGTGCTCTTCACGCTCGACACCACTCGCGCCGATCGGATTGGCGCGTACGGATACGTGCGGGCCCGCACGCCTCGTCTGGACGCGCTGGCGCGCCGGGGCGTGCGGTTTGATGACGCGGTCACGCCGTCGCCCATCACGGGACCCGCGCACGCGGCCATCTTCACCGGGCTCTACCCTGCGCGGTTCGGCGTGCGCGATAACGCCACCACGCCGCTGCCCGAAGAGGCCGTGACACTGGCCGAGCGGTTATCGGCGCAGGGATTTGCGACTGGCGGGTTCATCGGCGCGTTTGTGCTCGACCGGCCGTACGGGTTTGCGCAGGGCTTTGCGGCCTTTGAAGGCTTCCGTCGCGTGGAGTCCGGCCGCGAAGCCAACGCGCAGCGCGAAGGCGCGCTCGTCGTGGATGACGCCTTGCGATGGCTGACCTCCGTCCCCGTCAGTCAGCCGCTGTTCCTGTGGGTCCATCTGTACGACCCGCACGCGCCGTACGGGGCGCCCGCGCCATTCGGCGCGGACTTCGCCGACCGTCCGTATGACGGAGAAGTTGCGTACGTCGACCACCAGATCGGGCGCGTGCTCGATGCCCTTGAGGCGCGTGGCGCGCTCGCGGACAGCCTGGTCGTGGCGCTCGCCGACCACGGCGAATCGCTGGGCGAACACGGCGAGGACGAACACGGCGTGTTTCTGTACGAACCCGTGATTCGCATCCCGTGGATCGTCGCCGGCCCCGGGGCGAAGGCCGGGCACGTGGTGGCCGAACAGGTGCGCGCGATCGATCTGGTGCCGACGGTGTTGGAGGCGCTGCGCCTCCTTCCAGCCGACGGGCTTGATGGCGAGAGTTTGCTGCCACTCCTGCAGGGAGGCACGCGCGCGACGGTCCCCGCCGCGTACGCCGAGTCGTATTACCCGAAGTGGCACTACGGGTGGAGCGAGCTGCGATCGGTGCGCGCGGACGGATGGAAAGCGATCGACGCCCCACGGCCGGAGCTCTACGCGCTCACCACGGATCCGAACGAGGCGAAGAACCTGTACGACACCCAACGTGCGCTCGCCGATCGCATGGTGTCGGAGGCGGTCCGGCTCGAGCAGGAGTTGACCGGAGGAAAAGCGCCGGTGGTGGCCGCGCCCGACCGCGACACGCTGGAACGGCTCTGGAGTCTCGGCTACATCGGCACCGCCGCGCCACTGCCCACTGGGGAGCGGGGACCTGACCCGAAGGATCGCATTGACGAACGCCGCACGTTCAAACGCCTGATGTCGGAAGCGATCGACGACCTCCGCGCGGGACGACTCGACACGGCCACCGCCACGCTTCGACAACTGGTGCGCCTCAACGACCGCAACTACGACCTCCATCTGTTGCTCGGCGAAGCGTACGAACGGCAGGGACGGCCGACCGAGGCGCTTGGCGAATACGACATGGCGGCGCTGTTAAATCCGGCCGCCGCGGCGCCGCGGCTGTCAGCCGCGGAGCTGCACCTGTCGCGGGGGGACCTGCGCGCGGCCCGCGCCAGGCTGGATCAGGCGGCCGCCATCGACCTGGCCTCGTTCGACGTCGCGCTCGTCAGCGGACGTGTCCTTGAAGCCGAGGACCGTCCTGACGAGGCGTTCCTCGCGTACGAACGGGCGATTGCCGCCAACGGCGCCAATCCGCGCCCGCGCATGCTGCTCGTGGGTGTGGCCACGCGGCTCTCGCGGTACGACGCCGCCGAAGCGCACCTGCGGCACTTGCTGTCGATCGGATACCAACCCTCGCGCACCCACTTCGCGCTCGGCCGCGTCGCGCAACTGCGCAACCGCCTCGACGAGGCGGCCAGGCACTATCGCGAGGCGCTCCGCCTTGAGCCCGGCCTGGCCATGGCGGCGGAAGGACTCAGACAGGTTGAACGATAGGGGGACGGGTGTCGACCTGTGGAAAACTCCCTCTGATTACTCGGAAGTTTCCACAGGTCGACACCCGTCCCCTTATTACTTGATTGTCTCGAGAATTTTCTTCGCCGTGGCCAACTCTGGCGCGTCGGCGGGGGCGAGGGCGATGAACTTCTGGAGGTCGGCCTTCGCCTCGGCGGTCTGGGTCAGCGAGAGATACGAGATGCCGCGGTAGTAATACGCATCCGGATGCTCCGGAAACGTCGTCACCCCCCTGGTCAGCCAGGTGAGAGCCTCGGCGTACTTGCGGTCGTTCATGAGGCCGATGCCGAGGTTCACGAAGACCGTGGGGTCGGTGACCTTGCTGGCGTCAACCGATGAGAGCACTTGCCGGCCTTCGTCGTTCCGGCCGGCCTCGATCAGAATCGTGCCGAGCAACACCTGGATCTCGACGTTGTCCGGATCGGCGGCCACCGCCTGCTGCAGGGTCTCGATGGCTTTCGGCGTGTTGCCCTCGCCGTGATAGGCGCGGGCGATGAGCGGACGGAACTGCTTCACGTCCGGGTACTCGCGCGCCAGCGCTTCGTACACGGCACGCGCCTCGGCAAACTGTCGGTCGGCCATGAGCGCGGCCGCCACGATCAGCCGTTCCTTGATCACCGCGTTGGGATCCACCACCACCACGATCTTTGTGAGGGTGATCGCCATGGTTGGAAGGCGGACGCCTTCGCTCACCGGCACAGACACGCTGCGTGTTTCGTAGCCCTCTTTGACGAAATCCAGCGCCCACGTTCCCCGCGCGATGCCCCCCAGCGACCAGTCGCCTTTCGCGTTGGTCTTCTGCTCACCCGGGCCACGATTGCCTGACGCCGGCAGGGTCGCCCTGATGACGACGCCTTCCAATGGCGCGCCGCTTTCATCGGTGACCTTGCCGGCGAGCCGGCCCTGGCCGCGCCACTCCTGCGCGGCGGCGGTGCCCACCAGCCACAGGGAGACGCAGAGGGTGGAGAGGATGAGTCGGGGAAGACGGGACGTAGTCATGGTCTGTCCTTAACGAAAAAAACCCCGGAGACCCAATCATACCGGGTCTCCGGGGCGGTGTGTTCAAGGCGCGGTCAAAACCACGCCCTTGCTACGCGCCAAATTTAGAAGTTGAACCGGACACCCAGACGAAGGATGCGTGGGTTCATGATCTCGCGCACGGTGTCGGCCGACGTGAGGCGCAGGTCGTACTGACGCCCCAGCACGGTCGCGCTGTTGGTCGCGTTGAACAGGTCCAGATCCGCGTTGAACCGCATCGTCCCGATCGCGAACTCCTTGCCCAGGCGCAGGTCGAGCGACGTCACCGCCGGCAGGCGGAAGTCCGTCACGTCCTTGACGAGCAACAGTGTCTTGTTGTTGCCGAGCGGGTCACCTGTGGCGACGAGGCTGCGGTTGTACGGCATCGCGTACCCCTGACGGTTCAGCATGTTCACGCCAAGGTTGATCCCCCACGGCGCCTGATACATCCCGGTTACGATGACCTGGTACTTCGGCAGCACCATGTAGATGCCGCTCTTGCCGCTGCCGCCCGTCGCGCGCATGACCTGGCCACCATCGATGTTCGCGTTGGCCAACGTCGGTGTCGGATCGGTGCGCGAGTTCACGCCGTCGAAGTACTCACGATGGTCGTTCGTCGAGAACCCGAAGCGCGCCATCCAGCGGTTGGACATGCGTTTGGTCGCCGACACCTCGAAGCCCTGGAACCGCTGCGAGTAGCCATCGCGATTGATGTACTCGGTGCGGGTGCGGTTGACCGGCACCGTGGTGACGCCGTAGAACGGCACGCTGAAGGAGCCGACCGGTTGCAGGCTGCCCGTGTAGGTCCCGCGCTGCACGTAGTCGTCCGACCGCAGACCCTCGACCGGGCGCCAGTTGAAGTTGACGAACTTGCGGTAGGTGTAGCTCGCGCTCACGCCGAAGTTCGTCATCAGCTCGCGGTCGACACCCAGGATGATTTCGTGGGTGGTCGGCGTCTTGTAGTCGCCGACGACATGGTTCGGCGTCGAGACGTTGGACGGGTTGTTGATGTTGAACCCGTACCAGTTCTGGGCGCTCCGGCCGGCGATTTCGGCCGCGTCGACCGTGCCGTTGCCGTTCAAGTCGCGGACGCCATAGATGTAGACACCGCGCTCGGACCCGACGGTCGAGAAGAATCCGCCCGCGCCCGCGTTCATCTGCGAGGCAAACGACGCGTAGCTGGCGCGCGCGATCGTCTTGCGATCGTCGGTGACGGCGTAGGTCACGCCCACGCGCGGCGTCACCGAGTTCCACACGATGACATCGTCAGCGGCCTTGCCGGTCAGATTGGGAAGCAGCGTCGGCAGGATGGGGTTGCCCTTCTGCTCGTACGCGCCCACCGACGACGACTGGCGATCCCAGCGCACACCGAGGTTGATCGTCATCCGATCCAGCGAGATCGTGTCCGCCAGGAAGCCGCTCACGTACTTGCCGGAGGTGCCCGTCACCTGATCCCACGCGGTGATCTCCGCGATCATGTTCGGGTAGCCGTCGTGATAGGTGATGATGCCGTTGCCCGGCACCGTGTAGAACGAGTCGACGTCCGCCGTGCGGTACCCGAAGCCCGCCTTCAGCTCGTGACGGCCGCGGAAGAGATTCGCGTCCACGTTCGTGTTGTACTGCGGGCGCACCGTCTTGTACTCGTACCAGCTATTGCGGGCAATGCCGGCATCGTCAGCGTAGATCATGTTGACGTTGAGGCCGCCCTGCGGCGTCAGGAAGAAGCCGCCGTCCACATAGGACCAGCGGGCCGTGACGAACAGGTCGTTGCCCACCACCATGTTGCCTTCACCCTTGAAGAGCTGCGTCGGACCACCCTGATTCCACGTGGTGGCCGGCGGACGCGTCGGACCGGCGCTGCGGCCGTACTTCAGCTTCGCACCGCGGAAGTACGTGAAGTTGCCGCGGAGGTTCGACGTCGCCTGCGCGGTGCCCTTGAACGAGTAGTTCTCGAGGATCGTCTGGTCCGACGTGTTCGTCAGCGTCAGCACGGTCACGTCGGTCTTGCCGAACGCGCCCCACGCCCACACACGATCTTTCACGATCGGACCACCCAGTTCGAAACCGTAGTCCGAGTACTCCTTCATGCGATTGCCCTTTTCGCTCGCGCCACCCAGCGACGCCTTCAAGTTGTCAGGCATGTTGTTCGCCTGCATTTTCTCTTTCTCGAAGTAGAAACGCACCGAGCCGCGCGGCGTGTTGCTGCCGCTCTTCAGGACGAAGTTCAGGGCCACGCCGGGCGTGACGCTTGCCACGTCGGCACCGCCGGTCGTCACCTGCATTTCCTGGAACATGTCGAAGTCGTAGTAGGTGGGCGACGAGCCCAGCGCCGACATGTCCGTGATGGGAACGCCGTCGATGTTCCAGGTGTTCTCACCACCCGCCGCACCCTTGGCGGTGTAGATCGACTGCTGCCCGGATTCCGCGCCGCCCACGTTCACGCGGTCGACGATGACGCCCGGCACCGTCTGCAGGATGACCCACGGGTCGCGCGACGACGGTACACTCTGCAGTTCCTCGTTGGTGATGTTGGTCGACGTCGTCGTCCTCTTCGGATCGATGGTCGGCGTACCTGCGGTCACGTCCACCGTGGTGGCGATGCCACCCACGGCCAATGAGGCCTTGAGCGCGACCACGGCACCGACCGCCACTGTCACGTTTTCGTGCTTCCAGTCGCCAAAGCCCGAGAGCTTCGCGACCACGTTATACCGGCCCGGCGCCAGGTTGAGGAAGCGAGCCTCACCCCGGGCATCGGTCACGGTGTTGGCCACCTGCTGACCCGTCAACTCAACGGTCGCACCCGGCAACACGGCGCCGGTGGTGTCCACCACGGTGATTTCGATACGTCCCGTGAAGACCTGGGCGGCCGCGGGCGCCGCAAAGACCGCCAAGCACAAGGCCACCACGGCCACCACGGCCACGTGCACTAATCGTTTCTGCATGTTCCCTCCATTCCCTTTCCGACGGGCACACACCCGTCTTTGGGAGATATGACTACTCTATAGCAATTCTTCGTCCACTTCCGGGACATGTCAATTGGGCTGGTACATGGGAAAACAGGCCGAAATCGACGAATTCAATGTTTGCCGGCGATAAACGGCTGGATCGTGCCGTTCAACGTGTTGGATTCGGAGCAGTTTCCAAAAATGGAGGCCGGGTCTTCAGACCCGGCGATTTCCCAACGACGCCGGGTCTGAAGACCCGGCCTCTTACCTCTTAGAAAATCGGTCGAAAATGTCGACGAGCTCTTTCAGGCGCACGCTGCCTTCTTCAGGGCTGATGCCGACGCCCTCCGGCACGCACTGCTCGACGTGATAGCGAACGATGGCGAAACTGACGCGATTGAGCGCCGCCTCGGCCGCGGCCAGTTGCTGAAGAATCTCGACGCACAGGCGAGGTTGCTGGACCATGCGTCTGATTCCGCGCACCTGTCCCTCAATTCGGTTCAGGCGGGTGACAAGAAGTTGCTGTTGTGCGTGGTCCAACATAGGGGGAGGTTTCAGGATACCGGTGCTCTGTTTCCCAGATACGACCAGTGATTGCGGCCGTTTCAGGTCTTGACGGGGTGCCTAAAATGAATGAACATTCATTCAATCGCCCGTGCCCCGAACCCTCCGCCTCACACGACCCGCTCCAGACGTCGACAAACGCCAACTGATCCTCGACGCCGCCACCCACGTGTTCGCCGAACGTGGCTTCTTCGCCGCGCAGGTCGCCGACATCGCCCGCCGCGCCGGGATCGCCGCCGGCACGGTCTATCTGTATTTCCGCAACAAGGATGACGTTCTCATCTCGTTGTTTGAACGGACGATGGAGGAGGCGATTCGCGAAGGGCGCGACGCGCTGGAGGGCCTGACCGACCCCGCCGAACGTCTACGCCGCATCGCCCGCCTCCACCTCGAACGGCTCGGCCGCGACCGCGACCTCGCCATCGTCTTTCAAGTGGAACTGCGACAGTCGACCAAGTTCATGGCCCGGTTGTCCGCCACGCGTCTGCGCAACTATCTCGGCCTTATTCGCGACACGATCACGCTCGGCCAGGAACAAGGCGTGTTTCGCGCCGGGGTCCCGCCGACGATCGGCGCCAAGATTCTGTTCGGCGCGCTGGATGAAATGGCCACCAACTGGATCCTGTCTGAACGCAGGTACACGCTGGCTGACGATGCCGATGCGGTACTGGATGTATTTCTGCACGGTGTGTCCAGCCAGAAAGGTTCGCCCGCATGACTCCTGTGATTCGCCGTGTCGCGGTATTGGGCGCCGGCACGATGGGCGCGCAGATCGCCGCCCACCTGGCCAACGCGGGTGTGCCGGTCGTGTTGCTCGACGTGACCGCCGAGGCCGCCGCGGCCGGGCTGAAGCGTGCGACGGCACTTAGGCCCGACCCGTTTTTTGTGGCCGACGCACGCGCCTTGATCAGCACGGGCAGCCTCAACGACTTGACGCCGCTCGGGTCATGCGACTGGATCATTGAAGCGATCATCGAAGACCTGGGCGTCAAGCGCGACCTGGTCGCGCGGATCGACGCCGTGCGCGCGCCCCACGCGATCGTGTCGTCGAACACGTCAGGGATTCCGCTGGCGGCGATTGCGGAGGGCCGGTCGGACGGTCTCCGGCAGCACTGGATCGGCACGCACTTCTTTAATCCCCCGAGGTATCTGCACCTGGTGGAGCTGATCCCCACCGGGGACACGGCCCCGTCCGTCACCGCCGGCCTCTCGGCCTGGATCGATCATCGTCTCGGCAAGGGCGTGGTCGTGGCGAAGGACACACCCGCGTTTATCGCGAATCACCTCGGGATGTTCGGTGTCATGAGGCTGCTGGAAGCTGTCGCCGGCGGTGCGTACACGATCGAAGAAATTGACGCCATCACGGGACCGGTCACGGGCCGGCCAAAGAGCGCGACGTTTCGCACGGTGGACATCGCGGGGCTCGACATTCTCGGCAAGGTGGCCGCGGATCTTTCGGTGCGTCTGCCGCGCGAAGAAGACCGTCGCCGGTTTGTCCCGCCCGCGTTTGTCGAGACGATGCTCGAACGCGGTCTGATTGGCGACAAGGCCGGTGAAGGTTTCTACAAGAAGACACGCGCGAACGGCGAGACCTCGATTCTCACGCTGGACCTCGCGTCGTTCACCTATCGCGACAAACAGTCTGCGCGTCTGCCCGAACTGGAGGCCGCGCGCGCCATTGCCGACACAGGCGCCCGGGTGCGGGATTTGTTTCTCGGCACGCACCGCACGGGCGCGCTCCTCCGCCAGACGCTTGGCCCGACGCTCCTGTACGCCGTGCAGATCGCCGGCGACGTGGCGCACTCGATTGACGACGTCGACCGCGCGATGCGCTGGGGCTTCGGCTGGGAACTCGGACCGTTCGAACTGTGGGACGCCATCGGCATCTCGAACGTGCTGACGGCGTGTGACACCACGATGCCGTCATCGGTCGCCGCACTCCTGGACGGGCGAGAACGCTTCCGGCCTGGGCCGCTGCCGCCCGCCGGTGCGGACCTGCTCGTGCTGCAGACCGCGCGCGCGCGCCAGGCGGTCGTGCGCGCAAACCCGGGCGCGAGCCTGGTCGATCTCGGGGACGGCGTCCTCTGTGTGGAGTTCCACTCGAAGATGAACGCCATCGGCGGCGACACAATCGAGATGATCCACGCCGGTGTGCGCGAAGCCGAAACGAACTTCCAGGCACTCGTGGTCGGCAACGACGGTCAGCACTTCTCGGCCGGCGCCAACCTGATGTTGCTGCTGCTGGAAGCGCAGGAGGAGAACTGGGACGACGTTGACGCGATGATCCGGGCGTTTCAGGGCGCGACGATGGCGCTCCGGACGGCCGCGGTGCCCGTGGTCGTGGCGCCGGCCGGACTCGCGCTGGGTGGCGGCTGCGAAGTGAGTCTGCACGGCGACCGTGTGCAGGCGGCGGCCGAGACCTACATGGGGTTGGTCGAAGTCGGCGTGGGCCTCATCCCCGCGGGCGGCGGGACAAAAGAGATGCTGCTGCGCGCGCCCACGGCACAGGCCGCGTTCGAAACCATGGGGTTCGGCAAGGTCTCCACGAGCGCGGCCGACGCGCGCCGGCTTGGCTACCTGCGCGACGTGGATGGCATCACGATGAACCGCGACCGATTGATCGCCGACGCCAAGGTGGTGGCCCTGTCGCGCGCACGCGAGGGCTATCAGGCGCCGCCACGCCGCGCGGCCATTCCCGTGGGCGGCCCGACCGTGTACGCCACTCTGTCGCTGGGTGTCCATCTGGCGTTGCGTGCCGGCCGCATCAGCGACCACGACGCGACGATTGGCCGCAGGCTCGCGTGGATCCTCACCGGCGGCAGCGTCCCTCACGCGACAACGCTCTCGGAGGATCAGCTTCTCGATCTCGAACGTGAAGCCTTCCTCAGCCTCTGCGGCGAACCGAAGACCCAGGCGCGGATTGCGTACACGTTGAAGACAGGGAAGACGTTGAGAAACTAGGAACTCCAGTGGAAACTGTCTCGAAACTACCGATCGTCTTGATCCCTGGCCTTCAGGGCCATTGGGAATGGATGCGTCCGGCGGTCTCCGCGTTGGGGCGGACGCGCGAGGTGCGGACGTTTTCGCTGAACGAAGAAAACGGCACGACGGATCCGTTTCCACAGTGGCTGGCGCGGATCGACCAGTTGATCGACCGCACACACAGCGCCCGCGCGGTCATCATCGGCGTGTCGTTCGGCGGCCTGGTGGCGGCACACTTTGCCGCGCGGCGCCCGGATCGTGTGGCCGCGCTCGTGCTGGTGTCCGCGCCGTCTCCACGGATGCGCCTGGGACTGGATGAACAGCGATACCTGCGACGACCTCGCGCCACGCTGCCGCTGTTTGCCCTGCGGGCCGCCACGCGGTTGTGGCCCGAGCTGAAGGCCGCCCACGCCACGTGGACGGCCCGTCTGACGTTCGCCACCGCGTACGGCTGGCAGGTCCTGCGCAAACCCGTGGAGCCAGCACGCATGGCGCGCTGGGTGCAGGCGTGGCAGGCGCGCGACCTCCTGGCCGACTGCGCATCTATCGCGGTGCCGACGCGCCTCATCACGGGCGAGCCGCACCTCGACCGGGTGGTCCCGACCACGAGCACGCTCGAGTATCTGTCGCTGATTCCCGGCGCCACCGCCGCGGTGTTGCCTCGCGCGGGCCATATCGGTCTCGTGTCGAGGCCCGCGGCGTTCGCCGCCCTTGTTGAAGAGTTCCTCACTGAGGTGGCTGCGGTGACTGAGGTGGCTGAGGTGGGCGGAAGACATCGCTCGGAGACTCTCTATGACTGACATCGTGATCGTCGCCGCCGCCCGCACGCCCATCGGCAAGGCCCCGAACGGCGTTCTGCGCACGACCCGCCCCGACGAGATGGCCGCGTCCGTCCTAGCGGCCCTGCTGCAACGCGTCCCTGGTCTCGACCCGGCGGAGATCGACGATGTGATTCTGGGGTGCGCGATGCCGGAGGCCGAACAAGGGCTCAACGTCGCGCGCATCGCGAGTCTGCGCGCGGGCATTCCCGTGTCCGCCTCGGCCGTCACGGTGAACCGCTTCTGCGCCTCCGGTCTTGAAGCCATCGCGCAGGCAGCCGGCCGTATTGCGGCCGGCAGCGCCGATGTCATCCTCGCTGGCGGCACCGAGTCGATGAGCCTCATTCCAATGGGAGGCCACACGATCGCGCCCAATCCGGCGCTCGTGCGCGACTATCCGGATGTCTATTTATCGACCGGCCTGGTCGCCGAGAACCACGCGCGCGAGAGCGGCATCTCCCGCGAAGATCAGGACGCGTTCGCGTTGCGCAGCCACCAGCGCGCGATTGCCGCCATCGACGCGGGCCGCTTCAGTGACGAGATCGTCCCGCTCGACGTGCCGACGCTCACGGGCGTGACACGGGTGACCACCGACGAAGGCCCCCGGCGCCAGACGTCTGCCGACGCGCTCGCCGCTCTGCGTCCGGCCTTTCACGTGCGGGGCACGGTGACCGCCGGCAACTCTTCACAAACGTCTGACGCCGCGTCCGCCGTGGTCGTCATGCGCGCGACAAAGGCCGCGGCACTCGGCCTGACGCCGCTGGCCCGCTTTGTGGGCTATGCCACGGCCGGCGTGAAACCGGAACTCTTCGGCATCGGGCCGGTCCCGGCGATTCGGAAACTGCTCGCGCGCACAGGCCTGTCCCTCGGCGACATGGATCTGGTCGAACTCAACGAAGCGTTCGCCGCGCAGGTCCTGGCATGCACCAACGAACTGCCGATCGACCCGGACCGCCTCAATGTGAATGGCGGCGGCATTGCGCTGGGCCACCCGCTCGGCTGCACCGGCGCGCGGCTGACGACGACGCTCCTGTACGAACTGCACCGCCGTGACGCGCGCTACGGCATGGTCACGATGTGCGTGGGTGGCGGCATGGGCGCGGCGGCCATCTTCGAACGACTGTCCAGGACGAATTAAGGGAACAGGTTATGTCCACCACCACTGCCACAACCCGCCGCGGCGCCGACTGGCTGCTTGAGGCCACCGCCCCGAGCGACGTGTTCACGCCCGAGCGGCTGAGCGACGAACATCGCCTTATCTCGCAAACGGCCACGGAGTTCCTCGAGAAGGAAGTACACCCGGCCATCGATCGGATGGAAACAAAGGACTGGGCGCTGGCCCGCGCGTTGGTGAAACGTGCCGGCGATCTCGGCCTGCTCGGCACCGACGTGCCCGAGCGCTTTGGCGGCATCGACCTCGACAAGGCCGCCGCCATCGTCGTCGGCGAGGCCATGGGCGGTGGCGCCTCGTTTGCGACGACGTTCGGGGCGCAGACGGGACTGGCGATTATCCCGATCCTGTGTTTTGGCACCGAGGCCCAGCAAGAGCAGTATCTGCCGGGCATCGTCTCGGGCGCGCTGGTGGGCGCGTACTGCCTGAGCGAGTCGGGGTCGGGATCGGACGCGTTGGGCGCGCGCGCGAAGGCCACGCGCCAGGCTGACGGATCCTGGGTCCTGAACGGCGAGAAGATGTGGATCACCAACGGCGGCTTCGCCGACGTCTACATCGTGTTTGCCAAAGTTGACGGCGAACATTTCTCCGCGTTCATCGTGGAGCGCTCGTTCCCCGGCGTGTCGCACGGCAAGGAAGAACACAAGATGGGGCTGCACGGGTCGTCGACGACGCCGGTGCTGCTGCAGGACGCGCGTGTGCCGGCCGGGAACCTGCTGGGCGAGGTGGGCAAGGGTCACAAGATCGCGTTCAACGTGCTCAACTACGGGCGGTTCAAGCTGGCGGGCATGTGCAGCGGCGGGGCGAAGTTCGCCATCGGCGAGGCGGCGCGGTACGCGGCCACGCGGCGTCAGTTCGGACAGCCGATCGCGGCGTTCGGCGCCATCCGCCACAAGCTGGCCGAAATGGTGGCGCGCGAATTCGGCGTGGAAAGCGCGCTCTACCGGACGACAGGGCTGATTGACGACATGACCATGCGCGGGGGTGGAACGTCAGCCGCGGCGCTGGCGGCGCTCGAGGAGTTCGCGATCGAGGCGTCGCTCCTGAAGGTGGCGAGCAGCGAGATGCTCGACTACGTGCTCGACGAGAACGTGCAGATTCACGGCGGGAACGGCTTCGTCCGCGACTATCCCGCGGAACGACACTACCGCGATGCGCGCGTGAATCGGATCTTTGAAGGCACCAACGAGATCAACCGGCTGCTGGTGCCCGGCATGTTGATCAAGCGCGCGCTGAAAGGCGGACTGCCGCTCATCGCGGCCGCCAAGGCCCTGCAGGAGGAACTCCTGACCGGCGGGAGTGCTGGCGCGGGGGGCGCGGAGTCGATGAAGAAGGCGGCGATCATGGTGCTGGGTCTGGCCATGCAGACCTATGGCGTCGCGTTGGAGCAGGAGCAGGAAGTGCTGATGCTCGCCTCCGACATCATCATGGACACGTTCACGGCGGAGAGCGCGGCGTTGCGTGCCGCGCAGAGCGCCGAGGCGGGCCACCCGCTGGCGGCACTGCAGGCGGATGCGGCCGCCATTCTCGTCCACGATGCCGGCCTGCGCGTGGACGGCGCCGCCCGCACCGCCATTCAGGCCATGACGTCGGGTGACACGCAGCGGACGATGCTGGCCGCGCTCCGCCGGTTCCTGAAGATCACGCCGGTGGACACGATTGCGGCGCGGCGCCGGCTGGCCGACGCGATCGCCGAGCGCAAGGGATACCTGTTCGCCTTAGGAGGCCGGGTCTGAAGACCCGGCCTCCTAAGGAGATAAGACGTCACGGTAAGATGAGGCGTGCGCTCCATCTGGAACTTCGCCCTTGTCGTGTCTCTGGTCGTGGCTGCCGCGGCCTGCTCGTCCGGGCCGCAGCCGATCGACGACACGTCGTACGATCGGGATCTGCTGGCGTGGCGGGCGGCCAAGGACCAGTCGTTTCGCCTGCCTGACTCGCCGTTGCTGCCCGATGCGCGCGCGGCGTTCACCGGGCTGCCCTATTACCCGATCGACCCGGCCTACCGCATGCCCGCGAGGCTCGACGAGGACCGGTCGGCGCCGGCCCTGATTATCGAATTGCCCACCTCGGCGACCGAGATGCGCCGGGTGCAACGCGTGGGTTCGCTCGGGTTTGCCCTGGGCGGCGAAGCGTTGCGGCTCACGGCGTTTGCCGACGAGGGCACGCGCGTCATCACGCGCTTGTTTGTGCCGTTCGGCGATCTGACGAGCGTCACCGAGACGTATCCGGGCGGCCGCTATCTGGAACTCGACCGCACGTCCACGGGTCTCTACGATCTCGACTTCAATCGCGCGTATCACCCGTACTGTGTCTACAACCCGGCGTACGTCTGCCCGGTGCCGCCACGGGAAAACCGGCTGGCGGTGGCGATCCGCGCGGGCGAACGTCTGCCGCCGGACGGCCCGCCCTCCTCGTAGTGATGCACGCCATCGTGTTCGACTTCGACGGTGTCCTGGCCGACACCGAAGGGCTGCACTTGACGGCGCTGCGCGACACGCTGGCCGCGCGTGGCTGGACGCTCACCGAGGCCGAGTACTACGAGCGGTATCTGGGCTACGACGACCGCGGTTGCCTCGTGGCGTTCGCGCGCGCGCAGGGACTCGCCCTCGACGCGCCGGCGCTGCGCGCCTTGCTGGTCGACAAGGCACACCGCTACGCCACGCTCTTCGACGAGGGACGCGTGCTCTTTCCCGGGGCCCGCGCGTGCGTCGAACGGCTCGGCGCCCACTTTCCGCTGGCGATCGCGTCAGGCTCGCTGCGCGGAGAAATCGAACGCATCCTGCACGCCAACGACCTGCGCGCGCCCTTTCAGGCGATTGTGGGTGCTGACGACGTGGTGGAGGGGAAACCGGCGCCGGAGAGCTACACCAGGGCGATCGCGGCGCTGGGTGTGCAGGCGCGGCACGCCGTCGCTATTGAAGACTCGCCCTGGGGTCTGCAGTCGGCGCGCGACGCGGGACTCGTCACCGTGGGTATCACGACGAGTTATCAGGCGGCCGCGCTCACCGAGGCCTCCCATGTGGTGGCGTCGCTCGACGAGATCACGCCGGCGCTGGTGACCGCGGTGCTCGGGTCCGTGCGGCGGGGCTGAAGCCAGGGCGGCGGGGCTGAAGTCCGGGCGGCGCGGCTGAAGCCAGGGCGGCGCGGCTGAAGCCAGTTGCTACGTACGGCCCGCTCGTCGCACGCCGCACTATCCCAAGCCGAGACGTTTCAGAAAGCGCTGGCCGAGCCCGGGGTCGCGCGGGGCGGGCAGGTTGGCCTCAAGCACATCCAGCGCGTCGGCGACTGACCGCACCACCGTGATCTTGAAGCGCGCGGCGGTGTCCTGGACGTTGGGATCGTCACCGCGCGAGACGAGCAACGGCCGGCAGCGCGAGTCCGACGCGACATCCACGCAGTTGCGCGGCAGGTCGTCGATGAGAAAGTCGAGATCAAGGGCCTGCGCGGCTTTCCCGCGAGACCCCGGGAGGGTGACAACGCTCGGGGTCTCGAATCCCTGCGCCATCAACCAGTGCTGGGTCTGCCGCTGGACCGATTCACCGGCCGTGCCCGGGCGTTGGGTCACGAAGAACACTTCCCACCGGCCCGCCCTGGCGAGATCGTAGAACCGGCGCACGACACCTGGTTCGAGGGGTTCGAGCGAGGTCCAGAAGTTGTCGAGGTTGCGAATCGCATCCCACACCATGCCGTCGGAGTCGCCCTGAATCCGCTCTTCCACTCGTCGATAGGCGCTCGACAAGTCGGCCAGGGTCCCGTCGAAGTCGCACGCGATGCGCAGCATCTGATTACCGGCGGTTACCGGCCGCTCGGCACCACACGGCGCGTGTAGGTGCCAGCCGCATTCTGGGCGCTTTCGATCAACACCAGGGCGCCGTCGGACGAGTACGTGAACCGCCGGTCGGGCCGGCCATCCTTCCCGTCATCAAACTCCACGGTCTTGAGCACCCCGCCTTCGTGGGTCTCCCACTGGTCCATCACGCCATCGCCATCCTTGTCTTCTTCGACCCGAACCACCTGATCGTTTTCGTAGAACTCGCGCCGCGTCACGACCTGGCGCCCCTCGTTGTCGGTATCGAGATACTCGATGCGCGCCGTTCTTCCGTCGGGCGTGAAATAGGCCCAGGAATCGGGCACCGGGGGCGCGGGCTGGGCCGGCGGCACGCCGGGTGTCGTGGCCGCGGGCGTTGTGGGGTCTACGGGAGCCGTTGGCAGGGCGGGCGGCGTGCGAATCCAGCCGGCGCCCGGCGTCGTACTCTCCTCCCACCGGTCAATGACCCCGTCTTCGTTAGGTGTCGATTTCCGACGACACGGGACGGGCGCCGTCCATGCGCGTCCAGGTGTCGATCCGGCCGTTCTTGTTCCGGTCGTAGGTGATCTGCCGGAGGACGCCGGTCTGGGGGTCGTAGACCCCTTTCGAGGTGGCGCGAAGGCGCTCCTGTTCAGGGTCGGGCCCGCAAGCGGTCGCGACCAGCAGCAGACCGCCGACGACCCACAACGCAACGCCGGACCGGCCGCGGTCGTAGATCCACCAACGCCGGTCGTTGTCTCCGGCGGGGGCTCTGGCGGCGGGCATGGCGTCATTCTATCGAGAATTGACCCACGCCAGCCGGCAGTATAAGGTCGCGGGGGGATCCCTCTCATGCGTATCAAACTTCTTGCGTGGCTTTGTGTGGTGGGGGTGGCACCGGCGCTGATGGCCAGTCAGTGGCCCGAGTCGCGTGGGCTCCAGCGTGACGGCACGTCACCGGAACGCGACCTGCCGACGCAGTGGTCGCCGGCCGGCGAGAACCTGGCGTGGACGTTGCCCTTTGGCGGGCGTTCGACGCCCGTGATTTCCGGCGACCGGTTGTATCTGCAGACCGCGACGTCGGGTAACGTCTCGCTGACGCAGGAGCGGCTGGTGGCGGTGGACGTCAATTCCGGGCGGGTCCTCTGGGAACGACCGGTCAGCCAGTACCTGAGCGACGTCCCGCAGCACCGCGTGGCCTGGGCGTCACCCGCGGTGGATCCCCGGACGGGCCACATCTACATGTTCACGATTTCGGCGGAGCTGCTCGCGTTTTCCCCCGCGGGCGACGTGCTCTGGAAGCGGTCGCTCCCCGAGGAATACGGGGCGATCACGACACACGGGGGCCGCACGACGTCGCCCATCATCGATGGCGACATGGTCATCCTCAACACCCTGCTGCAGGGGTGGGGCGACCTCGGCCGTCCGGGCAATCGCTACTTTGCGTTCGACAAGACGACGGGCCAGACGATCTGGATCAGCGCGCCGCAAACGCGCCATTACGACACCAACTACTCGAGCCCGATCATCGCGACGGTCAACGGCACGCGGCAGATGATCGTCGGGGGCACCGACGGCGTGTTTCACGGGCTGAAGGTGAACACCGGGCAACCCGTGTGGAGCCTGGAAGTCAGCAAGCGCGCGATTCTCAACAGCGCCCTGTTCCGCGACAACACGGTGTACATCGCGCACGGCGAAGAAAACATGGACACCACCGAGATGGGCATGGTGGCGGCCTTCGATCCCACGGGCACCGGCGCGCTGAGCGGCGCGGCGGTCAAGTGGAAGACGCACGGCTTCATGCCCACGTTTGCCTCGCCGGTGCTCGACGGTGACCGCCTGTACGCCATCGATAACAGCGCGATCCTCGCCGCCTTTGACCTGAAGACGGGGCGGGAGCTCTGGAAGAAGACGCTGGGCACGCTGCAGAAGGGCTCGCCGATCCTCGCCGACGGCAGACTCTACGTCGGCACCGAAAACGGCAAGTTCTACATTCTGCGTCCGAGCGCGACCGGCGTCGAGATTCTCGACGAGGATCTGCTCGGCACGCCCGAGGAGCCCGAGCCAATCCTGGCGGCACCGGCCATCGCCAACGGCCGCGTGTACGTCGTGTCAATGGAACGGCTCTACGCGATCGGACCGAAGCAGGCGCGGGCCGCCACACCAGCCCCGGCCCCGGCAGCCCCGGCCCCATCAGCCAGCGCGCCGGCAGCCGTGCAGGTGTTTCCGTACGAAGCGCTCCTGGATCCCGGTCAGACGCAGGCGTTCCGGCTCCGCCTCTACGACGCCGCCGGACACTTCATCCGCGAAGCGCCCGCCAGCGAAGCGCAGTGGTCCGTGGATCAGTTGCCGGGCACGGTCGGGGCCGACGGCCGCTACGTGGCGCCCGCCGCCGGCGCGGCGGGATATGTGAAGGCCACGATCGGCACCCTCACGGGCCAGGCGCGCGTGCGTGTCATCCCGGCACTGCCGTGGTCGTACGACTTCGAAAACCTGAAGACCATTCCCTCGTGGTGGACCTCGAACCTGAAAGTTCTGCCACGCGACCTCGACGGCAACGGCATCATCGTCCGGCCACGCGACGAGACCGTGGGCCGGCGCACGAAACTTCTGATGGGACGCCCCGAGTGGTCGGATTACACCGTCGAGGTGGATGTGCGCGGCATCGAGATGCGGCGCCAGCGGGGCGACGTCGGTGTCATCAACCAGCGCTACGTCATGATGATGTTTGGCAACAACCAGGAGATTCAATTGCAGCCGTGGCAGGCCGCCAACGAGATGACGGTGAGCGTCGAGAACTTCCCGTGGCCGCTCGACACGTGGTATCGCATGAAGCTGCGGGTTGCGAACCGGCCTGACGGCACGACGCTCGTGCAGGGCAAGGTGTGGCCGGCGGCGGATCCTGAACCGGCGGCGTGGACCATCGAGAAGGTGGACCGGATTCCGCATCGCGCGGGCGCGCCCGGCCTGTACGGCGACGGCATCGCTGATGTGTTCTTCGACAATTTCAAGGTCTATCGAAACCAGCAGGATCTCCGATGAAGAAGCTTGTGCTCGTCTGTGTGTGTGTGCTGGCCGTGTCGGCCAGCGGGTCCGGTGCCGGCAAAGGCGTCACGGAATGGCCGATGTGGGGCGGGGCCCCCAACCGCAACATGGTGTCGGACGCAACGGGCCTGCCGACGACCTGGGACGTGAAGACCGGCCAGAACATCAAGTGGGTGGCGGCGCTGGGCTCGCAGAGTTACGGCAACCCGGTCGTGGCGGGCGGCGTCGTGCTGCTCGGGACGAACAACGAAGCGGTGCGCGATCCGAACCAGGCCGGGGACCGCGGCGTGCTGATGGCGTTCCGTGAGTCGAACGGCGAGTTCCTGTGGCAGGCGACATACGAAAAGCTGCTGTCGGGCCGCGCCAACGACTGGCCGTTCCAGGGCATTGCGTCCTCGCCGCTGGTCTTGAATGACATCGCCTATTTCGTCACCAACCGCGGGGTCGTCGTCGCGGTGGATATCCACGGGTTCCACGACGGCGTGAACAACGGCCCGTTCAAGGACGAGAAACTCACCGGCACACACGACCCGGACGTGATCTGGCAGTTCGACATGATGGAAGAGGTCGGGGCGTTCCCGCACAACCTCGCGAACTCCTCACCGAACTACTTCGAGAACCTGCTCTATGTCTCGACCGGCAACGGCCAGGACGAAAGCCACGTCAACATCCCCTCGCCCAGGGCGCCCGCGATCATTGCGCTCGATCGCACGACCGGGGCGCTCGTGTGGGAGGACGCGTCGCCCGGCGACAGGATTCTGCACGGCCAGTGGTCCACGCCCACCGTGGCGACCATCGACGGTGTGGTGCAGGTGATCCACGGCCAGGGTGACGGCTGGGTTCGCGGGTACGAAGCCAGGACCGGCAGGAAGCTCTGGGAGTTCGACACCAACCCGAAAAACTCGGTCTGGCCGAAAACGCGCAACGAGATCATCGCCACACCGGTCGTCGTCGGCAACGTCGTCTACCTCGCCAACGGCCAGGATCCGGAGCACGGGGAAGGCATCGGCCATCTCTACGCGATCGACGCCACCAGGCGCGGCGACATTACGGAGAGCGGACGCCTGTGGCACTACGGGAAGATCCGCCGCAGCATCTCGACCGCGGCGATCAAGGACGGGTTGATGTACTACCCCGACTTCTCGGGTTTCCTGCACTGCATCGACATCAAGACGGGCCAGGCGGTGTGGGTGCACGACATGTTCGCCGCGATGTGGAGTTCGGCGCTCATCGTCGACGGCAAGGTGTATCTCGGCGACGAGGACGGTGACATGACGATCTTCGCACACGGCCGCGAGAAGAAGGTCATCAACGAACTCAACATGGGCAGCTCGGTGTACTCCACGGTCGTGACCGCCAATGGCGCCATGTTCGTCATGACCCGCAACAACCTCTACGCCATCCAGGAAGGCGCCAGGAGCGCGCGGTGATGCGTGGCGTCAGCAAGCCGTATGCAGGGCGGGGCTTCACCACGCCCTGCATTCATGTCTTCGGCTGGTGTGTGGTGGTGTTGGTGGTGTCGAGCGCAGGCGTCTTTCGGCCCGCGACGCTGGCACAGACACCCGCGGCGTGGCCGCAGTTCCGTAACACCCCGGCCCTGACGGGTGTCGCGACGACGGCACTGCCAGCGCCGCTGCGCCTCCAGTGGACGTTTGACGCCGGTTCGGCGGTCGAGTCGTCGGCGGCGATCGTTGCGGGTGTGGTGTATGTGGGCGCGATGGATGGGCGCCTGCTCGCGATCGACGCGGCGACCGGCACACTGAAATGGGCCTACCAGGCGGTGTCGGACGACTATGGCATCGGCGAGTCGTCACCGGCGGTCGCGAACGGGCTGGTCTACATCGGCGATCTCTCGGGCGTCCTGCACGCGGTGGACATCGCCACCGGCAAGGTACGCTGGACCTACAAGACCCAGTCCGAGATCAAGTCATCCCCCGTCGTGGCGGGCGACACAGTGCTCATCGGGTCGTACGACGGACACCTCTACGGCCTGAACGCCGCGTCGGGCGCCTTCCTCTGGAAGGCGTCCACCGACAACTACGTCCACGCCACGCCGGCCCTCTGGAACGGGGTCGCCTACTTCGGCGGCTGCGACGAGATCTTTCACGGTGTCCGTGTCAGCGACGGCGCGAAGGTGGTCTCGATGAACACCGGGGCCTACACGGCGGCCTCACCCGCCATCGCCGACGGCGTCGCCTATTACGGCACGTTCGCCAACGAAGTCGTGGCCGTGGACATTGCGGCGAAGAAGGTGAAGTGGCGGTTTCTGGATCCCGACCGTCAGTTCCCGTTCTACTCGTCGGCCGCGCTGTCGAACGGCGTGATGGTGCTGGGCGGGCGCGACAAGAACGTGCGCGCCCTCGACATGGCCACCGGCAAGGAGCGCTGGGTTTTTGCCACGCGCGCCCGCGTCGAGTCGTCCCCGGCCATCGCCGGCTCCAGCGTCATCGTCGGCTCCAGCGACGGGAAGCTCTACGTCCTTGACCTCAATTCCGGGAAGAAACTCTGGGAGTTCGACGCGGCGGCGCCGATTTCGGCGTCTCCGGCCGTGGCTGGTGGACGCATTGTGGTCGGCGACGGTGACGGACGCATTTATTCAATTGGCCGATAAACCAACCGCGTTCACGCGTTGACGCCGCGGCGGCCTCCGCGCATTGTCAACGCGGTGAGACCTGGCGCCCACGCGAGTGTCCAGGCGGCGAGGTGCCACACGTAGTTGCGTCCGTCTGCCGGAGCCCTGTCCGTCCAGATGCCCGAGACCAGATAAAACGCCGCGCCGCTGGCGACCGCGGCGATCAGTCCGCGCACGAGCCACTCACGAAACACCAGGGCGCGCTCCACCAGCCACGCGTTCACCCAGGCCAGCACGACCCACATGAACGCCCACGCGGCGATGAGTCCTCCGAGGTAGCCCAGCGTGCCGGTCACCGCGTAGAAGCCCAACGCGCCCGCCACGCCAGCGCCGATACCGCCGAGCGCGCCGCGCCAGAGCGAGCCCGCCGCGTGCCCCAGCACGACACCGACGGCCAGCAGCAGCAGGGCCCCGTGCAGGATGCCGTGGAACGTGGTGTGGCGGACCCCGTACTCAAACCAGATGAAGTCGCCCAGCGTGGCCACGAACGCCACGAACACGGGCCGCAACAGATAGGCCATGGCGAAAGAGGTTACCAGCGGATGGGCCGGCTGCAGAGTCCCGCGCGGTCAGGGCCGGCCGCGCGGTGGTTCAGGGCTTCGCGTGGGGACGCGGACCCGGTGCGACATCGGCGGCTCAACGCCCGGCAGCTTCCGCACGACCGCGGCTCTGACGATGAAGTACGCGAGGAGACCGATGGGACCCACCATAAACGTCAGGGCGAGACACGGCAGGACGACCAGGTGCGGCACTTCGAGGCGCTGCGCGTCCCTCACCTCCCAGGCACCGACGAACAGGTCGAACGCGAGGTAGTGCACCCACCCGGCCAGCAGCAACCACTCGTTCTGGAACATGCGGCCCACGGCCTCGATCGAGGTGAACCCGCCGGAGACCCGCCCCACATCCGACACCATCACCGCCAGATAGACCAGGGACAGCGCCCCGGGGATGACGTACGCCGCCAGGATGCGGGTCCACTTCCACGCCGGAAGGACGGCGAGGAGCGCCCAGCCCGGCAGCACGGCCAGGTTGCAGTACAAAAAGAGGTCGGAGACGGTCAAAGGAAACGCGAGGCGTGTTCAGAAAGTATAGTCACAGGACGACATGTTTCCCAGGAGTGTCCCCATGAAGATCCGATTGGTCACGTTGATGTCCGTTATCGGCCTGCTGGCAGCGCCCGCGGTCTGGGCGCAGACCACCGCCACACTGGCTGGCGTCGTGCAGGACGCCTCAGGGGGGGTGTTGCCGGGCGCGCAGGTCGTGGTTCGCCAGATCAGCACGGAAGCCGTCAGACGGACGATCACGGACGCTGAGGGCCGGTTCACGCTGGCGGGTCTGGCGGCCGGCGACTACGAGGTGCGGTCGGAGCTGTCGGGATTCCGGCCGCTCGTGCGATCGGGCGTCGGCCTGACGGTCGGCGAGAACGCGTCATTGACCCTGGTCCTTCAAGTCGGCGCGGCCGAAGCGGTCACGGTGAGCGCGGCCGCGTCGCAGGTCAACACCCGGTCCGCCGAACTGAGTTATCTCGTGGACCAGCGCACGATGGCGCACATTCCAGTGAACGGCCGCAATTACACCGACCTGATGTCGTTGCTGCCCGGCGTCACGCCCTTCCCGCACCGTGACAACGGTTCGGTGGTCGCCCATGGTCTGGCCATGAGTGTCAACGGCCAGGACCCGCGCGCCAACGTGTATCTGCTCGACGGCACGCTGCTCAACGACTTCACGAACAGCCCTGCCGGCTCGGCCGCGGGCACCGCGCTCGGCATGGATACGGTGCAGGAGTTCCGGCTGGAGTCGAACACGTACAGCGCGGAGTACGGCCGCAACATCGGCGGCCAGATCAACGCGATCACCAAGTCGGGCACCAACCGGCTGGCGGGCAGCGTCTTCGAGTTTCACCGCAACGACACGCTCGACGCCCGCAACTACTTCGACGTCGGCGACAAACCCGATTTCATGCGCAACCAGTTCGGCGGCACTGCCGGGGGCCCGTTTCGTCGCGATCGCGTCTTCTTCTTCGCCGGGTATGAGGCCCTTCGCGAAACGCTCGGCCGCACGATCGTCACCACCGTGCCCGACGACAACGCGCGGCTGGGCCTGCTGCCCGGAGGGGTGACGATTCCCATCCACCCGGCCGTGCTCCCGTACCTGCAGGAGTTCCCACGCGCCAACGGCGACAACCTCGGGGGTGGTCTTGCGCGATTCACGTTCCCATTCGACCAGCGGCTGGACCAGCACTTTGTGCAGGGACGTCTGGACGCCGTGCTCGGCAACGGCGCGCAGATTTTCGGGCGCTACACGTTTGACAACGCGGAGCAGCGGTTGCCGACCGACTATCCGCAGTTCCCGCGATCGTTTGTCTCGCGCAATCAGTTCGTGACCGCGGAGTACCGCCAGGCACTGTGGTCCACGGTGTTTCACACCGTGCGACTCGGCTACAGTCGCACGCGCATCGGGCAGGCCGTGGAGGCCAACACCACACAACCCGTCAGTGTGTTTGTGCCAGGTCGTGCCATGATGGGCGCGATCGACATCGGGGGCCTGCCTCGCTTCGGCCCCCAGTTGTCCGCCAACGTGCGGCTCAACCAGGACGTGTTCAGCCTGCAATACGACCTCACCCAGTCGCGCGGCCGTCACTTCCTCAAAGCTGGCGTGCTCGCGGAACACTACATCTCGGATGAGTTCAATCCGACCTTCAGCCTGGGCGTCTTCCGGTTCGCGAACCTCGCGGCCTTCCTGCGCAACACGCCGGTCCAGTTCATCGGCCTGACGCCCCAGGGCGACCTCAATCGTCGCTGGCCCTTCACGGTGTTTGGCGTCTACGTGCAGGACAACGTGCACCTCACGCCGCGACTGACGGTCAACCTGGGTCTGCGCCTGGAAGGGTCCACGATGCCCATCGACGAGGGAGGCCGCGACGTGAACATGCGCGACCTGCTGGCGTCAGCACCGACACCGGGCCCCCTCTACGACAACCCGGCGCCGACCGTCTCACCGCGCCTGGGCGTCGTCTGGAATGTGCGCGGCGATGGCCGCACGTCGATTCGCGCGGGGTACGGGCTCTACTTCAACACCAACAACCACCAGAACCTGATCGTGACGGTGACCAACCCGCCCGCCAATCCACGCGTGATTATTCCGAATCCGACGTTCCCGGTGCCGCCCTTCGAACGCGGCATCGGCATCTCCGTGCGTCCGATTCAGTACGACATCGAGCTGCCGCGCGTCCACATGTGGAACACGAACGTGCAGCAGGAATTCTTCCACGACTGGGTCGTCACGCTCGGGTACGCCGGCTCGCGCGGCAGACACCTCTGGCGTAACGCGGACGTCAACGTCCCGACACCGACGAGACTGCCCGACGGCACGCTGTTTTATCCAGCCGGCCTGCCGCGGCCCAACACCCACTTCTCCGCCATCGAGCTCAAGTCGAGCAGCGGCGACTCCTGGTACCACGCGCTCCTCGTCGAACTGAAGAAGCGGTGGAGCCACGGCCTGCAGGTGCAGTCGTCGTACACATGGTCGAAGTCGGAAGACACGACGCAGAACTCGACGTTTTTCTCGGACTCCACGACGGCGACGACCTCGGCGATGCCGGAGTTCATCAGGGACTACAACACGGGGTTGTCGGACTTTCACGCCGCGCACAACTGGGTGACCAATTTTGTCTGGGAGCCGTTCCGCGGCTGGCGCGTCTCGGCCGTCGCGCGGATGCGCAGCGGCAGTCCGCTGACGCCGTTCGTGCAGACGAACCGATCACGGTCGTTGTGGTCGCCGTCGCTCGGTCCCGGGACGGGACCCGACCGGCCCAGCTACGCGCCCGGTCGAGGACCGGAGAACGCCGTGACGGGCGATCCGGCGCGGTGGTTCGACCCGACGGCGTTTGTTCTGCAGCCGGCGGGCACGTTCGGCAACGTCGGTCGCAACGAGCTTATCGGTCCCGACCTGCGCACGGTGGACCTGGCACTGAGCAGGATCTTCACGCTCAACCGCCTCTCCGCCGGGCGAGGCCGTCTCGAGCTACGCGCCGAGGTGTTCAACGTGTTCAACCGCGCCAACTTCGGCCCGCCCTCGCTGGTCGCCTTCGGCGGCACCGTCGACAACGAAACGCCGCTCGCGTCGTTCGGACAAATCCGCACCACGATTACCTCGGCCCGACAGGCGCAGCTCGGAATTCGGGTGAGCTTCTAGCCGGGAAACGCCATGAACGGCCGGCGGTGAAGACGATATTTGGACCCGGCCATTGGCAACAAAGACCAGCGACGCGTCGTAATGTTCGCAGCAGGAAGGGCGTGTCGTGATGGCCGTGGTGTGGGAAAAGGGCCGTTCCAGGGCCAAATCAGCGGGAAGGACCTGGCAAACGACAGGCATCATGGCCTTGGTCATGCTCATAGGCCTGCCCGCGCCCGCCCGGGCTCAGGCGGGCGGGCCGGCCCCGGCCGGATCGGCCCCGGCCGCCGCGCCGGTGCGCCGGCCACCGAACAGACGGACGTCTACGTCGCCTACGACAGCCGGCACATTTACGTCGGCATCCACGCCCGGTACTCCGATCCGAAACTCATCCGCGCCAACCGCGCGCAGCGGGATCAAATCGGACGCGACGACACGGTGTCCATCCTCTTCGACCCGTTCCGCGATCAGCAGCGCGCCTATGTGTTTTCCGTCAACGGCTACGGCGTGCAGGGCGACTCGCTCTTGAGCGGCGGGGGTGGTCGCGGCGGCGGCGGACCCGGTGGCGGGGGCGGCATGATGGGTGGTGGCGGGGGCGGCATGATGGGTGGCGGCGGGGGCGGCAGCGGCGGGCCAGGCGACAGTTCCTGGAATGCCCTGTTCAGTTCGGCCGGCATGCTGGTCGCCGACGGCTGGACCGCCGAACTGGCGATTCCCTTCAAGAGCCTGCGCTACCCGGCGCAGCAGGACAACACGCATCAGTGGGGCTTCCAGATTCAGCGCGACATCGAGAGCAAGAACGAGAGCATCGTCTGGGCACCGGTGCTCCGCGGCACGGCGAGCTTTCTCGGCCAGATGGGCACGCTGGAAGGGCTGAGGGGCCTGTCGACCAGCCGCAATCTCGAACTGATGCCGACCTTCACGGCCGTCCGCACCGAGACGCTCAACACGGGCAGCGGCGCCGTGACGCGCGAGCAGCAGCCCGACGCCGGCATCAATGTGAAGTACGGCCTCACGTCCAACCTGACGCTCGACTTCGCCCTCAATCCGGACTTCTCGCAGATCGAGTCGGACCGGCAGCAGATCCAGGTGAACCAGCGGTTTCCGTTGTTCTACTCCGAGCAGCGTCCCTTCTTCCTCGAAGGGCAGGAGATCTTCAGCGTGGGCGGTCCGGCGACCTTCATCCATACGCGGACGATCGTCGATCCGAAAGTGGGCGCGAAGTTCAGCGGCAAGACCGGCAGGACGACGCTGGGCGTGCTCGTGGCCAACGACGAGGCGCCGGGGCAGGTGTCCGATCCGGATGACCCGGCCTACGGCCAGACGGCGCGGTTTGTCATCGGACGCGCCCGCTACGACGTGTATTCCGAGTCGTCGATCGGAGCGATCGTGACCGATCGCGAGTTCCTCGACCGCTACAGCCGGGTTGGGGGCCTCGATGGCCGGTTCCGGATCGGACCGACGCACCGGCTCAACGTGCTCGCCGTGTTCAGCGACCACAAGGACGCCGCCGGGGTGCGGCGCACGGGCCACATCTACCACGTCAGCTTCAGCAGGGAAGGGCGCGGCCTCGGGTACTCGATGTCGACGTCGGGGATCGATCCTGACTTCCGCACCGATGTGGGTTTTGTCCGCCGGACCGACGTCCGATCGACCAGCGGGGAGGCGTCGTACCGCTGGTATCCGGCCGGCCGGCGCATCGTCACCTGGGGACCGCGCCTGAGCTACGGACGCACGTACGACTACGCGGGCGTGCTGCACGACGCAGACCTGAGCGGCGGCGTCAACGTCCAGTTCGCGCGGAACATCAGCCTGAACGCGAGCTACAACCGCGACATGGAACGGTACCTCGGCGTGGATTTTCGCAAGACGCGGGTGTCGATCAGCGGCCACGTCAACGCCAGCCGCACGTTCACCTTCGGCGCCTACTACAACGCCGGGGACCAGATCCGATACGTGGCGGACCCGTTTCTGGGCAGCAGCGCGTCGCTCAACGCGAACGTGAGCCTGCGTCTGTTCTCCCGCCTCGGGTCGCAGATGAGCTTCAACACGAGCCAGTTCTTCATGCCGACCGGGGAAGAGCTCTACAGCGTGCGGATCTTCCGCGCCTCGACCACCCTCCAGGTGACCGACCGGCTGACCGTGCGGAACATCATCGAGCACAACGCGTACGACGGGACGCTCGGAGCGAACATCCTGGCGACCTACCGCGTGAACGCCGGCACCGTGCTCTTTGTCGGGTACGACGATCGGTACCGGCAGGAGGACCGCATCAACCACGCCCTCTTCCCGACGACCGATCTGCGGCGCACCAACCGCGCGTTCTTCCTCAAGCTCCAGTACCTGCTGCGCCCGTAGCCCCGGCGATCGACGGCGCAGTGCGCCACGCGCCGCAGCGCGGCCTTTTGTCCGAGCCCCCCTTCCCAGGCCGCGCACGGCCTGTTATCATCCGCGCACGTACGAATGGCCGGCAGGTGGACAATTACGTCCGGAGGCCGGTCTCACTGCTCAGGGGGTTCGAATGATGTCTCAATTGAGAGGCGCGATTGTCCTTACGGTATGCACGCTTGCGCTCCTGTTCGGGGCGACGCGAGACGCCCATGCCCAGGCCACAACCGGTGAACTGACCGGACGCGTGACCGATCCCGGCGGCCAACTCGTGGCCGGCGCGACCGTGACGGCGGCGAACGCCGCGACGAACTTCACCCGATCGACGACCACCAACCACACGGGCGAGTTCACGCTCACGCTGCTCCCGCCCGGCCGCTATGCGGTGACGGCGGAGCGCGCCGGCTTCAAGAAGGCCGTGCGATCCGACGTGGGTGTCCTCGTCGGCACGCGGCAGACGCTGACGATCGCGCTCGAAGTCGGCCCGGTCACCGAGGTGGTGACCGTGACGGCGACGGCTCCGCTCGTCAACACGACGCGCTCCGATTTGGGCGGCGTCGTGACCTCGACCGACATCGCGAACCTGCCGCTCCTCAATCGCACGTTCGCCAACCTGTCCATCATGATGCCCGAGGCGCGCCCGGCCGGGAACTTCGATCCCACCAAGACGCGCGTCGGCAACTTCGCGATGAACGGAGGCGACGGCCGCCAGGTGAGCGTCAACGTCGACGGCGGCGACAACAAGGACAACGTCGTCGGCAGCCTCCTGCAGAACTTCGCGTACGAGTCCATCCAGGAGTTCCAGGTCGTGCAGCACCGCTGGACGGCAGAGAGCGGCCGCGCGGTGGGCGGCGTCGTCAACGTCATCACCAAGTCGGGGACGAACACGATGTCCGGGTCACTGTTCGGGACGTACCGCAACCAGGACATGCTCGCCAAGGACTTTTTCCAGAAGCGCGGCGCCACCAAGTCGAAGTTCGAGCGGCGGGAATTTGGCGGCTCGGCCGGAGGAGCGCTGAGGAAGGATCGGCTGTTCTATTTCGGCGCGATCGAGCGGTTCGACGAGCCGACGTCGGAAACGCCGCTGCGGTCCGATGCGGTGTTCCAGCAGTTGGCCGCCATTCCCGGAGGCAAACCCGTCCGCACCATTCCCACGCCGTACGACGACACGCTGCTCACGCTCAAAGTGGATCAGCGCCTGAGCGATCGCCAGTCGATGTTCTACCGCCTGGCCTGGCAGAAGAACTCGTCGCCGAACGACCAGGTCACCAATCCGGCCTCGACGGACCTGTCGGGCGGCAATACGGACAAGAACAGCGTGTGGGATTTCGTCGGCAATCACACGATGACCATCGGATCGAATCGCGTGAATCAGTTCGTCTTCCACTTCCAGGACTTCAAGAACGAAATCCTCGAGGTGACGAAGGACCCGATCATGATCTTTCCGACGGTGCGCATCGGCCCGGCGCCCAACACGCCCCAGGCGACGCTGGTCAGAAAGTTCCAGTTCCGGAACGACTTCTCGTGGCTGCGCAACAACCACTCGTACAAGGGGGGCATCAACTACATCTATACCGACCTTGGCGGCTATTTCTACTTCGGCGCGTTCGGGTACCAGCTCACGTGGTTCGATGATCCGGTGACGATCGCGACCAACAGGACGGCCTACCCGCAGGGGTTCGCGACGCCTGGCGCCGTGAGGAACCTGGACTATTTTGACGGCTCGGCCACGCACGATCAGGTGTTCCATCAGTTGGCGTTCTACGTGCAGGACGACTGGCGCGTGAACCGGCAGTTGACCCTCAACGTCGGCCTGCGCTGGGACGCCAACATCGGCCTGCTGACCGACCAGACGAACAACCGCACGATGAACATCCTGAGCCAATTGAAGAACCACAGCCGCGCGAAGGCGATCGCCGGCGACGCGGGCAAGCTGGCGCGCGGCACGCCGAGCTGGAAGGAGTTCCAGCCGCGCCTTGGCTTCGTGTACGACGTGACGGGGGATGCGTCGTCCGTCGTGCGAGGAGGCTACGGGCTGTTCTTCGATCAGATCTTCCAGAACCTGACGATCTTCTCGCTCGCGCAGAGCGGTCCCGAGATCTACTCGCAGGTCATGGCCTTCACGAATTCGTCGGTCGGCGTCGGCCAGCTTCCCAACTACCGCTTCGGCACGGACCCGCTGCCGGCCCCGCCGGCATTCAATTACACGCAACTGGCGACCGGGGCGTTCGGACGCATCACCGATCCGAATGCCCGCGACCCGTACGTCCACAAGATCTCGATCGGCTTCGAGCACGTCCTGCGCGGATCCTGGGTTCTGTCGAGCGACTACGTGCACACCGAGGGCCGGAATGAACCCCGCGTGCAGGTGATCAACCCGCAGATTCGCGCCATCTGCGACTCGACGTTCCCTGGCTCGGTGCCGACCGACCCGCGCTGCGTCCGCGGGGCGACGACGCGGTATTTCGATCAGGCGTTCGTCGCGGCCGGACTCGGCGCGAACCGCCTCGGCCAGATCAACATGATCGGGACGACGAACAGCTCGAGGTTCGACTCGATCACGACCACGCTGAAGGGCCGCACCGGACGGGCCACGATGTCGGTGAGCTACGTCCTGGCGCGGTCGCTCGCCTGGGGCGGCCAGCCCGTCGCCTCGTACAGCGGCAATGGCATCGCCGTCACTCCGGAACATCAGTTCGTCACCAACGAATGGGGGCCGACCCGCATGGACGAGCGGCATCGGCTTGTGGCGTCCGGCACGATCGACCTGCCGCAGGGCTTCCAGGTCTCGTCACTCCTCCAGTTGGCCTCGTCGCGGCCCTACACGCCGATCGTGGGATTCGACATCAACGGCGACGGCCTCACGAACATCGTCGACCGGCTCTGCGAAGGCGTGAAGCTGGCGGACGTGTTTGCCGCCCGCGGCAACCTGACGGCGATCCGGGCGCTCAACCCGAACAACTGCCAGCGCCAATCGGTGAACAACCAGCGGAACGGCTTCGTGGTGAATCCGGACGGCACCGTTGAGGAACGGAGCGGCCGCTTCTTCAACGTCGATGTGCGCGTCTCGAAGCAGTTTACGTTCGGCAACCGCGCCAACGTCCGCATCTTCGCGGACTTCTATAACCTGTTCAACACCGAGAACCTGTCGTTCACGCTTCGTCCCGAACAGAGTTCGGCCGCTTCGGCCTCGGCGTTCGTGCAGCCGGTCTCGCTCTTCGGGCCGGGGTTCGGCCCGCCGGTCGGCCGGCCGTTTACCGCGTCCTTCGGCGCGCGCTTCGCGTTCTAAGCGCGCGTTTCAGCACTCGTGCGGGGCGGGATGGACACGCCGCCCCGCCCCGCACGAGCAGGCGTCGCTGAAGGATCCGTCCGTAGGATTTCTCGACTCCTCGCCGCTTCCGTGACGAACCTGGGCCAGGGGGCCAGGGGCCGTGGGGCTTGGGAAGCCTGGGGCTCTCATATAGGATCCTCCCCATGCACTGGGTGGGATTCGCGTTGGGCGCGGCGGTGTCGTGGGGTCTGTATGGACCGGCGCTTCACCAGGGGCAGGTCAAGCTCGGCAGTCCGTTCCGGGCGCTGTTGTGTGTGGGCATCGCCTACCTCATCATCGGCGTGCTGGTGCCTGCGGCGGCGCTGATGGCGCAGGGCGAACTGACCAGGGGCTGGTCGGCAGACGGCGCGTTCGGCGCCACGGCGGCCGGGGCTCTCGGGGCCATCGGCGCCGTGTTCATCATCTACGCGTTCCGCGCCGGCGGCCTGCCGGCCTACGTCATGCCGCTGGTCTTCGGCGGGGCGCCGATCGTGAACGTCCTGTTCACCATGTACCTGCACCCCCCGAAGGTGGCGCCCAATCCGCTGCTGTGGCTCGGCTTCGCTCTGGTCGCCATCGGCGCCTCGTTGGTGCTGTACTTCAAGCCGAGCGCTTAGCGGTGCTCGGGTGCTCGGGTGCGACGCACCCGAGCACCCGAGCACCTATTTTGTCCTTTCTCCGATCACCCACAGTGCCGACTGCGTGCGCAGGAACAGTTGGCCCTGCGAGATCGCGATTGAACTGAGCGTGTAGTCGTCGAACGAGTTTTGCGCCAGCAGTTCGAACTTGGGCCCGGTCTTGTAGACGCTGGTGATGCCCGAGTTCTCGCTGGTCACGTAGATCTTGCCGTCGGCGATGACCGGCGACGCGCTGTAGACGTCGTTCGCGAGCCGCTCGGGACCGTAGACCACGCGGCCGGTCCTGCGATCGAGACACCACACGATGCCGTTGTCGGTCACGAGGTAGACGTAGGTCCCGTCGCTGACCGGCGACGGCACGTCCGGCCCGTTGTTGAATGACCACGCCAGATGCGATGTCGTGACATCCCCTCGTCCGCCTGGCCGAAGAGCCAGCATCGGACGGTTTCGTGTCGGCGCAATGATGAGATCCCCGGCGATGATGGGAGACGCCACGATGCGGTACGCCGGGTTGTTGTTCGGGTTCAGCCCGTCGGCCCGCCACAGTTCTTTGCCCGTGGAGGGATCGTGCCCGGTCACCACGTCGCCGCCCGTAATCACAATCTCCGTCCTGCCGTCGTACTGCAGCAGCGCCGGTGTGATGTAGGCATCCGGCGATTCGCGAATCGCGTTGGTCGGGCGCTCGACGTGCCACAACGTCTTGCCCGACGCGGCGTCGATCTTCAGGATGTACGACGGGTCGTCGGTCTTCATGCCGTGCAGCACCGGGACGTAAAGCGACCCCGCGTGCAGCAGGGGCGACGATGCGTAGCCCCAGTTGAGGCCGAACTGCCCGTAATCCTTCTGGATGTCGCGCGACCAGAGTTCCTTGCCGGCGAAATCAAACGCCTTCAGGATGCCGACACCGGTCATCACCCACACCGTCTTGCCGTCGGTCACCGGCGACGGCGACGACATGTTCTGCTTGCGCTGCTGATTGTTGCCGCCAGCGACCGTGCGCTTCCAGATCGCTGCCTGCTTCGTGCGGTCGATGGCCCACAGCTCGAGATCGCCCGTACTGAGCGCCGTCGCGACGTTGAGAAACACGAGGTCGCCCGCAATGATGGGCGTCGACCCGCTGCGCGCCGGCATCGGCAACTTCCACGCGATCCCCTCGGTGGTGGTCCACGTCGTGGGCAGCCCGGTTTCCTGGCTGACGCCGTTCAGCGAGGGGCCACGCCACTGCGGCCAGTCCGCGAAGACCGGCTCGACCGCCAGGGCCGTACACAGAACAACCACGAACACGAGTTTGCGCATTGTGATCCTCTTCATTCGGCGCGGCGAACGCCACGCCCTCCGTTCCCTGGCGCGGCGGAAGCCACGCCCTCCGTTCGCCGGGTCTGACCACCCGGCCTCCATTTTTCAGTGCCGCCAGCCGCACGCGTCGAGGCCCAACAAATAGTCCATGCCGTAGTCGCCGATCGGCGCGCCTGGCGGCGCCGACGGAATCGCCGACGGTCGCAATTCGGTGAACGGCCGCTCCAGGAACCGCCGCACGTCGTCGGCCAGCAATTGGCGATGGGCGCGCTCGGCATCGGTCGTGGCCGACGCCACCCGCGCCGACGCGCGCGCCGGCAACGCCTTGAGCGCCTGCGTCGCGATCGCGCGCACCTGGGTCATTGGCGCCGATTCAGACAGCGCCATGAGCCGGCTGACCACCACACGCTCCATCGCGCGGTTGACCTCCGACTCGTAGCTGCCGGCCGGCTGCGCATCAAACACCGTGGCGACCACGCGATTGACGACGTCGTCGAAGCCCGGCAGCGAGGCGTCCACGGCCTTCTGCGCGACCATCCGGGCCGCGCGTGTGTTGGTCAGCAACCCCGACACGACCAGGTCGGTGGCCACGACGGCGGGCGCCAGTGGATCGAAGGCGCTGCCGGTCATCCGCGGAAACGTCTCGCGCGTGAGGCCAAACCCGGGCGGACGCGGGGGAATGTTGTTGAGCACGGTGGCCGGCAAGGTCAGCTCGCGGAGGTTGATCGCGCGCATCAACGCGTCGAGCGCGGCGGTCTGCCTGGCGGCGGGCACCCAGCGGACGGGTGTGCGGCCATCCCCGCGCATGGCGTAGACGTAGTCCTGGCCTCCCACCGCGGTGACCGCCGCGTCCACGGCGTACCGGTGGTGCAGGTACACCGGCACGAACACATCCTCGAGCAGGGCCATCGGCCGGCCGGTTTGAATCGCGCGCTCACCGAACCCTTCCATGGCGGCCTTGCGCAGCTCAAGGATCCGGTTCAGCTCGGCCGCGACGTCCGTGCCGTTGTTCCACTGGTCGACTCCGGGGTTCAGGTCGAGGTCCTGATTCGACATGTAGCGCAGATCCTGATCCCACGCGTCATCCAGAATCTTTTTCAGCTCGGCGGCTTCATCCGTGCCCGCGGGGAACTGCGTGTAGCCGTAGCGGATCGCCACCTTGTCCCACTCCCCGATCCCGACGTCGTAGGCATCGGACAAGTCCATCGTGCCGTCGGAACGCAGCGTGATGAGCGGGTGCGGATAGTCGAGCACCGAGATGCGCCCTTTCGAGCTGTTGTAGTAGTTGTGGCCCAGGCCGATCGTGTGGCCGACCTCGTGCGCGGACAACTGACGCAGACGCGCCAGTGCGGTGGCCTCGAGCACGGGCGGCCGCTCGGTGCCGGTCACGTAGGGGGCCAGGAGCCCTTCAAAAATCAGGTAGTCCTGCCGGACACGCAGCGATCCAAGGGTCACGTGGCCCTTCAGAATTTCACCCGTGCGCGGATCGGAGATCGACGATCCGTAACTCCAGCCGCGTGTCGATCGGTGGACCCAGGTGATCGTGTTGTAGCGCACGTCCATCGGGTCGGCGCCTTCGGGCATCACCTGCACCTGGAAGGCGTTGCGGAAGCCAGCCGCCTCGTAGGCCTCGTTCCACCAGCGCGCGCCTTCAATCAGCGCCGACAGCACGGGTTCCGGTGTGCCGCGATCCACGTAGTAGACGATCGGCTTGACCGGCTCGCTCACGGCGGCGTTCGGATCCTTCTTCTGCAACCGGTGGCGACTGATATACCGCGTGCGCATATCGGTGCCGATCGGCGACGCGTAGTCGACGAAGCTCGTGCCGGAGTACCCCGAGCGCGGATCCATCAGGCGCGGCGTGTACGTGTCGTCGGGCAGGCCGATGAACGAGTGGTGCTGGCGCACGGTCACCGCCGAGGTCGACGGCGCCACATCGCCAATCCGTCCGCCCTGCTGGCCGGGCCCGGCACCGCGCCCGCCCCCACCTTCAGAGGTGAAGGTTGACGTGACGTCAATCTCGGTGTTGTTCGGAAACCCCTTTGTGCCCTCGAGGTTCACCGCGCTGCGGGTGCGATCGAAGCGATACGTCGCGGGGCTGAGTCGGTCGGCGACGCCGTGCGTGTCGCGCATGACGAAGTCCGACACGTCCACCAGCACCCGGCCAGCGCTTTCGGCCGCCACCGTGAAGCCCCAGAGCACCGACTTGGCAAACGCGTCCTCCACGGCCTTCCGCTCGGACGGATTCGTGCTGACGGCGCGATAGTCGTAGTTGGGTTGCACCATGAGCACGCGCGGGCCCACGCGCTGGAAGCTGACGAGGGCCCTCGCCCCCAGTTGGGCGCGGTCCAGGCCAATGTCATTCGAGCCGAGACCGGCCGACAACCCGTTGACGTAGAGCACCTCGCGACCCAGCTCGGGAATCTCCAGGAACAACGACCCGGTCAGCTCATCCCAGTAGAGCGGGAAGAAGCCGTCGATCCGCTGCATGGCGCTCGTCCGGTCCGCAATCCCGGGCGCGCGGCCCCGGCCCGCGGCCTGGCCCCCCTGCGGCCCGGCGCCCGCCTGCCCGGAGATCCCGGCGGGCACGGCGATCGCCAGCATCAGGACACCGCTTGCGACCACCCACACTCGCGTCAACGTTGTCTTCACGTCTGCCTCCTCTGGGAACTCCGATTGTATCGCCAGATCGCGCGAACATCCGGCCTGAAACCTTCTGCGGCTTCTCGTATGCCAACTTCGCGGATCTGCGCTCGCGGAAGGAACTGTTCGCGTCCCTGCGTGGACCCGCATGGGCGCGCCGGGCGACGCAAGTGCCGCCAACCATCGCAATTCGGAGCTGAAGAAACGCAAGAGGTCCAAGGGTCCAGGGGTCCAGAGGTCCAAGGGGTCCTGGATAATGGGAGCGTGAAAGCGCTTGAAGCGGAGTTGCGGGAGCGGTTGCGCCGGCCGTTGCCCGGCGCGGAGGTCCAGTACCGGTTTGCCCCGCGGCCTTTGCTGCCGCAGTGGCATCCGTCCGATCGGCCGGCGGGCGCCCGGGACGCCGCGGCGCTGATGCTGATTTATCCGGGGCCCGAGGGTCCGACGATCGCCCTGACCGAGCGGCACGCCGGGCTGCCGCACCACGCGGGCCAGATCAGCCTGCCCGGCGGCGGCCTGCGCGCGGGTGAAACGCCCGCCGAAGCGGCGCTGCGCGAACTGGAGGAGGAAGTCGGCGTCCCCGCCGACCAGGTGCGGCTGATCGGTCCCCTGTCGCCGTTGTGGGTCCTGGTGAGCCGCTTTGTCGTGCACCCGTGGATTGGCGTGGCCGACACGCGCCCCGCGTTTGCCCTGGCGCCGGGCGAGGTCGCGTCGCTCGTGGAGGCGCCCGTGGCCCTCGTGCGTCACCCGGCGCACCTGCGATGGGGGCAGCAGCCCAGGGACGGGCAGCCGATGATGTTCCCGTACTTTGACGTGGCGGGACAGCAGGTGTGGGGGGCCACGGCCATGATACTGGGCGAATTCGGCGCGCTCTTTGATCCCGCCTTCGGCCCCGGTCCGCCCGATCGGTGGGCGCGGCCATTACGTTACACTGGGTAATCATTACGGAGTTCAGGGTAATGGCTGACAACCCCTTTGTGTACGGCGAAATCGTGACCGCGGCGGCGTTTGCGGATCGGGAGATCGAGCGCGATCGCCTGGCGCGCGATCTGCTGGCCGGGCAGAAAGTGTTTCTGATTTCGCCGCGCCGGTATGGCAAGTCGTCGCTCGTGCGGCACGTCCTTCGGAGTCTGGCGCGGCAGGGCGTGCTCACGGTCGAGGTCACGGTGGCCAGCTCGAGTTCGTATGTCGGATTTCTCGAGGCGTACGCCCGCGCGCTCCTCATGGCCGATACACCGGTGAGCCGCCTGCGACAATGGACCGCCGACCTGCTGCGGTCGGTGCGGCCCGAGGTGCGCTTCGAAACCACGGCGCCCGGCACGTCAGGGTTCGCGATCGCGTTTCCCTCGGTGCAGTCCGGCCGCGACATCACGCGTCTGGCGAACGAAGTCTTCGCGCTGCCCGGCCGGATCGCCGCGGCCCGCAAGCGCCGGCTGGCCGTCGCCCTCGATGAGTTTCAGGCGATCGACACGTTCAACGGCGGCGGCGTCGAGCACGCCCTGCGCGCGGCCGTGCAGGATCAGCGGCAGGTCGGGTATGTCTTTGCCGGCTCCGAACCGTCGCTGATGGAACGGATGCTCACGTCGAAGCGGCCGTTCTACAAGGCGGGTCCGGTGATGCGGCTCGAGAAGATTCACCAGGATGACTTCGCCGCATTCCTTGAGGGACGATTCGCCGGCAGCGGGCTGCGGCCCGAAACCAGCCTCGGCGCGGCGATCGTCGACCTCGCGGGCAATGTGCCGTACGACGTGCAGCGGCTGGCCCACGAGATGTGGGACGACCTGCGCGCCGCCGGCCGCAAGACCGCGACGGCCGACGACCTGCACGCCACCCTGACCCGGCTGCTCCAGGAACACGGCCCGCTGTTCGAACATGCGTGGCAGCGGCTGACCCTCGCCCAACGCGGCACGCTGCGCGCGCTGGTGCTCGAGCACGGCCGCGAGCTGTTGTCGGCCGATATCCGCACCAGACATCGCCTGGCCAGCGCCTCCAGCGTGCAGTCGTCGCTGGCCGCGCTGGTGCGCGCGGACCTGGTCAGCAAGGACGGCCCGCGGTACACGATGGTTGACTCGCTGTTCCGCGAGTGGGTCGCGAGGAAGACGTACTGATCGGGTAGGATTCCCCCATGAACGCTCGCCCCTTTCGCCACAGTCGCCCTGCCCTGTTGTCTGCCGCGCTGGTGTTGCTGCCGGCGCTGATCTTCACGCCGGTGGCCGCGCGCCAGACGGCCACCCACGCGCCGGCGCAGGATCCGTCACCGTATGCCGGCCTGCAGTGGCGCAACATCGGCCCGTTTGTCGGCGGCCGCGTCACCGCCGTCGCCGGCCATCGATCGCAGCGCGCCACCTACTACATGGGGGCCACGGGCGGCGGGGTGTGGAAGACCACCGACAGCGGCGCGACCTGGGCGAACGTGTCTGACGGCTTCTTCGAGACCGGCTCCATCGGCGCCATCGAGGTCGCCGACGCGGACCCGAACGTGCTGTACGTCGGCACCGGCAGCGTGGCCATCCGCAGCAACGTGATCGAGGGCCGCGGGATGTACAAGTCCACCGACGCCGGCCGCACCTGGTCATTCATCGGGCTGCGTGACGCGGGCCAGATCGGCTCGATTCGGGTGCATCCCACCAATCCGAACCTGGTCTACGTGGCCGTGCTCGGCACGGCCTTCGGCCCCAACGAAACGCGCGGCGTCTTCCGCTCGCGCGACGGCGGCACGACCTGGCAGAAGGTGCTCTTTGTCAGCCCCACCACGGGCTTCGTGAACCTCGCGATGAACCCGTCCAACCCGGGCGAGATCTATGCCGCCGCGTGGCGCGGCGAACGACGGCCCTGGACCATCATCAGCGGGGGTCCGGCAGCCGAGGGCGGCCTCTACAAGACGACCGACGCCGGCGACACGTGGACACGGCTGTCGGGCGGACTGCCGGCCGGACTCATCGGCAAGATTGACGTGGACATCGCGCGCACGCGCACCACCACAGTCTACGCGCTGGTCGAAGCGCCGGGTCCTGAAGGCGGGCTCTATCGGTCTGACGACAGCGGCGCCACCTGGCGCCAGACATCCAATCAACCCAACCTGCTGCAGCGCCCCTTCTACTACACGTACGTCGATGTGGATCCCAAAGACCCCGACACGGTCTGGGTGAACAACCTGTCGCTGCTCAAGTCCACCGATGGCGGCACGACCTGGCGCGCGGTGCCGACCCCCCACGGCGACAACCACGGGATGTGGATCAACCCCGACGCGCCGAACTTCATCATCCAATCCAACGACGGCGGCGCGAACGTGTCGACCGACGGCGGCGCGACGTGGTCCACGCAGCGGAACCAGTCCACGGCGGAAATCTACGGCGTCGACGTGGACCACCAGTTCCCCTACCGGGTCTATGGCGCGCAGCAGGACAACAACACCTGGATCGTCATGAGCAAACTGCCGACGCCGCAGCGGCTGGACCAGGCCGACACGTTCCGCAGCGGTCCCGGCTGTGAAACCGGCCCGATCAAACCGCGTCCCGACAATCCCGACATCGTGTACGGCGTGTGCAAGGGCGAGTTCTACCGGACCAACTTCGTCACCGGGCAGACCCAGAGCAACTGGGTGTACCCCCAGAACCGGTACGGGCACGCGTCGCGCGACATCGTGTATCGCTTCCAGCGCACCTCGCCGTTCATGATTTCGAAGCACGATCCAGACCTCATCTACCACGGGTCACATGTCCTGCACCGCACGGCAGACGGCGGCAGGACGTGGGACATCATCAGCGGCGACCTCACGCTGAACGAACCCGGCGTGCAGCAGGACATCTCGGGCGAGCCGATCACGCGCGACATCACGGGGGAGGAGGTCTACTCGACCATCTTCGCGATCGAGGAATCGCCGATCGAACCCGGGGTCATCTGGGTCGGCGCCAACGACGGTCCGGTGCACGTGACCCGCGACGCCGGCAGGACGTGGCACAAGGTCACGCCGAACATGCCCCCCGGCGGACGTGTCTCGAACATCGACCCCTCGCCGCATCGGCGTGGGTCCGCCTACGTCGCGGTGCACCGGCGGCTGTTGAATGACCAGAAGCCGTACGTCTACCTCACGCACGACTACGGCGCGACGTGGACGCTGCTGGCACCCGGCACCAACGGCATTCCGGCTGACCATGTGGTGCACGTCGTGCGCGAGGATCCCGATCGCGAGGGCCTGCTCTACGCAGGGACGCAGTTCGGCTTCTTCGTGTCGTTCAACAACGGGCGCGACTGGCAGCGGTTCCAGCAGAATCTGCCGGTGACGCCGGTCACCGACATTCGTGTGCACCAGAAGGACCTTGTCGTCTCGACCATGGGCCGCGGGTTCTGGATCCTGGACAACATCACGCCGTTGCACCAGACGACGCCGGCGACCGCCGCGGGTTTCCTGTACGCGCCGCGACCGGCGTATCGCACCAGACACGCGGCGATGCCCGGATCACTGACCACCCCTGAACTGCCGGGCCCTGGCGCGATCATCGACTACACGCTGCGTGAAGCGGCGGCGGCCCCCATCACCCTCGAGATCCTGGGCCCGTCCGGTGAAGTGATGCGCACCGTGCGATCGGTCGCCGGTGGCGCGGCGACTCGTGGCGGACTGCCGGTGGCCCAGCCCTCGGGCATGACCGAACCGCCGCTGCCCGGCGCGCCACAGGCCGGACGGGGAGGCGGACGTGGCGGTCGCGGTGGCGGCGCGCCGCCGGCGCCGCTCACCGCCCGCGCGGGCATGCAGCGGTACGTGTGGGATCTGGAGTCGAACGACGGCCTCACCGTGCCGACAGGCCACTACACCATCACACTCACAGCGGGCGCATGGAGCCAGAGTCAGCCGCTGCGGATCGTGCTCGATCCGCGCCTCGCGGCTGACGGCGTGACTGACGACGACCTGGTGGTGCAGTACCGATTCAACATCCGGCTGCGCGCGACGATCGCGGACGCCCAGCGGTTCACAGGCCGCGTGCGAACGGCCCTTGATGCCGCCACGGGCGACGCGAAGGTGTCCCTGCAGCGCATCCACGATGCCCTCGTGAACCAGACCGGCATCTCGTACCCGCAGCCGATGCTGAACGCGCAGCTCCAGGCGATCACCCGCGTCTCGAACGTGGCCGACGCCCGCCCGAACAACGATGCCATCCGCCGGCTCGACGACCTCGAACAGGCCCTGGCCGCGCTCAAGGCCGACGCCGCCAGGGCCGGCGTCAAGTAATTGGAGCCACACCAAGTCGACGATCAGCGGACGACGGACGTATACTCGGAACCTTCCATTCGAAGGAGGTAGGAGGTAGATCGATGGAGGGTCAGTTTCCCGGCGTTCATTCGGATCCCGACATTCTCGGGGGAACCCCCGTCTTTGTGGGTACCCGTGTGCCTGTTCGGGCACTCCTCGATTATCTGGAGCACGGCCGACCGCTCGCGGAATTCCTCGACGACTTTCCGACCGTAGAAAAAGTGCTGGCACTGGGCGTACTTGAACACGTGAAGCATCTCCTGGCTCATGCGCCTTCTTCTCGATGAATGCGTTCCGAGGCGGCTCAAACGGGAGCTGCGCGGCCATGACGTGAACACTGTTCAAGACCGGGTTGGGCTGGCATCAAGAACGGGGCGTTGCTCCGGCTCGCCGATGGGCAATTCGACGTTCTCCTGACGGTCGATCAGGGCATCGAGCATCAGCAGAACGTTTCGGGCCTCAGCATCTGTGTTGTCGTCATGATGGCTCCCAGCAACGACGTTGACGACCTCCTTCCGTTATTGCCGGGTGTTGAGCAGGCCCTCGCAGTTGTGCCGGCTGGAGAGATCATCCGAGTGGGTGGCTAACATGATGGGCCTGGAGCCGACGCGCCGGCTGTCTCGTGCCATCATGGCGCCGTGGCGTGCGGCTCAAGCCGCTCGTTACACGGCGTCCGCTATTCGATACCCGGTGTTCGTCGGAACGCGGAATTACACAGGAACTAACCCGCGGCCGGCCAAGTCGCCGTTCCTGATGCGTTTCGCACGCGAGGTCCTCGCTCCCGAACTTGAGTCTGTGCCAAAGGCTGCAATCGTTCCGCTCGGCAAGTCAGTCGAGGAGGTCTTGGTAGCCCTTGCGTCAGAAAGACGGATTCGCCCTGGGCGCTGGTTGTCCGGTTTTCCGCATCCCTCGGGCGCGAACGGGCACCGTGTTCGCCTCTTCAATGAGAACCGTGGGTCCCTGTCCGGCCAACTCCGGACCATTCTCTGGGCAGCCAACCCTGCTGCCCAACCAGGCGCTCCAGCCGACGCGCTCACGCGCGCGGCTGAGCTTTAGCGTTGATCGGCATAGGGGCGGCGGTTGCCCGCCGACCCCTGCCACACCACCGCGCGTACGGGTCCGTACACGGCACACGGCGATTCGAGTCGGTTACGCTAGCACCCGTCTCCATGCTGACGCCTTAGGCCCGTCGCGTGATTTCTCGGACCCTGGCCTTGAACCGATCAAGAGCCTTCGGCGTAATGACGCGCTTGACCTCCCGACCGGCCGTGAAGCTGAATCCAAGCAACGTTCGATCCTGCGGTCGCGCCACCGCACTCTTCGTCTCATTTACCTTGAGCTTGAGCTTTGCCGTGATGAATCGCGTGACGCTCTCCATCACCCGTTGCCCCGCCCGCTCGCTGCGAACGTCGATGTTGCTGTCGTCCGCGTATCGAACGAAGCGATGTCCACGGCGCTCCAGTTCCCGGTCGAGTCCGTCGAGCACGAGGTTGCTGAGCAGTGGCGAAAGTGGACCCCCTTGCGGGGTGCCCTCCACGCTTGGACTGACCAACCCGTTCTCCATCACCCCGGCCCGCGGGACAATACCTTGGCCATTCTGGCTGCCGATCCATCCCGACCGCCTGCGTTGCTCGTCGCTTACATACGCTCGGTATGCGCGCTCCTCGCGCCTTGGCGGCCGGGCGCCTCGACAGCCAGAATGGCCAAGGTATTGTCCCGCGGGCCCTTACAGCAGTTCCCGTCCGTGCTGGCGCAGCCAGCGCTCGGCCTCGCGCCAGCCGTCGCACACCGACGCCACCTCGCGCCAGAACTGTCGCGAGTGATTTGACTGTTTGAGGTGCACCAGCTCGTGAAGGATGACGTAGTCGGAGACCTCGGGAGGCATCTGGATCAGACGCCAGTTGAGCGCGATGGTGCCGCGCGTGGAGCACGACCCCCAGCGCGAGCGTTGGTTGCGGACTGACACCCGGGACACCGTGAGGCCGTGCTGCGTCGCCAGCGCCAGGCAGCGCCCGGGCAATTCGGCGACTGCCAGCGCGCGCAGCCAGGCCTCCACGCCGGCACGGACATTCCCGCCGCGCGCGCTGACACCGATCCCCTCGGCGCCGAGACGCACACCTGTGGGGTCGCACAGGAGGGACACCTGCGTCCCGCGAAACCAGATCGATGTGCCGTCCACCCACGGCCGGTGCAACGTGTCGCGACGCGCGTGTTCCCGCGCGATCCACGGCGCCTGTTTGCGCACGAACGCCAGCCCCGCCTTGATCGACGCGCCGCGCGGCACTGTCAACCGCAGCGCTCCCGTTGTCGTCATGCGCAGGACGTAACGTCGCGCGCGGTGGTGACGGGCGATGACGAGGGGATAGGTCTGACCGTGGACGTCCACCACACGCGGCGCCCGAGACTGCGGGGCCTGCGGCCGGGGCGGGGCCACGCTCCACGGCAACCGAATCTGCACACCAAACATGTAGCGGGTATCGTACCAAACCACGTGCCGCGCGGCGCCTTGAACGACTCCATGGGTGTCCGCAGCCATCGACCGGCCCCGCAGCCAGAAGGGCGAGGCAGGCCTCGCCCCTACGGGGCCGCCTGCAGTTCAGGTGACAGAGGCTCCTGATAGAGTCTTCCCATGCGTGGAGCACGGGCGTGTGTTGCGGTCGCCACAGCCGCATTGGTCGTGACGGCCACAGCGGCATTCGCCCAGACCGTTCCGTCACCAGACCGTCGCTGGCAGGTGGAAGCCGTCGGCGGACTGTCGCTCTTCGAACTGCCGGCCGGCGGCACGGCGGCGCTGCCACCCGCCGGTCCAGGGCTGCCGACGTCGGGACCCACCAATCAAAGCCGGCGGGTGCCGACGTGGTTTCTGGGCGACGGCGCGTCGCTGCTCAACGGCGTCAACGCCGAGTTCGGCGTCGCGAGCCGCCTCACACCTCTCGATGCGGCATTGGGCGCCCTCGGCCTGACCGGTGCGAACGCGCCCGCGGTCGGGATCCGCGTACGACGCGGGCTCGGTGAGAAGTGGTCCGCGGAACTCAGTCTTGAAGTGCTGACCGGCTCGGTCAGTGTGTCGGAAGATCTTCTCGATGCCGTCGAGGCCACGCGCGCCAGTTTCGAGACCGCGTTCACGGGACTGCTGTCGACCGGCCCTTTCAGCGGCGTGACCGTCTCAGCCAGCACCGGGCGCACCGGGCGATCGAGCCGCGAACTTTCCACGACCGCGGCCGTGCGTTATCACCTGCTGAGCGGCCGGTTCTCGCCATACCTGACCGTGGGAGGCGGCCTCGTGCACCAACTGGGTGACCTCCCCACCGTCACGCTTCAGGGCACGTATCGCTTTCTGATTCTTAATGAAGTCCCGATTGCCGAATCCGACACGCTCACCTTGCGCTACGAGCAGGCCACAGGCATCGTCGGCCTGGTCGGCGGCGGCATCCGTCACACGCTGTCGGATCGGGTGGGCCTGACGCTGGATGGACGCGTCTTCCTCGGCAAAGAGACACTCTCGCTGCGGCTCGACTCCGCGCCGTCGGTCACCACCGGCACACCCGCGGGTTTCATCGAGTCGTTCACGACGCCGGCGATTCAGTTCAGCAACCACACCGCGACCGGCCGCGACTCAAGCCTGAGCGGCACGCCGCTTGCCGGCTTCAAGGCCTTCACGACCAGCGGCCTGCAGACGCGCTCTCTGATCACCGCCGGCGTGTTCGTGCGCTTCTGAGGCGACCGGCACGGTTGGGCCGCGGTTCGCCCGTGCAGAGCGGGTCGACCTACAGCCTTTGAGCTCCGTCCAGCTTGCCCAGGTCCCGGTCGAAGGTGCCCAGCGGGAGGTGCCCGGCGTTGCGAGCGATTTCGAACAACAGACAGTCAGAGAACCCCACCGCCGGCCGCGCCTTGAAACAGTCGAGTGCCGCCGTCACCACGTCCGGGGCCTGCAAGGTCAACTCCCGGTGATCGAGCAGCAACTCGACGGCCGTGGCGATTTCGGCGGCGCTGCGCTCGTAGACCGAGGCCAGCACCCAGGTCGTCTCGGCGAGGGCCAGGTGCGAAACCCAGGCACCCTTCCCGACGAAGCGATCGGCGGCGGCCACCTGCCGCGTGTCGTCCCGCGTGATGAGCCGTACCAGTACGTTGGTGTCAACGGCGTGCACACCGCTCCCGCACGTGCCGCCGGATCCCCTCCTTCATGTCATCGAGGGTTCGAGGCCGCGGCCGAGGCGTCGAAAACACGGCGCGATGGATGTCTTCGGAGGTATAGCGAGCCGACCGCTTCACGACGATCCTGTCGCCCTCCTGGTCCCACTCCAGGACGGAGCCCGGCCCAATGCCAAGCCGCCGCCGTACTTCGGCGGGAACGGAAATCTGCCCCTGCGCGGTGAGCTTCGAATGTGCGAGTGACATGCCTCGAATATTACCACGGTAATGAACAGGACCTCCAGGCCTCCACCACTCCATGTTCATCTGATCTGCAACGAAAAGATGCCCAGCCCGTGCGTGGCAGCCACCAGCACGCCTTGTTCGGGCGCGATCTCCAGGTCCACCATCACGACCTCCGGGAACCCGGCACCCGCGATCGCCCACTGCGACGCGCCGTGGCGCAAGACGAGCGGGCCAAAATCCGTGGCCGCATAAAGATCGCCGCGCACGTGGTCGTAAGCCAGCGTGTTGATCGGCAGATCACCCAGATCGAAATCCATCACCGTGAACGTCGCGCGGTCTGTCGCCGGGTCGTGCACCACTCGAAACACGTGCCCAGGCGTCGCGGGCGTCAACGCGTTGAACCCGCTGTACGACACAAACGCGGTATTCACGTTCAGCGGATCGGCGACGATGCGCGTGATGAAACGCATCGGTGTGGCAGCGGTGTCAATGCGGCTGAATGTCACGGCTGATGCCGCCGCATCGACGTTCCTGCTGATGAACAGTCGCCCGAAGTTCGTCGCCGCCCACAACGTCCCCGCGTCCGTCTGGCTGCGCTCGGCCGCAACGATGATGCCGCCGGCGCGATTGGAGCCATAGAAGTCACTGGTCAGGTCGCCGGGCCTGCGGCTCGCGGACTCCGGCGTGGTCTGCGACGCGAAGGGATACGTCACGCCGAGCGGCTGCCAGTCGCCGCAACTGACGCCCGCGACCGCGCCCGTCGGAAAGCGGCAGTTGGCCTCAAGAAAGGCCTGCGGCCCGCCGTTGTTCCGCGTCCGCCAGAGGTGCTGGAAGCCGGTGAACTGCGTATCGGGGTTCACGCGATCGAACGTGATGAACTGCCGGCCGGTTGACTGCGTGATCGTCGCGCGCTCATCGCTGGCGCGAATCGGATCGTCGGTCCGCACCCACTGCGACTGGTCGGCGTTCCGGAAATTCGTGAAGTAGCGGTTGCTCTGGAAACTCGCAAACAGCACCTCGGGTCGCGCGGGGTGGAACCCGGACGCCGACGTGCCATCGCCAAACCCGAACAGCGGCTTCCACACGCGCGGATCGCCCGACCCGTCCTGCCAGATCGTCCCGTTGTCCTGCAACCCGCCGATCAGCCGCCGCAGCGGCGCCCGCGGGTCGATCGCGACGTTGTAGAACTGCATCGTCTGCAACCCGCGGTTGAGAAAGATCAGCCGGCTCGGCACCCGCGCCAGCATCGTCGCGCACTGCGGCGCGCTTGCGAAGAGTTGCGGGCAGCGGCTGCTGATGTCGACGAAGGACCCGTCGTTGCGGACGACACCGCCGTCGGAGCCGACGAAAGCGATGTCGGGATCCTGCGGATGAAAGACCACCGCGCGCACGTCCACGTGGCTGCTGACGCGTGGATTCTGCGCGTCGCGACCGAAGCCGGAAAAACTCACACCGGCATCGATCGAGCGAATCGTCGGCTCGCCGAACGTGGGCGTCGCCACACCGCCGACGACCACGGTGTCTGGCTGCCCCTCGGGCACCGCGACGACCAGGTCGTAGAAACATTGCGATGAGCAGATGCTGCGGCTCGTGGAGCCGACCTGCGCCGTGTTGTTCGACGACAGACTGACCCACGCCGACGCGTTGACCAGGTTCGCGCCCGATCCGCTGACCAGGGACGCGGCGGGCACGTCGGCATTGTCGAGGCGATAGAGTCCCTGGGTCGTCGTGCTCTGCGTGCCGTTGTAGACATACAGCCGCGTCCGGCCGTCCTTGACCGTCAGATCGAACATCGCCAGATCCTGAAACTGCTGGAGCCCGACAACCGCAAAGACGGGCTTGAAGGACACCTCCCCACTTTCCAGCGACGGCGCCGATCGATGAATGGCGTTGTTCCAGGCGCTGGCGTAGATGGTGCGCGGGTTTCTGGGATCGAGCTTCACGTGCCGCACGCCCACCATCGTGTCGGCCACGCCCGGCGTGAGGTGAGGATTCACCGGCAGGACCGGCTCGAGCGGCGGCACCCACAGCAGCGTCCACGTCACGCCGCCGTTCTCCGTCTTGTAGAGTCCCGTGCGCGGTTGCGGGTAGCCGGTCGTCTGACTCTGACCGCCGCGCACCCCGGTCATGCCGAGCATCGCGGTGGTCGTGGCCACGTAAATCGTCTGTGCGTGGCCCGGCTCGATCACCACGGTGCTGATGCCTCGCGTCATGGTGAAGTCGATCGGCGAGGGTGACACCACCGGATCGACCACCATCGTCGGCACGCGTTCCCAGGTGTCGCCCCCATCGGCGGAGCGGTACAGGCCGGTGCCCGCGTTCGAGTTGTTCGGCTGATTCGTTTCGCCGGTGCCGACGTAGATCGTGTTGGCGCCGCGGTCGTTCGGATCGAGGGCGAGGCTCCCAATGCTGTTGGTGCGCAGTCCGCGCGAAATCCACCGCCAGCCAGGGTCGACGATGTTCAGCGCGTCGTCGGTGCGCCACACACCGCCGCCGGCGGTGCCGACCCAGAGGCGGCACCGGCCGCGTCGTTCGCAGCGCGGCGAGATGAGAAGCGCGGACACACGACCGGAGACGTTCTGGGTGATGTCGGCGGTCGGACTCTGGAGCGTGGTCTCCGGGCCGAGGCTCGTCCAGACTGGCGCGAGCGGGTCGGTCCCGGTGCGATAGGCCAGGCCGCGAAACGCCCAGAACCGCGCCGTGAACGCCCGCCGGACCTCAAGGCTCCCCGGCGTCCCCGGAAACGCCCGAATGTGTTCTTCCAGGTCGTAGTATCCGAGGGGCGAGTACTTCTCGGGTTTCAGCGTGGGGGACTGATCCGGCGCCTGGGCCAGAACCGCGCCGAACACGGCCCCCACCAGGATGGCCATCAGGAGCGCTACTTGTCGCATCGGCACCTCGGCATAGAGTGTACAGCGCCAGAAGACCACGACCGCGGGTTGGCGGTCTGGCGATGCTGGCAGTGCCCTAACCGATCCGCACCGCCATCATCGTGGCGTCGTCGAACGGCTCGCGCGTGCCGCGGAAGGTGGTCACGGCCTCCCCGACCTGTTGCAGCACGCGGGCTGGCGTTGAAGGACCTGCGTCGGCGATCGAGACGAGGAGCGCCTCCAGACGCCCGGTGCCGAACATTTCGTCGGCTTCGTTCTCCGTTTCAACACAGCCGTCGGTGTAGAAGTACAGGAGGTCGCCGCTCGCCAACTGGACGTTGCGACGGGCGTAGCCGCGTCCGGCGAGCAGCCCCATGGGAATGCCCGTGGCGGGGTCGAACATGCCGAGAAACAGCGTCACGATGAGGCGCGTGCGAAGTTTCATAAGGTGAAGGTGGCCACGACGGGCGCGTGATCGCTGGTGCCAAATTCGCGCATCGATACACACGAGTGTGCGACCGACGCAAGCGTCGCGCTTGCGAAAATATAGTCAATCCGCCAGCCGATGTTCCGCTGGCGCAGGTTCCGCCAGGGCGCCCACCAGGTGAACAGCTCGTTGTTGTCCGGATCCAGGGCGCGACCGACGTCGCTCACGCCGCTGGCCAGCACCTGCGCGACCAGGTCCCGCTCCTCGGGGCGTGTCCCGATTTGATTCAGCTTCCGCTCTTTCGGGTGCACGTCCCGTTCCTCGCGCGCCACGTTGATGTCTCCACACAGCACGAGCGCCGTCCCTGCGGCCAGTGTTTCAGCCATCCACCGCTGCAACTGCCCGAAGAAGCGCATCTTGGCCTCGAAGTCCTTGCCGCCGTTGGGCACATACACCGAGACGAGCCGGAGCGGTGCGGGGGTGGCGGCCGTCGCCGGTACGACGTCGGCCACCACGATCCGGTGTTCGAAGTCGAAATCCGGGTGCGAAAACACGGGCGCTTCTGGCGCGAACGTCCGACGAATCAGCAGCGCCACCCCGGAATACCCTCCGGCCCCGTGCCAGCAGGACCAGTAGTCGCCTGGGTTCACCAGCCGCTCTGGCACCTGGCCCGGTGCCGCCTTGATCTCCTGCAGACAAAGGACATCCGGCTGCTCAGTCGCCAGCAGTTCCAGCACCTGCGCGTGGCGGGCGCGGATCCCGTTCACGTTCCACGTGGCAATCTTCATCGCGCCAACGCCTGGGACACGATCGCGATCCACTTCCCGTCCGGGCTCATCGTCAACCGCGTGATGTGCTCGACGCCCCGACGCGTGAGGTCCGCGATCTCCGTCCAGGTGCCGCCTTCGCGCCACACGAACAGTTTGCCTTTCTGGCCCATGACGATCGCGCCGTCAGGGGTCCAGGTGAGATCTTCACTGCCTTCGAGCGTCGGCGTCAGACTGGTGATCGCTTTTGTGGCCGGGTTAAATTCCTTGATTTCCCACGCGCCACCCTGCGGCTTGTGCACGAAGCTCACCGTGCCACGGCCAGGACGTATCAGCAACGACCGTCCAATGCTCTTCTCGATAACTTCACTGCCGCCGGTGCGCAGGTCGAGCAGTTGCAGCGTGTTGGGCTCGCGTTGCGCTCCCAGAATGAACGTCGCCAGGTGGGTGTGCGAGATCCAGACGTGATACCCGATCAACCCCTGATGGGTCCATGCCAGTCCGGCGTCCGAGCCGTCCATCGTGAACCGCCACAATCGCTGCCCGGCGCCGCGCACCGTCGAAAACGTCCGGCCATCCGGCGTCAGCGTCGGTGAGTACTCGTTCTCGGCCGTGCGCGTGACCTGGACGACCCGTTTGGCGGCGATGTCGTAGCGGTAGATATCGGTCTGCACGCCGTCGCGCATGGACGAAAAGAGCAAGCCACTTGAATCGGCCAGGAACTGCGGCTGATTGTCGTAGCCGGGACTATTCGTGATGTTGACCGGACGCCCGACGGTGATCTTCGTCCCGGCACTCGTGACCGGCGCCAGGAAGATCTCGGTCGCCGGCGCCTGCGCCAGCACGGCGGCACCGCACAACATCACCGCCCCCACACCCGTCCACGCGTCTCTCCTCATCACATCCTCCTGACGCGTGGAGGCCGGGTCTTCAGACCCGGCACCTCCCAGGCATCGCCTCACGCACGTGTGACCTGGCGCCGGCTGCGGTGCGAGTCGAGCACGGACAACCCGAGCGGCTTGCTCAGGTACACCTTGGCATCGAGCACGTCCGGCGCGACCTCCAGTTTGATGACGTTGAACTGGAGCGTGTCGAGCGTGCCGCGCATGTCGTAGTAGCGGTTCTTGGTCTTGACGATCGCCTCGTCGAAGCCGCAGTTGATCGCCCACGTTTCCTGTTCTTCGGTCAGCGCCCGGAAATGTCCCTGTCCGCGCCAGTCGCGCCGCGTGGCGCCAAGCCAGGTGTAGAGGATGCGACGATCGCGAAACACCACGGCGCCTTTCAACCGCTCCACCAGATCCGCCAGCACCGGATCCGTTTCGTCCCCGCGCAACTCGTGCGACACCTTGTAGGAGACCGGCACCACGGTGCCCGAATCGTCAGGCAGCGGCGCTTCGGCCATCAGAATCTGGCATTCCCGGTCCTGCAGGCGGTGGATGATTTCGTTCGCCGTTTTCCGCTTGGGAAACTCGTTGAAGAACTCCTCGATGTAGGCGATCTCCAGCGCGCCCTGTTTTAGCGGGTACTCGCGAAGGTAATACTGCACGGGGATGATTATAGCGGCCGAGGCGTCTTCCCAGGCTGCAAGAGCGCGTGTCAGAACACGTGAGCTGGGCCTTCGCCACGTCGGTCAGGCCCTGCGTCTTGAGGTCAAACCACCGATCGATCGTCGCCTGCACCGTTGCGGCTGCTTGCCGAAGAGGAGTACTGCTGCATTCGTAAGATTCCCGCCATCCAGCACGCTCAGATGTTCCAACAGCTCCCGAGCGGATGCGTCCTCGGCGAGCGGACAGCGGCGGGTCTTCCTGGCCGTGCGAACGAACCACGCCATGCGTTCCGGGTCCAGGTCGTCGAACGCCGCCTTCGGGCACGGGGCCGCGTCGAAGGGTCCGGCGCGGATCAACTGTTTCTCGTATGGATGTCCGGAACCGCAGAGGCACGGCTCGCTTGGCCGAGGGGGCGTTGACGTGGCCACCACGGCCGGAGCGTTCCTGATGGTTCGGTGTGAGTCCCGGCGGCCGGGTGTTCGCCATCCTCACCATCAGTCAGCAGGGCTGCGAACGCCCAGCGCGCCGCGCGCCAGGACGTGCGGGTAGATCATCGTCAATGCTGCACCGGTGATCGGCGGTTTGGCCGATTTGATCACCGGCAGCAAGGAGCGCCCAGAGATGATGGAGCGTGTCTACAAGCAGGTGATCCCCGATTTCGACAAGGGATATGAGGAGCGTATGCGCGAGCGGTCGGTCGTCTACTGGCCGGAGAAGATCAACGTGCCGGTGTTAATCATGCACGGTGGAGCGGATTGGCGATCGGATACAAACAGCCAGGCACTGACCCTGGTGCAAAGGCTGCAAGAGCACCGCAAGACATATGAGTTGATCATTTACGCGCAGGACGACCATGGCTTGTCACTGAACAGAGCAGATAGTCATAGAAGGATAGTTGAGTGGTTCAAGAGATACATGAAATAATCTGGGTATTGCGGCCCTCAGACACAGCCCAACAAAGCGCTGCAGCCGACGCCTTCCAGCCGCCGCTCCCCCGTCGCTCCGGCTGCCAGGCGCGGCTGAGCGCCAGCGTTGGCCCGACGAAATCCGGACGGACGATGTAAAGTACCGCGGTGCCGGAACTGTCGCGCTTTTTCGGAATAGTCATTCGGATGTTCATGGAGGTCGGTGCCCCTCACCATCGGCCTCACTTCCATGCCCTGTATCAAGACGCCCTGGCCACGTTCGCACTCGATCCGATCGAGTGCAGTGGCGGCGGGCTCCCTCGGACGCAACAGCGCCTCGTCGAGGCATGGGCGGAAATTCATCATGCGGAACTCCTGCGCGACTGGGAACTCTTGCAATCCGGGCGGCCTCCGCTCAAGATTGAGCCATTGCGGTGAAGGGGGCAAATTGCATGGGTCACGCCATCCATCGCGTGGAGCACTTTGAAATCGTCGCGCCGTATACGCTGAGGCTGCGGTTCGCGGACCACACTGAGCGACAGATCGATTTTCGCCCGGTCTTAGAAGGCGAAATGTTTGGGCCGCTTCAGGATCTGAAGGTGTTCAACGCTGTTGAACTTGACACAGCCTTTGGCACGTTGCAGTGGCCCAACGGGGCCGATTTCGACCCCGAGACGCTCCACGACTGGCCGCAATACTGCGAGGAACTTGCCGCGATGGCGCAACGCGGGGCTCAGACTTCTGACCCGCCAGTCGATGTGCGGCCGGGGACATAGGTAACCGATCAGTCCGGGGACATGGGTAACACTGTTGTCGCTGTGACCACGCCGTATGGGAGCTGAGGCGCGCGCGTTCTTGGCGCGCGCCTCAGCTCCCATACGGCGGTCGGCTGTCACCCCCGCCGGGGGCGGTGTCTTCCTGACGGTCCGCCCTTGGTGATCTTCAATCCGAAGGATGCGTTCGTTCATC
>JBCKZS010000002.1:0-161159 GCA_038918905.1 Vicinamibacterales bacterium
CTCCCGGTGTCAGGAGTACCACGGTCGCGTACTACGTACAACTGAAAACTGCTCTAACTGCACCCGAGAGCGTGCCGTCAGGGAACGCGCGATCGTACGGGCACACGCTTTCGGCCCGGCCGCCTGCCGGTCCGTCGAACGCGCGCGCCGATTCACCGACGCCCCGTGACCCCGACCGCCTTTGCTCGGAAGGCGCGGGATCATCCCGCACCTGCCGTCTGAGAGCGGCAAGGTCTCAGTGGGTTGCGGCGTGATCGTCGCGCCCGGCGCGGTCAACGCCACGAATGAGCCGCGCGCGTTCACGAGCCAGAGCGCGACGGCTCCATTCGTTAGACCGCGGCCAGCACCGCCAGGCGAACGGCTTGAGGCAATTCGACCGTCACAAAATATTCTGCCGGATAGAGATAGTCTTCGCCCGACTCGTCGATCACCCGAACCTGGCCGTGCTTTGCCGCGTCGGCGTCCGGCATCGACGAATAGATCTTCCGCCGCTCGAGCGAGACCTCGTAGCCGTCGTTGCGTAAGCAGAGAACCAGCGATTGTCGTGAAGTGGCCATGACCATGGTCCTCAATCCAGATAGCGTTTGATCTTCAGTTCTTGCCGACCGACGCCAGTCGCTTCGTACCAGTGGAGCTCGGCGGTCCGAATCGTTCCGTCGGACAGCCGAACCCTCGCGCTACCCTTGCGCTTCCGCCACCGGCCCTTGCCGTAGCGCTTCTGGAGTCGACCGAGCTCCCGGATCCCGTGACCCACCGCAAAGGTCTCGACGTCACCAATGTCCCCGATGACCGTGAAGTCCACACGTGATGGTCCCCGAGAATGCATCGCGCGTCAATTGGCGGTCTAACGTCACATCGGTGGATGGCGTCAATGGCTGGTCAGCCACCCGGTGCGCCGCCGCTCGCGCGTGGGACCCAGACGCCACTCGCGGGCATTATCGCCGCCTTTCGATCCGGGGGCAAGGCGTTCCCCCCTGTGCCAATTGCCGGGACCTCCGAGGAGAGACGGAAGGTGCCATTCCCGGATTCGCGTCAACGTGGGTGGCACACAGGTCACCTGGATGGACACCGAACTGGGGGGCTCCGTGCCGGGGCATCGCGAAAGCGGCGATCGCGCGGCTCGCCACCCTCCAGAGCGCCGACATCGTCCTGCCGGCCACCGCCGGGCGCGAGATCCGCCTCCGGCGCGTCGCGCAACCCACGCCGGAGCAGCAGCAGCTCCTCCATCACCTCGGGATCACGATCCCCAGGCATCTCGAACGGAACACGGAATAATGTAGTGGAGACTTCGTGACGGAATGAGCGAATTCCCGAGGATTTCTCCGCCGCTCGCCGTTGCCGTGACGAACGTGGGCTACTCCCGTGCCCGGGTTCGGCCGATACTGTCGGGAAACCGTCTAAGCATTCAGGAGGACGCCCGTGACCACACCCACCCGCCACCGTTTCCCTGCCCTGCACCTGGCGCTCGGGGGCATCCTGCTCGTCGGCGTGGCCTCGACCGTGGGGGTCCTGGCGCAGGCCAGACGGGACATCACCATCACCGCGCAGAAGTACACGTTCAAGGTCGCCGGCCTCGACGCGCCGGAAATCCGCGTGGCTCAGGACGACCTGGTGCGCATCACGCTGACGTCCGGCGACATCCCCCACAGCTTCACGCTGCCCGACTACCGCATCCAGAAACGCGTGGAACCCGGCCGCGACGTCACCTTCGAGTTCCGCGCCGACAAACCCGGCCGCTTCGAGTTCCACTGCTCGCTGACCAGCGACAACTGCCGCGAACGCGGCATGGTGGGCGTGTTGATCGTCGCGCCACATAACGGCGCGACTCGGCGCTGATTGAGGACTGAGGATTGAATCAATCCTCAATCCTCAATCCTCAATCCTCAATCCTCAATCCTCAATTGCTGGCTGCGCTCTTCCTCCGCAGCCCTCAGCCTTTCCGCCACCGTCGGGTGTGTGTGAAACCACCAGCGCGTGAGACGCGAGGGACGGTCTTCCGCCAGGTGGTGCTCGCCCAGGCGCCGGATCGCGGAGCGGAACGCCTCCGTGTGACCGGTGAGCGCCAGCGCGAACCGATCGGCGCGCCGTTCGTGCGCACGTGACTGCGCCAGGCGCACGGGACGCGCCATCCACCACACCGCCCACGCCACCGCCGCCAGCAACGGCCACGCGTTCAGCCCCGACGGCTCCCACGCCGCCAGCACGCGGTCGGCCACCCACAGCGACATCGACAGCACCGCGCCATCGAGCGCCGCCTTCCGCCACAGGTCGCGGTGCACGTGATGCGAGAACTCGTGCGCGACCACCACCGCGATTTCGGCGTCGGACCAGTCGCGCACCATGTCCCGGCTGAGCCACACCGCGCCCCGCCGGCCCAGGCCCGTCACCACCGCCGAGGGCCCGGTGGCCGACGGATCGGCCCAACACTCACGCACCTCGACACGATGACCACACACACGCGCGCCGAGGGCCGCCAGGTGCGCGGTGAGCGCGGGTCGCGGCAGCGGCTGCGCCCCGGTGCCGCGACGCAAGGCGATCGCCAGCACCTGGAACGCCCCCAGCATCGCCGCGGCCCCCGCCACCCCGGAGAGCAACCACCACCACGACGCCGACATCCACATCGCCGCGCGCACGGCCGTCGCTGCCAGCAGGGCGAGCCCCGTGCCGACGAGCGCATCACGGACCTGGGCGATCGCGGTGGTCCCCACCCCGGGTTCTGATTTCCTGAAACGCCGCGCGCCGAGGACCGCGGCATAGATCGACGCCGGAAGCGCCACGGCCTCCCACGCGAGCGCCAGGCCGCCGACAAATACCCACAACGCCAACACGGGCCGCCAGGGGGGCAGGCCCTCCGCTGACAGCGGCCTCGGCGCGCACCGCCAGCCACCCCGCGGCCGGCGTCAGCGCTACCACCAGCAACAGACCGGCGCCCACGGCGAGGCTCACGACCTGCGCGCGGCGCCGGAGGCGCTGATAGCGGGTGGCTTTGGACTCGTTCAATTCATCTGGACGGAGATCAGCTTCGACACGCCCGGCTCTTCCATCGTCACGCCATACAGCCGGTCGGCGATCTCCATGGTCTTGCGGTTGTGCGTGATGAGAATGAACTGGGTGTGCCCCTGCATGCCCTGCAGCATCTCCACGAACCGCCCGATGTTCGCGTCATCGAGCGGCGCGTCGATTTCGTCGAGCAGGCAGAACGGGCTGGGCCGGTACTGGAACACCGCGAACATCAGCGCCATGGCGGCGAGCGCCTTTTCGCCGCCCGACAGCAACTGCACGTTCTGCAGGCGCTTGCCGGGGGGCTGGGCGATGATGTCGATGCCGCTTTCGACCTGATTCTCCTGGTCGATCAACACCAGGCCGGCGCGACCGCCGCCGAACAACGTCGCAAACGTGCCTTCAAAGTAGGTGTTGATCGTCTCGAAGGCTTCCTGAAACCGTTGACGCGTCGTGATGTCGATCTTCCTGATCGCCTCGCTGGTCTGCGCGATCGCATCAAGCAGGTCCTTGCGCTGCGTGGTCAGAAACTCGTGACGGGTCTCGAGCTCGTCAAACTGCTCGATCGCCATCATGTTGACGGGCCCGAGCTTCTCGATTTTCTGACGCAGGCTCGTGATCACGTCGTCGGTCGAGAGGGCAGGAGCCGCGGCGTCGGTCACCTCAGCCAGCTCAGCCACCTCAGCCACCCCAGCCAGCTCAGCCACCCCAACCACCCCAGCCACCCCAGCCACCCCAGCCAGCTCAGCCACCTCAGCCAGCTCGTCCTCGTCTGGCGCAGAGGCAGCCGCGAGGCGCCGGGCCGGGGCCGACAGTTCGCCGGCCGCCTCCATCCGCGCGACCTCGATCACCACGTCGTCGATGGTGGCGTGCACGGTTTCGAGGCACATCGCGGCCAGATGCGTCAGGTCCGCCTGTGCCGTCACCCGCGCGACCTCCGACTGCACGACGGCGGTGCGCATGGCTTCAAGGACCTGGCGCGCGCCGCGGATGTCGAGTTCCTTCGCGCCGAAGCGTCCGCGCAGGTCGCTGACCTCCTCGTCGAGTCCGCGCATCTCCCCGCGCAGGGTCTCAAGCACGCGCACATCCTCATCAAGCAGACGCTCGGTGTCACCAATGGACTGCGTGAGTTCGTCGCGCCGGGTCTCGGTGCGCGAGATCTCCTGGCGCCGCGCGTGCAGACGCGCCTCGACCTCGGCCAGCGATTCGACCAGCCGCTGGCGCTCCGCGTCGAGTGACGCGACCCGCTCGCTCAGCGTTGACTGTTCGGCACGGGCCTCGCTGACGCGCCGCATCCGGGTTTCCGCCTCGCCACGCGCGTACTGCAGGCGCGCCAGGACCGCGCCCAGCGACTGCTCGGCTTCCACCTGGCCGATCTCGTGGGCCGTGATCGCGAGGGCGGCGGCGTCACGCCGCCGCCCGGCCGTCTGTTCTTCATCCTCGCTCCGCCGGCGCTCGGTCGAGACGACCTCCATGCGCCGCGTGATGCGCGCGACCTCGTCGGTCGCGCGGCTCAGTTGGGCTTCGAAGCCGACGATGGCCTTCTCCTGCGAATGCTGGGCGGCCTGCCGCGAGGCCACGTCCACTTCGCCATTCAGAATTTCGAAGTCCAGGCTGGTCACGTCGTTCGCGAGCTGGTCCACGGTCTGTTGGGCGGCCTCCACCTGCGCCCGAAGAGCCTGTGTCTCCGCGCGCGTCTCGAGGATGCCTCGCGCGCCGCCCCGGACGCCACCCTCCACCACACCCGCGCCACGGCAGACCTCGCCGTCGAGTGTGGCCACCGGCACGGTCACGGTACGCGCGAGGGCCTGCGCCTGCGCGAAGGTGTCGACAATGAACGCATCGGGCAACACGCGGGCAATCTCGCCGGCGTAGGCGCCCGAGGCGCGCACCACGTCGCGGAGCGCCCTGGCGCCGTCCGGCACGGCGCGCGCGGGCCGCGGCCCTGCGCTTCGCGCGTCTTCCAGCACGAGGAAGCCACACCGGCCAGCCTGACGCCCGGCGAGAGTCGCCAGCGCCTGGACGACCTGTTCGGCGCGGTCGACGACGACGTGTTCGAGCAGGTCGCCGAGCAGGGCGTCGACCGCCCGTTCGACCGCACGGTCGACCTGCACGTAGTCGGCGAAGGCGCCGTGCTGGCCGACAGTCTCCGGCGCCTCGGCGAGGAGGAACCGGGCCGCGTCGCCGAACGTCGAGCGCTGGCGTTCGATGTCTTCCAGCGATCCGAGGCGGGCTTCGAGCCCGGCCAGTTCGCGATGCGTCAGGCCCAGTTGGCGCGAGAGACGCTCGCGCGCACCGCGCGCGCCGGCCAGCTTCGCTTCCGCCGTCTGGCGTTCCCGGGCGACCACCTCCAAGGCCGCACGCGCACGTGTGAGGGCCGTCCCGGCGTGCTCGCGATCCCGCGTGGCACGTTCGGCTTCCTGCTGCAGGTCGCGCAGCTCGAACTCGAGCCGGCCGCGTTCCTGCGACACGCGGTCCCGCGCGGCGGCCGCATTGTCGCGCGCCTGGCGCAGGGCCGACAGCGTGGTGGCCGAGGCCATCACGGAGGCGCGGGTCTGGTCGGCGTCGTGTTCGACACCCTGGACGCCCGTCAACGCGCGCTGGTAGTCCTCTTCGCAGGCGGCGACGCGGCTCTGGGCGTCCCGCAGCGTGGCGCGCGAGCGCTCGACCGCTTCGCGCTGGGTCTCAATGGCCGCGCGGCCGGGCGCCAGCCGCGCGTCGAGGTCGGCGGCTTCCGCCTGCCACTGTGCGAGGCGTCCGCCCAGATCCTCGACCTGTTGGCGATCGAAGGCGATCTGCTGCTGGCGCCGCCCGATGCCCAACTCGCGCTGGTGCGCCTGTTCGCGGGTCTCGGTGGCGCGGCGTTCCCCGTCCGTCAGGCTGAGGCGCAGGGCCTCGAGCGCGGTTTCCAGTTCGGCGACGTGGGCGGCCGCGGCGGCCGCGCGCACCCGTGCCTGGTCGAGGCGCGCGTCGGCGGCGGCAAGATCCCTGGCGAGCGCGGCGTGTTTCCGGGCGAACTGGACCTGCTCCCAGCGCCGCAGTTCTTCACGCAGGCGTTTGTAGCGACGAGCCCTGGCGGCCTGGCGTTTGAGCGCCCCGCGCTGCCTGTCCACCTCGAAGATGATGTCGTCGACGCGCGTCAGGTTCTGCGTGGCGGCTTCGAGCTTCAGTTCGGCGGATCGGCGTCGCGTCTTGTATTTCGTGACACCCGCCGCTTCCTCGATGAGCGACCGGCGTTCGGCCGGGCGCGAGGACAGGATTTGTCCGATCTTGCCCTGCTCGATCACGGCGTAGGCCTTCACACCCAGCCCCGAGTCCATCAGCAGATCGTGCACATCCCGCAGCCGGCACACCTTGCCGTCGATCAGATATTCACTTTCGCCGGATCGATAGAGCCGGCGTCCGATCTCCACGTCGCGTGTGATCAGCGGCAACTGCCCATTGGGGCCGATGGCCGGGTCGATCATCACACCCCCGGCCGTCACGCCGGCCACCTCGGTGGACGACAACATCGCGGCCTGCGCCACGTTGGCCAGGCGCAGACGCACCTCCGCGGAGGCCGTCGGTTTGCGGGCCTCGCTGCCGTTGAAGATGATGTCTTCCATGCGATCGCCGCGCAGGCTCCTGGCGCTCTGCTCGCCGAGCACCCAGGTAATCGCGTCAACGACGTTGCTCTTGCCGCAGCCGTTGGGTCCCACGATGGCGGTCACGCCATCGTCAAAGGACAGTTCGGCACGGTCGGGAAAACTCTTGAAACCGTTCAGGTGCAGTCGCGACAGTCGCATGTGTCAGTCGGGCTTCCGGACCGGCGCAACCAGGTGTTGCGCCTCATCAAAAAATTTCAGCGCGAATTGCGCCTGGGGATCGACGCGGGACAGGTTGCGGCGGGCTTCTTCGACGCCGAACAGATCGAGATCGACCTCGAACCGCACCATCGCGCGCACAAACGCCGCGTCGGCCGCGAGCGCGGCCTCGTCCACCTGCACGCGCTGTTCGGCCACGTACTGCGCGAATTCCTGGAGCATCGCGTCGGTCACCGTAAAGCCGCGCGCCACCGTGTGCCGTGCCGCGGAGGTCGCCGCCGGGCGGGTGTCGCCCTCCGCCGTGAAGCGTTCGGCGAACCCGACGAAGAATCCGCGGGTGAGCAACTGGCGTGAAAAGCGCGCCGGGTTGAACCCTTCGACGGGACCGGCGAGGAAATGATCCGGCTCGATGCCGCCGCCGCCGTACACCTTGCGCCCGGCATCGGTGTACTTGAGCTGGTCGGCGCCGTGCTCGCGACTCTCCTGCTGATCGCGCTGGGAGTACATCAGGTACTCGTCAAACGTGCCGTCCCACGGGCGCTGAATCAACCGGCCGCTCGGCGTGTAGTAGCGGCCCGTCGTCAGCGCGAGGCCGGCGCCATTGCTGATGCGATAGACCGACTGCACCAGCGCCTTGCCGAACGTCGCCTCGCCGATCACCAGCCCGCGGTCGTGATCCTGGATTGCGCCGGCGACGATCTCGGCCGCGCTGGCGGAACTGCGATTGACGAGCACGACCAGCGGCGTCGTCGTGTCGCCCTGGGCCAGCGCGAGGTAGTCCTCGTCGGAGTTCGGCACACGGCCGCGGGTGTAGACCACCATCTGGCCGCGCTTGAGGAACCGGTTCGACACGGCGATCGCCTGGTCGAGCGGCCCGCCGGGATTGTCGCGCAGATCGAGCACCAGCCGCTGCAGCCCTTCGCTCTGCAGTTTCTTCAGGGCGTCGCCCAGTTCCCGATCGGTGGTCTCCGAAAAATCCTGCAGGCGGATGTAGCCCGTGCCGGGTTCGATCATGAACGCCGTGCGGACGGTCGTGATGTTGATCTCGTCCCGCCCGACCTCGAGGTCGATGAGCTTCTCCATGCCGGCCCGCCGGATCGAGATATCGACCGACGTCCCCTTGGGGCCGCGCAATTCCTTCACGGCCATGTCGGCCGTCCATCCCTTGGCCGATGCCCCCTTGATGACGGCGATGACATCGCCACGCCGGATGCCCGCGCGATACGCCGGCGACCCTTCGAACAGGTTCATCACCGTGATGTCGCCGTTGACGACCACGATGCTCAGGCCGAGGCCGTAGTAGGTGCCCTCCTGGCGTTCGCGCATCCGCGCGTACTGGCGCGGGTCGAGAAAATTCGAGTGCGGGTCGAGCGTGCGCAACATCCCGTCGATCGCGCCGTAGACCAGGTCCTCGGCATCCAGCGCGTCGACGTACTCGCGCTCGACGGCGGCCAGGGCCGCCGCGAACATCCGGTACCGTTCGGTGACGCGGTCGTCGGACGCGCCGATGCCGCGGCCCAACACGCCGCCAACGATGGCGGCCACCACAACCACGATGGCGGCGACGGGCACTCCTGAGTTGCGCATAGTTACGGGCATGGTAGCACCTACCCTGCCGTCTCTTCGTTCGGTTTCTTCTTCCCGAACAACCAGGCCACGCCGATGCTGATGACGTACAGCACCAGCATGGGCGCGGCGAACAGGAACTGGCTCATCGGGTCGCCGCCGGGGCTCGCCACGGCCGCCACAATGAAGATGATCAGAACGGCGTACTTGAAGTTCTTCCACAGAAAGCCGGCGGTCACCATGCCAAACCTCGCCAGCACGAAGACGACGACGGGCATTTCGAAGATCAGGCCCAACCCCAGCACCATCTTCAGGTAGAGCGAGAAGACCGAGGAGGCCGTGGGGCTGAAGTCCATGAACCCCGGGGTGAACGACACCAGGAATTCCCAGGTCCAGCGAAACGCCACCCGGTGGCCGAACCAGGCCCCCGTCAGAAAGAGGGCGGACGACACCAGGGCGAAGGGAATCGCAATGCGCTTTTCCTTCGCGTACAGGCCCGGTGCGATGAAAAACCAGACCTGCAACATGATGAGCGGCGACGCCAGCATCACCGCCACGAGCAACCCCGCCCTGACATAGAGCATGATCGGGTCGAGCGCCTCGATGCCCTGCAGTTGTTGTTTACCGGTCGGCATCACGGCCAGCATCGGAGCGGTGACGACCGTCAGAATCTGATTAATGAAGCTGAAGGACACCACGCAGGCGGCGAGCACCGAGTAGACGGCATACAGAATTCGTCGACGCAGTTCGTCGAGATGGTCCAGAAAACTCATGCGGCCGGGGGCGTCCGGCGAGACGTCGTCTTCGTCCTCCACGGTCGTGTTCAAGACGGGTGTCGCGAGCCGCGCGTCGTCAGAACTGGTGCTGGCCCCGCGCGATCGTCTCGGGCGCGGCCGGCGACGGCAACGCGGCGGAATCGGTGGGGATCTCGGAAGCGGTGGGGACCGCGGCATCGGTGAGGACCTCGGGGGCCCTGGGGACCTCGGGGGCTGGGAGCGCCTTCGGACGCTCGGCGGTCCGTTCTTCGAGCGAAATCTCCTCGTCCAGAGTGTGTTTCAGCTCATTCGAGGCGCGTCTGAACTCCTGCAGGCTTTTGCCCAGTGAGCGGCCCAATTCGGGCAGCTTCCTGGGGCCGAAGACGATCAGCGCCACGGTGAAGATGATGATGAGTTCCGGCATGCCGATCGAGCCAAACATTGTGGGAGCCTCCCGGAAAATCCCGACGTGTGCAGTATAGCGCAGCAGACCCGGAAACAGCCGTAATCATTGATTTGGCACCGTTCAGGTGTAGCATGGGTTTGGTGAGTTGCGGAGGTGGGGTTCAAGTGCCTCGTCTCCGGGAACCCTGGAAAAACAGAGGACGGAGAGGCCGGGTCGATATGAAGCGAATGTTTGGTGCCAGTGTGCTGGGTGCGGTGCTCGCGATGGCGATACCGGCGTTTGGTCAGGGGGCTGCGCAGCCACCGGCCACCGGAACCTCCGAAACACGACCGGCGACGACCACCGTCAATGGCGACACAGGGCTCTGGTTCGTGCCCACGGCTGAAATTCTGGGCAATCGGAAGTGGAGCCTCAGCTTCTACCGTCAGAACGCCGACTTCGGGCAGGGCTTTACCGACGTCAGCCGATTCCCTGCCACATTCGCGGTTGGACTGGGAAACCGGGTCGAGCTGTTTGGCAGCCTGGAAACGATTACCCGCATCGACCGTGACACCCGGCCGATTTTCTTCACCGCCACCGGCGCGCCGGCGGGCGCCAACGGCGGCATCGTCAACGAGTTCCCGCTGGTGACCGAAGGATGGATCGGCAATCGCCGCGGTGACCTGCGCCTGGGTGCGAAGATCAACATTTCCTCGGAAGCTGACCAGCGCCCGGTGGCCTTCGCCATTCGCGGCGGCGTGAAGATCCCGACCGGCGACGACGCGCGCGGCGCGTCGAGCGGCAAGGCCGACTTCTCGTTCGACGGCATCCTCAGCAAGGATCTTCGCATCCTGGAGCTGTCGGGCTTCGCGGGCTACATTAGGCGCGGCAACCCCGACGGCTTCGACCTGACGAACGGCATCAGTTGGGGCCTGGGCGCGGCGTTTCCGACGGGGTCTCCGCTGCGATTGACCGCGGAACTGCACGGCGAGAAATACATGGACAGCGCGATCAGGGCGCCGGCCAACTTCCGCGGCAAAGACGGCTCGGTGGCCCCCATCACCACGCCGGTCGCCAGCCCGGTCTACGCGGCACTCGGTCTGACCTGGCAGGGCGCCAACGGCTTCTTCATGGGCGCGGGCCTCAATTGGTCCGGCACCCTCGACAAACGCGGGGACGTGTTCTTCTGCCCGGCCATCGCGTCCGGCATCTGCCCGGTCTTCGGCAGCACCATCGGCGACCGCATGGGCATTCAGTTCCGCATCGGTTATCACCCGGGCGCGCGCAAGTTCGTCGCACCGCCCCCGCCCCCGCCACCCCCGCCACCCCAGACGCCGCCGCCCGCGCCGATCATCAACCGGCCGCCGACCGTCACCGCGACGTGTGATCCCTGCACCGTGGAAGTGGGTAAGATTTCCACCGTCACGGCCGACGCGTCGGATCCGGATGGCGACCCGCTCACCTATCGCTGGACCGCCAACACCGGGTCGTTCACCAGCGCGACCAACCGGCAGACGCCGTGGACCGCGCCGAACACGGTCGGCACCGTGCCCGTGACTGTGACGGTCACCGACAGCCGCGGCCTCAGCGCCAGCGCCACGGTCAACATTCAGGTCGTGCAGCCGACGGTCAAAGAGTTCGTCTTCGAGGACGTGCACTATGACTTCGACCGCTACACGCTTCGCGCGGACGCGCTGCGGGTGCTCGACGAAGCCGTCGCGGCGATGCAGGCGAACCCCTCGCTGCGCCTCGAAATTGCAGGCCACACCTGCAACATCGGCACGGCGGAATACAACCTTGCGCTCGGCGAGCGTCGCGCGTCCGCCGTCCGGGAATACCTGAGCACTCGGGGCGTCAATCCCAACCGGCTGAGCATCGTCAGCTACGGTGAGGAACGGCCGAAGTTCGACAACGCCCGCGAAGAGACCCGGCGTCTCAACCGTCGCGCGGCGCTGGTGGTGCGGCTGCAGTAGCCCGCCACAACGGTCACCACATGACCGTCGGCGTCCGATCAGCAAAGGGCCGGAGCTTCACCGCTCCGGCCTTTTGTGTTTGTGCCGTAACCCCTGATACTTCCTCATGTCCATCCGCCCCTCCTCTGCCGCCGATGTCACACGGCTTGTCGAAGAACTGACGGCGGGCGATGTCCAACGCCGCGAGCTGGCGGGGGCGCGACTGGCGGTGATTGGCGCCCGTGCGACGAGCGCGCTGCTGGTCGTGGCCGGCGACCCCTCGCGCAATACGGCCGCGCGCGTCACGGCCCTGGAAACGCTTGAAGCGATTGGGGACGGCCGGGCGGCCCCGCTCGCCCACAGTCTGGTCGCCGCCGCCCAGAACGACCCACAGAACGACCCACAGAACGAGGCGTTCGCCATCGCGGCGATTGGCGTGCTCGGTCAGGTGGCGCGCGGCAAGGACGTCCGGGCCACCAGGGCCTTCGACCGCCTGGCCGCCCTCGTGGTGGCCTCGGGCGCCCCAACCGCCCTGCGGCTCGCGGCCTTGTCCGCGCTTGACGGACAACCCGAGAGGCTGCTGAAGCCGTTATACGAGGCGCTCGCCAGAGATCCGGCGTCCCGTGTCGTGGCGCGTGTCACCCGCCGCCAGGCAGGCGCTGTGGAGCCCCTGGAAACCCTGGTCGAGCGAGGCCTGCCCCAGGATCCCGATGTCATGGTGGCCGTGGCGCGCGACGACGGCGAGCGGACGAGTCTGACGACCCTGAAACGCGCCGTGGAGGCCATTCGAGCGCGGGAACGCCGGGTCGCGCGGGAGGACGAACGCGCCCGCTGGACGGTCGCCCGCGGAGTGCTGCACCAGCACCTCGCGGCGCGCGGCAGCCGGTTGGCGCTCTACGACCTGCGCGAAACGCTTGAGCAGGCGACCGGACCGCTGCCGGTCGGATTTCTGTCCGCGGCGGCCGTGATTGGGGACCTCAGTTGCCTGACCCCATTGGCCCGGATCTGGGTCGAGGCCCCGCCCGATGACCGGTGGTGGCGGGAACACCTGGCCGAAGCCTTCGGGGCCATCGTCGCGCGCGAACAGGTGAGGCGGCGGCACCCGACGCTCAGGAAGATCCTGGAGCGCTGGCCGGCGTCGGGCGTGCTCGTGGCGATGGCCCGGCGATAATGAGCTCGTAGCTGATTTGGTGGGCTCGGCTCCAAATCAGCTACGAGCTCATTTGGCCGAGACCTGTCCCCGGTTTCCCTGTTTCTGTGGAAAACAGACCCGTCCCCCCTATCTTCTGAACCGTCGCCCAGTTACGGGTGGTGGCGTCGTCGCCGAAGGCTTTGGTGACGGCGTCAGCCAGGGTGCCGGACAGAATGCCGTCCGCGCACCAGAGGTAGGCGGCGTGACGGCCGACGACCAGGGTCTCGCGGCCCCAGGGGAGTTTGGCCAGGGGCAAGACCCGCTGCCGGGCCTCCTCGCTGCGCCAGAAGGCCACCAGCAGGCGCGAGGGGTCCGTTTCGGCTTCAGTCCGGAGCGTGTTGCCCTTCACGATGCGCGTGAATTCCGGCACGTCGAACACCAGCACGCGACAGTCCACGCACAGCGTCTTCCTGACGGCTTCCTGGAGCCGCGCCCCAATATGATCGGGCGTGCCGCGCGAGACCGAGAAGACGACGTTGCCGCTGTTGAGCAACGTGGTGACATCGGTATATCCCAGCGTGGAGACGAGCCGGCGCAGGTCAACCATGGCCACGCGTTTGCGGCCGACGTTCACACCCCTGAGCAGGGCTACCATTCTGGCCGGCGCCATCAATACGCTTTCGCGAACCAGGCGTTGACGCTGGCGGCCCCGCCGCACTTGACGCACGTGCCCTCGACGCGGGGCGACCCCATGGGGATATTGCGCAGGGTCGCCTGGGTCTCGGCCTTGATCGAGGTTTCGCACTCGGCGCGGCCGCACCAACTGGCGATGACAAACCCCGGCCGGCCTTCCATCGCCGCTGTGAACTCCGCCCAGGTGGCGGCGCTCGACGTGTGCGACTCGCGGAACTGCCGCGCGCGCGCCAGCAGGTTGTCCTGAATCGCCTGCAGCAGCTCGGGCACACGGGTCGCGAGGTCGGCCATCGGAATCGACGCTTTCTCGCGCGTGTCGCGCCGCGCCGACAACACGGCGCCCTTTTCGATGTCCCTGGGCCCGACTTCCAACCGCAGCGGTACGCCCCGCAGTTCCCACTCGGCGTACTTCCAGCCGGGCGAGTTCTCCTCGGTGGCATCCAGCTTCACACGCACGCCGAGGGCCGTCAGTTGATCGCGGATGGCCTCACACGTCGGCAACACGGTCTCTTTCCAGCGGCCGCGGGGAATCGGAACGATCACCACCTGGTGCGGCGCCACGGCCGGCGGCAACACCAGCCCGCTGTCGTCGCCGTGCGTCATGATCACGCAGCCGATCAGGCGCGTCGACACCCCCCACGACGTCGTCCACGCGTGCTGCACGGTTTTGTCGCGCCCCTGAAACTGAATCTCGAACGCCTTCGCGAAGTTCTGCCCGAGGTTGTGCGAGGTGCCCGCCTGCAACGCGCGCCCATCCCCCATCAACGCCTCAATCGAGTACGTCTGCGCCGCGCCAGCGAATTTCTCGCTGTCGCTTTTGATGCCGTCGACCACCGGCATGGCCAGTTCCCGCTCGGCGAAGTCCTTGTACAGCGCGAGGATCTTCAGCGTTTCTTCCTCGGCCTCCGCAGCGGTTTCATGTGCCGTGTGCCCTTCCTGCCACAGGAATTCCGTCGTGCGCAGGAACGGCCGCGTGACCTTTTCCCACCGGACCACGTTGGCCCACTGGTTGATGAGGACGGGCAGGTCGCGCCACGACTTCACCCACTTCGCGTACATCGTGCCGATGATCGCCTCGGACGTCGGACGCACGACCAGCCGTTCTTCCAGCTCTTCGTCGCCGCCCCGGGTCACCCACGCCACCTGTGGCGCAAACCCGTCGACGTGATCCTTCTCTTTCATGAGCAGGCTCTCGGGGATCAACAGCGGAAAGTAGGCGTTGACGTGCCCCGTGGCCTTGAAGCGGGCGTCGAGCAGACGCTGAATGTGCTCCCAGATGGCATAGCCGTACGGCCGGATGACCATGCACCCCTTCACGGGCGAGTAGTCGGCCAGCTCCGCGCGGCGAACGACATCGAGGTACCAGCGCGAAAAGTCCTCGGACCGCGGCGTGATCTCGGTGACAAACGCGTCCTTCTTCCGGGATTTCTGTTCGGACGTGGACGATGATTTCTGCTGTTCGGACACGGAACCCTCGCCTGCTATCCTACACGAGCCATCAGAACCCACACGATGACCCCGACACGCATTGACGTTACGCACGCGACGGGCGCGTATCCCGTCCTCATCGGCGCCGGCCTCGCCGCGCGGCTGGGACAGGTGCTCGCCGAACACGCGCTCATCAGCGAAACCGTCGTCGTGACCTGCCCGCCGGTGTGGCGCGCACACGGCGACACGTTCAGCGCCCTGCCCGGCGCCCATCAACCGCTGATGATGGCGGATGGAGAGCGCGCCAAGACCCTCTCGACGGTCGCCCGGCTCTACGAGGGCCTCGTCGCGCGGCAGGCCGACCGCTCCACACTGATCGTGGCCGTCGGCGGCGGCGTCGTGGGCGACACGGCGGGCTTTGCGGCCGCGACCTACCTGCGAGGCCTGCGGCTGGTCCAGGTGCCGACGACGCTGCTGGCGCAGGTGGATAGTGCGATCGGCGGCAAGGTCGGGGTGAATCTGGCGGCGGGCAAGAATCTGGTGGGCGCGTTCCATCCGGCGTCGCTCGTGGTGTGCGATCCGGCGCTGCTGGGCACGCTGCCGCGGCGCGAGTTCCGCGCGGGGCTGTACGAAGCCGTCAAATACGGCGCGATCGCGTCGCGACCGCTGTTCGACCAGATCGCGTCCACGCTGCCGGCGCTCTTCGCGCGCGACATCGGCGTGCTGGCGCCGCTTGTCTCGGCGTGTTGCCGCATCAAAGCCGGCGTCGTGATGGCCGACGAGCGTGAACAGGGTCCGCGCCGCGTCCTCAATTTCGGCCACACGGTCGGCCACGCGCTCGAGTCGATCGGCCGCTACCGCCGGTTCCGGCACGGCGAAGCCGTCGGGCTGGGCATGCTCGCCGCCGCCGCACTATCGCACGCGCGCGGCGTCTTCCCTGACGCGGATCTTGACGCCCTGCGCACGGTCATCACCCACATGGGCCCCCTGCCCGCCACGAACGACCTCAAGGCGTCGGAGGCGCTCGAGGCGATCCTGCGCGACAAAAAAGTCGCCGCGGGACGGCTGCACTTCGTCCTGCCGGTGCGCATCGGTGAGACACAGATCGTCTCGGACGTGACGCCGAAGGAACTGACCGCGGCGCTTCGCGCGATTGGGGTCAGATGAGGTCCAGAGGTCCGATACAAGGGCGTGGCTTCAGCCGCGCCGCACCACGTTCACCGGATCCATCCTGGCGGGACGCCGGCCTTACGGGCTTCGTCTTCGATGTCCACGATGGCGCGGGCGTCGGCGATCACCTGCTTCTGCATCCGATGGAGTTCGTCGAAGGCGCGCTGGCGGTCGGCCATGAGCTGCGCGCGTTGGGCCGGATCGTCGCGACCGGCGATGTCGCTGTCGAGCGCGGCGACGCGGCTCTGGAGCGCCGCGACCAGGAGGCGGTTGCGCTCGAGGGCCTCGCGCGCCTGTGTCATGCGGTTCTTCCACCAGACCTGATCGCGGACTTCACTGGCGTCACCTGCTACGCGTGGGACGGCCGCCGGGTCGGTCGATGCCGGGAGCGGAGGGACGGGCGGGAGCGGAGGGGCGGGTGCGACCGGAGGGGCGGGCGCGACCGGACCCAGAGTTTCGTTGTTGATGACACGCGACGAGGGCGGCAGCCGCTCGCGCCGCATGGCCTCACGCATCGCCACTTCGCCAAGCGTGCCCGGCGGCGTGTTCCAGATCGAGACCACCAACCACAACCACGCCGCCACGGCTGTCACGGACATCACCAACACTCCATTTAATACACCATCCGCCACGACACGACGCGCACGCCGGCGTCGTCCCGTACGACGTGCGCGTCAACGACGAGCCCGGATGCCGCGGTGCTCAGGGCCTCGCCCCGCACCACCAGCCGCCCGTTGCGATCCCGCCGCGCGTCAGCGTCCGCATCATTGACATCATCGGCGACCCAGATGGCCACCATGATGGGCGTCACCGCGTCCGGGTCGCGTCCCCATCCGACGAGCCGCCACCGCGGCGTGTTCGCGCCCAGCGGGAACTGGCGCGCCAGCGACGCGTTCATTGTCGTCGTCCGCGCGTCGAGGTCGAGGCGATCGGGCGGCACCCAGAATACACGCGGCCCTGACGAGAGTGCGGTCTCAAACGGGCCGCCCGGCACCAGCGTCCAGTCGGCCAGCCCCCGCAGCGTGGCGACCCCACGCAGCACGGCGGCCTCGGCCGCGTAGCCCAACTCGACGGTCCGCTCGTGCGCGGCGGCGATCTGCCGTTCGGTGTGCGCGACCACCGCGAGCCCGCCCGCCAGCGACGCCACCACCAACGTGAGCGTGAGCACCAGCACCATCATGCGATGCCGCCTGCCTGAAGGGCGAGATTGCGCGGCGCCACATCCACGACGACCTCGTAGTCGGGCGGTCGCCGGCCTCCAATCGACATCGGTTCCAACCGCAGGCGAACGCGCACCCGACGTACCCGCAGCAGGTCCGCGTCAAACGTGGTGGCACCCGCGCCACACCAGGGACCGTCGGTGAACAGGGCGAGCGGCAGTTCTGCCAGCCCGTCCGCGCCGGCCGGAAGCACGGGCAGCGCTCGACGATGCCCGGCCGCATCGTACAGGCAGTTCTCCTGCCCGGCGGGTGGACGCGGCGCGACGGGAGGGTCGGTCGATCCGAAGTAGGTCAACGTCAGTTCCGCCACACCGTCCACGATCGGTTGATCGGTGCCATCGCCATCGAAGTACCGCAACTGGCGCGCTGTTGCGTCATGGAAGTATCCGCGGATGACGACCTCGGTCACGACAGCGCCCGGGGGAAACGACCCGCTCGATGCACCAAGGGCGCGCACGGTCACCATCGATCCGTCGACCCGCTCGACATCCAGCAGGTCCACGCGACCCGCGCCGTCAAACAGGGCCAGCGCCATGCCGCGTGTGATGCCACACGCGGGACGTCCCGGCGAGCAGTGCGATCCCGGCTGCACCCACAGCGTGGCCGGCGATCCGGTCACGGCCTCTGCCACGGTGGTCTGCGCGACCGTATCGGGCACCGCCACGAGCGTGATGGCATCCGCCCGCGCCACACCCGTCGCGTCGGCGCGCACTCGCCCCACGCGGCGTGGCCACAGCGGCGCGAAGGCGCCGTGCAACGGGCCGGTCGCCGGTCCGCGATCGACGCCAGCGCCCACCGACCGCAGGTCTCGCGCGATCAGGTCGAGCGCCACTCTCGCGCGTTGCTGCATATCGAGCACCTCGGGCTGTGTCCGCGCCAGACGTTGGGTCTGGGCCGCCATCATCGCCACCGCCAGCACCACGCCGAGCATCAACGCCAGGGCGACGAGCATCTCGGCCAACGTATGACCAGACTGGCCCGACTGACCCGACTGACCCGGCTGACCCGGCTGACCCGGCTGACCCGGCGCCGACGCGATCATGACGACGGCCTCTCAACCAGGGCCCTGACCCGCACCACCCGTTTGCGGGCGGACGTGAGCAGCTCGACCTCCGCCAGCCACACGCCCGGCCACTCCGCCACGGGCACGGCTGCCCACCGCCGGATGTAGGCTCCGGCGGCCCCGGCACCGGTGAGCACCCGGCCATCGATGGTCAGCCGTTCCTCGCCTTCGCGCGTTGCGGCCGCGGACGCGCGGAGTTGTTCGAGCTTCTGCGACACCAGCAGCGCGCCAGTCGTCGCGGCTTGTCCCTCGGTCACCACGCGCGCCGACGCCACGAGCAGGCCCCCGGCGCCCACGGTCAGCACCGCGGCCACGGCCATCGCGACCAGCACTTCGATCAGCGTCATTCCCGAGGCGTTCGTCATCGCCTCGTTCTGTTGCAACTCCCACGCCAGGCGACCGGGTGTTTTTTTGCGGGGGATTCCGGAATCCGACTGCGGAAAACGCACACCGGGCTCCGCCAGACGTGGCGAAAACTGCAATGGAGGAAATGAGCTCGTAGCTGATTTTTTTCTTGAACAACAAAAAAATCAGCTACGAGCTCATTTCCAAACGACGCCGAGGTACCAGGCGAGCAGCCGGTCGCCCCAGATCGACGCCACGCCAGACGCGATGGCGAGGAAGACCCCGAACGGCAGCTTGCTCTGCATGGTGCCGCGTCCCCGCATCGCGATTGCGACGCCGACCAGAGCGCCCGTCAGGCTGGCCAGCAGCAGCACGATCCACACCTGCTGCCAGCCGAGAAAGGCGCCGGCCATCGCCAGCATCTTCACATCGCCGAGGCCCATGGCGTCCACACCCTTCGCGCGTTGCCAGGCCCACCGAATGGCCAGCAACACGCCGGCGCCCAGCGCCGCGCCGAGGAGGCTCGCTCCCAACCCCGGCGGGCCGAACACGCTGAGCACCACCCCGGCCGCGAGTCCGGTGAACGTCAGCGCGTTTGGCAGACGGAACGTCTCGAGGTCGGTCACCGCCAGCGCGATGAGCAGCGCCGTCAGGATCAGTCGCGACACCAGCGCTAACGTCAGCGTGTGATCGGTGGCCAGCATCGCGGGGGTCCCCTGCAGAGCAGTCACGCCCTGCAGAGCAGTCACCCCTTGCAGAACCACCACGCCCTGCACGACAAACGCGATCGCCGTACCCAGCTCGACCAGCGGATAACGCGCGCTGATCGGCGCGCGGCAGGCGCGGCATCGTCCGCGCAGCCACAGATAACTGAGCACCGGCACGTTGTCGCGCCACGCAATCGCCGCGCCACACCCGGGACATCGTGAGGCGGGTGTCACGACCGACCCGCCGTCGGGCAGCCGCGAGATGCACACGTTGAGGAAGCTGCCGACCATCAACCCGAACAGTCCGAGCACGACGAGCTCGAAGGTCATCACGACCCGCCCAACTCCCGCAATTTGCGCAAAGCGAGTTCCCGAATCCACGTCTCTTCCGACGCGGCCAGTTCACGCAGCACCACCTTTGCCGCCTCCCGGTCGCCGCCTTCCACGAGCATGTTTGCCGCCAGCGGCCTGAGCCAGATCGGGCCGCCCGGCATGGCGGCCGCCCGTTCGAACTCCCGCGCGGCCGCGCGTTTGTCGCCGCTGTGCCAGTAGTGCAGGAACCCGAGATACTGCGCGTACTGCCACCGGTCGGGTTCCACCCGCAGCCCCTTCTCCAGCAACGCGATGGCCAGGTCCAACCGGTCGGGCCCGGTCGGCAGGGGCTCGGCCAGAAACAGCGCCCCGAACTGATACGCAATCGTGAAGTGCGGATCGAGGGACGTCGTCACATCGATCAACGGGTGCAGCAACTCGTACCGTCCCTGATAGCGCAACAATTTTCGATCGCGCCCGTAGTGTTGAATCGCGCGAATCCAGTACACGTCGGCCATGACCGAGTCGAACGACAAGGCCAGGCGATCGGCCATGCGTCCCGAGGTCAGGTACAGGAGCCGCTCGGTCGTCTCGACGCGCGGATACCAGCGGTCGCGCGCCTCGAGGGTCGCCGCCGCCGCGCCAATCCCGGCTCCCACCGCCAGCACCACCGCGGCGGTCCGGCGTCGCCCGCTCACGTGAACTCCCGTCGTGTGAACACGGCCACCGCCGCGCCGACCAGCGCGCCCGCGTACCACGCGGCGTACCCGACCGTCAGCAGCACGTACGTCCACGACACCGGCGGACGCCCGTGCACCACCGCGGCCTTGATGTCGAACGCTGAAAACGCGGGCACCACCACCCCCACCGCGTTCACAACCCAGCCCACGAGGGGCGACGAGGCGAGGGCGCTGAACCCGCGAAGGTCCTCGCTGAAGAGGCCCACCACCCACACGCCGAGCGTGAACCCGGCCGACAGCAGGCCACTCGACGAAAATGTCGAGAAGAACAACGCCACCGCGGTCACCAGCGCCAGTTCCGCGACGATGAGCACGATGGCCTTGAGGAGGGCGGGATCGACGACCGGGGTGAGCCAGGCGCGCTGAATCGCCTCAGGCGTCGTCCACTGCAGCCACGCCAGCATCGCGTACAACGCCAGCGTCATCAGCGCGACGTTGATGACAATCGTGCCCACCAGCCCGAGGTACTTGCCCACCACAAACTCCCAGCGGCGGAGCGGCTTGGCCAGGAGGCTGTAGATGCTGCGGCGTTCGATCTCGCGCGAGACCAGCCCGACGCCGATGAACACGGCCATCAGCACGCCGGACAGTTCGATCGTCGCGAGGCCCAGGTCCTTGATGATCTTCACGTCCTGGCCGGCGGTGATCTGGCCGATCAGCACCGACGCGGCAACGAGCACGATCGCGAAGCCCACGATCGCGAAGAGGACGCGATCGCGCACGCTTTCCTTGAACACGTGCCACGCCACCAGCCACACGCGCGTCACGACACACGCTCCAGGAAGACGTCTTCGAGCGTGGCCCTCACGGGCGAGACAGACTCGAGGGCGCCACCGGCCGCCACGAGGTCGGCGACCAGCGGCTCGGGGCGCTGCGTGGCGTCGAGTTCGAGGGTGTACCGCCCGTGCGCGATGCGCGTCACACGCGCGACCTTCGCCTGCAGCGCGGCCACCGCGGCCGGTGACAGTCCGGTGGCGGTGATCTCCCACCCTCTGGTGTGATCTGCGGTGAGGTCGCTCGTCGTCCCGGTCGCGACGAGGCGTCCGCGCGCGAGAATGGCGACCCGGCTGCAGAGCGTTTCGGCGTCCGACAGGATGTGCGAACTGAACAGCACCGTCCGGCCTTCGTCGCGCAGCCGCAGGATCAACTCGCGCACGTCCCGGCGTCCGATCGGGTCGAGCCCTGACATCGGTTCATCGAGAATCACGAGAGCCGGGTCGTTGACCAGCGCCTGCGCGAGTCCGACGCGTTGCAGCATGCCCTTGGAAAACTGGCGCAGGGGACGCTGGCGGGCGTCGCCCAGGCTCACCGTGTCCAGCACGCGCGCCACCTGCGCGACACGCGCCGTGCCGTGCAGGCCGCAGAGACCGGCGAAGTACGTGAGCAGTTCTTCGGCCGACAGGTGGTCGTAGAACGTGGGGTGCTCTGGAAGGAAGCCGACCGACGCCCGCGCGCGCGGGTCGTCCGGCCTGCGATCGAAGAGGGTCACGCGGCCGGCGGTCGGTCGCAGCAGCCCCATCACCAGTTTCAGCGTCGTCGTTTTGCCGGCGCCGTTCGGCCCCAACAATCCGAACACTTCGCCGCGTGACAACTCACACGACACGTCGTCCAGCGCGCGGTGCCGCTGGCGGCCGAGGAACCCGGTCGGAAAGTCTTTCGTCAGTCCGTCGAGTCGTAAGACGAGTGACACGGCCCGGTTACTTGCCTTCCGCTTTCTTGATCTCGTACTCGATCGCCAGGTCAAAATACTGCGCCTGCATGTTGCCCTTGAGCCGCACGCCGTTGAGGAAGTACGTCGGCGTCGAGTCGATGCGCAGCGCGACACCGTCCGACACATCCTGCCGGATGCCGGCGAGCACCGTCGGGTACTGGGCGGTGAAGGTCGACAGCCCGGTCACGGTCTGGAATCCCTGCTGCACCACCTCGGCGGTGAGACGCGCCTGATTGTCGAACAGCCACTGCTCCATCGCATCGGCCTTGCCGACCTGGCGCGCCAACCGCAGGGCGCCGGCCGACTCACACGCGGCATAGTGATTGCCCTGCGGCACCGCGAAGTTGCACTCCCCTTCGAGTGGGAAGTCCTTGATCGCAAACTTGACCGCGCCCGGATGCGACTGCGCGTACTTGTCCAGCACGGGTTTGTACCAGACGAAGCCGTCGCGGCACGCCGGGCACTGAAAGTCGTTGAACTTCAGGATCACGACCTTCGCGCCGTCCGCCGGCTCGCCTGTCTCGATGCGGGGCGCCGCCTCCCACTCCTTGAGCCACGCTTCCCGCGCATCGGCCGGCGGAGGCGCCGCCTGGTTCACCTGGGCCTCGGCCTCGGCCGCCGTGCGCGGCCGGGTGTCGGTCGGGAAGAACGCGAGCGATGTGCCGGCGGCTGCCAGAAACAACACCGCCACGGTCAGCGTCTTCGGATTCCCCATGATCCCCTTCAGATCGTCACCCAGCCGGCCTGGCAGGTCGCCCACCGAAACGGACGACGCCGTGCCGGAGAGCAGAAAGATCGCGATGACACAGATGTAGGTGCCGATGCAGAGCAGACAGCCCGTCTTGAGCACGAAGAACGACGCGTACGCCAGATACAGCACCACGGCGAAGCCGATCGTTGACCAGGCAAACAGATACGCGCCGGCCGGACTCAGCGGCACGGCCTGCGCCTTTGCCTTCGTCCCGGCGCCCGCCGCGGCGGGCGTGACGCGGCTGAAGGCCGCGATCAACACCGCCACACCGAACCAGAGGAGCCCGCCGAGGGCCGTCGAGACGCCCTGGAAGGACCCGTACTGACTCAGATACACCTGAGCGCAACTGAACGTCGCGTTGATGTCGCAGAAACTTGTGTACGACGGGTCGGTCAGCAACTGGTGGTGGACCCAGACAGACGCGCCTGAAATCCCCAGCCCGGCCAGACCAGACAACAGCACCAGTGAACGCGTTCGGGTCGACATACACGGGACGTTGTACCACATCCCTGTTGAGGGGGTGAGCGTTCAGCGTTCAGGGTTCAGGGGAAGGCCCTGAACCCTGAACGGCTCCGTTACTGAATCGGCGTGGCGGGCGTGCCGAACGGCTCGGTCGGCGCGCCGTCGGCGAAGACCTGCCACACCGTGTTCTGGGCGTTGGTCGCGAAGGACCGGCCGCCGGTCGTGCCGAACGTCAGGGGCACCGCCGTCGCGTAGTAGGCGGTCGCTGTGGCTGTGCCGTTGCAGTCGAGCAAGGGGGTTGCGGTGCCCAGCAGCATGAAGTCGTACCCGCTCTTCACGGGCTGGTCCACCGACCCCAAGTCCGCCGAGATGAACCCGACGGTTGTGCCAGGCGCCGGTGCGCCCAGCACGGTGAACAACGTCGCGTAGCCGTTGTTGCCGCACGAGGCGGAGTACGCCACCTGCGATGAGTTGACGACCTTCAGCGACGCCAGCGCCGACACCTCGTTGCCGGACATGCGCGCGCGCAACAAGCCGGGCACGGCGATCGCCGCGATGATGCTGATGATCGCCACCACGATGAGCAGCTCGATCAATGTAAAACCTTCGTCTCGTTTGAGTTTCATGATGCGTATCCCTTCGCCTCCGGTCACGCACGCGCCCCGGTATTGAGGCCCGCGTCGCGTGACACCATCCGCCGCCCTGCTAAGGCAACGTTGGTACCAGGTCTCTGCCCGTATCCGAAGTACCGCCCTAACTCACTATACCGCCAGCAGTTACGCGCCATACCCTTCCGCCGCACCTGCCATCCCCCGCCCGCCGACCGGCCCGAAGCCATCACATTTGTGATTGGCCATTGGGTATTTGTCATTTCCAAATCGTGATCGACGCCAAACGACACCGCAATCTCCTGCTGCCCTACGCCAACTGATTAATCAGTTCGAACAACGGCAGATACAGCGCGATGACGATGCCGCCGACGATGACGCCGAGGACGACCATGAGAATGGGTTCGAGCGCCGTCACCAGGCCGGCCACCGCGACATCCACCTCGTCCTCGTAGAACTCCGCGATCTTCTCGAGCATCACATCGAGGGCTCCGGTGCTCTCGCCCGCGCCAATCATCTGCACCACCATGGGCGGAAACACCCCCGTGGCCCGCAGCGGCGCCGCAATGGTCTCGCCACGCTCGATACGGCCGCGCACCTGCTTGACCGCGGCCTCGACGACGGCGTTCCCCGACGTTTTCGCCGTGATATCGAGCCCTGACAGAATGGGCACGCCCGAACTGATGAGGGTCCCCAGCGTCCGGCAGAACCGGGCCACCGCCACTTTGCGCAGGATCGACCCCAGCAGCGGCACCCTGAGCAGAATCCGGTCGATACGCATCCGTCCCGCCGGCGTGGCGTAATACCGGCGGGACACAAACACCAGACCCACCCCACCGGCCAGCAGAAGGGGCAGCGTGCTGACGAGCATGTCGCTGATCCAGATCAGGGCGCGGGTGGCAAACGGCAGCTTCGCGTTGAGCCCGGCGAACATCGATGTAAACGTGGGCACGATCGTCCACAGGATGCCCGTGACGACCAGCACCGCGATGCTGAGCACCACCGTCGGGTAGACCATCGCGGACTTGACCTGCGCCTGCAGCTTGACCTCCTTCTCGATGTAGGCGGACAACCGCTTGAGAATGACGTCGAGAATGCCGCCCGCTTCGCCGGCCGCCACCATGTGCGTGAAGAGGGGATTAAACGCGTGCGGCTGACGTGCCATCGCTTCGGCCAGCGAGGCGCCGGCCTCGACGTCACTCTGCACCTTCCGCACGGCGGCGGCCAGGCGCACATTGGGTTCTTCCTTCGCCAGCAGTTCCAGACACTGCACCAGCGGCAGGCCTGCGTCGGTCATGACCGACAACTGCCGTGTGAACACGGCCAGGCTCTTCGGCGGCACGCGCCGCTGGCGCGACGGCTTTGCCGGCCGTGCCGTGGTGGTCTTCATCCCGAGCCGTTGCACGCGCGTGGCGGTGGTCATGCCACCACCCGCCCGCGCTCGAGCATCGCCACCAACTCTTCGCGATTCGAGGTGGTGGCCATCGCCGTGTCACGCGCGATGGCGCGGGTCTCGGTCAACCGCGCCAGCGCCTGGTTCATGGTCTGCATGCCGTACTTCTCCTGTCCCGACTGCATGGTCGAGTAGATCTGGTGGACTTTGTCGTCGCGAATCAGATTCCGGATCGCGGGTGTCGCGATCAGGATTTCGAGCGCGGCCACGCGCCCCTTTCCACCGGCCTTCGGCAGCAGCGCCTGACAGACGATGCCCTCGAGGACCAGGGACAACTGCGTGCGGATTTGTGGCTGCTGGTGCGCGGGAAACGCGTCGATGATGCGTGTGACGGTCTGCGCCGCCGAGTTGGTGTGGAGCGTGGCCAGGGTCAGGTGCCCGGTCTCGGCCAGTTTCATCGCCGCTTCCATCGTCTCGAGGTCGCGCATTTCGCCGATGAGCACGACGTCAGGATCTTCGCGCAACGCGGCGCGCAGCGCCTGGCCAAACGTCCGGGTGTCGGCGTGCAGTTCACGCTGATTCACCAGCGCCATTTTGTGCGTGTGCAGGTATTCGATCGGATCCTCGATCGTCAGGATGTGCGCCGGGCGCGTACGGTTGACGCGGTCGACCATCGCCGCCAGCGTCGTCGACTTGCCGCTGCCGGTCGGACCGGTGACCAGCACCAGGCCGCGGGGCCGATCGGCCAGCCGTCCCAGCACGGGCGGCAGCCCCAGGTCCTCCAGCGCTTTGATCGTCTCTGGAATCAGCCGGAACACGGCGGCGACCGCGCCCTTCTGCAGGAACACGTTGCAGCGAAATCGGCCGACGCCCGTGAGGCCGAAGGCCATGTCGAGTTCCCAGTGTTCCTCGAAGAGTTTCTTCTGGCTGTCGGTCAGGACGCTGTAGGCCAGCGACTTCGCCACGTCGGGAACCAGCACGGGCGCATCGAGGCGCCGCAGATGGCCATCGACACGCACCTGCGGCGGGCTGCCCACCGACAGGTGCAGGTCCGAGCCTCCGAGCGTCAGCGTGGTCGTCAACAGCTCTGGCAGCGTCATCACATCACCGTCTCCCGAATGACGTCGTCCACCGTCGTCAACCCTTCGCGGATTTTCCCGAGGCCGCTTTGCCGCAGGGTCACCATGCCCTCGGCCATGGCCTGCCGGCGCAGTTCATTCACGGGCGCGCCTTCCAGAATCTGCGTGCGCAAGGCCTCAGACGACGCCATGACTTCGAACAGGCCCACCCGCCCGCGGTACCCCGTGCCGCCGCAGCGGGGACACCCGCGCCCGCGGAAGGTGCGCACGGCGGCCAGTTCCTCGACCGCGAAGCCGGCTTCGAGCAACGCTTCGGGCGGCAGGTCTTCGGGCTCGCGGCAGTGGTCGCAGATGCGGCGGACGAGACGCTGCGCGCAGACGAGGTTGACGGAGCTGGCGACCAGGAACGCCTCGACGCCCATATTCACGAGGCGGCTGACGGTGCTGGGCGCGTCGTTGGTGTGCAGGGTTGACAGGACGAGGTGCCCGGTGAGCGCGGCCTTGACGGCGATCGCGGCGGTCTCGGTGTCGCGGATCTCGCCGACGAGGATCACGTTGGGGTCCTGCCGCAGAAACGACCGCAACGCCACGGCGAACGTGAGTCCGATTGAATCGCGGACCTGCACCTGGTTGATGCCCGCGAGGTTGAACTCGACGGGGTCTTCCGCCGTGAGGATGTTGACGCCCGGCTGATTGAGGCGCGAGATCGCGGAGTACAGAGTGTTGGTCTTGCCGCTGCCGGTCGGGCCGGTGACGAGCACCATGCCCCACGGGCGACGGATGGCGGATTCAAAACGCTGGAGCGCCTGCACCTCGAACCCCAGGCGCGTCATGTCGAGCCGCAGTTGATCGCGGTCGAGCAGACGCAGCACGATCTTTTCGCCAAACAGCGTGGGAAGCGACGACACGCGGAAGTCGATCTCGCGGGTCTGGCCCTGGTCGTTGAAGCGCGCCTTGATGCGCCCGTCCTGGGGCAGCCGCTTTTCCGCGATGTCGAGCTGCGCCATGATCTTGATGCGCGACGTAATGGGATCGCGGTACTTCAGCGGGGGCGCCATCACCGGGTGCAACACGCCGTCGATGCGGAACCGGATCCGCATTTCCTTCTCGTACGGCTCGAGGTGGATGTCGCTGGCGCCGCGCTGAATCGCCGACAGCATGAGGGCGTTGACCAACCGGATCACCGGCGCCTCGCCGCCCTGCCGCTCGAGCGTGGCCGCGTCGATCGCCGCGGGGTCGGCCACAACCTCCAACCCGTCGTCGCCCCCCGAGCCGAGGTCTTCGAGCGCGCGGCTGACCAGATCGCTCGCCGACGGGCCGGACGCCGAGGCCGCCCCGGCGCCGTAGTAGCGGGCAATGGCCTCGCGGACCGAGGTCTCGGAAGCCACCACCGGCTCGACGTGCAGGCCCGTCATGAACTTGATGTCGTCCATGGCGAACACGTTGGTGGGGTCGGTCATCGCCAGCGTCAGCGACGTCGCGCTGCGGCCCACCGGGATGACCTGATATTTGACGGCGGTCTCGGCGGGCACGAGGCGCACCACCGCCAGGTCGAGATCGAAGTGCGGCAGCGTGATCGCCGGCACGCCGTACTGCCGGCTCAGGATCGCGGTGATGTCGTCGTCGTGGACAAACCCGAGTTTGACGAGGTGCGCCCCCAGCCGGCCCCCGTTGGCGCGCTGATGGCTCAGCGCCTCCTGCAGTTGGACCGGCGAAATGCGCTTGTCGCGCAGCAGTAGTTCTCCCAGACGAACGGCCATGCCCCCCGGTCTCTCAGAACCCACGTACAGGTTCCGTGTCGCGGCCACGACCGGCCGCCGGGGGTTACCACCCGGCGCGCAACGCGAACCCAAAGCCGCGTTCCCCGTCCGCGCGCCCGAGGGTGACGTGGCCATCGAGCCACGCCCCGGGTCGAAGGGCCACACTGGCCCCCGCCGAACCGACGGGCGACCGCGCACCTTCGAGATTCCACCGCGCCCCGCCCCGCAAGGCGACCCACGGCGTCAGCAGGTGTTCACCACCCACCGCCACCATGCGACGAGGACCAGCCGGCAATTCGACCGTGTCCAGGTCAAGGTCTATAGCAAGGGTCAGGCCAGCGGCCGGCAGCACGGCGAAGCCGATCCGCGAGTGCCGGTCCAGGGTGATTGCAGTTTCCGCGGGCCCCCGGAACGTCGGAGATCGCAGATTCCGCACGGTCCAGCCGAGCCGGAAGACCCCGGCGTCCACCATGACCGAGGCGTCCAGGTCGAACTTGCCGCTCGCTTCGCGGTCAAGGGCGCCAATCCGGTCGAGGGCCAGTTCGGTGGTTTCCCCCTCGGATGGCCCCCTGGCGACGTAGCCCCGGATGTACTTGAAGGTGGTCCCGACGACCAGGCCCTTGGTGACGGTCTGGAGGACGGTGGCGCCGTAGTGGTGGGTCGTCAGGCGCTGGCCGACAAGGCCGAGGGGGCCGTTATCGACCAGTTGGGTCTCGTCAACGCTGGTGTAACTGAGGCCGATTGGCCATGTGCCCAAACTGATAAAACGGGCCGAACGCTGCCACGGGCCGGCGGCCGGCGCGGCGTCGCGATCACCACTTCGAAACTTGACCCACTCAATTGTCACGCCGGCGGGCTGCCCGCTGGCGAGGCCGGCGGGGTTCCAGAAAACGGCGGTGGGGTCGTCGGCGACCGCCACGAACGCGCCACCCATGCCCAGCGCCCGGCTGCCAATCACCTCGAAGGTCTGCGCCGCGGCCGGCGTGGTCGTGACCAGGAGGGGGAGGAACACACCAGCGGCGAGTCTGAGCAAAGGGCGCATACTGCCGAGCCTATCAGGAACCCATCGCCTCTCCAGCCCGTATCTGTTTGCGACGGTACAATACGAGGAGCTGTCCACACACGGCGGCTTGCCGCCCTTCCCACGCGATGACGCCCTGCTGAGGAGTACCGCTTCCATGTCCGACCCTTCCACCCCTGCCACGCCACCATTGCCCGGCTTGCTCGCCCGCGCCGTGGGCATCGTCACCGCGCCTGGCGCGATGTTCGTGCACGTGGTTCGGACGCCGAAGGTGGGCGGAATGTTGTTTCTGGTCTCGCTCCTGATGGGTCTGGCGTCGGGTCTGCCCCAGTTCACCGAACGCGGGAGAGCGGCGGCGTTAGAGATGCAGGCGCAGTCGATGGAGACCTTCGGCGTGACCGTCTCTGACGAAATGTACGCACAGATGCGGCAACGGTCGCAGTCCAATCTTGGGGCCTATATGGCCATCGTCGGGACGTTCATCGGAGTGCCATTTGTCGCGGTGCTGCTGACCGCCTTACTCTGGGCGGCTTTCAACACGATTCTTGGCGGCACCGCGAGCTTCAAGCAGGTCATGGCGGTGCTGGCCCACTCGCAGATCATCTCGGCCTTGGGCGCGGTGTTCGCCGCGCCGATCATGTATGCCCGGGGCGTGATGAGTTCGGGCGTCGCCAATCTGGGCGCGCTTCTGCCGATGCTCGACGAAACCAGCTTCCTCGCCAGGTTCCTCGGGATGATCGACCTCTTCATGGTCTGGTGGGTCGTCGTGCTCGCGATCGGCCTCGCGGCGCTCTACAGGAAACAGACCAGCAGCATCGCCACCGGGCTCTTCATTTTCTACGGATTGATCGCGCTTGGTATCGCCTACTTCACCGCAGGGTAACTCATGAATCGGAAAAAGATCGTCCTCGCGCTCGTCATCGTCGTTGCCCTCGCCGCCATTGCGTACGCCAACCTGAATTTCACCCGCACGCCCGGCGCGGAGGTCAACGTCGAGAAGATTGCGCTGCGCGATCTGGAAGCCATCGTTTCGGCGAGCGGCAAGATCCGCCCGAAGAAGTCGGTGAACATCAGCGCCGACACGATGGGCAAGGTGGTGGGGCTCGCCGTCAACGAAGGCGACATGGTGAAGGCCGGGCAGTTCCTGCTGCAGATTGATCCGCGGAACCTGCAGACCCAGGTCAACCGGACCGAAGCCAGTCTGGCCGCGGCACGGTCGCAACTGGCGGAAACCCGCACGAGCGTCGAAAACGCGAAGACCAACCTGAAGCAGGCGCAGGACAACCTGGAACGCCAGCGCGAGCTCTTCAAGGCGGGACTGACCCCGCGTGAAACACTCGACCGCGCGGAAAGCGACGTCAAGTTGCGGCAATCCGATCTTGCGCAGAGCGAACAGTCCATCAAGACGCAGGAGACCCGGATCAAGCAGGAGGAGGCGAACGTCGAGAACGCGACGTACGACCTCAATAAAGTGCGTATCGTCTCGCCCATCGCTGGCATTGTGACGCGCCGCAACATTGAGGAAGGCGAAACGGTGGTCGTCGGCACGATGAACAACGCCGGCACGGTGCTCATGACCATCGCCGACCTGTCGGTCATCGAGACGGAAATCGAAGTGGACGAAACCGACATCCCCTTCATCGCGTTGGGCCAGCCGGCGAAGGTGACGATCGACGCCTTCCCCGACAAGACGTTCTCGGGCCGCGTCACCGAGGTCGGCAACAGCGCGATTCAGACGACGGGCGCGGCGACGAGCCGCGCGACCAACTTCAAGGTGGTGGTCACCCTGGAGGGCCAGGTGCCCGACGTGCGCCCCGGCTTCACCTGCACGGCCGTGATTACGACGGCGACGCGCCAGAAAGCCGTGGCCGTGCCGATTCAGGCCACCACCGTGCGCGAGATGGTCCTGAACGCCGACGGCAGCCTGGTGCGCGCCGCGCCGGTCAACGGCCGCACGCCCGCCGCGCGCCGCCTCTCGGCGCCGGTGGAACTGGAGCCGGACCAGACACGCAAGGAAATTGAAGGCGTGTTCCTGGTGAAGGACGGCAAGGCCGTCTTCACCCCGATCAAGTCAGGCATCGCCGGCGACAAGTACTTCGAGGTGCTCGACGGCCTGGTTGCCGGTGACGAGGTCATCACCGGACCGTTCGCTTCCGTCCGGACGCTGAGGGACGGCAACCTCGTGAAGGTGACGACGGCCTTCGCCAACGCGACGGGCCGCTAGGCGCATGCACCTGTTTCTCGAGGCGGCAGGCATCGCGCTGCAAGCCATCTGGGCGAACAAGCTGCGGTCGTTTCTCACCGTGCTCGGCAACATCGTGGCGGTGACGTCGATCATCGCCGTGGTATCGCTCGTGCAGGGCCTGAATGCGTCGGTTTCCGGTGCGATCACCTCGCGGGTCGGCGCCGATTCCTTCTTGGTACAGCGGGCGGGCCCGACCAGGACGGAAGAGGAACAACTGCGAGCCGCGAGCCATCCGCGGGTCACCCTGAAGGACGCCGAGGCGATCCGGGCAGCCGGTCCGCGCATCCATCTCGTCATGGGCGAAGCGCGCACGGGTGCGGAGGCCAAGTACCGCCAGGAGACGCTCGAGTCGCTGGCGATTCGCGGCGTCACCAGGGAATACTCGGCGCTCCCGACCACGGTCATCGAACTGGGCCGGGCCATGACGCCGGCCGAATTCGACAGCAAGCGCAACGTCGCGATCCTGGGGTGGGACGCGGCCGACCGGTTGTTCGGCGCGCTCGACCCGCTCGACAGATATTTCTCGATTCGCGGCGTGCGGTACCGCGTCATCGGCGTGCACAAGAAGAAGGGCGCGATTTTCGGCCAGTCGCAGGATGAATACGCCGTCGTCCCTCTGGGCGCCTACCAGCGCCTGTTCGGCACCCGCCAGTCGCTGCAACTGACGGTCCTGCCCACCGACCCCAGCCTCGTGCGGCCGGCGATGGACGATGCGACGGTGGCGCTGCGAATCGCGCGCCGGCTGCGCCCCGCCCAACCGGACAACTTCGGGGTGGTCACGTCCGACACGTTCCTGGACCTCTACAACCAAGTCACGTCCGGCGTCTTCGCCATCCTCATCGGCGTCGTCAGCCTGTCGCTCGTCGTCGGCGGCATCGTCATCATGAACATCATGCTGATGGTGGTCACGGAGCGCACGCGCGAGATCGGCCTGCGCAAGTCGCTGGGCGCGAGACGCCGCGATATCTTGTGGCAGATTCTGACCGAGTCCATCACCCTGTCGACGTTCGGAGGCATGGTCGGCACCACCCTCGGGTTTCTGCTGGCGTTTGGCATCAGCAAGGTGACACCGCTCCCCGCGATCGTTGAACCGTGGTCGGTGATGCTGGGCATCTCGGTGACCGCCGTGGTCGGCCTGTTCTTCGGGTTGTATCCGGCGATGCGCGCGGCGGCGCTGGACCCGATCGAAGCGTTGAGGAAGGAATAACCATGCGCTGGGGCCTGTTCAACGAAATCCTGCAGATGTCCTGGGAGACGCTGCGCGGCAACAAGCTGCGTTCGGCGCTCACGGTGCTCGGCGTCGTCATCGGCATCACGTCGATCGTAGGCATGACGGCGCTCATCCGTGGATTCGACCAGTCGCTGCGCGACTCGATCAAGTCGCTGGGCCCCGACACCATTACCGTCGCCAAGTTTTCCGCCCTGAGCATGGCCTCGGGAGCCGATTTCCAGAATCTGCTCATGCGTCCGAACATGACGCCGGAGGACGCGGCGGCGATCCAGCGGGATGCGCCGTCGATTGCCGTCGTCGACGTGATGCTGGGCAACGGTGGCCCCCCGACCCAGGAGCGTGTGTACTACCGCAACCTCCGGTCCAAGATGATCAGTGTCCTCGGGACCACCGAACGATGGCCGGATGTGCTGCTGGTGCCGATCGAGACGGGCCGCTTCTTCACGTCAGGCGAGGTGCAACGGCGGCGTCACGTCGTGCTGCTCGGCCAGACGCCCGCACAGGCCTTGTTTCCGAACCAGGATCCGATCGGCAAGATCGTGCGCGTCGGCATTCAGGAATACGAAGTCATTGGCGTGGCCGCCCCGCGACCGAGCCCGGGCGGGTTCAACTTTGGCGTGGACGACTTTGTCGTCATCCCGCAGACCACCTACCAGAAGCAGTTCGGCATCCAGGCGTTCCGCGCCGGCCGCGGAGAAATGCGCAGCATTCTCATCTCGGCCGTGCCTCGTGAGGGCGTGCCGCGCGAAGTCGCCCTGCGCGAGGTCGAGCAGGTCATGCGCACGCGCCACGGCCTCAGGCTGGACGAACCGAACGACTTCGACCTCGTGACACAGGACGCGGTTCTGGAGTTATGGGATCAGATCAGCCAGGCCACGTTCCTCGCCCTGGTGGCGATTTCTTCGATCGCGCTGATGGTGGGCGGCATCGGCGTCATGAGCATCATGACCATCACCGTTACCGAGCGCACGCGGGAGATCGGCGTGCGCAAGGCGCTGGGCGCCCGCCGGGTCGAAGTGCTCTGGCAGTTCCTGCTCGAGGCCATCTTCCTGACGTCGGCGGGCGGCGTGCTCGGCATTCTGTGCGGAGCGGGCATCGGCATCGCCGTGCACCTGGCGACCGGCTTTCCCGTCTCGCTCCCGTGGTGGTCGTTCGCGATCGGCATCGGCTTCTCGGCCAGCATCGGCGTGTTTTTCGGCATGGTCCCGGCCATCCGCGCCTCGCGGCTCGACCCCATCGAAGCGCTCAGATACGAATAGAGTTCACCACCTCAGCCACCTCATAATCGATCTATGCTGTCCTCTGATCGCGGGAGGGATCGCCTATGAAGGTCTTTGACGCAGCGGACATCCGGAACGTCGCACTGGTGGGGCACAGTGGCTCGGGCAAGACACAGTTGGCGGCCGCGCTCCTGTTCACCGGGGGCGCCACGACACGACTGGGACTGGTCGATGACGGCACCACGGTCACCGATTACGACGACGAAGAAATCGCGCGCAAGCACACGCTCTCCTCCGCCCTCGCCCACCTCGAATGGAATAAGCGCAAGATCAACCTGGTTGACACGCCCGGCATGGGGAATTTTCTCAGCGACGCGCGCGCGGCCCTTCGCGTCGTCGAGTCCGCCCTGGTGGTCGTCGATGCCGTGGGCGGCGTGCAGGTGTCCACCGAGAAAATCTGGGAAGCGGCCGACGAGCTCAAGCTGCCGCGCCTGATCGTGGTCAACCGGCTCGACCGCGACCGTGCCAGTCTGCCGCGCACGCTTGGGTCGCTGCACGAACGGCTCTCGCGGGCCGCCGTCGCCGTGCAGTGGCCCCTCGGTGAAGACGGCGGCTTCGCCGGCGTCGTGGACCTCGTGACCCAGCAGGCGTGGCGATTTGCCGATGATGGGAGCGGGAAAGCGACAGAGGAGCCGGTGCCCGCGTCCATGCAGGCTGAGGTGGACGCGGCACGCGCGACGCTCATCGAGGCCGTCGCCGAGGCTGACGACACGCTGATCGAACGGTTCTTCGAAGCCGGCACGCTCACGCAGGAAGAACTGCTGGCGGGTCTTGGCCGATCGGTGCGCGCGGGCACGTTGTTTCCGGTGTTCTGCGCCTCGGGACTCCGGAACATCGGCGCCTCGCTGATCGCCGACGCGCTGGTCACGTACGGCCCCTCGCCCGTGGACCTGCCGTTCCGGGGCGTGGCCCCGGATGGCTCCCTCACCACCCGGACCGCCGACCACGCGGCGCCGCTCGTGGTGTGGGTGTGGAAGACGATCGCCGATCAGTTCGCGGGACGCATCTCGCTGTTCCGCGTGGTCTCCGGGGTGTTCAAGTCAGACACACCGGTCCCCAACGTCACCAGGAACGGAACGGAACGTGTCGGCCATCTGCTGGTGCTCGAAGGCAAAACGCAGACTCACGTCGCGGAGGTGCGCGCCGGCGATCTGGGCGCCGTCGCGAAACTCAAGGACACCCATACGGGCGACACGCTCGGCGACGCGTGCGCCGGCTTCTCGATTCCGCCGCTGACCTTCCCCGACCCTGTGCTGGCGTACGCCATCCTGCCGAAGACGCGCGGTGACGAAGACAAGATCAGCACCTCCATGTATCGGTTGCTGGAGGAAGATCCGTCGATCGGCTACACGCGCGACGAGCAGACACACGACCTGCTCCTCTCGGGCCAGGGGCAACTGCACATCGAGGTGACGGTCGCCAAACTCCGGCGCCGGTTCGGGGTCGAGGTGGCACTCGCGCCCCCGCACATTCCCTACCGCGAGACCATCGCCGCCGCGGTGGAAGCGCACGGCCGCCACAAGAAACAGACCGGTGGCCACGGGCAGTTCGGCGACTGCAAGATCCGGATGGAGCCACTGCCGCGCGGCGGCGGCGTCGAGTTCGTCGACGACATCTTCGGCGGCTCGATTCCCCGACAGTACATTCCCGCCGTCGAGAAAGGCATCCGCGAGTCCTGCGGGCGCGGGTACCTCGCGGGGTACCCGGTGGTTGACGTGAGGGTGACCGTCTATGACGGGTCGTACCACGACGTGGACTCGAACGAACTGTCGTTCAAGATGGCGGGCCGCCTGGCGTTCAAGGACGGGATGTCGCGCGCCCGCGCCACCCTGCTCGAACCGGTGATGGCCGTGGAAGTCTACGCGCCGTCAGACTTCGCGGGCGATCTGATGGGGGACCTGAACAGCCGCCGCGGCCAGATCGCCGGCATGGAAACCCGGGGCACCGGCACCGTGATTCGGGCCCAGGTCCCGATGTCAGAGATGCTCACGTACGAACAGATCCTCACCTCGACAACCGGCGCCCGGGGCGCCTACCACATGGCGTTCTCGCACTACGCCGAGGTGCCGGCCCACCTGCACGCGAAGATCGTCGCGGCGTCAAGGGCCGACCGCACGTCGGTGCACCACGACGACGAGGGGTAAGTCCAAGGGTCCCAAACGGTCCAGGGATCCAACCGTGCGCACGTGCGTACGTTGCGGGGTGCGAAGGCCCAGCGCCGCAGGCGAGGCCGGCCTCGCCCTGTCAGAAGGTCCGGACACATTTGGTACAGTGGACCCCACGATGAACTTCCGAACAATCAGGGCTGCTGGCATCTGTGGATCGCTGGTGCTGGGCCTGGGCGCGGCGGCACCGCCGCAGCCGCCGCCCACGCCTGACTTTGCCGCCTGGCTCGAAGGTGTGCGGGCCGAGGCGCTGGAGCGGGGGGTCCGCGCGGCGACGGTCGACAAGGCGCTCGCCGGATTGGCACCCAAGCCGGTCGTGGTTGCGCGCGATCGCATGCAGCCCGAACAGGTCCAGAGCCTCGATTCGTACCTGCGCCAGCGGCTCTCGACGGGCACGAAGTCGTCGGCCAGGACCATGTGCGCGAAACACCGGCGCGTGCTCGCCGCGGTCGAGCGGCAGTTCGGGGTGCCCGCGACGACGGTGGTGGCGATTTGGGGGCTCGAGTCGAACTTCGGCCGGTTCACCGGCGTGCGGCCGATCATCACGGCGCTGGCCACGCTCGCGTATGACCCGCGCCGTTCCGCGCTCTTCCGGGCCGAACTGTTTCACGCGCTGACGATTCTCGACCAGGGCCACATCACACTCGACGAGCTGAACGGCTCGTGGGCCGGCGCGATGGGCCAGCCGCAGTTCATGCCGTCGAGTTACCTGAAACATGCGGTGGACTTCGATGGCGACGGCCGCGCCAACATCTGGACGTCGGAAGCCGACGTGTTTGCATCCATCGCCAACTATCTGAAGCACGCCGGCTGGGTCAGCGGCGAACGTTGGGGACGCGAGGTGCGCGTCAGCAAGGCGGTGCTGGCGCGGATTGAAGCGAGCGTGCCCATGCGCGCGTCAGGCTGTCGCGCGGTGCGCGAGATGACCGAGGCCCGCCCGCTCGCCGAATGGACGCGGCTCGGCGTGCTGCAGGCCAACGGCCGCCCCCTGCCCGCGGCTGCCATGGACGCGTCACTGGTACGCGGCCTCAGCCGCCACTTTCTCGTCTACCGCAACTACCACGCGCTCATCGACTACAACTGTTCGAACGCCTACGCCACGAGCGCGGGCCTGCTCTCGGACGCCGTGCGCTGACCGCGTACGCACACCGAACGCAGGCCCGCGCTCGTCGCGGTGCTCGGGGGCTCGGGGGCTCCGGTGCTCGGGTGCTCTCGTGCTCGGGGGCTCGGGTGCTCGGGTGCTCTCGTGCTCGGGTGCTCCGGTGCTCGGGTGCTCTCGTGCTCCGGTGCTCTCGTGCTCCGGTGCTCCGGTGCTCTCGTGCTCCGGTGCTCGGGTGCTCTCGTGCTCCGGTGCTCGGGTGCTCCGGTGCTCCGTACCCGAGCACTTGAGCACTTGAGCACTTGAGCACCTGAGCACCGCGAAGCGCGTTTCAGTTCCACCGAAACGCTTTGAGCTGTTCGAGATTCAGGTTGCCGCCACTGAGAATGCAGACCACGCGCGAGCCGGGCGGGACGTTGATGAGGCCTTGCAAGAGCGCGGCGACGGGCGCGGCGGCGGCGCCTTCGGGCACGAGCTTCGCATAGTGCATCAGCCAGAGCACGGCCTCGAAGATCCGGGCATCGGGCAGCGACACGATCGCATCCACGAACTGGCGCACGATCGCGAAGTTCCTCGTGCCGACCCGCTTCACGCGCAGGCCGTCGATGGTGCAGTCCACGTGATCGAGGGTGACGAGGTGTCCTTCGGCCACGCTGCGTTGCATCCCGGGCGCACCTGACGACTCCACACCAATCACTCGGATGTTGGGGTTGTGCGCCTTGAGCGCCATCGCCACGCCGGAGATGAGTCCGCCGCCGCCGATGGGCACGATCACGACGTCCACCTCGGGCCAGTCCTGAGCGATCTCCAGCCCCACCGTCCCCTGCCCCATGATGAGCTCGTCGTCGTCAAACGGGTGGATGTAGGTCAGGCCGTCGCGCTCGACCAGTTCCAATGCCTTCTCGTTGGCCTCGTCCCAAATCTGACCGTGCAACACGACCTCCGCGCCGTAGGCCCTGGTCGCCTCGATCTTCGAGGGCGTTGCATTCTCCGCCATCGCCACAACCGCGCGGATGCCATGAATCTTCGCCGCCAGCGCCACGCCCTGCGCGTGGTTGCCGGCCGAGGAACAGATCACGCCCCGGCGCTTCTGGTCGTCGGTGAGAAACGCAAACTTGTTGAGCGGCCCGCGGATCTTGTACGACCCGGTGCGCTGGAAGAGCTCGGCCTTGAGGCGCACCTCGCAGCCGGTCCGTTCGGACAACACACGCGATGACAGCAGCGGCGTGTGTTTGACGTGCGGCTCCATCCGCGCGCGGGCGACCTGGAACTCCCTGATCGACGGAAAGACCGATGGCAGGACCATGGGACTGTTGGACTTTTGGACCGGGGCGAGGCAGGCCTCGCCCCTGGCTAGCTGCCGCCGCCGGCTTTGCGCGGCGTGTGGACGCGTTTGCCGCCCTTGGCGGTCTTGTCGACCCTGGCGCCGCCGGCGGCGTCCGGCCTGGCGCGGCCGCCGCCCAGCGCCTGACGAATCCGGCCGCCCACGGACGGCTTCTCCGGCCTGGCGGCCCCGTCCGCGGATTTGGCCGGCGTCGTCTCGGCCTTCGGATCGAACTCGCTGCCGAGCAGTTCGATCTCCGCGAGTTCGGCGCTGTCTCCGCGACGATACCCGACCCGCAGCAGACGGGTGTACCCGCCCTTGCGGTCCGCGTACCGCGGCGCGATGTCGTTGAAGAGCACCTTCACGACGCCCTTGTCGACGATGTCGACGGCGACCGCGCGACGCGCGGTCACCCCTGTGGCCGAGCCGGGCGCGTCGCCCAGGCTCCGCTTGGCGAGCGTGATCAGCCGCTCCACAAACGGACGCAGTTCCTTGCCGCGGGCCACCGTCGTGCGGATGCGGCCGTACTTGATCAGGTCGGAGGCCTGGTTCCGGAGCATGGCGATCCGATGCTCCGTGACCCGGCCGAGTTTTCGATGGGCTACTCGATGACGCATACGTTCCGTTCCTGACTGCGCGGCCTACTCATCCGTCGCGGACCGATCCAGGCGCAGGCCGAGGCTCAGGCCCATCACGGTGAGGATTTCCTTGATTTCGTCGAGCGACTTCCGCCCGAAGTTCTTCGTCTTGAGCATCTCGCCCTCGGTCTTCTGCACCAGCTCGCGAATCGTCCGGATGTTCGCGTTCTTGAGGCAGTTGTACGACCGCACGGAGAGCTCCAGCTCCTCGACACTCTTGTCGAGGTGTTCGTTGCCCGAGATGCCGGGCTGATCGCCGGAGGCGTCAAACGCCGACTCCGACGCGTCCTCCAGACTGACGAAGATCGTGAAGTGGTCGCGGATGAGCTTCGCCGACAGCGACACGGCGTCGCGCGGCGTCACCGCCCCGTTCGACCACACTTCCAGCGTCAGTTTGTCGTAGTCGGTCGTCTGGCCGACACGCGCGGCCTCGACGACGTAGTTGACCTTCTTGACGGGCGAGTGCACCGAGTCAATGGGAATCCACCCGATGCCGAGGTCCTCATCGAAGTTCTTGTCGGCCGAGATGTAGCCGCGCCCGCGCTTGATGCGCAGTGCCATCTCGAGCCTGCCCCCCTCGCTGACCGTCGCGATGTGGGCGTCGGGCTCAAGGATCTCGACATTGCTGTCGACCTGGATGTCCTTCGCGCGCACTTCCCCCGCTTTGGTGACATGCAGCGTCAACGTCCTGGGCTGGTCGGTGTGCACCTTGATCGGGATCTGCTTCAGATTGAGGATCAGATCCGTCGCATCCTCCACGACCCCCTGGATCGGTGAAAACTCGTGCTGCACGCCCTCGATCTTCACGGCCGTCACGGCCGCGCCTTCGATCGACGATAACAGCACCCGCCGCATGGTGTTGCCCACCGTGGTGCCGAACCCGCGCTCGAACGGCTGGGCGGTAAACCGTCCGAACCGATCCGTCAGGGTCTCGCGTTCAAACTCCAGCCGCTTGGGCCGCTGAAAACCTTTCCACAACATTGCGTAGTCCTTTCGCCAACGAGCCGGCCATCCGGCCTCCAGACCTGCGTGTGATGCCGCCGACCTCCCGCCGCGGGTCTGAAGAGCTGCGGGCCGGCGACTGGCGCGTGTGCGCTACTACTTCGAATACAACTCGACTATCAACTTCTCCTGCACCGGCAGGTTGATCTGCTCGCGCGTCGGCAGGGACGAAATCCGCGCCGACACGCCCGACGTTTCGAGGCTCAGCCACTCGGGAATGCCCCGGCCCCTGACCTCTTCCATCGCGTGTTTGATGGTCGCGTTCTCCACGCTGCCCGCGCGCACCGCGATCGTGTCGCCCTGGCGCACGGCGTACGACGGGATGTCGACCTTCATGCCGTTCACCGTGAAGTGCCCGTGGCGCACCAGTTGGCGCGCCTGCGACCGCGACGTCGAGAACCCGATGCGGTACACGACGTTGTCGAGGCGCCGTTCCAGCGACTGCAGCAGCAGTTCGCCGGTGACGCCCTTCTGCCGATCCGCGGCCTCGAAGTAGCGGCGGAACTGGTTTTCCAGCACGCCGTACGTGCGCTTGACCTTCTGCTTCTCGCGCAACTGGATGCCGTAGCCGGCCACCTTGGCGCGCCGCGACCGCGCGTGCTGCCCGGGGGGAGTGTTGCGCTTTTCGATCGCGCACTTCTCCGTGTAGCAGCGCTCGCCCTTGAGGAAGAGCTTCATGCCTTCGCGCCGGCACAACCGGCAGACCGGACCGATGTATCTCGCCATATCCCTGGTATCCTTCGTTTCTGAACTACACGCGCCGGCGCTTCGACGGCCGGCAGCCGTTGTGCGGAATCGGCGTGACATCGCGGATCGACTTCACGTCGATGCCCACCGTCTGCAGCGCGCGGATCGCCGACTCGCGCCCGGCGCCCGGGCCCTTCACGCGCACTTCCAGCGACCGCAGCCCGAACGTCTTGGCGACGTTGCCGGCGGCCATGGCCGCCTGCGTCGCCGCGAACGGCGTGCCCTTGCGCGATCCCTTGAAGCCGATGCCGCCGGCGCTCGACCAGGAAATCACGTTGCCTTCGGTGTCGGTGATCGTGATGACCGTGTTGTTGAAGGACGCCTGGATGTGGGCGAACCCGTGGTGCACCACGCGTTTCTCGCCGCGTTTTTTGAACGCCTTCCTGGGTTTGCCGGCCTTGCCCGACTTGCCTTTGGGGGTCTCGGGGGTGGCGGCGTCTGCCTGCGTCTTGGCCATCTGCTACTCCGTCTTCTTTCTGGCAACCGCGCCCTTGCGCGGACCTTTGCGCGTCCGTGAATTCGTGCGCGTCCGCTGGCCGCGCGTCGGCAGATTCCGCCGATGCCGCGCGCCGCGATAACTGCCGATCTCCACCAGCCGCTTGATGTTCATCGAGATTTCCTTGCGCAGGTCGCCCTCGACGCGGCCCTGCTCCTCGATGACCAGGGTAATCTTCCGGACGTCGTCTTCCGACAGGTCCTTCACCCGGATGTCGTCACTCACCTCCGCCGCGGTGCAGATCCCCTGCGCGCGCGTCCGGCCGATGCCGTAGATGTACGTGAGTCCAATGCCAATCCGCTTCGTGTGCGGAAGATCGACGCCTGAAATTCGTGCCATGTCGTTATCCCTGACGCTGCTTGTGTTTCTGATTCGGGCAGATCACGCGCACGACACCATGCCGGCGCACCACCTTGCACTTGACACACATTCGTTTGACCGATGCTCGCACTTTCATCGCTTGTTCCTCACCTGCCGGGCCCGGCCCCCCACACGCTTACCTGGCCGGCAACCGCCGGACGACCCGTCCGCGGCCCACATCGCGCGGCGCCAACTCCACCGCCACGCGATCCCCGACCATCAGGCGAATGAAGTTGATTCGTGGTCCGGCCGCCGCATGCGCCTGGACCTGCCGTCCCCCGTCAATCGCCACCCGATACAACGCCCGCGGCAACACCGCCAGCACCGTCCCTGCCACGGCCACGTCAGCGCGCCGCCCCCGCGCCCGCCGGCTGCTCACGCGACGTCAGCACCAGCGGGCCGTCGGCGCCCACCGCCACCGTGTGCTCGAAGTGCGCCGCGAGGCTGCCGTCCTTGGTCACCGCGGTCCACCCGTCGCGCAACACCTTCACCTCGGGCCGGCCCATCGCCACCATCGGCTCGATCGCCAGCACCATGCCTTCCGCCAGCTTGGCCCCGCGCCCCGGTTGCCCGTAGTTCGGAATCTGCGGCTCCTCGTGCAACGCCTGCCCGATGCCGTGTCCCACGAACTCCCGCACCACCGAAAAGCCGTGCGCCTCGACCCACTGTTGCACCGCGTGCCCGATATCGGACACGCGCCCGCCCACTTTCACCTGGCCGATGGCCCGCTCGAGCGCCTCGCGCGTCACCGTCAGCAACTCCTGCGTCCGCGCCGACACCCGGCCCACCGGCACCGTCACGGCCGAATCGCCAAAAAACCCGTTGAGCTTCGCGCCGATATCGATCGACACGATGTCGCCCTCGACCAGCGGCCGCACCCGCGAGGGAATCCCGTGCACCACTTCCGCGTTCACCGACGCGCACACGGTCGCCGGATACCCGCGATATCCCTTGAAGGCCGACACCGCCCCACCCTCGCGCACCAGCCGTTCGGCCAGCGCGTCCAAATCCGCCGTCGTCACCCCAGGCGCCACCGTGGCTTCCAGTTCGGTCAACACCTGGGCCACCAGCCGGTTGGCCGCGCGCATCCGCGCGATCTCCGACACCGACCGGCAGATAATCACCGCCGCCCTCCGAGCACCGACGCCACCGCCGCGGCCAGATCCGCCGCCACGCTGGCTTCGGTCTGGTCGCCATCCACCGACCGGAACGTGTCCCGGCGCTGGTAGAAGTCGACGATCGGCTGCGTGCTCCGCGCGTAGACCGCCAGCCGTTCGCGCACCACCACCTCGTTGTCGTCGGTGCGCTTCACCAGCGCCCCCCCGCACTTCGGGCAGACCGCCGCTCCAGGAGGCGCCCCAACGCCACACGATCCGCAGATCCGCCGGATCTGCAACCGTTTCACCAGCGTCTCTTCCGGCACCTCGATATCCACAATCACCAGCGGCGCCACGTCGTCAATCAAGGTATCGAGCGCCTGCGCCTGCGCGACCGTCCGCGGAAACCCTTCGAGCACAACCCCGGCGTCCGTGTCGGGCCGGCTCAGCCGTTCCCGCACGATGGCGATCATGATGTCGTCGCCCACCAGGCGCCCGGCGTCCATGACCTCGCGCGCCGCCCGTCCCGTCTCGGTGCCCGTCTGCACGGCCTCGCGGAGGATGTCCCCGGTCGAAATCCGCGGAATCCCGTGCGCCCGCGCGAACCGATCCGCCTGGGTGCCTTTGCCGGCGCCCGGCGGCCCCAGCACCACGAGCCGTACCGCAACTTTGCTGCCGAGGGTCACCCTCGCCGGCCTCGAATCCGGGTCTTCTTCATGAAGCCGTCATAGTGCCTCATGATGAGCTGGGATTCCACCTGCTGCACCGTGTCCATCGCTACACCGACGATGATGAGCAGCGACGTGCCGCCAAAATAAAACTGCACGTTCATGCCATCGGTGATCCAGCTCGGCAACACCGCGTCGAGCCGCTCGCCGATGAACGGAATCGGCTCCACCTTGAATCCCATCAGCAGGAACTCCGGCAGGAGCGCCACCATCGCCAGGTAGATGGCGCCGGCCAGCGTGATGCGGGCCAGGATGGTGTCGATGTACTCCGCCGTCCGCTTGCCTGGGCGGATACCCGGCACAAACCCGCCGTACTTGCGCATGTTCTCGGCCACGTCATCCGGATTGAAGATGATCGCGGTGTAGAAGTACGCGAAGAAGATAATCATCGTCACGTACAGCAGGTTGTAGAGGGGATACCCCATCGACAAGTTCATGACGATCGTCTGGGCGAGGCCGTTCTGCGGGAACATCGGCGCGATCGTGGCCGGGAATGCCAGAATCGACGACGCGAAGATCACCGGCATGACGCCGCCCGTGTTCACCTTCAGCGGGATGTGCGTGCTGGCGCCGCCGTACATCCGCCGCCCCACCATCCGCCGCGCGTACTGCACGGTGACCTTGCGGTGGCCGCGCTCCACGAACACGATCGCCGCCACGACGACCACCATGAACGCGATCAACGCGATCAGCCGGAACAGGTCCATTTCTCCGGTCTGGAACTGCAGCAACGTGGCGGCCACCGCGGTGGGCAGCCCGACGACGATGCCGGCGAAGATCAGGAGCGACATGCCGTTGCCGATGCCGCGCTCGGTGATCTGCTCGCCGAGCCACATCACAAACACCGACCCGGTGGTGAGGGTCATGACCGTCATCAGCCGGAAGCCCCAGCCGGGGTTGAACACCAGCGGCAGGCCGCCGGAGATGTTCGTGTTGCTCTCGAGGAAGAACGCAATGCCCATCGCCTGCACGATGCTGAGGCCGATCGTGCCGTAGCGCGTGTACTGGGTGATTTTCTTCCGGCCCAGGTCGCCTTCCTTGGAGAGGCGCTCGAGGTACGGCCAGACCACCGTCAACAGTTGCAGGATAATCGACGCGCTGATGTACGGCATGATGCCGAGCGCGAAGATCGTCATCTGCGACAGATTTTGCCCCGAGAACATGTCGTAGAGGCCGAACATCGTGCCCGCCGCGCGCTCGGCCAGTTCGGCGAGCGCGGCCGTGTTCACACCAGGGGTCGGAATCTTGCTCCCGAGACGGTAGACCGCCAGCAAGCCAAAGGTGAAGAGCACCCGCTTGCGCAGTTCCGGGACGGCGAAGATGTTCTTGATGCTCTCCATGGGTCAGCCGGCGATCACTTCGGCGACCCCGCCCGCCGCGGCGATCTTCTCCGCCGCCGTGGCGCTGAACTTGTGCGCGCGCACGGTCAGCTTCTTGGTGACCTCGCCGCGCCCCAGCACCTTGATGAGGGCACGCGCGTCCCGCACGAGCTTCCGCTCGCGGAGCAGTTCCGGCGTCACATCCGACCCGGCGTCGAACACCTCGACCAGCGTGTCGAGGTTCACGACGGCGTACTCGACGCGGAACGGATTCGTGAATCCGCGCTTGGGCAGCCGGCGGTGCAGCGGCATCTGTCCGCCTTCGAACCCGCGCTTGAAGCGGAAGCCCGACCGTGACTGCGCGCCCTTGTGGCCGCGGCCGGCGGTCTTGCCGTGGCCCGAGCCCGGCCCGCGCCCGACGCGGCGTTTCTTGTGTGTGGCGCCCCTGGGCGGCCGCAGATTGTTCATTGACATGGTCTAGTCCCCCACCTTCACGAGATGCCGCACCTTGAGCAACATCCCGCGAATCGCCTGTGTGTCTTCCACGTCCACCGTGTGCCGGATCCGACGGAGGCCGAGCGACCGCAACACGGTCGCCTGATTTCTGTTGAACCCGATCGCGCTCCTGAGCTGCGTGACCTTTAACCGCGCCATCCTCACGCCCCCACCAGTTCTTCCACGTCTTTGCCGCGCAGACGCGCGACGGTCGCCGGATCCTTCAGCCGCGTCAGCGCGTCGAAGGTGGCCCGCACCACGTTGTGGTGATTGGCCGAGCCCAGCGACTTGGTCATCACGTTGTGAATCCCGGCCGACTCCACCACCGCGCGGACCGCGCCGCCGGCGATGATGCCCGTGCCATCGGGCGCGGGCTTGAGCAGCACCGACCCGGCGCCGAACTGGCCCAGCACCGGGTGCGGAATCGACGTGCCCGACATCGGCACGCGAATCAGCGCCTTTTTGGCCGCCTCGATCGCCTTCTTGATGGCCGACGGCACTTCCTTGGCCTTGCCGAGGCCGAAGCCCACCACACCGGCGCCGTCTCCGACGACCACCAGCGCGCTGAAACTCATGTTCTTGCCGCCCTTGACGACCTTCGTGACGCGGCCGATGTGCACGACCGTGTCCTTCAGATCCATCTGGGAGGCGTCAATCTTTTCGCGAAAATCCATGTGTGTGCTCCGGCCCCGTCCTAAAACTCAAGCCCGGCCGCGCGCGCCGCTTCGGCGACCGCCCGGACCCGGCCGTGGTAGAGATACCCGCCGCGATCGAACACCACCCGTGTGATGCCCTTGTTCTTCAACCGCTCCGCGATCACCTGGCCCAGCACCTCGGCGCCGGCCTTGTTGCCGCCCCGCACGTCGCCGGTGAACATCGGCTTGAGCGCCGCTTCCGTGCTCGAGGCCGTGGCCACGGTCGCGCGCGCCAGGTCGTCGAACACCTGCGCGTAGATGTGCGTCATGGACCGGAAGATCGCCAGACGCGGCCGTTCCGCCGTGCCGGTAATGCGCTTGCGTTGCCGCAGCCGAATGCGTTTGCGACGGTCTCGTTTGGTTCGAATCTTCATGGCGTCATGCCCCGGTCTTTCCGACTTTTTTCTTCAACACTTCACCCATGTAGCGGACACCCTTCTGCTTGTAGGGGTCCGGCTTGCGCAGGCGGCGAATGTTGGCGGCCACCTGGCCCACCAACTGACAATCCACGCCGGTCACCGTGATGTGGGTCTGCTTGTCGATCGCCACAGCGATGCCCTTCGGAATGTCGAACACCACCGGGTGTGAATACCCCAGCGCGAAGATCACCTGCGAGCCCTTCAGCTCCGCGCGGTAGCCGACGCCGACGATGTCGAGTTCACGTTTGAAGCCGTCGCTCACGCCCACGACCGCGTTCGCCATGAGGCTGCGGGCCAGGCCGTGAAACTTGCCGAGGGCCTTGTCCCCGCTCACGGGCGTCGCCACCAGTTCGGCGCCCTTCAGCTCGAACGTGATGCCGGGCGGCACGAGCTGCTTCAGCGTGCCTTTCGGCCCCTTCACTTCCACGGTGTCCTGGCCCACGGTGATCGTGACGCCCGTGGGGACCGGAATCGGTTTCTTGCCAATTCGAGACATATGCATTCTCACCAGATGTTGCAGAGCACTTCGCCGCCGACGCCGGCCTTCACCGCATCGCGCCCCGTCATCACGCCGTGCGACGTGGTCAGGATGCTGGTGCCCAGGCCGCCCAGCACTTTCGGGACATCGTTGCGGCCGAAGTAGACGCGGCGTCCTGGACGGCTCACGCGGGAAATGCCCGTGATGACCTGTTCGCCCCGCGGTCCGTACTTGAGGAAGAGCCGAATCACGCCGGTGGTCTCGGCGGCGATCTCCTTGCCGGGGTCGATCATCCTGTACCCCTGGATGTAGCCTTCGCGCTCGAGAATGCGCGCGATCTCGGCCTTCAGGCGGGACGTCGGCACATCCACGCGCGCGTGGCGCGCGTGCACCGCGTTCCGGAGTCTGGTCAGCATGTCTGCGATGGGATCGGTCATAGTTCAGCTCTCAGCTCTTTCCGGTCTATCAATCTCCTGGCACTCTCGTGGCGCCCGCTACCAACTGCTCTTGATGACGCCGGCGACTTCGCCGCGCAACGCCAGCTCACGGAAACAGAGGCGGCACAGGGCGAACTTGCGCATGTAGGCGCGGGGGCGGCCGCATTTCCGGCACCGGTTCCGGGCACGCACGCCAAACTTCAGCCCGCGGGAGTCCTTGACGGTTTTTGCAGTAGTGGCCATTCGTGTCGTCCTCACTGATTCGGGCTGACTAGTTCTGGTGCTGGCGGAACGGCATCCCAATCAACTGGAGCAGCCGTTGCGCCTCTTCATTGGTCCGGGCCGTCGTGACGACCGAGATGTTCATGCCGCGCGCCTTGTCCACCTTCATGTAATCGATCTCGGGGAACAGGAGCTGGTCGCGCAGGCCCAGGGTGTAGTTGCCCCGGCCGTCGAATCCGCGCGGCGAAATGCCGCGGAAGTCGCGCACGCGCGGCAACGCCACCGCAATCAACCGGTCGAGGAAGTCGTACATCCGCTGCCCGCGCAGGGTCACCATCGCGCCAATCGGCATGTTCTCGCGCAGCTTGAACTGGGCGATCGACTTCTTCGCGCGCGTGATCGCGGCCTTCTGGCCGGTGATCCTGCCGAGTTCCTCGGCGCCCGTGTCGACAATCTTGGCGTTCTGGGTGCCTTCCCCCAGGCCCATGTTGACCACAATCTTCGTAATCCTGGGCACGGCCATCACATTCGCGTAGCCGAACTCCTTCGTCAACGCCGGCACGACATCCTTGACGTATCGATCCTTCAGGCGGCTCATTTGTCCACCACTCCCTTGCACTTCCGGCAGATCCGGACCTTGCGGCCGTCTTCCAGCACGTGATAGCCGATGCGGGTCGCCGCGCCGCACTGCGGGCACACCAGTTGCACCTTCGACGCATACAGCGCCGACTCCCGTTCGACGATCCCGCCCTTGACACCCTTCTGCGGGTTCGGCTTGGTGTGACGTTTGACGATGTTCACGCCCTCCACCAGCACCCGGTTCTTCGCGGGCTCCACTCGCAACACGCGGCCCTTCTTGCCGCGGTCGCGTCCGGTAATCACCAGGACCTGGTCGTTCTTCCTGAGGGGCGACTGCAACCCCGCCATTACAGCACCTCCGGCGCCAGCGAAATGATCTTCATGAAGCGCCGCTCGCGCAGTTCGCGCGCCACGGGGCCGAACACGCGGGTGCCCACCGGCTCTCCCTCGTTGTTCACAATCACGGCGGCGTTCCGGTCGAAGCGGATGTACGACCCGTCGCGCCGGCGCAGTTCCTTCCGCGTCCGCACGATCACGGCCCTGACCACCTGGCCCTTCTTGACCGTCGCGTCCGGCGTCGCCTCCTTCACCGAGGCGGTGACGATGTCGCCAATCCGCGCGTACCGGCCCGTGGAGCCGCCGATCGGATTGATGACGGCGATCTTGCGCGCGCCCGAGTTGTCGGCCACGTCGAGAATCGATCGCATCTGAATCATGGGTCGTGTCTCCTGATCTTCCCTGCTTGCCCTGGTGCCTGCCTGCTGGTCTGCCGCCGCGCGCGGCCTACAGCCGGGCGCGCTCCACGATCCGCGTCACGACCCAGCGCTTGCCGCGGCTCAGCGGGCGGGTCGCCACCAGGGCCACCAGATCCCCCACCTTCGCGTCGCCCTGCTCGTCGTGCGCCATGTACCGCGTGGTGCGCTTCAACTGTTTGCCGTACCGCTCGTCACGCACCCGTCGCTCGGTGGTGACGACCACGGTCTTCGTCATCTTGTTGCTGACGACCTTGCCTGTAATCTCTGCCTTGGCCATACTTACTTCCTGACGTCCTTCTCGCGAAGAATCGTCTGAATGCGCGCCAGCTCCCGGCGCAACGGACGCACCTTGTTGGCCGACTCGGTCTGCCCCATGGACTTCTGAATCCGCGTGCGGAAGACCTGGTCCTCCAGTTCCTTCAGGCGCACCTTCAGGTCATCCTCCGTCATGCCGCGAAGTTCTCCGAGGTGCTCGGTCACCTTCATGACACTTTCTCCTCCGCAAACCGCGTCGCGAACCGGGTCTTGATCGGCAGCTTCGCCTGCGCGAGCCGCATGGCCGCGCGCGCCTCGATCTCCGAGACGCCCTCCATTTCGAAGAGGATGCGGCCCGGCTTGACCACCACGACCCACCCCTCCGGCGCGCCTTTCCCCTTGCCCATGCGGGTTTCCTGGGGCTTCTTGGTCACCGGCTTGTCCGGGAACACCCGGATCCAGATTTTCCCGCCGCGCTTGATGCCGCGGGCCATGGCCACACGGGCCGCTTCAATCTGGCGGTCGGTCATCCAGCAGGGTTCCAGCGCCATCAGGCCGAAGTCGCCGAATGCCACCGTGCACCCGCGATACGCCTTGCCGCGCATCCGGCCACGCTGCTGTTTCCGGTACTTGACCTTCTTCGGCATCAACATGACGATGTCTCCGGCCTTTCCTTACGCCCGGACCGCGCGACGCGGCTGCCGGTACTCTTCTTCACGGCCCACGCGCGGCGTCAGCCGTTCGCCCTTGTACAACCACACCTTCACGCCAATCACGCCGTAGGTGGTGAACGCCTGGGCGAATCCATAATCAATGTCCGCGCGCAGCGTCTGCAGCGGCAACTGCCCGTGCAGGTACCACTCGGACCGCGCGATCTCGGCGCCGTTCAACCGGCCCGACACCCGCACCTTGATCCCCCTGGCGCCAAACCGCAGCGCCGACTCGACGGCCTTGCGCATCGCCCGCCGGAACGCGACGCGCTTCTCCAACTGCATCGCCACCGACTCGGCGATGAGCTGCGAATCCAGCTCGGGCTTCTGAATCTCGAGGATGTTGATGAACACCTCGCGCCCCGTCACCCTGGTCAGCTCCTGCCGGAGTTTGTCGACCTCGGTGCCCTTGCGGCCGATGATGATGCCCGGCCGCGAGGTGTGAATGTCGATCTTCAACTTGTTGGCCGCGCGTTCGATGTCGATGCGCGCCACGCCCGCGTGGGCGAACCGCGTCTTCAACTCGCTGCGCAGCTTCAAGTCTTCGTGCAGCAGCTTCGCGTAGTCGCGGTCGGCGAACCAGCGCGACCGCCATGTCTTGTTGAAGCCGAGCCGGAACCCGTACGGATGGACTTTCTGACCCATGAGTTACTCCGCCTTCGCCCGGGCCGCCGCGCCCCGTGCGCCAGCCGCCGTTCTCGCGCGCCGCGCGGCTTGCGCCCGGGTGCCCGCCGTTTTGGTGGTGCCCGCCGGGCCCGTCGTGCCCACCGCCCTGGCCGGCCGCTCCGCGACCGCCACCGTCAGGTGCGCCGTGCGCTTCACCACGCGAAACGCGCGTCCCATCGGGGCCGGGCGCACCCGTTTCATGCTCGGGCCCTGGTCGGCGCAGCAGCTCGTCACACACAACCGGTCCACATCGCCCCCAAACCCTTCCGCCTGCCGCGCATTCGCGATCGCCGACTGCAGCACCTTCTCGATATCCTTCGCCACCCGCTTGCGCGAGAACCGGAGGGTCGACAGCGCCGCATTCACGTCGCAGCCGCGAATCAGGTCGAGGACCAGTCCGGCCTTCTGCGCCGAGGTCCGTACGTATTTGGCGGTGGCCTGTGCCTGCACCATTACTTGCCTCCCTTGGCCGGGCCGGACGCCGCGGCCTTGTCCGCCTTGGTCGTGTGTCCCTTGAAGGTGCGCGTCGGCGCAAACTCTCCCAGCTTGTGCCCCACCATGTTCTCGGTCAGATACACCGGGATGAACTTCCTGCCGTTGTGCACCGCCAGCGTGTGTCCGATCATCTCGGGCACCACCGTCGATCGACGCGACCAGGTCTTGATGACCTTCTTTTCGTTCTGCCGGTTCTGTCCTTCCACCTTCTCGAGCAGGTGCAGGTCAATAAACGGCCCCTTCTTGAGTGATCTGCCCATAACTACTTCTTCCGCCGTTCCACGATGAACGAATCCGTGCGCTTGTTACGGCGCGTCTTGTAGCCCTTGGTCGGCACGCCCCACGGCGTGACCGGATGCCGGCCGCCCGACGTCTTGCCTTCGCCGCCGCCGAGCGGGTGGTCCACCGGGTTCATCGCGACGCCGCGCACGTGCGGCCGCCTGCCCAGCCACCGGCTGCGGCCGGCCTTGCCGATCGACACGTTCTCGTGGTCGAGGTTGCCCACCTGGCCGATCGTCGCCAGGCACCCGACGTTGATGTGCCGGATTTCTCCCGACGGCATCTTCACCGACGCATACTCGCCATCCCTGGCCACGAGCTGCACGGCCGATCCGGCCGACCGGGCGATCTGGCCGCCCTTGCCGGGCCGCAGTTCGACGTTGTGAATCATCGTGCCCAGCGGAATCAGCTTCAGCTTGAGGCAGTTGCCCGGCAGAATGTCGACCCCGTCGCCCGACATCACCGGATCGCCGACCTTCAGGCCCAGCGGATGCAGGATGTACCGCTTCTCGCCGTCGGCGTAGGTCACGAGCGCGATGCGCGCGCTCCGATTCGGGTCGTATTCGACCGTCGACACCTTGCCGGGAATGTCGAACTTGTTGCGCTTGAAGTCGATGATACGGTAGTGACGTTTGTGCCCGCCGCCGCGCCACCAGCACGTGATCTCGCCCTTGTTGTTGCGGCCACCTGACCGGTGCAGCGGTTCGAGCAACGGCTTGTGCGGCGTCGTCGAGGTGATCTCGTCGAACGTCTGCACGCTGTAGAACCGTCGCGCCGGCGACGTGGGCTTGTAGTTACGAATCCCCATGATCCTCAGGCCCCTTCCAGGAACTCAGGCACCTTCTGGCCAGCCTTCAACCGGACCCATGCCTTCTTCCTGTCCGGTCGCTGCCCCGAGAAACGTCCCTGGCGCTTGATCTTGCCGTGCTGCATCTGCGTGCGCACGGCGGCGACCTTCGACCCGAACAGGGTCTCGACCGCGCGTCGAATATCCACTTTGGTCGCCTCGCGCGCGACCTCGAAGACCACCACCGCGCCGGTTTCCCGCGCGACGGTCGTCTTTTCGGTGATCAACGGACGACGAATGACGTCTGTGGTCTTCATCCCAGCACCTCCTGCCACCGCTCGACCGCCGCCCTGGTCGCGACGATCCGGGGCGTGCTCATCACGTCGCGCGCCGTCACCCGGCCGCTCGGCACCAGCCGCACGCCGGGGATGTTGCGCGCCGACCGCGTGAAGAGCTCGTCGAGCTGCACATCCACCAGCAGCGCCTTGCCGGTCACGCCCAGCCGCGCGAGCAGCTCGACCGTGGCCCGGGTCCTGGCGTCGGGGGCCTTCAGTTCATCCACGATGATGAACGCGCCATCCTTCAGCTTCGACTGGATGGCGGCGCGCAACGCGCCGCGCTCCACCTTCTTCGGCAACTGATACGCGTAGCTGCGCGGCTGCGGCCCGAACACCGTGCCACCCTTGCGCCACAGCGGCGAACGCGTCGAGCCGGCCTGCGGACGACCCGTGCCCTTCTGCTTGTACGGCTTCCTGCCGCCGCCGCTCACCAGCGCGCGATTTTTCGTCGCGTGGGTGCCCCGGCGTTCCGACGCGTTCTGGCAGACCACCGACTCCCACACGAGGTCTTTCTTAATCGTGCCGCCAAACACCGCATCGCTCAGATCGACCGCGCCGATCTTCTCGTTCCGCGCATTCACCACATCAAGGGTCATTTACTTCTTCCCCTTCCTGGCCTTCTCAGGCTGCGGCTGCGGGTCCTTCTTCTTCGCGACGGCACGCCGCACGACCACCAGCCCATTGGGCGCGCCCGGCACCGCGCCGCGCAGCACCAGCAGGTGCCGATCCGCGTCGATGCTGACGACCTTGAGATTCAGCGTGGTCACCCGCTTGCCGCCCATCCGGCCGGCCGCGCGCATGCCTTTGACGACCCGCGACGGATACGACGAGGCGCCAATCGACCCAGGCGCGCGGTGGAACATCGAGCCGTGCGTGGCCGGGCCGCCGCGGAATCCGTGGCGCTTGACGACGCCCTGAAATCCTTTGCCGCGCCCGTTGGCAATCACGTCCACGCGGTCACCGGCGGCAAACATGGTGTTCACGAGCACCGAGTCGCCGGCCTTGACTGGGTCGCCGCCGGGCACCACCTTCATCTCTCGGCGCACACGTGTGGGCGGGACGCCGGCCTTCTTGAAGTGCCCCTGCGTCGGCTTGTCGGCCGCCGCCGGACGTTCGTCGACCAGGCCGAGTTGCACGGCTTCGTAGCCGTCGGTGCCGGTGGTCTTGGCCTGCACCACCACACACGGGCCGGCCTTGATCACGGTGGCCGGCACCGCGGTGCCGTCGGCCAGGAAGATCTGGGTCATGCCCAGTTTTCTACCGATGATTCCGGTGACCATTATTTGTGTTCTTTCCCGAACGCCTTGATCTCGACGTCGACGCCGGCCGGCAGGTCGAGCTTCATCAGCGCGTCCACGGTCTGCGGCGTCGGCTCGAAGATGTCGATCAGGCGGCGGTGCGTGCGAATCTCGAACTGCTCACGCGACTTCTTGTCGACATGCGGCGATCGCAACACCGTCCACTTGTTTTTTTCCGTCGGCAGCGGCACCGGCCCGGCCAACCGCGCGCCCGTGCGTTTCGCCGTGTCCACGATTTCGATGGTGGACTGGTCAAGCACCCGGTAGTCGTACGCCTTCAGGCGGATGCGGATCTTGTCGCTGAATGGAGTGGCCATGGTCTACTTTCCCTGCACGTGCGCAATGACTTCCTGACTGACCGCCGCCGGCACCTGCTCGTACCGATCGAAGTGCATCGAGTAGGCGCCGCGCCCCTGGGTCCGTGACCGCAGGTCGGTCGCATATCCGAACATCTCGGACAGCGGCACGCGCGAATTGATGATCTGCGTGCCGCCGCGGGACTCCATCGACTGGATGTGCCCGCGCCGGCTCGTGATGTCGCCGATGACATCGCCCATGTAATCTTCCGGCACCGTGACTTCCACGCGCATCACCGGCTCGAGCAGCACGGCATTCGCGCGCGCGGCCGCGTGCTTGAACGCCATCGACCCGGCGATCTTGAACGCCATTTCGTTCGAGTCGACGTCGTGGAACGACCCGTCGTACAACTCGATCTTCACGTCGTCAATCGGGTACCCGGCCAGCACACCGGTCGTCAGCGCTTCCTGGATACCCTGGTCGATGGGTTTGATGAATTCCTTCGGAATCGTGCCGCCGACGATCTTGTTGTCGAACAGGTAGCCCTCGCCCGGCTTGCGCGGGATGAGGCGAATCTTCACGTGGCCGTACTGACCGCGACCGCCCGTCTGCTTGATGTACCGGCCTTCGCCTTCGGCGGCCTTCGTGACCGTTTCCTTGTAGGCGACCTGCGGCTTGCCGACCGTCGCCTCGACGTTGAACTCGCGCTTCAGGCGGTCGACGATGATCTCGAGGTGCAGTTCGCCCATGCCGGCAATGACCACCTGGCCGGTGTCCACGTCCGTCTTCACGCGGAACGTCGGGTCTTCCGCCATCAGCTTCGAGAGGCCGAGGCCCAGCTTTTCCTGGTCGGCCTTGGTCTTCGGCTCGATGGCCAGCGAGATGACCGGCTCGGGGAAGTAAATGGCCTCGAGGATCACCGGCCGCTTTTCGTCGCAAATCGTGTCGCCCGTGGACACCGACTTGAGTCCGACGGCCGCCGCGATGTCGCCCGCGAACACTTCCTTGATTTCTTCGCGCTTGTTCGCGTGCATCTTCAGCAGACGGCCGATGCGCTCGGACTTCTGCTTCGTCGAGTTGTAGACCGCCTGGCCGGAGACCATCGCGCCCGAGTAGAGGCGGATGAACGTCAACTGGCCGACAAACGGGTCGGTCATGATCTTGAACGCCAGCCCCGACAGCGGCGCGTCATCGGTCGCGGGACGGTCGGTCGTCGCGCCCTCGCCGCCATTCGGATCGATACCCGTCACCGGGGGAATGTCGAGCGGCGACGGCAGAAAGTCCACCACCGCGTCGAGCAGCGGCTGCACGCCCTTGTTCTTGAAGGCCGACCCGCAGACGACCGGCACGAACGCCGTCTTTTCGTTGCGGACCGACTGAATCGTGCGCTTGCGCAGGGCCGCGCGGACGTCGGCCTCGGGAATCTCCTGGCCGCGCAGGTACTTCTCGAGAATCGTGTCGTCCACTTCGCTGACCTTCTCGATCAGCTCCTCGCGGAACGCCTTCGCCTCGGCGGCCATGTCCTCCGGAATCTCTTCGACGACGTAGTCGGCGCCCATCGTCTCGTCCTGCCAGCGGACGGCCTTCATGCGGATGAGGTCGATGATGCCTTCAAACTTGTCTTCGGTGCCGATGGGCAACTGAACCGCGATCGGGTTGCCCTGCAGCTTGGTCCTGATCTGCTCGTAGGTGCGATGGAAGTTCGCGCCGATGCGGTCCATCTTGTTCACGAAGCAGATGCGCGGCACGCGGTACTTGTCGGCCTGGCGCCACACGGTTTCCGACTGGGGCTCGACGCCGGCCACCGAGTCGAACACCGCCACGGCGCCGTCGAGCACGCGCAGCGACCGTTCCACCTCGGCCGTGAAGTCGACGTGGCCGGGGGTGTCGATGATGTTGATGCGGGTGTCGCGCCACATGCAGGTCGTCGCGGCCGACGTAATCGTGATGCCGCGCTCCTGTTCCTGCTCCATCCAGTCCATCACCGCGGTGCCTTCGTGCACTTCGCCGATCTTGTAGGTGATGCCTGTGTAGTACAGGATGCGCTCGGTCGTCGTCGTCTTGCCGGCATCAATGTGCGCCATGATGCCGATGTTGCGACAGCGCGCCAGTGGAACTTGTCTCGCCATGATCGTCGGAACCTGCCCAGTCTCGGATGCACCCGGTCAGAAGCGGTAGTGCGCGAACGCCTTGTTGGCTTCCGCCATGCGGTGCACGTCTTCGCGCTTCTTCACCGCGCCGCCGCGCAGATTGGCGGCATCCATGAACTCGTTCGCCAGCTTCTCCTGCATCGTCTTGCCGTCACCGCGATCGGCGGCGTAGCCGGCAATCCAGCGGAGCGACAGCGACAGGCGACGGGTGGGGTTGACCTCGATCGGCACCTGGTAGTTGGAGCCGCCGACGCGGCGCGACTTCACTTCGAGGGCCGGCTTGACGTTGTCGACCGCCTTCTTGAAAATCTTGAGCGGGTCGTCCGACGTCTTGTCCTTCACGAGGTTGAGCGCGCCGTACATGATGCGCTCGGCCGTGCTCCGCTTGCCGTCCTTCATGATGGTGCGGATGAACTTGGTCACCAGCGGGCTGTCATAAATCGGGTCCGCCGGCACTTCACGTTTCGCAATTTCCCGTCTACGCGGCATGGTGTTGTCCCCTTACGCCTTCTTCGGGCGCTTGGCGCCGTACTTCGAACGTCCCTGCATGCGCCCGGCCACGCCCACCGTGTCGAGCGTGCCCCGCACCACGTGGTAGCGCACACCCGGCAGGTCTTTCACACGGCCGCCGCGGATGAGCACCAGCGAGTGTTCCTGCAGGTTGTGTCCCACACCGGGAATGTAGGTCGTCACTTCAATGCCGTTGGTGAGCCGTACCCGCGCCACCTTGCGGAGCGCCGAGTTCGGCTTCTTCGGGGTCTGGGTGAACACGCGCACACACACGCCCCGCTTCTGCGGGCTGCCCTGCAGCGCGGGACTCTTGGTCTTCCACAAGACCTTGTCGCGACCCTTGCGAACCAGTTGGCTGATCGTCGGCATACCTGAACTCTCGTCCCCAACAAAACACGTCAGCACATTCCCGCCGCGGGTGACGACGCGCATGCGTCGCCGCAACCCGGCGGTTCGTGTCGCCTCAGGCCTGAGAGCCGCAGCTCGGCACCTGAAACATTCCCCCTATTGCTGGTGTCAGCGTGGCGACCGCAACGGCCGCGCATGACGCGGCGGGCAGGTCGCTCGGTTACTCCCAGGTCGTGTGTCGTGCGTGCCAACCGTCCCGGTGGGCATCGACCTGAAGCGGATCCTGGATAGGGTGTCCCAGGACCCGAAGAACCTGACGAGTCTAGCAGAACAAATCCCGAATGGCAAACCTCACCATGGAGAGCCCATGGGGGGCCATGGTGAAAACCCGGGACTGTGGCAGAATTCGCCCATGGTCCGCCGATTCGTCCTCGCCACCGTCCTCGCGTTCTCCGTCGCCCCGGGGCTGAGCCTGACCGCTGGGCAAGCGGCTCAACCCGTGTTTATGGTGTCGTTCGCTCCGGAAGCCCGACCGGAGGCGGTCACCGGCCGGGTGTACGTCGCGATCAGTCGGGTGAATGACCGACAGACGCCCATCCGGCAGGCAGGGCCCACCGGCAGCCCCCTGTTCTCGGTGCCGATCGACCAACTGGCCCCTGGAGCCACCGTTAATTTCACGCCGTCCGCAGCCGGACACCCGGTCCGGCGTCTGGCCGACCTGCCCCCCGGCGAGTACTGGGTGCAGCCATTTGTGAACGTCTATACCCGGTTCCCCCGGGCCGACGGCCACACCGTCTGGCTGCACATGGACCAGTGGGAAGGCCAGAACTGGCGCACGTCCCCCGGCAACCTCTACGGCGACCCGCTCCGCCTCCGTGTCGATCCGGGGACCACGACGCCGATTCGGCTGGTGGCCGACCAGGTCATCCCGCCCATCGAACCGCCGGCCGACACCGAACTGGTCAAGCGGTTCAAGATTCAGAGCAACATCCTGTCGAAATGGTGGGGCCACCCGATCTTTCTGGGCGCCACGATCCTGCTGCCGCGCGACTACGACGCGCACCCGGAGGTGAAGTACCCGATCGTCTTCCAGCACGGCCACTTCTCCACCGCCGCGCCGGCCGGGTGCGATCGCGACGAGGCCTTCCGCACGTACTGGCTCGCCGACGGCACCCCGCGCGTCATGTACGTCACGCTGCAGCATCCGTCGCCGTACTACGACGACTCGTACGCGGTGAACTCCAAGAACAACGGTCCCTTTGGTGATGCGATTCTGCAGGAACTCATCCCGGCGATCGAAACGCGCTTCCGTGTGATTCGCGAACCCTGGGCGCGCGTCCTCACGGGCGGCTCCACCGGCGGCTGGATCGCGCTCGCGCACCAGATCTTCCACCCCGACTTCTACGGCGGCACGTTCTCGCGTTGCCCCGACAGCGTCGACTTCCGCTACCACCAGATCGTCAACATTTATGACGACGCGAACGCGTATTGGATCGAGCGCGACTGGACGAAGACCGAACGTCCGAACCAGCGGCGTCCCGACGGCAACATCCAGTCGATGATGAAAGACGAAAACTGGTACGAGCTCATCGTCGGCGACAAATCCCGATCGGGTGGGCAATGGGACATCTGGGAAGCCACGTACTCACCGGTGGGCCCCGACGGCTACCCCGTGCGCCTCTGGGACAAGGACACGGGCGCCATCAACAAGACCGTGGCCGAGGCCTGGAAGAAGTACGACCTGCGCCACATCCTCGAGGCGCAGTGGACGACGCTGGGGCCAAAACTGTCACACAAGCTGCACATCTACATGGGCGACATGGACTCGTATTACCCTGAACATGGGCCTGCGCATGCTGGACGAGTTCTTCACGGAGCGCGCGAAGGACCCGCCGTTCACCGGCGAGGTCGTCTTCCAGCCCATGGCGCCGCACTGCTGGGGCCCGCGCGGCGCCGACCTGCACCAGCGCATGGTCGCCCACATTGTGACACACGCGCCCGCGGGCGCGGACGTGAAGAGTTGGAGGGAATAGAGGGGTCCAGAGGTCCAGAGAACCCCACCATGGAGGGCCACGCAGGGCCATGGAGGATGTTGGGATCCATCACGTTGGCGCGGCCGTCGGGCCCCTGCGGCACGCCGAGGTAGCCGTCGCGCGGCGAGACCGACCGGATAATCACGCTGCGCTCCGACACGGGCAACGTGGCGAGGTTTTCGTAGAACCCCCAGCCTCCCCGCCCGAAACCCCCGCCGCCGCCCCCACCGGGACGCGACGAGTACGTCAGCCCAGGCCCGTGCAGAAAGAACTGACCGTAGATATCCTCGATGCCGAGAAGGAAGGCACCCCGGCGTCGCACTTGTTGGCCTTTACGTCGGCCCGAATCGGCCGATACCACGACAACAACCCGCCACCCCCGCCGCGACCGCCTCCGCCGCCACCCTGTGAATAGATGAACATGCTCGTGTCATCAAGCGGCAGCGTCGCGAAGTTGCCGCAGAAGGTGTACCAGAGGCCATCCTGCGACAGGTACTGCTCGACATTCGACAGGTAGAACGCGGACACGACGGCGCCCCGCGCCTTCACGTACTGGCCAACGGCCCTGATGGCTTTCGGGCCACCGAAGTTCCCCACCACCGGCACCAGCAGGTTCCGGCTCTCCAGATTCTTCAGAAAGAGAAAGTTGTCTTCGTTCGCCAGATAGCTCCGCGACGTCCCCATCCCGTCGTCGGCCACCATCAGCGACTGGTAGGTGACGAAGCTGCCACGACCGCCGCCCCCGGCGCTTGACGAGTACGTCAGGCTCGGACCGTACCAGTAGAAGTGGTAGTAGACGTATTCCAGCCCCTTGAGGTCGTCGGCACTCAGCGGAAACTCGTGCGCCTTCGCCAGGTGGTCCTGAATCGTCCTGAGGTTGGTCTTGTAGAGGGCCTCGCTGGTTTCCACGGCCGCGTAGGCGCTGAAGATCTCGTGCGCCGTGGACGTCGTCGTGAGTCCGTCGGGCCGTTTCTTCGAGAACAACATCGACACAAAGTCGGCGCGGTCCTTCGACAGCTCGAAGAGCGCCTTGTACATCAGGTGGGTGTGCAGGTTGCCGCGACGCACATCGATGATGAAGACCATGCGCGGCTTGAGCGCCGCGATGTAGGTGAAGTTCTGCTCGGGTCCGACGCCCAGGTACACCCGATCCGGTCTGGTGACCCTGACCAGATCCGGGATGATCGTCTGCAGGTGGATCTCGTTCGACACGAGATTGTCGGACCGGAAGAACCCGTCCGCCTCGGAGAGGTCGGTGATGAGCGTCCAGTACTCGGCGTCCGACAGCTTCGCCGGCAGCGAGGGCGAGGTGACCGCCGCGCTGGGCGGCGCGGCGGCCCGCGTGGCAGGGGCGGGCGCCCGGGCGCCCGCCGACGACAGATGTGCGCCGCCCACCGCGAGGGCGAGCCCCAGGACCACGACGGTCAGTCGGTGACGGGTCAGCATGACGGGATGGTCTCGGATGGTACCACGAACGCGGCCGGAGACTACCGGCCGTGCGCCCGCTGAATCGCCGCGCGAAGCTCCTGAATGGTCTCGTCAGACCCGGTGAACAACCCTTCCGGGTACCGGCTCTCGGCCGACATGTTCCGGTAGATTTCCGCGCTCTGATAGAGGTTCAGCCCCAGACCGGCCAGATATTGCAGACGCAGGTTGCGGTCGGTGTTGATCTCGGCGCCCCGCAGCCAGCCGCCCATGTCGTCCTTGCGGCCGCCGTAGGTGCCGAACAGGTCGACCGCCGAGTAGATCCCGATTTCGGCCAGCGACCGGGAGATGGCCGCGTTCTTCGGGTCGTTGAGCCGCGCCTGCACGCGATCCACATCGATCGGTCCCGGGTCCACCTGCCCGACGAGCACCAGGTCATACCCCTGGCCGTTGGTGGTGTTGGCGAACACCACGCCGTTGGGGAACGCATCCAGGAACGTGGCGATTTCACTCTTCACCGCGGCGTCGGAGCTTTCGTACAACTGCACGAAGATCGTCACCACGCCGCCCGGATTCAGCTTCGACTTCACCACGTTGAAGAACTCGCGCGTATACAGCGTGGCCGCGCCCTTCACCCACGGATCGAGCGGGTCCGACGTAATCGCGTCGAACGTCTCCTTGGTCGTCAGCAGGAAGTGCCGCGCGTCGTCAAGGTGCACCCGCACCTTCGGATTGCGAATGACGTCGAAGTTGTATTCCGAGAAGTAGGTGGACACCACGCGGGGCACGAGCGGCTCGATTTCGGCGATGGTCACCGCGGTCAGCTCGGGGTCGATCGACACCGCGCCAGCCGTGACGCCGGCGCCCAGGCCGATGACCATTACCGTCTTCGGGTTCTCGGGAATCAAGGTCGTCAAATGCCCGAGCATGCGCTGCAGGCGCATGTCCTTCGGCTCGCTCGAGGCCTGGACCTTGCCGGCGTTGTGATAGTTGAGGACGCCATTCGGCGTGCGCGAAACGGCGACCGAGGCGGTCATGCCCTCACCCGTGTAGATGATCTCGTTCTGGCCGACCCAGGTGGCCGCGTAGCGGCCGTAGGCGACGAGCAGGCCCGGCATCGGCGGCACCGTGCGCGCGAGCAGACCCGCGCCGGCCGTCACGATGACGAGCGTCACCATGCTGGCCATCTGCGACTTGCCCTGACCGGTTTCGTCGGCGTGCGGGGCCAGCAGCATCAGGCCCGAGATCGCGGCGATGCCGATGAGCGCCATCTGTGTGTGCTGCGACCCGATCCAGGCAATCGACACCAGGCTCACGAACATTGCACCGACGATGGCGCCGACCGTGTTGGCCGCGTAGACGCCGCCCACCAGACGGCCCGGATCCTGGCCGCGCTCGGCCACCGAGGCCAGCGCGAGCGGGAAACTCATGCCCCACAGGATCGCCCCCGGCAGCACGACGAACGCGGCGCGCATCAGGTCGAGCTGGAAGTTGAAGAACGTGTTGGAGGAGATCGAGGGGTTGATCGGCCAGAACGGCAGCGACGCGTTCGTCATGTACGCCGCGTACGCGAGGGCAACACAGAGCAGCATCTGCGTCCAGCCCAGGGCCACCCGTGGATGTTTGAGCGTAGGCGCCAGCGACGAGCCCAGGCTGCTGCCGATGCCCAGGCCCACGAGGAACACGGCGAGGATTAACGAGAACGTGTAAACCGTCGCGCCAAACAGCAGCGACAGCACCCGGGCCCAGATGACCTGCGAGGCCAGCGCGGTCAGTCCCGACAGCGCAATCGCCACGTAGACGACCTTGGCGCCCGGCGCCAGCGCGGTCTCGCGGGTGGCCGTGGACGTGGGCGCGTACGTGGCCGACCTCATGAGCACCAGCGCCAGACCCGCCACGGCGGCGTTCAGCACCACCGCTACGAACGTGGCCGTCATCATGTCGAACACGCGCAGCAGATAGAACCCGGCGAGCAGACACCCGACGACCGCGCCGGCGATGTTGCCGCCGTAGAAGAAGCCCATCCAGGACACGCCCCTGGGCGTCGTTTCCACATAGCGGGCGATCGCAGGCAAGGTCGCGCCCATCATCAGCGTGGGCGGCAGCAGGACAACGGCCGCGACCAGACCGCGCAGAAACACGCTGAACTGACCGGTGCCCGCGACCGCGGTGTACACGCCGCCAAGCAGCGGAACGATGAGCAGGACCAGCAGACCGCAGGCGCCGATGCCCAGTTCGAGGTAGGCGTAGACCTTCAGCGGATGGTGCCGCGCGTCCACGTACTTCGGAAAGAACCAACTGCCCAGACACATGCCGCCCATGAACACGCCCAGCAGGACGCCGATGGACACGGCCGAGGAGCCCAGCGACAACTGGAGCATCTGGAACCAGACCACTTCGTAGATCAACGCGGCACAGCCGCTCCCCACGAACAACGCCAGCATCGCTGGCAGGGCACGATCAAGCGGAGACGAAGGAGCGGGCGGAGCGGTCCCGGATTCGGTCATGGTGCGGGCATACTATCAAACGGTTCCCGACGTTTACGCGGGAACCGCAGGGGGTTCAGAGGTCCAGGGTCCAGAGGTCCAAGGGGGAGAGGTCCCGGGGTCCCGGGGGGAGAGGACCCGGGCGCGCGGAGCTCGGCCAACGCGTCCAGTCCGGACCGGGTCAGCTACTCGACCGTGCCACCAGGACCAAAAAGCCGGAAAAAGTGCGCGGCGACTGAAAAGCGGTTGGAGGTGCCCGTCACAGTGCCGGTGCGCGTGAGGCGCTGCCCGAAGACAAGGAACTCGTCGCCGAAATCGGGCCAGAACCAGCAGCAGACGTACTTGTCGCGGCGCGTGGGATCACTGACATAAATCCAGTAGCCGGTATCGCGGTCCAGTGTGACACCACGGGTGCAGGTAAAACGCTGGTCGCCGATTGGGAACAGCGTGCAGTTGGCGATGCCGGGTTGATTGGTGTCTGCTCGGCCCCCGATCACCAGGGTCAGCCTGTCGGCCGTCGTATAACCACTGGTTTCGTTCGACACCCGCTGGTAGATGAGATCGTTCCCTGCGAGGGTCACCGTGAGCACCGCCGGCGCGGTGGGTGTCCCGGCGCGGTCACACGCGCCCACGCCCATGACTCCAAGCAGCATCAGCGCCCCTGTCAATCGTCGCATGACCAACCTGCCGGAAGCTGTGGCTATCGTACACCTTGTGGGGGCGTCAAGGAATTCAGCTTATAATGTCGATCCGGTCCCCACAGAAACCGTTGTCCGAGGAGGTCATATGAAGCGTCTCATCGTGGTCACGGCATTCGGCGTCGTCACGGCGTTCGCCGTGTTTTCGCTCCCGGTGCTGGCGTTCGCGCAGCACGAGCAGCACGCGGCCGGCTCGCCGGATCAGGTCGGCAGCGCGCACGTGAATTTCGACACCTCGTGCGCTCCGGCGCTGAAAGCGGATGTCAACCGGGCCGTCGCCCTGCTGCACTCGTTCTGGTTTGCCGAAGCGATTGCGGCGTTCAACGGCGTGCTCGCCAAAGATCCGTCCTGCGCGATCGCGTACTGGGGGATTGCGCTCAGCCAGTGGGGCAACCCATTTGCCGGTCTGCGCGCGGCGCAGCAGATCGAGGGCGGCCGCGCGGCGATTCAACAGGCGCAGAAGACCGGCACGCCGACGCCGCGCGAGCGCGCCTACATCAATGCGGCCGCCGAGCTCTTTCGCGACGGCGGGGCGGCCACGCAGCGCGCCCGGACCGTCGCCTACGAACAGGCGATGGAGCGGGTCGCGCGTGACTTTCCAGCCGACATGGAAGCGCGCATCTTCTACGCGCTGGCCGTGACTCAGACGGCCGTGCCCACCGACAAGACGTACGCGCAGCAACTGAAGGCCGCGGCGATCCTCGAGCCGCTCTTCAAGGCACACCCGGCGCATCCCGGGCTGGCGCATTACATCATTCACGCCTACGACCATCCGCCCCTCGCCGACAAGGCCCTCGACGCGGCGCGCAGCTACGCCTCGCTCGCGCCCGCCGTGCCGCACGCGCTCCACATGCCGTCGCACACCTTCACGCGCCTGGGCTACTGGAAGGAATCGATCGAGGCGAACCGCAGGTCCGCCGAGGCCGCGAGCAGGAGCAGCACGCCTGGCGAGGAGTTGCACGCGCTCGACTATCAGGTCTATGCGTACCTGCAGATCGCGCAGGACAAGGCCGCCAGGGCCGTGCTTGACCACACGCTGACGCTGGTCAGCGGCGCCGACGGCATCGCGATTGGCGCCGCCGGCGTCGGCGCCTTTGCCATGGCGGCGATGCCGGCCCGCTACGCGCTTGAGCGTGGCGCCTGGGCCGAAGCCGCGGCGCTTCCCGTCCGTCCGGCGAACACCCCCTTCACCGAAGCGATGACGCACTTCGCACGCGCCATCGGCGCCGCGCGCAGCGGGAATCCCGCCGCGGCGATGACCGACATCGAGCGCCTCGCAGCCCTCCGCGACACACTGCAGTCGCGGCAGGACGCGTACTGGGCCGAACAGGTCGACATTCAGCGCCGTGTCGCGCTGGCGTGGGTGGCCTTCGCGGGAGGGAAGACTGACGATGGCCTCGCGCAGATGCGCGCGGCGGCGGACGCCGAGGACGCGACGGACAAGTCGGCGATCTCGCCAGGGCCGCTCGCGCCCGCGCGTGAGTTGCTCGGCTACATGCTGCTCGAGGCCGGCCGCGCACCAGAAGCGCTGGCGGCGTTCGAGTCCACCGTGAAGAAAGAGCCCAATCGCTTCCGCGGGTTATACGGCGCGGGCCTCGCGGCCGAGGCCGCCGGCGACCGTGCGAAGGCGCGGATGTTCTACAAACAATTGCTGGACGTGGCCGGCGAGCCGGACACCGAGCGGCCGGAGCTGCAGCACGCGCGCACGTTCGTGGGCTGAGTGGTCATCAACAGCCCCGCAGCCACGGTCCGTATCCGACGGCCTGCGGGGAGCCAGACGCGAGAAGGCACACTTCATAACATGCACTCATGTTGACCCGGCACGATGCGGCCGCGCGTCCCGGTAAAGGAGCGGGCGACGTCCAGAGGTCGCGCGAAGGCCACGTGAATGGAACGGGACGCTCCGGATGAGCGTACCGGCATCAGGAGGGGTAGAATCACGGAAGTTCCATGAGTCCGAAGGTCTTCATCGATCGGGTGCGACTGGCTGAGTTCTGCCAGCGGAATCATATTCGCCGGCTCGCGGTGTTCGGGTCGGCGTTGCGAGAGGATTTTGGCGCCCACAGCGACATCGACGTGCTCGTTGAGTTCGAACCCGGGCGAACGCCAGGCCTGGCATTCTTTTCGATGCAGGACGAACTGGGCCGACTGTTCAATCAGGTCGTGGATCTGCATACACCGGCTTCGCTGAGCCGCTACTTCCGTGACCACGTGCTCTCCGAGGCTGAGGATCAGTATGTCGCAATCGTCACATCGGGTGCAGGCCGTCCGGCGTCATCGAGCACCGTACCGGAGAGGACGCTGCCCTTGAGGAGCTTCATGAGCACGCCGGCCTCGCGCTGTCCACCGCCGACAACGATTGCGGTGCCCGGTCCTGCCGGCCGTTTGGCGCCGTACATCGAGGGAAGATAGCCAGACTTCGAGGCCGACAGAGAGTAGCGGCCAGCCGGCAGGCTCGTGAAGGCGAACTGTCCGGCGTCGTCGGTCACCGCGATCAAGCCGCTCCTGCTGAGTTCGTGGCCCGTGAGCGTGACGATGGCTCGTCGAACCGGCGTGGCAGTCGTGTCGTCCGTCACCAGCGTTCCCGAGATCTCGGCGGTTCCCGTGGTGACCGTTCTCACGTCTCTGGACTGCTGCGATGCGAGCAACGCCGACGGTACCAGGCACACGGCGATCAGCAGCGCCAGGCTTCTCATGGATCGCGTTATCGCCGCACCGCCACGGTCTTCATCTCCAATGATCGCGTGTCGCCATCGGCCAGCGTGACCCGGGTCGCCATTCGAGCAAGCGTCTGCAGCGTCGTCGGATCCTGCCAGTCGGGTACCGCGTCATCCGCGACGGCGACGACCAGATAGGCGCCGGCGGGAAGCCCCACGACTTTGTAGGCGCCATCCCGGCCGGCGCGAATCGAGCGAAGCCGCGGCGGGTTGTTCCCGGAGTCGACCCAGGATGCGCGCTCGGCCGGAAAGACCAACACCGTCGCCGCGGCGTCACGGGCACCCGACGCAGTCTGTACCCAGCCGTGCAATTCGCCTGGATGGTCCGTGAGGGTGAGCACCACGCCGTTCACGTCCTGATCGAGCGACAACGGCACGTTCGCCACGTCACGGCCGTTCCACATCGCGCTCTTGAATGTCCAACCGGGCGGTGGGGTGTTGAGGCGAAGATAGTACCGGCCCGGCGGCAACTCGCGGCTGGAGAATCGGCCATCGAAGTCGAACCCGATCCGACCCAACACGGGCGTGTCCAGTGGCCGTCCATCCGCCAATTCGATCGTGGCCACCAGGCGTCGCACGACGTCCGCTGATGGCTGGTCGCCGCTGGCACTGTCGAATTCAAGCCTGCCAGCAATACGAAAGCCCGTGCGAAGCGTGACCGCGAGGTCGCGGATGTCGGAAGTCTCGACCGAAATCGGTAGTGTCGCCCACAGCAGAGACCGAATCGGCCCCGGCGGCGGCGCCCTCCTCAGTCGTTCGGGCCCCTTGACGGCGCGCAACAGATACTGTCCGGCCGGCACGCCAAGGGGCGATAGGAACCCCGGTCGTCGGTTCTCACCGTGCCGCCCGGCGACAGCACGCGTTTGCCGGCCCCGAGCGTCCGGGACAGGACCCGAACCGGGATAGAGACGCCGGCCATGTTTCGGGACCGGTTTGCCAACGCCATCACACAGCACTGTCCGGCTTGTCTTCATTGGCCCCCTGAGAGCTCCCCAGCCGCTCGCCGCTTCGCTCGATCCACCGCGGCGATCACCGCGGCGCGAAACGACGACGCGTTGATGGCCGGGTACCGATACACCCGGTCGACAATGGCGTCAAAATACACCAGCAACCGATCGGGATCGACCAGGCCACGGTCGATCAATTGGGCGACGTCCGCCCGGTCGGTTTCATGGCCACGTTCAATCTTCGCCAAGGCCTGCGCATCCAAGTCGAAGTGGTGAAACGACAACAAGCCTTCCTGGCTGATGAAGGGACTGCGGTCGGGCCACCCGTCCTTGACGGGAATGAAGTCATCTGGCGCGGCCAACTCCACGTTCACATTCAGCGACTCCTTGATCCGTGGAATCGCGCGCAGGAGTCCATCGGCATCGGGCACAAGTTTGATGTCGACATCCACCGTGGCGTCGCGCCAGCCATGGAGCACAGCCGTGGCTCCGCCAGTCAGATAAACACGACCCGGCGACGCAGCCGCGCGAGCCAGCGCCTTCATGAACGCCCGGATGCGATCGGCGTCCGCTAACTCGCGCATGCCAACGCCCGCTCAAAGCTGACGAGACGACGAATCCACGCGTTGTAGCGGGCATGCGCGATGTCCGGCGACTCGCGCGCCAACAGCGCATACAGGCGGTGCTCCGGCAGCGGAGCACCGAACGGTACCTCAAAGCCAAGCTCGCGCAATCTGGGCGCACCGACCTGAACGATGAGCGACGCCAGGGTCTCACGTCCCGCCATCAGGTCGCGAAGGCCCTCGGCCACGACATCGGCGCCGGGCAGGCCGGCGTAAGACTCTGGCGTCACGGTCCGATTATCGCGCAAACGTCCGCCGATCGGCCACGTCAGAGACTCCAGCGCCGGCCGGTGGATCACGTATGGACACCACAGACAGCACGGGCGCGGCTGGTTGCCCAGCCGCGCCCGTCAGGGGACTCGATGATTTGAGGGGTCTGCCTATTTCCCGTCGTCCCGGAACATGTAGTCCGCGTCGGTGAGGTCGTCCATCTCGCGCTGCAGTTCCAGTTCTTCCGGAGACGGCGGCGGCGGGGGCGGCGGTTCGTCCCCGGGAATCCGGACGTTGCGGTAGACAGCGAAGCCCGTGCCCGCCGGGATGAGACGGCCCATCGTGACGTTCTCCTTCAGGCCGCGCAGGTGGTCCACCCTGCCCGAGATCGACGCCTCGGTGAGCACCCGCGTGGTCTCCTGGAACGACGCCGCCGAGATGAACGAGTCGGTCGACAGCGACGCCTTCGTGATGCCCAGCAGCAGCGGACGGCCCTTCGCCGGCTGAAGGCCGAGCTGCAACACCCGCTCGTTTTCCTCCTGGAACCGGAACTTGTCCATCTGCTCGTCGAACAGGAACTCGGTGTCGCCCACGTCCTCGACCTTCACCCACCGCATCATCTGCCGCACGATGACCTCGATGTGTTTGTCGTTGATGCTGACACCCTGCAGCCGGTACACCTCCTGGACTTCGTTGACCAGATACCCCTGCAGTTCCTTCTCGCCGAGCACCGCCAGGATGTCGTGCGGGTTGCGCGGTCCGTCCATGAGCGGCTCGCCCGCGCTGACGCGGTCGCCTTCCTGCACGTTGACGTGCACGCCGCGCGGCAACGAGTATTCCCTCGCCTCACCCCCGTCGTCAGGCACGACCAGGATTTTTCTCATGCCCTTGACGATGCCGCCCTGGCGCACGACGCCGTCAATTTCCGAGATGACGGCCGTTTCACGCGGCTTGCGCGCTTCGAACAGTTCGACCACGCGCGGCAGACCGCCCGTGATGTCCTTGGTCTTGGTCGTCTCGCGCGGAATCTTCGCGATGACGTCGCCCGGGTGCACCTCGTCGTTGTTGCTCACCATGAGGTGGGCATTCGACGGCATGTGATACCGGTTGCGCACCTTGCCCTCGGCGCTCACCACCTCGATCGCCGGCTGCTTCTTCTCGTCCGGCGAGTCGACGATGATCAGGTGGGACATGCCGGTGATTTCGTCCACTTCCTCGTGGACGGTCACCTTGTCGATGATGTCCTTGAAGTGGACCTGGCCACCCGACTCGGTGAGGATCGAGAACGTGTACGGATCCCACTCGACCAGGACCTGGCCCTTCTCGACCGGCTGTCCGTCGCGCACCTTGAGGCGTGCGCCGTAGACCACGGAGTAGCGCTCGCGCACCACGCCCTTGTCGTCCGCGATGTTGATCGACCCCGAACGGTTCATCACGATGAGCGTCCGTCCCGCCACGCCTGACGCGCCTTCACGTCCGGCCACGGTCTGGAGCCCGTCGAACCGCACGGTGCCCTTGTGGCGGGTCTCGATCGTCGACTGGTCGGCGACGCGGGAGGCCGTGCCGCCGATGTGGAACGTCCGCATCGTCAACTGCGTGCCGGGTTCGCCGATCGACTGCGCGGCGATGACGCCGGCCGCCAGGCCCATTTCCACCATCTTGCCGGTGGACAGGTCGCGCCCGTAACACTTGGCGCAGACGCCGCGGCGCGCCGCGCACGTGAGCACCGAGCGAATCTTGACGCGCTCGATACCCGAATCCTCGATGCGATCGGCGAGCTTCTCGTCGATCTCGCCTGCCGCGTCGACGATGACCTCGCCGGAGGAGGGGTCGGCGATCGAGTCGAGCGCCACGCGGCCGATGATGCGGTCGCCGAGCCGCTCGACGATTTCGCCACCCGAGTCGACAATCGCGCGGGCCTCAAGGCCGTCCAGCGTGCCGCAGTCGGTCTCGGAGATGATGACGTCCTGCGCCACGTCCACGAGACGCCGCGTCAGGTACCCCGAGTCGGCGGTCTTGAGGGCCGTGTCGGCCAGGCCCTTGCGGGCGCCGTGCGTGGAGATGAAGTACTCCATCACGGTGAGGCCTTCACGGAAGTTCGCCGTGATGGGTGACTCGATGATTTCACCCGACGGCTTCGCCATCAGGCCGCGCATGCCGGCCAACTGCCGGATCTGCTGTTTGCTGCCGCGGGCGCCCGAGTCGGCCATGACGTAGACGGGGTTGAAGCTGCGCCCCGACCTGTCGAGCGCCTCCATCTCCCCGAACATCTCGTCCGCGATCTTCTCGGTCACTTCCGACCAGATCGCGATGACCTTGTTGTACCGCTCGCCGTTGGTGATCGCGCCGTCCTGATACTGGCCTTCGACCTTGATCACCTCGTCGCGCGCGTCCTGCACGAACTCGGCCTTCCTGGCCGGGATGATCAGGTCGTCGATGCCGATCGAGATGCCCGACTTCATGGCGTACAGGAAGCCGAGGTTCTTCAGGCTGTCGAGCATCTGCACGGTCGGCTCGAGCCCGTAGTGCAGGTGGCAGTACCGCACCGCCTGCTGCAGGCCCTTCTTCTTGAGCAGTCCGTTGATGAACGGCATCTCGGGCGGCAGCGCGCTGTTGAAGATCACGCGGCCGACCGTGGTCGTGATGATCGTGCCCTTGACCAGGGTCTCGGTGGCGTCGAGCAGATCCTGCGAGTCGCGGGCCAGGGTCAGGTCAATCAGCCGGCCCGTGTACCGCAGCCGCACCGACGACAACGTCTCGACTACGCCCGCCTCCAGCGCCAGCAGCACGTCGTCAACCGTCGCAAACGCGCGGCCCTCGCCCCTGGCGTCGACCTTCGCCTTGGTCAGGTAATAACACCCGAGCACGATGTCCTGCGACGGCACGGCGATCGGCTGACCGGAGGCCGGCGACAGGATGTTGTTCGACGACATCATCAGCACCGAGGCTTCGATCTGTGCCTCGGGCGACAGCGGAATGTGCACCGCCATCTGGTCGCCGTCGAAGTCCGCGTTGAACGCGGTGCACACGAGCGGGTGGATGCGGATGGCCTTGCCTTCCACGAGAACCGGCTCGAACGCCTGGATGCCCAGGCGGTGCAGCGTCGGCGCGCGGTTGAGCATCACGGGATGCTCCCGGATCACTTCTTCCAGGATGTCCCACACCTCTGTGCGCTGCTGCTCGACCATCTCCTTCGCCTGCTTGATCGTCGAGACCAGACCGCGCGCTTCGAGCTTGTGGTAGATGAACGGCTTGAACAGTTCCAGCGCCATCTTCTTGGGCAGCCCGCACTGGTGCAGCTTCAGCTCGGGACCGACGACGATGACCGAGCGGCCGGAGTAGTCGACGCGTTTGCCGAGCAGGTTCTGACGGAACCGGCCCTGCTTGCCCTTGAGCGTGTCCGACAGCGACTTGAGCGGACGGTTGTTCGCGCCGCGCAGCACGCGGCCGCGACGGCCGTTGTCGAAGAGCGCGTCCACCGCTTCCTGGAGCATGCGCTTTTCGTTGCGGATGATGACGTCGGGCGCCTTCAGCTCCATCAGCTTCTTCAACCGGTTGTTGCGGTTGATGACGCGGCGATAGAGGTCGTTGAGGTCCGAGGTTGCAAACCGGCCGCCGTCGAGCGGCACGAGCGGACGCAGTTCGGGCGGAATGACCGGGATGACGTCCAGAATCATCCATTCTGGTTTGTTGTCCGACTTGCGGAAGGCGTCCACCACCTTCAGGCGCTTGGCGAACTTCAGCTTCTTCTGCACCGAGGTTTCCGAGCGCATCTTCTCGCGCATGTCCTCCGACAGCCGGTCCACGTTCACGCGGCGCAGCAGATCCTTGATGGCCTCGGCGCCCATCTGCGCCTTGAACTTGAAGCCCCAGGTCTCGCGCTCCTGGCGGTACTGTTCCTCGGTGAGGAGCTGCTTGTCCTTCAACTCGGTTTCACCCGCGTCAACGACCACGTAGGCCTCGAAGTACAGGATGCGCTCGAGGTCGCGCAGGGTGATGTCGAGCAGGTGCCCGATCCGGCTGGGCAGGCCCTTGAAGAACCACACGTGGCTGACCGGCGTGGCCAGCGCGATGTGGCCGAGCCGCTCGCGCCGCACCCGCGCCTGCGTCACTTCGACGCCGCACTTGTCGCAGATCACGCCCCGGTGCTTCATGCGCTTGTACTTGCCGCACAAACACTCCCAGTCGGTGACCGGGCCGAAGATTTTGGCGCAGAACAGGCCGTCGCGTTCCGGCTTGAACGTCCGGTAGTTGATCGTCTCCGGCTTCGTGACTTCGCCGTGCGACCACTGGAGGATCTTCTCCGGGGACGCCAGACTGATCCGGATCGAATCGAAGTCGGATGTGAGTTGCCCCTTGTCCTGCAGGTTCGGTCTCATTGGTCAGGCTCCCACCGGTGTGTCCGGAGTTGGCTCGGGTTCTTCCGCACGCGGTGGTTCCGCCCCCGGACGTGGCTTGGTCTTGAGCAACTGCACGTCGAGGCACAACGCCTGCAGCTCGCGGATCAGGACGTTGAACGACTCGGGCAGGCCCGGCTGGAACGACGCGTCGCCCTTGACGATCGCCTCGTAAATCTTCGCGCGTCCCGTGACGTCGTCCGACTTCGCGGTGAGCAGTTCCTGCAGAATGTGCGCGGCGCCGTAGGCCTCGAGCGCCCACACTTCCATTTCGCCGAAGCGCTGTCCGCCAAACTGCGCCTTGCCGCCGAGCGGCTGCTGCGTGATGAGCGAGTACGGGCCGATCGACCGCGCGTGGATCTTGTCGTCGACCAGGTGCGACAGCTTGAGCATGTAGATGTACCCGACGGTCACGTCCTGCTCGAACTGTTCGCCGGTCATGCCGTCGCGCAACTGGGTCTTGCCGCTCTGCGGCAGCCCCGCCTCGTCGAGCCACTTCTTGATCTCGGTCTCGCGGGCGCCGTCGAAGACGGGCGTCGCGAAATAGAGGCCCAGCGCGTGCGCGGCCCAGCCCAGGTGGGTTTCCAGAATCTGCCCGACGTTCATGCGCGAAGGCACACCCAGCGGATTGAGCACGATCTCCACCGGCGTCCCGTCGGGCAGGTACGGCATGTCCTCTTCCGGCAGGATGCGCGCGATCACGCCCTTGTTGCCGTGGCGGCCGGCCATCTTGTCGCCGACCGACAGCTTGCGCTTCATCGCGACGAACACCTTCACGAGTTTGATGACCCCGGGCGGCAGTTCGTCGCCGCGGCGGATCTTCTCCTTCTTCTCTTCGAACTCGCGCTGGATGACGTCCACGCGCTGCGCGGTGCGATCCTCCATCCGGCGCAGCTCGTCCTCGAACCCGAGGTCGTCGGTTTCGATGCGCGCGCGCACCAGCGTGGTGAACGGCACATCGGCCATCACCTCGCCGGTCAGCGTGGTGCCCTTGCGGACCACGCGCTCGCGGCCGTCGCGGTCGAACAGGTCCGACCGCAACGTGCGGCCCGTCAGCAGCAGGGTCAGCCGCTTCCTGGTCTCCTCGTGCAGGATGCGGATCTCGTCCTGCAGGTTGGTTTCCATCAATTCGAGCTCGTCCTGCTCGATCTGCCTGGCACGATCGTCCTTCTCGATGCCCTTGCGCGAGAAGATCCGCACGCCGACGACGATGCCTTCAATGCCCGGGGGGCACGTCAGCGACGCGTCCTTCACGTCTCCGGCCTTTTCGCCGAAGATCGCGCGCAGCAGTTTCTCCTCCGGCGTCAACTGGGTTTCGCCCTTCGGCGTCACCTTGCCCACCAGGATGTCGCCCGACTTGACGGACGCGCCGATGCGAATGATGCCGCTCTCGTCAAGATCGCGCAGGTAGTTTTCCGACACGTTCGGAATGTCGCGTGTGATTTCCTCGGGGCCCAGCTTCGTGTCCCGCGCCTCGATCTCGAACTCTTCGATGTGGATCGACGTGTAGTAGTCGTCCCGCACCATCCGTTCCGAGACCAGAATCGCGTCTTCGAAGTTGTACCCGCGCCACGGCATGAACGCGACCAGCACGTTCCGGCCCAGCGCCAGCTCGCCCAGCTCGGTGCAGGGACCATCGGCCAGCACCTGCCCCTTGGCCACGCGCTGCCCCACCCGGACGATCGGGCGCTGGTTGATGCACGTGTTCTGATTCGAGCGCCTGAACTTCGTCAGGTTGTAGATATCGGCGCCCATCTCGCGCGAGAGGCCGTCGACATCGCTCCCTTCCACGCGCACGACGATGCGCTTGCTGTCGATGTAGTCCACGCTGCCGGTCCGGCGCGCCACCACCACGGCGCCCGAGTCGCGCGCCGTGATGTACTCCATGCCGGTGCCGACGTACGGCGCCCGCGCCTGCAGCAGCGGCACCGCCTGGCGCTGCATGTTCGATCCCATCAGCGCGCGGTTCGCGTCGTCGTTCTCCAGGAACGGGATGAGCGAGGCCGCCACCGACACGAGCTGCTTCGGCGACACGTCGATGTAGTCGATCTTCTCGCGCGGCGCCAGGATGAACTCGCCCGCCTGGCGGGCGTTCACGCGCTCGGCGACCAGGTGGCCGTCCGCGTCCATTTCCGCGTTCGCCTGCGCCACGACGTACTGGTCTTCCTCCCAGGCGGACAGATAGAAGCAGTGCGGCTCGAACTCGACGCCCTTCTTCTTCGACCGGCCGTCGGCGCCCACCAGTTCGTGCGCCTCGACCACATCGCCCACCGCGTACTTCGGGTGGCCGCCCGCGTTGGTGACGATGACGTAGTCGATGACGTGGCCGTCCTTGACCTTCCGGTACGGCGACTCGATGAAGCCGAAGTCGTTGATGCGCGCGTAGGACGCCAGCGACGAAATCAGGCCGATGTTCGGGCCTTCCGGCGTCTCGATCGGGCAGATGCGCCCGTAATGGGTCGGGTGGACGTCGCGGACTTCGAAACCCGCGCGTTCGCGCGACAGCCCGCCGGGCCCGAGGGCCGAGAGGCGGCGTTTGTGCGTGACCTCGGAAAGCGGGTTGGTCTGGTCCATGAACTGCGACAGTTGCGACGACCCGAAGAACTCGCGAATCGCGGCCATGACCGGCTTCGCGTTGATCAGGTCGTGCGGCATGGCGGTCGCCATTTCCTGATAGACCGACATCTTCTCCTTGATGGCGCGCTCCATGCGGACCAGCCCGATGCGGAACTGGTTCTCGAGGAGTTCGCCCACGGAGCGGACGCGACGGTTGCCGAGGTGATCGATGTCGTCGATGCCGGCGGGATTTTTCCGCAACTGCAGCAGGTACTTGATCACGTCGTAGAAGTCCTGCGGGTGCAGGATGCGGTCGTCCAGCGGCGTCCGCAGCTTCAGCTTGGTGTTGAGCTTGAGACGGCCCACGCGCGAGAAGTCGTACTTCTGCGGGTTGGAGAACATGTTCTCGAAGAGCGTCCGCGCGCTGTCGAGGGTGGGCGGATCGCCCGGCCGCAGGCGGCGGTAGATTTCGATCAACGCCTCTTCGGGCTTGTGGATCGGATCCTTCTTCAGCGTCTGCGAGAGCACCGGCCCGATCTCGTCCTTCTCCGGAAAGAACACGTCGATCCGGTCGACGTGCATCTCCTGCGCCATCGCGATCACGCGCTCGGTGAGTTCCTCGTTGGCCTCAAGCAGCACTTCGCCGGTGGACGGGTCGACGACATCGGCGGCGGCACACGCGCCTTCACGCTCCGCGTCGACGAGTTCGATCGCCTCGATGCCGGCCTTCTTCAACGCCTCGATCTGATCCTTGCGGACCTTCTTGCCCGCGTAGATCTGCAGGTCGGAGCCCGGAATGCTGAGCGGCGCGCCGGCGCGGCGGCCGACCAGCGAGTCGGATACCTTCCACACCACCCGGCCGCCGTCCTTGACGACGAGGGCCTCGCAGGCGTAGAACGTGCGCAGAATCTCGGCCGCGCTCCGCAGCCCCAGGGCGCGCAGGAACACCGTCGCCAGGAACTTGCGCTTGCGGTCGATGCGGACGTACAGCAGGTTCTTCGTGTCGTACTCGAACTCGACCCACGAGCCGCGATACGGGATGATCTGCGCGCCGAACAGCGTCTTTTCTTCCGCGTGGAAAAATGCGCCGGGCGACCGGTGCAACTGGCTGACGATGACCCGCTCGGTGCCGTTGACGATGAAGGTGCCGTGGTCGCCCATCAGCGGGATGTCGCCGTAGTAGACCTCCTGCTCCTTGATGTCGCGAATCGTCTTCACCCCGGTCTCGGGGTCCTTGTTCCACACGACCAGCCGGATCGTGACCTTGAGCGGCACGGCGTAGGTCATGCCGCGCTCCTGGCACTCCTCCACGTCGTACTTCAGCTTCATGTTCACGGTGGTGCCGCAGATGTCACAGACGGTGCCGCGGGCTTCGTTCGCCCGGCCGCACGAGTGACAGACGACCGCGCCTTCCCCGTACGGGTCGGCCACGAGCACGGTGCCGCACCCTTCACACTTCTTGCGCAGGTGCTCGAGGCCGGCGAGACGGCCGCACTTGCACTCCCAGTTGCCGATGGAATAGTCGATGAACTCGAGCGACGAGTTCTCCCGGAAATCGCTGATCGGAAACACCGACTTGAACACCGACTGCAGCCCGACATCCTCGCGCTCGGCCGGCAGACGATTCATCTGCAGGAAGCGCTCGTAGGACTTCTTCTGAATCTCGATGAGATTCGGCATCGGGAGGGTGGTCGAAATCTTCGAAAAATCGATGCGTTCGCGATAGACGTTCTTGGGCAGGCTGTACATTCACTGATCCTCGGGCCGTGCCGGAGACACACCGGCGTGTGGCGCACACGCCGATGCCAATACCATCGGACCGGAGTCGCACAGACTCCGGCCCGTCATGACGAAAAACACGTCCAGACCGGTGTCCGGACCGGGGGGGCTGAAGCCCCCCGGCTCCATGCCGGTGCACCCGCGCGCGGACGCGCGGACGGACGTTATTTGACGTCGACCTTCGCACCAGCCTCTTCGAACTTCTTCCTGATGGCGGCGGCTTCGTCCTTGCTCACGGCTTCCTTGACGGCCTTCGGCGCGCTCTCGACCAGGTCCTTGGCTTCCTTCAGCCCGAGGCTGGTCACTTCGCGCACGACCTTGATCACGTTGATCTTGTTGCCGCCGATGTCGGTCAGCGTCACTGTGAACTCGGTCTGCTCTTCCGCGGGCGCGGCCGCGCCGCCCCCCGCCATCATCCCCGGCATCGCCATCGGCATCGCCGCCGCCGAAACGCCGAGTTCCGTTTCGAGCGCCTTGACGAGCTGCGACAGCTCGAGCACCGAAATCCCCTTGATGTAGTCCACCACCTGCTGCTGTGTCATGTCGGTCATTGCGCTTCTCCTCATCGAATCGAAAACTCAAAATCCCGCCCTATCCTTCCGCCCGCTTTTTCCCGGCCTGCGACAGGACATTCACCAGGTCGCGCGGCACGGCCGACAGCACCGTCACCAGTTGCCGCATCGGCGCCTGGAGCACGTACAACAACTTCGCGTACAGTTCCGGCTTGCCCGGCAAGCTGGCCAGTTCCGCCATCGCCGTCGCCGGCACCACCTGCCCCTGCACCATCGCCGCCTTGATGCTCGCGGCCGGCAGGTCCTTCAGGAACGCCGTCAGGGCCTTGGCCATCGCCACCGGGTCGGGCCCGGTGAACACGACCGCGGTCTGGCCGACAAAGTGCGGGGCCAGGGCTTCAAACGGCGTCCCGGCCGACGCGCGCTTCGCCAGCGTGTTCTTGACGACGATGTACTGCGACCCGGTGGCACGAATCTGACGCCGCAGGTCCGTCACCTGCGGCACCGACACGCCGCGATAATCCACCAGCACCGCGGTTTCCGTGGCCTGGAACGCGGCGGCAAGCTGCTGCAGCTCGGTTTCTTTTTCTGCTCGTGTCACTGCCATGATCTGACTCTCCGGCCGCCTAATGCCGCCTAATGTTTGACGAGCTGGTCCACGTGCGTCGTCTCGATCGCCACTCCGGGGCCCATCGTCGACGACATGGTCACACTCTTGACATACCGGCCTTTGGCGGCCGGTGGCTTCGCTCTCATGATGCTGTCCATTAGCGCGTGCGCGTTGGCCACGAGGTTCTCGGTCGTAAACGAGATGCGGCCAATCGGCGCGTGCACGACACCCGCCTTGTCCACGCGGAACTCCACCTTGCCGGCTTTGATTTCCTGCACCGCCTTCGCCACGTCGAGCGTGACCGTGCCCGTCTTCGGGTTCGGCATCAGGCCGCGGGGGCCCAGCACCTTGCCGAGTTTGCCGACCGCGCGCATCATGTCGGGCGTGGCGACGACGGCGTCAAACGCCGTCCAGCCGCCGAGAATGCGGGCGACGAGTTCCTCGCCGCCCACTTCATCGGCCAACGCCTCTTTGGCTTCGCGCTGTTTCTCCGCGTTGGCGATGACCAGCACGGTCTTCGACTTGCCCAGCCCGTGCGGCAGCACCACGGTGCCTCGCACCATCTGGTCGGCGTGTTTCGGATCGACACCCAGGCGAATCGACATTTCGACGGTTTCGTCGAACGTCGAATACTTGACCTTCTGAATCAGCGGAATGGCCTCTTCCACGGAATGCGGTCTGACCGGCACCTGGTCGCGTGCGGCCTGATACTTCTTCCCTCGCGTGCGCATGACATTTCTCCAGTGGTTCCGACGGGCCTCGAGCCCTCCCACGTCAATCCTCAATGACGTCATCGGCGTCAGCCGATGACGTCCAGCCCCATCGACCGGGCGGTGCCACTCACCGACCGCACGGCTGACGCCAGGCTGTCGCAGTTCAAATCCGGCAGCTTGATCCTGGCGATTTCCTCGACCTGCTGACTCGTGACCGTGCCCACCTTGTTCTTGTTCGGCACGCCGGAGCCCTTGGCAATGTTGGCCGCCCGCTTGAGCAGGATGGCGGCCGGAGGCGTCTTGGTGATGAACGTGTACGACCGGTCGGAGTAGATCGTCACGACGGCCGGGATGATCAACCCGTCCTGCGCGGCGGTCTTCGCGTTGAAGTTCTTGCAGAAGTCCATGATGTTCACGCCGTGGGGACCGAGCGCGGTGCCCACCGGCGGGGCCGGGGTCGCCTTGCCCGCGGCAATCTGGAGCTTCACTTGTGCTTGTACTTTCTTCGCCATATCCGACCTTCTCTACTTCAACGCGCGCTAAAGCCACGCCCTGCGAAAGACACTCACGCTCAGAGCTTCTCGACCTGGAGGAAATCCAGTTCCACCGGTGTCGCCCGCCCGAAGATCGTCACCATGACCTTCAAGGTGTTCCTGTCGATATTCACTTCGTCCACCGTGCCGTTAAAGCTGGCAAACGGGCCTTCGTTGATCCGCACCTGGTCGCCCTTCTCGAAGGTGTACTTCGGCTTGGGCTTCTCGGCCGCCACCGTCACCTGGTGCAGAATCTGGTCCACCTCTTCACGCGTCAGCGGTATCGGCTTGGCGCCGGGCCCGACAAACCCCGTGACCTTCGGCGTGTTCTTCACCACATGCCACGCGTTGTCGGACATGTACATCTCGACGAGCACGTAGCCGGGGAAAAATCGGCGGGAGCTCTTCACCTCGCGCCCGCCCCGCTTCTCGACGATGTCCTCGGTGGGGATCAACACCTCGCCGATTTCATCCTGCAGCCCATAGGCCTGCACCCGCTGCTCCAGCGACTCGCGCACCTTATTTTCGAATCCCGAGTAGGTGTGGATGATGTACCACTGCTTGGTCTTGACGTCGGTCATGCGCCACCGAACTGGACGAAGATCCTGCGCACGAGCGCCGACGCGCCCAGATCCACCGCGTACAGGTAGATCCCGAACAACGAGGCCACGATCACGACGACGAGCGTGGTCGCCCAGACTTCGCGCCTGGAGGGCCACGTCACGCGCGCCAGTTCATTGCGCACTTCGGACAGGAACCGTCGGGCACGACCAAACCAGCCGCCACCCTGTTCCGACGATTCCTTTACGTTGTCGACCATCACTTCCTTACCACCCGTGTTTCCTTACCACCCGTGCTGCCTTCACCACTCGTGTGTTGTTGTTGCTGGCAGGCCAGGAGGGACTCGAACCCCCAGCCCTCGGTTTTGGAGACCGATGCTCTACCAATTGAGCTACTGGCCTTTAATACATCGGCGGGGCCCCCTGCACCCCGCCTGGCTCCGTCACTCCGCGGGGCCAGAGCGCCCCGCTCCGTTCCTCCGCACCTGCATCGGCGGGGCCCCCTGCACCCCGCCTGGCTTATCAGGTGGAGAGGTGCTGAGGTGGCGAGGTGTTCCATCTCGCCAGCTCTGCATCTCACCATCTCTCCGCTTACACCGCCGGACCTTCACCCTCAGCCACTCTCAGCCACTCTCAGCGCACCCTCAGCGAGTTCATCGGTCCGGCCGCACGGCGCACGACGCACGCCGCACGTCTTACTTCGATTCCTTATGGCCGGTGTGCTTGCGGCAGAACCGGCAGAACTTGTTGAACGCCAGCCGCTCAGAACTCTTCTTGCGGTTCTTCGTGGTGCTGTAGTTGCGGCGTTTGCACTCGGTGCACGCCAGCGACACAATTTCGCGCATCACTCACCCTCTGATCCCCCGGCGCGGGTGCCTGCCCTCGGGCAGACACGACCGGACGTCCGAAAGCCCCCGGCCTCCGGACGCCAGCACGCCGGGTGTTAACCCACGACCCGCCGTTCCGCCGTTACTCAATGATGTCCGTGATCGTGCCGGCGCCGACCGTGCGGCCGCCTTCACGAATCGCGAACCGGCTGCCCTTTTCGACGGCCACCGGCGCCATGAGCTCGCCGGTGATCGTCGTGCTGTCGCCGGGCATCACCATCTCCACGCCCTCGGGCAGGTGCAGCGTGCCGGTCACGTCCGTCGTCCGGATATAGAACTGCGGACGATAGCCGTTGAAGAACGGCGTGTGGCGGCCACCCTCGTCCTTCGACAGGATGTACACCTCGGCCTTGAACTTCGTGTGCGGGAGGATCGACCCGGGCTTGGCCAGCACCTGGCCGCGCTCGACGTCGTTCTTTTCCACGCCGCGCAGCAGCACGCCGACGTTGTCGCCCGCCACGCCCTCATCGAGCAGCTTGCGGAACATCTCGACGCCCGTCACGACCTTCTTGGTCGTCGGGGTGAAGCCGATGATCTCGACCTCCTCGCCCACCTTGACCTTGCCGCGTTCGATGCGGCCCGTGACGACGGTGCCGCGGCCCGAGATCGAGAACACGTCTTCGATCGGCATCAGGAAGGGTTTGTCGGTCTCGCGCTCGGGGAGCGGGATGTAGGTGTCGAGCGCTTCCATGAGCTTGAGCACCGACTCGACGCCTTCGGGGTCACCGTTGAGGGCCTTGAGGGCCGACACGCGGATCACCGGGAGATCGTCGCCCGGGAAGCCGTAGCTCTTGAGCAGGTCGCGCACTTCGAGCTCGACCAGGTCGAGCAACTCGGGGTCGTCGACGGCGTCCACCTTGTTGAGCGCCACGACCAGGTACGGCACGTTGACCTGCTTGGCGAGCAACACGTGCTCGCGGGTCTGCGGCATCGGGCCGTCAACCGCGCTGACGACGAGAATGCCGGCGTCCATCTGGGCCGCGCCGGTGATCATGTTCTTGATGTAGTCGGCGTGTCCGGGGCAGTCGACGTGGGCATAGTGCCGGTTCGCCGTGCCGTATTCGACGTGGCTGGTCGCAATGGTCAGGATCTTCGTGGCATCGCGACGGCCCTGCGATTCTGACGCCTTGGCCACCTCGTCGTACGACACGAACTTCGCCCAGCCCTTGCCCGCCGCGACCTTGGTGAGGGCCGCCGTCAGCGTGGTTTTGCCGTGGTCGATATGACCGATGGTGCCCACGTTCACGTGCGGCTTTGAACGATCGAACTTCTCCTTCGCCATTGCTGTCTTCTCTCCGTTTATCGGCCCAGCCTCGCGCTGTCTGGCCTACGAGTTTCACGAGCTGCCCAACGATCGAACACCCCACCACGTCCGCACAACCCTGTTGCGCGGCCTTGCTCTCTGGAGCCGATGACCGGGATCGAACCGGTGACCTCGTCCTTACCAAGGACGTGCTCTGCCAACTGAGCTACATCGGCCCTGGCCCCCTGCACATCTCAGTGGAGCGGGAGACGGGGATCGAACCCGCGACCAACAGCTTGGAAGGCTGTGACTCTACCACTGAGTTACTCCCGCCTTCGTCTCACTCCGCCCGCTTCGCGACTCCGTTCGCCACCCGTCGCCACCCGTCGCCACCCGTCGCCGCGAGCCCCGCGAGAGGCGAAGGGTGGTGGCGAGGGAAGGATTCGAACCTTCGAAGGCGCTGGGCCGACAGATTTACAGTCTGCTGCGTTTGACCGCTTCGCTACCTCGCCTCTGACCTGTCCTGTCCCGGCCTGACCGCCCGACAAAATGGAGCTGGCGAAGGGATTTGAACCCCCGACCAGCTGATTACAAATCAGCTGCTCTACCAGACTGAGCTACGCCAGCCAGACAAAACGCAGATGATAGCACGGTGCGTGCCAGATCGGCAACCGGGGCAAGTTTTTTTTGGCCCTGTCAAGTTTTTGACTGGCGCAGGCCTGGAAGCCTCATGCCCTGAGGCGGCGCTGCCGCGCCGCCTCAAACATGACAATGCCGGCGGCGACCGACACATTCAGGCTTTCGACCTGGCCGGCCATGGGAATCCGGACGAGCCGATCGCAGGTTTCCCGCACGAGCCGCCGCAACCCCTCCCCCTCGGCTCCCACCACAAAGGCGGTCGGCAGGGTGTAGTCGAGGCTGTCGTAGGCGTCGCCGGCCTCACCAGCCAGCCCGACGGTCCACACCCCCATCCCCTTCAACTCCTCAATGGTCCGGGCAATGTTGACCACGGTCGCAATCTTCACGTGGTGCACGGCACCGGCCGAGGCCTTGGCCGTGGCGCCATCAAGCGGCGCGGCGTGCCGGGCCTGACGCACCACCCCATGCCCGCCGGCCCCATCCACCGACCGCAGGATCGCCCCCACGTTCTGCGGATCCTCGACACTGTCGAGCACCACCAGCAACGGCGGCCCCTCGGCCTGCTCCACCAGCTCCTCAACCGTATAGGCCGCCAGCGCCTCCAGATCGGCCGCCACCCCTTGGTGCACGCCGCCCCGCGACACCTTCTCCATCGCCTGACGGTCGATGGTCTCGATCGGGATGCGCAGTGCGTGGGCACGCGCAATCAACGCGTCAACCCGGGCGCCCGCGCCCCGGACGTGCACAAGACGCGAGACCCGGCGCGCCTTGAGCGCTTCAGCGACGGCATGGATGCCGTAGATCAGAGGCATGACATTTACGATTTACGATTTGCTATTGACGATTTGGGCTCGGGTCGCGCACGACGGCACGGGGGAGACGCCGTCGGCGTGGCACAGGGACGCCACCCGATCGATGGCCGGGATGGCCAGATCGAGTTCGGGGCCCGACTCCAACCCCGTCACGGCCACGCGGATGGGATGGAAGAGGGCCCGGCCCTTCACGCCAGTCAACTCGCGCACTCTGGTGGCGGCGGCGCGGAACGTCTCACGGGTGAGCGGTCCACGGCCGGCGATCACCTCGGCAAAGGCGGCGACCACGCGCGGGCCATCGGGCTCTGCCGCCACACGCCTCGCCGCCTCGGCGGCGTCCCACCGAAACACAAACGCCACGCGCGAGGGAATTTCATCGAGCCGATCGACCGCGCCAATGGCCATCGGCAGCACGGCGCCAACGACGTCACGGGCCGCGGCCGTGTCGGCAGTGACCAGTCCCCCGGACACACACCACGGCATCGCCAGCGCCACCAGCCGCGCCGGCTCCGACTGTTTCATGTAGTGCCGGTTGATCCACGCGAGTTTCCCGGTGTCGAACACCGCCGCGCTGTGACTGACGCGCGTCACGTCGAACCGGCGCGCCATCTCGCCGGCCGGCAACAACTCCTCGCCTTCACCCGGCGACCATCCGAGCAGCGCCAGATAGTTCACCAACGCCTCGGGCAGGTACCCACGCGCGCGAAACTCAGACACACTGGTCGCGCCGTGCCGCTTCGACAGCGGCGCATGATCCGGCCCCAGCACCAGCGACAGGTGCGCGAAGATCGGCGGCACAAACCCGAGCGCTTCGTACATCAGCACCTGCCGCGGGGTGTTCGAAATGTGGTCTTCCCCGCGAATCACATGCGTCACCCGCATCAACGCATCGTCCACCACCACCGCGAAGTTGTAGGCCGGGCCGCCGTCGGAGCGCACGATGACCGGATCGCCAATGACGGAGGTATGAAACGACACGTCGCCGCGCACCAGATCGGGAAACGTCACGGTACGGTCGGGCGGCACGGCGAAGCGAATGGCCGCCGGCTCACCGGCGGCGCGACGGGCGTCGGACTCGGCGGGGGTGAGCTGGCGACACCGGCCGGAATACTTCGGCGGCGCCCCGGATGCCAGCGCGGCCGCCCGTTCCTGCTCGAGCTGTTCCGCGGAGCAGAAGCAATAATAGGCCTGCCCCGCCGCGATCAGATCGCGCGAGTACGACGCGTACAGCTCCAGTCGTTCCGACTGCCGATAGGGCGGACACGGACCGCCGAGGTCGGGCCCCTCGTCCCAGGTCAGTCCCAGCCAGTGCAAATCCTCGCGAATGCCCGCTTCGGACTCGCGTGTGGACCGCTCAGTGTCGGTGTCTTCGACGCGCAGGATGAACGTGCCGCCCTGCCCGCGCGCCAGCAACCAGTTGAACAGCGCGGTACGCGCATTGCCGACGTGCAGCAGCCCGGTCGGGCTCGGCGCGAACCGCACGCGTATGGGGGGGGGGGCGCCTGCGTCACGCGCGCGCTCCCAGCAACACGACCGCGTGCGCCGCAATCGCTTCGCCTCGGCCCACGGCATCCGCGCCTTCATTGGTCTTGCCCTTGACGCTCACCGCGTCAATCGCCACGCCAAGCGCGGTCGCCAACTGCTGCCGAATCTCCGGCAGATGCGGCGCCAGCTTCGGACGCTCCAGGATCACCGTCACGTCGGCATTCAGCACCACCCAGCCGCGTGCCTTCACCACCGCGAACGCGCGTGACAACAAATCGAGGCCGGCCGCGTCTTTCCACCGGGGATCGGTGTTCGGAAAGTGCTGTCCGATATCGCCCTCACCAGCGGCGCCCAGGATGGCGTCGGTCAGCGCATGACACACGACATCCCCATCCGAATGGCCGAGCGGGCCCGTCGGCGACGGCACCACCACGCCCGCGAGCACGAGCGGCCGCCCTCCCACCAGCTGGTGCAGGTCGTACCCGGTGCCCACCCGCGCGGGTGCGGACGCCAGCACGCGCCGCGCCTCCGCCACATCTTCATTTGTCGTGATCTTCACGTTCCTGCGATCTCCCTCGACCATCACCACGCGGCCACCTGCGACTTCCACCAGCCGCGCTTCGTCGGTGGCGTCCGCGGCGCCGGCGCCGGCCGCCACCGCACGCGCCAGCACGTCGCGGCGGAATCCCTGCGGCGTCTGCGTCAGCCACAACCCGTCGCGAGACACGGTCTCCACAATCTCCGCGCCGGTCCCGCCCGGCGCGCTTGCCGCGCCGGGCAATATTGACGCGCGCTTCACCGTATCCGCCACCCGCACCCCCGGCACCGCGGCGCCCACCCGCTCGGCGCCTTCGATCACGCGATCGATGACCTCGGGCGTCACAAACGGCCGGGCCGCGTCGTGCACCAGCACCACCGACGCCTCGGCCGACAGCGCCTCGAACCCCGCGCGCACGGAATCCTGACGCCGCGCCCCGCCGGCGACAATGCGGCAGGGACGCGATGTCGGCCCCACCAGTGACGCGCCGTCGTCGATCAGATCGCCAGGCAGGACAACCACGAGTTCGCCCACCGCGGGATGCGCGTCACACGCCACCACACTCCGTCGCAGGATCGACTGACCACCCAGTTCGAGCAACTGTTTCGGCACCGCGCTACCCACCCGGGCACCGCGACCGCCCGCAACGATGATGACCGCGACCGGCATCCGAACATTCTAGCCGGTCACCCGAAAATGAGCTCGTAGCTGATTTTCCGGAAAATCAGCTACGAGCTCATTCAGTCGGCTGCCCCGGCCACGATGTCGCGCACGCGGATCGCAAGCGCCCGCACATCTGCACGCGTCAGGCCCTCGGTGCTGACCGGCGGGTGCACGATCACGTCCACCGTGCCTGGACAGGTCATGAGGCGGCCTCTGGGCATCACATGCCTGACCCCCTTCAGGCTGATCGGCACAATCGGCAGACCGTGATCGACCGCCAGCAGAAACACCCCGGCCCTGAACGACCCGACCTGCCCGTTACGGCTGCGCGACCCCTCGGGGAACACAATGAGCGACGCGCCGTGACTCACCATGCGTCGCATCTTCCTGAACACAGACGGGCCCGCGGTCTCGCGGGCGACCAGCAGGTGCCCGGTCCGCCGCAGGTGCCACCCGACAAACGGAAACGGCCCCAGCGCGGCCTTGGCGATGATCCGCAACTGCACGGGCAGGGTGGCGAAAAGCACCGGGATGTCGTAGGTGCTCTGGTGGTTCGAGACAAACACGCAGCTTCCCCCGGCCTCGGATGGCAGCGCGCCGTGCATGCGGACCGTCACGCGGGTGGTCCGCAGGATCAGCCACGACCACACACGCGCGCAGCGATGGGCGAAATGTCCGCGGCGGTCGATCAGGCTGGACGTGAGCGACACGATGCCAAGCACGATCGTGTAGAGGGTGATGGCGGGAATCAGGTAGAAGACCGTCCGCCACCAATGGAACGGTGGCAGCGTCACGCCTGCGCGACCGGTCGAGGCCGGCGTCCCACGTCGTCGCGCCAGGCGACAGGCGACGGGCCGGCGGCGGCATCCACGTGCCGGCCGAAGATCATGCGCCCGGCCGTCGTCTGCGGAACGCTGGTCACGACGATGACGACCACGGTGCCGTCGTCGAGGTACGCGACCCCCTGGTGGTCTTCCTTGCCTTCCTTCAGTTGCGTGACCGCCGTGTCGCGCATCTGGGCTTCGGCGGCCACGATCACCAGGGCGATCACCCACCCCAGCGCGCCGTTCAGCACGAGAGGGGCCTGCAGCGGCTGGATCAACACCGAGGCGTACACCACGGCCCCGATGAACCACCCCCGCACGAGGAGGAATCCGTGCATGCTGGACATTCTAATCTGGCTGCCCGGATTAAGATCCGGGGGTGACTGGCCGCCTCGTCCTCGCCGTTCTGCTGCCGACCCTGTGCGGGACTGCCTGCGGCCACGCCGCCGGATACTCCGCCCCCGGCCATCTCGCATGCGGGCAGCGGCCTGGATCCGGTGCTTGAGGCCTACCGTCTGGCCGCTGGCGGCGATGCGCTGGCGCGTGTGCAGGGGTTTGCGCGCCACCGGGCTGCTCGTCAGTCCCGGTGAACGGTCGAACCGGCGGCTGGTGATTCAGGCCGAACGGCCCAACCGGTTCCGGCTGTTCGAGGGGCCGATCTCGCCTGAGAACCGGGGCATTCTGTCCGTCGTGGTGTACGACGGCACGACGGGGTGGCGTCTCGGCAACACCGTGCTGGGCGGCGACGGTCTCTCGGAAGACCCCGAGACGCGTGAACGCGCAAACACCGCGGCCGCGCGTCAGAACTACATCAACACCCTCGCGGGCCTGCTGCCGGTGTGGCTCAGCGGCGAGGGCGGCGTGACGTTCACGGCCCTGGGTGCGATCGCGGACGGGCCCGATCGCGGCGCGCCGGCGCTGGCCCTGACCGCCGACGGCGCGCCCGCCGGCCGGCTCATCTTTGATCCCGACACGCACCTGCCGCGCCGTCTGATCGTGCCCTACCAGGTCCACATCCGGCCCGAAGGCGGCGAGTACACGATGACCTACAGCGACTATCGCGAGGTGGAGGGCGTGCGGTTGCCGTTCCGGGTGGCGCGCGAAGGCCCCAGCGACCAGACGACGCGCTGGAATTTCAGCGCGTACGTCCTGAACCCGACCTTTGAGGCGGGCACGTTCAGCCGGCCCACCCGGTAATCCGGCGCGGTGCGGCGCTCTGGACCCCTGGATCTCTGGACCTCTGGACCTCTGGCCCTCTGGCCCTCTGGCCCTTTCACGACAGCAACGCCTCGAGCGCTTCGCCCACCGTCCGCACGCCGACCAGCGTTATTCCCTTGAGGCCGTCGGCCGCGCCGACGTTCCCCGCAGGCACGACCGCGGTCGTGAATCCCATCCGGGCCGCCTCGCGCAGCCGCAGCGGCGCCTGCGACGTCGCCCGCACTTCCCCGGCCAGCCCCACTTCGCCAAACACCACCGTGCTGGCCAGCAGCGGACGGTTCCGCAGGCTGGACGCCACGGCCGCCACAATCGCCAGGTCGGCCGCGGGTTCGTCGACCGTCATTCCTCCCGCCACATTCACATACACATCGTCGGTCACAAACGACAGGCCGACCCGTTTGTCCATCACCGCCAGCAGCAGCGACACGCGGTTGTGATCGAGACCGCTGGCCGTGCGGCGCGCCTGACCGAGCGTGGCGGTACTGACGAGCGCCTGCACCTCAACGAGGATCGGCCTCGACCCTTCCAGACAACACAACACCGCCGAGCCGGGCACCTGATCGGGCCGCTCGGCCAGGAACAGCGCCGACGGATTGGCCACGGGCTGCAGACCGGTGCCCGTCATCTCAAACACGCCCAACTCGCTGATGGCCCCGAACCGGTTCTTCACCGCGCGCACGATGCGATGGGAGTGATGACGATCCCCTTCGAAGTACAACACCGTGTCGACCACGTGCTCCAGCACTTTGGGGCCGGCCAGCGATCCATCCTTCGTGACATGCCCGGCGACGAAAATGGGCAGGTTGCGGCCTTTCGCCGTGAAGAGCAGATCGGTGGCCGCCTGGCGGACCTGCCCCACGCTGCCGGGCGCGGACGCCATCCTCAGCGAAAACACGGTCTGGATGGAGTCGACGATCAGCAGCGACGGCTTGAGCCGATCGACTTCCTCAAGAATGCGCTCGACGCAGGTCTCGGCCAGCAGATACAACGGCGCGTCGGCCACGCCGAGCCGCTCGCCGCGCATCTTCACCTGATGTTCGGATTCCTCGCCAGACGCGTACAACACCGGGCCGACCTCGCGGGCGAAAAACGCCGCGGCCTGCAGCAGCAGCGTCGACTTCCCGATGCCGGGTTCCCCGCCGAGCAACACCAGCGAGCCTGGCACGATGCCGCCGCCCAACACGCGATCGAACTCGCCGATGCCCGTCGTGAAACGCGTCGATACCACCGCATCGACATCCGCGTACTTGCGCGCCTGCCCGCCGCCCATCGGCACCGCCGCGCCCTTCCTCGCCGCCGCGAGTCTGTCGGGCTTCTCAACCACTTCCTCGAGAAAGCTGTTCCACGCGCCGCAGTCGGGACATCGTCCCAGCCACTTCTGCGCCTGAGCGCCGCACTGCTGACAGGTGAAGAAAGACCTCATAAATCCATCGTCTCTCGCATGATCCTGCTGCCGAGGCGGCAGAGGATTTCCCAGGGAATGGTGCCGATCGAGGCGGCGATTTCGCGCGCGGTGATTTCTTCATCGCCCTGTCGTCCAATGAGTACCACATCGTCGCCGGGCGAGACGTCCAGGCCGGTGACATCAATCATGATCATGTCCATGCACACCGCTCCCACGATGGCGCAGCGGCGTCCCCGGACGAGGGCCACGCCGCGGCCGGCCAGCCGCGTGTCGAGGCCGTCGGCGTAGCCGGCGGGCACGATCGCGATCGTCCGTGGCCGGGCCTCGTCCCACCGCAATCCGTACCCGGTGCCTTCGCCTGGACGCAGACCTTTCACCGCCACGATACGGCTGGTGAGTGACAGGGCCGGTCGCAGGTCGAGGTCGGCCGCCGCCAGGGGGGGCGGCACGAGGCCGTACAGCAGCAGGCCGGGACGCACCGCGTCGTACCAGGTCCGCGCGTCGCGCAGCAGCGCGGCCGAGTTGGCGGCGTGGCGACGGACGCCGCGCAGGCCCATCGCGCCCAGCGCGGCACACGCGCGCTCGAACCGATGCCGCTGTTCGTCCATCATCGGCGACTCGGGCTGGTCGGCGGTCGCAAAGTGGGTGTACACCGCCTCCACACGCAGGTGCGGCATCGCCAGCACCGCCGGCACGGTACGCGCCAGGTTGTCGTGACGGAAGCCGAGCCGGTTCATGCCGGTGTCAATCTTCAGATGACACGCGATGACCTGATGGCGCGTGGCGGCGGCCGCCTCGATCGCCCGCGCCGCTGACGGTGTCGACACGGTCGGCGTCAGGTCGTGCGTGAACAGGTGCGACACATCGCTCACGCTCAGCGCGCCGAAGATCAGGATCGGCCGCGTGACACCCGCCTCGCGCAGCGTGACCCCCTCTTCCAGATCGGCACACGCAAACATCGACGCCCCGGCCGCCTCCAGCGCCAACGCCACGGCCGCCGCGCCGTGGCCGTAGGCGTTCGCCTTCAGAACCGCAATCACGGCGCGCCCAGGGGCGCGCGTGCTCAGGGGCTCAGGGGCTCGAGTGCTCAGGTGCCCGGAGCGCGTTTCAAGACCGATGGAGGGCGGGACTTCAGTCCCGCCGAGTCGCCGGGTCGGCACCGGAGCACTGGAGCACGAGAGCACGAGCGCACCGATCTGGCGATAGTTGTGCACGATCGCATCGAGGTGGACGGTGGCGACGGTGGGCCGCGTCATGGATGCCCCGGGCGGGATCAGCCTCGCGGGCCGGACTGCAGGTTCTCGAACCGCGTGTACTGCTTCAGAAACGCGAGGCGCACCGTTCCGACGGGGCCGTTGCGCTGCTTGCCGACGATGATTTCCGAGAGGCCCTCCAGTTCGGGCCGGCGATCTTCATCGCTTTGCGCGTACATCTCCTCGCGGAAGATGAACATGACCACGTCGGCGTCCTGTTCGAGCGCGCCGGATTCGCGCAAGTCGGACAACTGCGGCCGGTGATCGCCGCGGGTTTCGGTCGCGCGGCTGAGCTGCGATAACGCGAGAATGGGAATCTCGAGCTCCTTGGCGAGGATCTTCAGCGACCGTGAAATCGACGCCAGTTCCTGCTGGCGGTTCTCGAACCGGCCGCGCCCCTGCATCAACTGCAGGTAGTCGATCACCAGCATGTCGAGGCCGTGCTCGAGTTTGAGCCGGCGCGACTTCGCGCGCATTTCGAGGATGCCGGCCGACGGCGTGTCATCCACGAACACGCTGGCGTTGTGGAACCGTGCGAACGCCCCGTTCAGCCGCTCGTAGTCCTGCTCGCCGAGGAAGCCGCCGCGGAACCGGTGGGCATCCACGCGCGCTTCGGACGTCAGCATGCGCATGAACAACTGTTCCTTCGACATTTCCAGGCTGAAGATGCCGACGGTCCGGCCCGCCTCCATCGCGGCGTTGAGCGCGACGTTCAACACGAAGCTGGTCTTGCCCATCGACGGGCGGGCGGCCACGATGACCAGGTCGGACTTCTGAAACCCCGACGTCATCCTGTCCAGATCCACGAAGCCCGAGGGCACGCCGGTCACCAGGCTTGTGTTCGCCTGCAACCGCTCGAGCATCTCGTAGCCGCCAGCCTCCAGGTCGCTCAGCTTCACGAACCCCGAACGCAGGCGGCCTTCCGCGATCTGGAAGATGGATCGCTCGGCCTCGTCGAGCAGGTCGTCGGCGTCCTCCTCCGCGTCGTACGCGCGCGACAACACCTCGGTGGACGCCTGGATCAGGCGCCGCAGCGTGGACTTCTCCTTGACGATCTTCGCGTAGTACTCGACGTTGGCCGACCGCGGCACGCCGTCGGTCAGCGCGCTCACGTACGCCGGACCGCCCACGTCCTCCAGCTCGCCCGATCGCGTCAGTTCGTCCTTGAGGGTGACCAGATCGACCGGCTCGTTGCGGTCGGTCAGCACGACCATCTTGTCGAAGATGCGCCGGTGCGCCTCGCGGAAAAAATCCTGCGAGTCGATGACTTCGGCGGCCTGGTTGAAGGCCTGATTGTCGATCAGGATCGCGCCGAGCACACTCTTTTCGGCTTCCAGATTGTGCGGCAGCGTGCGATCGGCCATGGGGTCACCCGCGACAACGACCTCAGAGGTCCTGTCGACTGACGACCTTCACGGTCACCGTCGCCGGCACGTCGCGGTGCAGCTTCACCGTCACCACGTGCTCGCCCAGCGTCTTGAGGGGCTCGGCGAGCAGGATCTTGCGGCGATCGATGGTCAGTTGCCGGGCCTCAAGGGCCTCGGCGATATCCGCCGTGGTGACCGACCCGTACAACGTGTCGTGTTCGCCCACGCGGCGCGCGATCGACACGTCCGCCGCGGCGAGCGCCGCGGCCAGGGCCTCGGCGGCCTGCCGCTCTTCGGTCTCGCGCACGTCGGCCCTGGCCCGCTCGCGCTCGATCTGCTTCTTGTTCTCGGACGTGACGCGCAGCGCCAGCTTCCGGGGCAGCAGGTAGTTGCGCGCGTACCCGTTGGCCACCTTGACGATCTCGCCGCGGTTGCCGAGGTGTTCCACGTACTCTCTCAGAATGACTTCCGTCGCCATCGTCGTGTCTCCTGACCTAGTCGGTGACGTAGGGAATGAGCGCCAACTGCCGCGCCCGTTTGATGGCGGTCTGCAGCGCGCGCTGGTGTTTGGCGCAGGTGCCGGAGATCCGGCGCGGCTGAATCTTGCCGCGCTCGGGGATGAACGGCGCCAGCAGCTTCACGTCCTTGTACGAGACGACATCGATCTTCTCGACACAGAACTTGCACACGCGACGCCGGCGGAACAGTCCGCTGCCGCCGCCGCGGCGGCCGGTCTTGTCATCTTTGCCCTTCGCGGCGCCTCGTCCGCCTCGTCCGCCTCCGCGTGAGTCTCTGTCCATCTCGCTCATCGGTCTCCCTCCCCGTACCCGGCGTCGGGTCCGCCGTAGGCGTCATCCTGTTCGGCCTTGCGGCGACTCAGTTCCTGTTCGGTCGGCTCCGCCGGCAACCCGCGGCGCAACCGGCGGGCGACCGTCGCCGCCTTGCGGCGCGTCTTCATGCGGTTATCCTTGGCCATCGCCTCATCGGTGCGGATGATGAGGTGGCGCATGACAATGTCGAGCACGCGCAATCGACGATCCAGTTCGGCGGTCATCGCCGACGGGCCGTTGATCACGTCCAGCACGTACACCCCTTCGCGCTGGCGGTTGATTTCGTAGGCGAGGCGCCGGCGGCCCCACGCTTCGGTGCGTTCAATCGTCCCCCCAAACCGCTCGACGACGATGACGACCTGCTGGTGCAGTTCGGCCAACGCCTCTTCGGTGGAGTCGGGACTCGCAATATAAACGAGTTCGTACTGACGATGCGTGCTCATGTGTCTCCTTCTGGACATCTCCCGGCCCCCCACCATTGGGGGCCGTGCTGGCCGCCCCCCCAATCGGGAGCGGCAAGGAGCGTGCTCTTACTCTTCGATCTTCTCTTCGGCCGGCGGCTCCGGCCGATTCACCGTGTTCATTACCCGGGCCGGGCCGTCGGCGATCCACAGATCCACGGCGTCGGCGGCCCGGGTCACGGCCTCGTCCATCGCGGGCAGGTCGTCCGGCTCGAACCGCGACAACACATGATCCGCCAAATCACGCTGCCCATCTCCGCGCCCCACGCCGATGCGCAGCCGGGCGTAGTCTTCGGTGCCCAACGCGGCGGTGATCGATCTCAGCCCGTTGTTCCCGCCATCCGATCCTGACGTCCGCATCCGCAGCCGCCCCACCGGCAGATTCACATCGTCACACACGATGAGGACATCCGCCAGGTCGACCTTGAAGAACGTCATCAGGGCGCCGACCGCCTCGCCGCTGAGGTTCATGAACGTCAGCGGCTTGACCAGCCAGACCCGGCCGTCCGGCCGCCGCCACTCGGCGATGTCCGCCACCTGCTTCCACGGCTCGACGTGCAGCCGATGACGCGCCACCACCCGATCGACGACCTCGAACCCGGCGTTGTGCCTCGTACCGCGATACCGCCCGCCCGGGTTGCCGAGGCCAAAAACCGCCTTCATGATTAGCGCCAGTGCTCCAGTGCTCCGGTGCTCAAGTGCCTTCGTGCACTAGTGCACGAGTGCACCGTGCAGCAACGCACCGGAGCACCCGAGCACCGGAGCATCCGAGCACTGGTGCCGTCATTTCTCTTCCTTATCCGTCTTGCCCTTCTTCACGACTTCCGGCTCAGCCGCGGCCGCCGGCGCTGCCGCCGCGTCGGTTGGCTCCGCCACCACTTCCAACCGCGGCGCGACGATGTGGACGATTAACATGTCGGGCTCGCTCACGGCCTTCCACTGGCCGTCGGCGGGCAGGTCGCGCACGCGCACGCCCTGGCCGATCATCAGCTCGGTCACATCGACCGCGATGTGTTCGGGGATGTCGCCGGGGAGGCACTCGACCGTGACGGCGCGGTGGACGAAGTCGAGCGTGCCGCCCTGCGCCTTCACGCCCTTCGACTCGCCCGCCAACTGCACGGGCACGGTGACAGTGATGACCTGGTCCATCGCCACCCGGAAGAAGTCGGCGTGCAGCAAGTGATGGGTCACCGGGTCGATCTGGTATTCCTTCACCAGCACCCGCGTGTCCGCCCCGTCGTCAATCGTCAGCGCGATGAGCGAGTTGACGCCCGCGTGCGAGTGCAGGATCCGGCTCAGCACCTTCGGATCCACCGAGAGCGACTCGGCCGCGCGGGTGTCGCCGCCGTACAGCACGGCCGGGATCCTGCCCGACTGGCGGAGGCGCACGGCCTCATTCTTTCCAAACAGTTCGCGGCGCACCGCATGTAATGTCGCGTCCATGATTCCTGATTCCTCTTGCGTCCCAGGGGTCCTCGCCGGTCAGACGAACAACTTCGACACCGACGTCTCTTCGTGGATGCTGCGGATCGCCTGCGCGAGCAGGCGCGCCACCGACAGCACCACAATTTTTCCGCACGCGGCCTTTTCGGCGCTGAGCGGGATGGTATTGGTCACAATCAACTTGTCGATCGGCGCGGCCTCGATCCGGCTGATCGCCGGCCCGGACAACACGCCGTGCACCGCGCACGCGAGCACCCGCGTCGCGCCGTTCTCCTTGAGCGCCTGCGCGGCCTTCTGGATCGTGCCGGCGGTGTCGATGATGTCATCGGAAATGATGCAGACCCGGCCGTCCACGTCACCGATCACGTTCATCACCTCGGCCGTGCCGTCTTCGCTGCGGCGCTTGTCGATGATCGCCAGCTCGGCATCGAGCCGCTTGGCGTAGGCCCGGGCGCGCTCGGCGCCCCCGGCATCAGGCGACACGATGGTCACGGACCCGAATTTCTGCTGCGCCAGATATTCGATGACCGCCGGGGCGGCAAACAGGTGGTCGACCGGAATGTCAAAAAACGCCTGGATCTGCGCCTTGTGCAGGTCCATCGTCAGCACCCGGTTGGTGCCGGCCGCGCTCAACAGGTTGGCGACGAGTTTGGCGGAGATTGGCACGCGCGGCTTGTCCTTGCGGTCCTGGCGCGCGTACCCGTAATACGGAATCACCGCCGTGATGCGCGAGGCCGAGGATCGACGGAACGCGTCGATCATGATGCACAACTCGACCAGATGTTGATCGACGGGCGTCGACGTGGGCTGGAGGATGAACACATCCGTGCCCCGGATGTTCTCGTCGATCTGGAACGAGACCTCGCTGTCGGGAAACCGGTGCAGGCGCGCCGCCCCGAGCGTAATGTCGAGCTGTTCGGCGATTTCCTTCGCCAGCGCCGGATGGGCGCTTCCCGAGAACAACTTCAACTGACCGTGGCTCATTCGCGTTCCATCACCGGCACACCGCCGGCCGTCGCCTTGCAGAATGTGGTTGGGGCGGAAGGATTCGAACCTTCGAATACGGGTTCCAAAGACCCGCGCCTTACCGCTTGGCCACGCCCCACCCCGGACCGGGAAGCCCCCCACCGGCGCGTCAGCGGCCCATCGCAAAAGAGGGAGTCTATCACAGGCCCATATGGCGGGCGGCCTCGCGCCGGGTCTGCGTCCGGGCCACCTGCACGAGCCAGTCGGGCCGCCGCAACTGCCGGGCCGCCCGCACCGCCGTCGTCTCGTGAAACAGGCCGAACACGGCCGATCCGCTGCCGCTCATCTGGGCCCCCAGGGCCCCGGTCGACAGACACGCCTGAACCATCTCGGTAATCGCCGGATGCCGCCGGGCGACCGGCCCGGCCAGGTCGTTGACCAGGGCAATCCCGCCACTGGGCCAGCCCACCTCGACCTCGCGGCGTTCCGGCCCCGCGTCGGCGATCCCGGCCGCCCGATCGGCATCGAGCCAGCCATACGCATCGGCCGTCACCACGCCGAATGAGGGCTTGAGAATCACCACCCCCATCCGCTGCACGTCGTCGACCGGCAGCAGGTCCTCGCCGCGTCCAGTCCCCAGCGCCGTGCCGCCCTGCAGGAAGAACGGCACATCCGACCCGAGCGTGGCCGCCAGCCGCAACAGGTCGCGCCGCGACTTCCTGCCCCCCCAGATCGTGTTCAATCCCACCAGCGCGGCGGCGGCGTTGGCGCTGCCGCCCCCGAGACCCGCCTGGGAGGGGATGGCTTTTTCAAGCTTGAGGTGGGCATCACGCGGCTCGTCGGGCCGGCCCATCGCGCGCCACAACACCTCGGCCGCCCGCCACGCCAGATTGGTGCGGTCGGACGGCACGCCCGGCGTCCGGCACTGCAGGGTGAACGGCCCACGCCGCTCGGACACGGTCATGGTGTCGTGCAGCGAGACTGACTGCAGCAGGGAGCGCACGTCGTGGTACCCATCGGCACGGCGTGGTCCGACGCGCAACGTGAGGTTGATCTTGGCCGACGGGCGGAGAATCAGGATGCGAGGCATTTATTTCTGAGTCCCCTCATGAACGCGGCGACCTTTCGCCGAGCGGACCGATGGCACGCAGGTCATCGAGCGTCATCGGGGCGTACGTCGCGGGGGCGGCCAGCGTGAATGTCGACGGGGCCAACTCGATGTTGGTCTGGACCTGGCTGACCACGAACGTCAGGTCAAGCGGGATCCGGGCCGCGGCCGAGGTCGTCACGCGGACTTCGCCGGGCCAGATCACGCCGTAGTGGCGATAGTCGATCAACCAGCCCCGCACGTCGGCCGCTTCGACCCGCCAGCCGTCGCCGGCGCGGCGCAGCCAGGCGGTGGTCCGCGGCGCCAGGTGAATCGCCACGCGACGATCGATCCCTTCGCCGGTGACCTCGCCGTCCGCGGGCGCGACGCAGCCAGACAGCACGTCGAACAACTCACGCCCTCCCCACCGCAGTCCGGTCAGCGCTTCGAAGATGTCGCGCGTCGGCGCCTCAAGCACACGCCGATCGCGCGGCAACAGAAACGTCGCGTGGCCGGCGCGCCCCGCCATCTGCACCACCGACAGCCCTGGCGCCGGTACCTCCAGGTACACATCATCGTCACGCGTCACGGCCCCGTGCACCGTGGCGGCGAGCCGCTGGCGTGCGGCGCCGACCCATCCCTGCATGCGAATCTCGGCGACGAACAGACGCGCGCCACGGCACCGCTCGGTGGCGGCGGCCCACAGGGCGGGCGCGGTGTCGAGGGGCGTCGCGGGTCCGCGGGGCGGCGTATAGAGGCGCGCGGCACAGCCGGCGGCCACGATCAGCGCGACCGCAGCGACCAGGCCGCGGGAGTTCACAACACGATCCCGCACGCGTTAACGCCCCGCCAAGTGCCGGGCGCGGTCGCGCTTCTTCGTGACGGCCTCGACGTCGATGCTGTCCCGATCGCCGGCCAGGGCGCGATCCCAGGTGGCAGCCGCGTCACGGTATTGCCTGAGTTGAAAGAACGCTTCGGCCAGATGGTCGAGCACGACCGAACTGGCCGGTCTGGCGGACGCCGCGCGCTCGAGCGACGCGCGGCCGAGGCCGGCCTGGCCCTTCTGCACGTAGGCCCATCCAAGACTGTCGAGGTACGACGGGTTGTCGGGATCGATCGCCAGCGCCCGCTTCACCAACGCCACCGCGTCGTCGAGTTTCTCGCGCCGATCGGCGAGCATGAAGCCGAGCGCGTTGAGCGCGGCGGGATCGGCGGGATCGAGGCGGAGCAGTTCGCGGTAGGCGCGTTCGGCCGGGTCGTACCGGCGGTCGCGTTCGTAGGCGGACGCCAGCTCGAACAGGACGCTGGTGTTGCCATCGTCGCGCGTTCTGGCGTCTTCGAGCACGCGGACCGCGCGGCCGCGATCGCCACTGGCCTCGAGCGCCGAGGCCAGTTCGATGGCCACGCGCGCGTACATGCCGGTTCCCGGCCCGGCGCGCAGCGCCGTCAGCAACGGATCGAGGGTCGCGGCGGCGCCACGATGATCGCCGCGCGCCGACTTCGCCTCGGCCAGCGCCAACGGCCCGCGCGGGTCGCTGCTGTCAATGTCGCTGATCCTGCGCGCGGCGGCTTCGGCGGCGTCGGCATTGCCGGCGCGATTCTCCACCTGCGAGAGCAGATACCAGAGGGACACGTCGCGGGGCGCGTCGCCGGCGGCCTCGAGCAGCGCCTGGCGCCCGGCGTCCAGTTGGCCGGCGTTCACCAGCGCCGTGGCGTACCGCGTGCGCAGCGGCCCGTTCCTCGGATTGGCGCGCGCCAACTCGCGCCAGTGCGGCAGCGCCTCGGCCGGTCGCCCGGACCGCTCGTACAGGTCCGCGAGCCAACTGCGCGCCTGCACCAGATCGGGTTCGTCGCGCACGAGCGGTTCGAGGCCGATGATCGCCTGGGGCACTTTCCCGGTCGCATCCAGCGACTCGACCAGTAACAGGACGCCTTCCGGATAACCAGGCTGGTCGTTCAGAAACGCCCGCAGCATCGCGATCGCCTTCGCGTGCTGGCTCGTGCGCACGTAGAGCCGGCCGAGTGAGATCTCCACGCCGGGATCCCGGCGGCCACCCGCGAGGGCCTGTTCCAGATGCCCGATCGCCTGCGTCACCAGACGGTCCCGATCGGCGGTCGACGGGGCGTTGTCGGCCAGCGCGGCCCGCACCAACCCGAGAATGCGGTGCGCTTCGTGATTGGCCGCGTCGATCTTCAGCGCGGCTTCGGCTTCGGTCAGCGCCTCCGTCGCGCGCCCGTCGCGCGCGTACAACCCGGCCAACTCCGCCAGTACATCCGCCGCGGCGGGCACCAGCGCGATCGCCTGCCGATACGCCGCGATGGCCCCGGCGACATCGCCGCGCCCTTCGAGCATGCGGCCTTGAATGAAGAGAAAGTACGCGTCGCCAGTCGCCGCGGGGGTGACCGGCGGCGCGGGCGGGGGCGGAGTCTGGGGCGGCTGGGCCAGCAAGCTGGCAGCCAGTCCGAATGCAAGCCAGGTCATCGGGAGGTCCTGAACGGTTCCGCTGATTGTTTCACAGACGCCCGCCGGATCGCTTATATTCGCCGCATGGCTCTCGATCCCGCGCTGCTTGAAATTCTGGTGTGCCCCGCCTGCAAGACGCCGGTGCGCGTGGTGAAGGACGGCGCCGGCCTGCAGTGCGGCACCTGCCACCGCGTGTACCCGGTCAAGGACGACATCCCGGTGATGCTCATCGACGAGGCCACTGTCGAGGCTCCGGCCGAGCCCCCCACCGACGGCCATTGAAGATCCTCGTCGTTCGCCTGCGCCTCATCGGTGACGTGGTGTTCACGACGCCGGCGATTCGTGCGCTGCGGCGCCAGTACCCCGACGCGCATCTCGCGTACCTCGTCGAATCGGCGGCCGCGCCGGTCGTGGCCGACAATCCTCATCTGTCGGAAGTCATCATCGTCCCGCACACACGCGGCTGGCGACGTCTGCGCGACGACCTGCGCCTCGCGCGCCGACTCCGCGCGGCGCGTTTCGATCTGATCATCGACTTCCACGGCGGCCCACGCGGGGCCTGGCTGGGCTGGGCGGCGGGGGCGCCACGCCGCGTCGGCTACGACATTCAGGGCCGCGCCTGGATGTACACCCAGGTCGTCCACCGCCCGCGCGGACGGCACCCGCGCCACTCGGTCGAAAACCAGTGGGACCTGCTCCCCGTCGTCGACCCCACTCTGCCGGCACACCCCGACCGCACCCGGGACCGCGTCGAAATGCCCACAACCGCCGCCGCGACGACGTCGATGACCCGGGCACTCGCGGCCCTCGGCGTGCCGGCGGCCACCCCAGAAGCGCCGGTCACGCTCGTCGTTCTGCACGTCAGCGCCGGCAATCCCTTCCGCCGGTGGCCCGAAGCGGCCTTTGCGGACGTCGCGAGTGGACTAGTGCGACAATCTCCCAGTCGCTGGGTGCTCGTCACCGCCGGACCGTCCGACCGGCAGGCGGCGCAACGGGTGCTGGCAGCGGCCAGGGACCAGGCGGGAGATGCGGCCGCGCGCGTGGTGGACGGCCAAGACCTGTCGTTGATGGAACTGCGCGCATTACTCGATCGCGCGGCGCTGTACATCGGCGGCGACAGTGGCCCGCTGCACGTCGCCGCGACGTCCAACGTGCCGATTGTCGGCCTCTACGGGCCGACGTTGCCGGAACGGTCAGCGCCGTGGCGGCCGGCCACGGTGCCCACGGTCTCGCTCGATGCGGGGTCGCTGCCGTGCCGGCCGTGTGATCAGCGGGTGTGCGTGCCAGGCGACTTCCGATGCCTGACCCTGATTTCGGCAGAGATGGTGCGGACCGCCGCCGAGCGAGTATTGGAGAACCCGTCATGACGACCACAACCAGACTGTCGGGACTGAACCGCGCGGGGTTCGTGCTGGTGGCCTGTTCTCTGGCCGCCACGCCACTGAACCTCATCGCCGCGCAAACGACCTTTGGCCTCGCCACACTGCTGTGGCTGTACCTGACCGTGCGCGAGGGCCGGCGTCCGGACGTGCCACCGTTTTTCCTGCCCCTGATGGTGTACGCCGGGGCCACGCTGGTCAGCGCGGCGTTTTCCGTCGACCCCTACGCCAGCCTGATCGACTCCAGGCAACTGGTCCTCTTTCTGATGGTCCCGGTTGTCGCCCGCTTCGCGCGCGGCGCGCACGGCGCGCGCGCCACCCGGGTGATCGATGTCGTGATTGCGGTCGGCGCCGTCGCCGCGCTCGTCGGCATCCTGCAGGCGAATGTGTTCGACTTCGACAACCTCGACAAGCGGCCCGTCGGACTGCTCAGTCATTGGATGACGTACGCCGGCGTCCTGATGCTCGTGACGGGCGCCGCGCTGGCGCGTCTGCTCTACGTCGGCAAGGACTGGGTCTGGCCGGCGATCGCCGTGCCGGCCCTGGTCGCCGCGCTGTTTCTCACACTTACCCGCAACGCCATGGTGGGTTTGGTCGCCGGCATGGCCGTGCTGATGGCCGAACGGAACTGGCGGCTGCTGCTCACCCTGCCCGCCCTGGCGCTGGTCTTCCTCCTCGTGGCCCCCAGTGCCGTCATGAGCCGCGTCGCCTCCATCGGCGACATGAGCGACCCGGCCACGCGCGATCGTGTGGCGATGCTGCGCTCGGGCGTGCACATGGTGCAGGACAATCCGCTGACCGGCGTCGGCCCCGAGATGGTCGAGCGCGTCTACGGGCAGTATCGCGACCGCGACGCGGTCAATCCGACCAACCCGCACCTGCACAACGTGCCGGTGCAAATCGCCGCCGAACGCGGCCTGCCCGCCCTCGCGATCTGGCTCTGGTTTGTCATCGTGGCCTCGCGGGATCTCTGGCGGCAGTTGCGGCACGGCCAGGCCAGAGCCGTGGCTGGCGCGGGCGTCGCCGCGATGGTCGCCATGCTGGTCGCCGGCCTGTTCGAATACAACTTCGGCGACTCGGAGTTTCTGATGTTGTTCCTCGGCCTCATCACGCTGCCGTACGCGGCCAGCCGCCCCGACGTTCCGGACACCTCCGCATGACCACCCTGCCGCAGCACCTCGCGACCGCCTCGGGCATGCCCGTCGCGGTCATCGGCGACCTGATGCTCGATCATTTCCTCATCGGGCGTGTCGACCGCATCTCGCCCGAAGCGCCGGTGCCCGTCGTCCGCTTCCAACGTGACGAATACCGTCTCGGCGGCGCCGCCAACGTCGCCAGCAACGTCCGCGCCCTCGATGCCACGCCCCTCCTCGTCGGGTGCGTGGGCGACGACGCGGCGGCCGCGGAGTTTCGGCGATTGCTGCGCGATCGTGACATCAGCGACAAGACGCTGGTCATCGATCCGTCCCGGCCCACCACGCGCAAGATGCGGATTGTGACGACGCGCAACCAACAGGTGGCGCGGGTCGACTACGAAGAGGAGAGCGAGGTCGCGGCCGCGATCGCGCACCACCTCGCGACGGCGGTCGCCGCGGTGGCCGCTGGCGCCCGCGCGGTGGTGCTGTCCGACTACCGCAAAGGCGTGGTCACGCCGGAGGTGATCGCCGCCGCGCGCCGCGCCGCCGGCCCCGCGCCCATTGTCGTCGACCCGAAAGTGCCCGACGCGGCCCGGTACGCCGGCGTGTCGGTGATCACGCCCAATCACCACGAAGCCGAGTTGATGACCGGCACCCGCATCCGGACGGCCGACGACGTACGCGTGGCCGCGCGGGCGCTGCACGCCGCCACGCAGGCCAGCGTCCTCATCACCTGGGGCGAACACGGCATGTGGGTGTTCGACGCGTCAGGGCCGTCGGCGATCGACCTGCACATCCCGGCCACCGCGCGCGAAGTGGCCGACGTCACCGGCGCCGGCGACACGGTCGTGGCCACGCTGGCGCTCGCGCTGGCCGTCGGCGCGTCGCTCAGCGATGCGGCGCGCCTCGCCAATCGCGCCGCCGGCCTCGTGGTGGCGAAGTTCGGCGCGGCGACGGTGACCCGCGCGGAACTGCAAATGAGCTCGTAGCTGATTTTCAGAAAATCAGCTACGAGCTCATTTGCCATCGCACGCGGCGCCGGTGCCGGCCAGATACACCTCCGGCCAGGGCGTACCGGCGAAGACCAGACGCAGCTTCGCTTCGAACAACGTCTGCCGCTGCACGATGCAGACGGTGAGCGCTTGTGCGCGGGCGGCGCGTTCGAAGTCTGCGTACTCGTGCGGCCGCAGGAGGACGTACATCTCCGGGGCAGACCGTGCACGATCGAGGAGCGTGGACAGGTCGAAGTAGCCTTCGACCGGGCGTTCCAGGTAGTACACGAAACTCGGCAGCGACGTGATGTAGTGCGCGACCACGGGCGGCGGACCTGACGGATCGGTGCGCGCCTGAATCGTGCGCACCATCGGCACGACGGGTTTGAACGCCTCCACCGCCGGCAGCGCCACCAGCACGAAGACGTAGTTGGCCACGACCATGGTGGCCGCCAGCGCCAGCACGGCGTCACGCGTCCGTTGCCGCCAGACCAGCACGACGATCGCCAGGCTGCCCACGCACAACGTGGCGGCCAGCGCGTGGGCACCGGCGATTTGGTGCACGCGCGCCAGGCTGCCGAAGAACGCGACGATGCCGGCGGCGGCGACGAGCAGGAGTACCGCGGTCGCCCACAGCATCGCGCGAACCCGCGCGCGGCCGCGGTCGAGTCCCGACAGCAGCGCGTCGGCGGCCAGCGCGGCGAGTGCGGGGACGATCGGAAACACGTACAGGTCCTGTTTCGTCTCCGAGAACGAAAACACGCCGACCAGGAGCGCAATCCAGATGAGCAGCAGGCGCCGAATCGCCGGGTCGCCCCCGCCACCGGCGGTCACGCCAGCCGCCGCAGCCGCCGCCCGCCCGGCAACGACGCCCCGCGCGCGCGCCCACAGCGCCATGGCGCCACTCGCGAGACCGGCGATGACGAAGAGTGACCACGGAAACAGATCGCCGATGACGACCGGCACGTAGAACAGCACGTCCCGGTCGCCCGGCTGCATCGACTCGGTGTAACGGCCGACGTGCTCGCCAAGCCAGAACGCCTGGACGGGTTCGAGGCCGTGCTGCGCCGCGATCGCCCACCACCACGGCAGGTTGATCGCCAGCACGATCAGCGCGCCGGGCACCAGCCACAACTTCGTGATGTCCGTGAACCGGCGCTCCACGACGAGCCAGAGGCCGATCGCCGCCGCCGGAAAGACGAGCGCGATGGGGCCTTTCGTCAGCACGCCCAACCCGATCGCCGTGTACATCAGGGCGAGAAACAGTCGCCGCTTCCCGGGATGCCGTTCCGCCAGCAGAAAACATCCGATCGTCAGCGCCATGAACATCGTCACCCAGACGTCGATGAAGATGCGGCGCGAGAACATCACGAAGCGCGGCGCGGTGACCACCATGAGGACGGCGAGCCAGCCGGCCAGCGGCGACCGCACGGCGCGGCCGAAGAGATACGCGGCCAGCAGGATGCCCAGCGCGCCGAGCGCGATGCCGAAGCGCTCCACGGTGACTGACACGCCGAAGAGGTGGTAGAGGCCGGCGACGACCCAGTAGCTCAGAACCGGCTTGTTCAAGCGGGGTTCGCCGTTGAACACTGGAGTCACGTAGTCGCCCGACAGCACCATCTGCCGCGGCGTGTCGACATAAAACGCCTCGTTCGCGTCCCAGATCGTGTTCGCCCCCAGGCCAACGAACAGCAGGGCGACGGCCGGCAGCAGCACGAGGCGCACGCCCTTCATCTCGCCACCTCAGCCATCTCTGACATCTCTGACATCTCTGACATCTCAGCCATCTCTGCCATCTCTGACATCTTCTAATGTCTGAAATGCCGTCGCCCCGTGAAGACCATGGCGAGGCCGTGTTCGTCGGCGGCCGCGATCACCTCGTTGTCACGGACCGACCCGCCGGGCTGGACGATCGCGGTGGTACCGGCCGCGGCGACCACGTCGAGGCCATCGCGGAACGGGAAGAACGCGTCAGACGCCGCGACCGAGCCGCGCAGGGTGTCGCCCGCCTTCATGACCGCGGTGCGCACGGCATCGACCCGGCTCATCTGTCCGGCGCCCACCGCCAGCGTGGCGTTGGCCGTCGTGAAGATGACCGTGTTGGACTTCACGTGGGCGCACACGCGCCAGGCAAACCGCAGGGCCACCCACTCGGCCGGCGTCGGCGCGCGCGCGGTCACGACGCGCGGCATGTCGCCCACCGGCCACGGCGCCACCGCTTCGGCGACCCGATCGCGATCCTGCACGAGCCAGCCGCCGAGAATCGCGCGGACGTCGCGATCATGGTCCAGCCCTTCAAACGACGCCGTCACCACCCGCAGGTGGGGTCTGGTCGCCAGCACCGCGCGCACGCCTTCGTCGGGCGCCAGCCCCGGCGCGATCACCGCCTCGATGAACGTGCTCGTCAACGCGCGCGCCGTCTCGACGTCGATCGCGCGATTGAGTCCGACGATGCCCCCGAAGGCGGAGAGGGGATCCGCTTCGCGGGCGCGGAGGTACGCGTCGGCGGACGTCAGGCCGGTGGCCACGCCGCAGGGATTGGTGTGTTTGATGACCACCGCGGTCGGCTCGGCAAACTCCAGCGCGATGCGCGCCGCGGCGTCCAGGTCGAGCAGGTTGGTGAACGAGAGTTCCTTGCCTTGGTGCACCACGGCGCCGCCGAATCCGCGGCTGCCCGTGGCGTACCAGGCCGCGCCCTGATGCGGGTTCTCCCCGTACCGCAGGTCGCGCACTTTGCTGAGCACCGGCGCCCAGCGTGGCGCGGCCAGGAGCGCGCCGCGCGTGAACACACCGTGGTCGTCCACGGCGACATCGGCCAGGGTGGCAGCGATCGTCTTGTCGTAGTCGGCCGTGTGCGCGTAGGCCTTGCGCGACAATTCGAACCGCAGCGACAGGGGCGCGCCGCCGGGGACGCCCACGGCCTCGACCACCCGGGGGTAATCGGCCGGGTCCACCACCACGAGCACGTCGCGGAAGTTTTTGGCGGCCGCGCGGAGCAGGCTGGGACCGCCGATGTCGATCTCCTCCACGAGGTCGTCAAACGGCAGGTCGGGTCTGGCCGCGGCCCGGGCAAACGGGTAGAGGTTGACCACGACGAGGTCGATGGGGGTGATGCCGTGCGCGGCCAGCGCGCTGAGGTCTTCGGGAAGGTGGCGGCGGGCCAGAATGCCGCCGTGGACCTTGGGATGCAGGGTTTTCACCCGCCCGTCCATCATCTCGGGCACGCCCGTGACCTCGGACATCTCGATCACGGGCAGGCCGGCCTCGGTGAGGACCCGGGCGGTCCCCCCGGTCGAGACCAGTTCCCACCCCTGGGCCGCCAGCGCCTGGGCCAGGGGCACGAGCCCCGTCTTGTCCGACACACTCAGTAATGCACGCATACAGGAGACGCCTCTTCCAGGAACTTGACAGGACCTGACGGCCCGACTAGGATCGCCGATCGACGTTGGACGGGACCATCGTCAACGCTGAGACCGCGTGCGCGGTCTTTTTTTTGTAATGCGGCGGAGACACCGTCGCGATTCTCGTAAGGCAGGCAAGTACGATGCGCATCACGGGCAAGGTCAAGTGGTTCAACAACGCGAAAGGTTACGGTTTCATCGAACGCGAAGGGGGTAACGACGTCTTCGTGCACTTCTCCGCCATTCAGGGCGCCGGATTCCGGACACTCGAAGAGGGCCAGGAGGTCGAATTCGAGATCGTCGACGGTCCCAAGGGGCCGCAGGCGGGGAACGTCACCAAACCCAGCTAGACCACTCATAGGGGGCCGGAGCGCAGTGTTCCGGCCCTCACCTTTTCAGGCACGTCCGCACGCCGCACCCCGCACGTCCCCGCACCCCGCACGTCGCACGCGGCACGTCCCCGCACCCCGCACGTCCCCGCACCCCGCACGTCCCCGCACCCCGCACGTCCCCGCACGCCGCACCCCGCACGTCGCACCCCGCACTATTTGATCAGACACCAGACCAGCGGCAACCACAGTTCCCGCGCGTACGGCAGCGGCCGATCGTCGATCAGCACTTCTGACTCGGGCACGCCGCCCACCACTTCGTACAAATCGCGCAGCCGCAGGGGGTCGTCGCCCGGATAAAACCGCGCGCGGTACCACACGCGCTGGCCGATCGTGACCTCCTGAAATTCGTCGGCCGCCCGGGCCATCGCCAGCGCGCGGTCGAAGGCGTCCCCCTCGAATCGCGGAAACCCCAATGTGATCGAAAATGGCCGTGCGGGCGCGCCGAACAACACCTCGCGCAGTTCGGGGTGCAGGGCGGCCAGTTCCTCGTCCGACGGGGTCTCGGGCAGCTCGGCGTACGGCCAGAACCGCTCGAGCGGCCGGTGCGTCGGATGGTCGGGCAACACGCGTTCAGAGGGCTTCGGCACGACGGAAGTTGATGCTATCCTGTCCCCTCCCGAGCCCGCAACCGCGAGCCACGTCACCGCAACGCCCCATGGCCGTGCTCCGACACATCCCCTCCATCGACCACCTGCTGCAGCGACCGGCCGTCGCCGATCTGGCGCGCCGGCACGGGCACCAGCCGGTGGTGGACGCGCTCCGCACGGCCGCCGGGGCCTGGCGCGCACAGCAACGCGCGACGCCCAGGGCCGGCGCAGCGCCTGCCGCGGCTGATGCCGCCGAGGCCGCCACGTGGATCGAATCACAGGCGGCGGATCTGTTGGCGACGGCCACCGCGCCCTCGCTCGTGCCCGTGCTCAACGCGACCGGGGTCATCATCCACACGAACCTCGGCCGCGCGCCGCTCGCGCAGGCCGCCCTCGACCGCATGGCGGCGGTGGGCGCCGGCTACTCGAACCTGGAGTACGACCTGGCCGCAGGCACCCGGGGACACCGGCATCTGCACGCCGAGACTCTGTTGTGCGCGCTCACCGGCGCCGACGCGGCGGTCGTCGTGAACAACAACGCCGCCGCCACGTGGCTCGTGCTGGCCACACTGGCCACCGGCCCGGAAGTGCTGGCCACAGGCCGGGCAGTGCTGGCCACAGGCCGGGAAGTGATCGTCTCGCGCGGCGAGTTGGTGGAGATCGGCGGCGGATTCCGCGTGCCCGACATCATGGCGCAATCGGGCGCATCGCTTCGCGAGGTGGGCACGACCAATCGGACGCGCCTCAGCGACTACGCGGCGGCGATCACCGACCGGACGGCGCTCATCCTGCGCGTGCACCCGTCGAACTTCCGGATCGAAGGCTTCACCGGGCGGCCCGCGCTCAGCGACCTCGCCGCACTCGCCCACCGCTTCGACCATCCGCTGGTCGAAGACCTGGGCAGCGGCTGGCTCGGCGTGCCCCACTCCACGCCGTGGCCCGAGGCCCTGCGCGACGAACCGTCGGTGCGCGCCAGTCTGGAGGCCGGCGTCGATCTCGTCACCTTCAGCGGCGACAAGCTCCTCGGCGGCCCCCAGGCCGGCCTCATCATCGGCCGCCGCGATCTGGTCGATCAGGTGCGGCGCCACCCCCTGATGCGCGCCGTGCGCGCCGACAAGCAGACGTACGCCGCGCTCGAAGCCACACTCGAACTCTGGCACCGCGAACCGGCGCGCACAGAGATTCCCGTCGTGCGGATGCTGCTCGAACCCGTGGCATCGATTGATCGCCGCGCCCAGTCGCTCGCCACCCAACTTGCCAAAATGAGCTCGGAGGTGATGGTCGAGGTCATCGACGGCGTCTCGACCATCGGCGGCGGCAGCGCGCCGCAGTCCACGATCCAGACGCGTCTGCTCTCGCTTCGATCCCCGACCCACTCCGCCGACCGCCTCGAAGCCGCCCTCCGTTCCGGCACTCCGCCGGTCATCGCGCGCATCCAGCACGACGCCGTGCTGCTCGATCTCCGCACCGTCCACCCCGACGACGACGCCCTGCTGGCACGCCAATTGCGGACGTGCCTGCAAAAATGAGCTCGTAGCTGATTTCCGCGGAAATCAGCTACGAGCTCATTTACTCAAAAAATAGACGCGACGGAATCGGCCGCGATCGACAGCAACCCGCCGGGCAGGATGCCCAGGTAGATCACGCCGACGAGCGCGACCAGGAGGCCGGCCACCGTCAGGCCCGAGACCGCAGGCCGATACCCGGGGGCCGTCTCGTCGCTCATGTACATCATGACGACGATGCGGAGGTAGAAGAAGACGGAGATGACGCTCGTCAGCACGCCGAGGATGGCGAGGGTGTAGAGCCCCTCCTGCATCGCCGCGTTGAAGATGTACCACTTGCCGATGAAGCCCACGGTCGGGGGAAATCCACCGAGCGAGAGCAGAAACACTGTCAACAGCGCCGACAGGCCAGGACGTTCGCGCCACATCCCCGCAAAGTCCCGCACATCGTCATGCTGCCGGTCCGGCGTGGAGAGCGCGGCGATGACGCCGAACGCGCCCAGATTCGTCACGCTGTAGGCGACCAGATAAAACAGAATCGCCGCCTTGCCGGCTGCGTTGGCGGCCACGAGCCCGACGAGCAGGTAGCCGACGTGCGCAATGCTCGAGTACGCGAGCATGCGCTTGACGTTCGTCTGCGCGACGCCCACGACCGTGCCGAGGATCATGGTCAGCGCCGCGATGACCGAGACGATCGGCACCCACTCCAGCCGGAGCGGCTCGAGGGTCGACAGGAAGACGCGCACGAACGCCGCAAACGCGGCGACCTTGATGCCCGTCGACATGAAGCCGGTCACGAGCGTCGGCGCGCCCTGATAGGCATCGGGGGTCCACATGTGGAAGGGCACTGCTCCCACCTTGAACGCGAAGCCCACCAGCAGAAACACCATCGCGAGAATCACCAGCAGACTGGGATCGAGCGACGCCGAGGCGATACGCACGCCGATTTCATCGAGGCGGGTCGTGCCGGAGACGGCGTAGGCCATCGCGATGCCGTAGAGGAAAAACGCGCTGGAGAACGCGCCGAGCACGAAGTACTTGAACGCCGCCTCGGCGCCTTCGGCGCTGGCGCGTTTGAGCGCGGTCATGACGTAGACGCCGAGCGACATGATCTCGAGCGCGATGAACATGACGAGCAGATCGGTCGTCGACGCCATCAGCATCATGCCGGCGATCGCAAACAGCATGAGCGTGTAGTACTCGCCCGACGGCAGATGGTCGCGCTCGGCGTTACCGACCGACAGCAGGATCGTCAAAATACCGATCGCGCAGATCGTGATGTTGCAGAACACGGTGAAGTTGTCGATCGTGATCACGCCAAAACCGGTCAGGCTCCGGTTCCACAGGTCCACTGACGCCCAGATCGCCCCGGTCAGGCCGATGATGCCGTAGACGGCAAACCACTGGCCGACGTGCAGGTCCGTCTGCTTGCGGAGCGCCTCGGCGAGCATGGTGGCGCAGGCCGCCAGCGTGACCATCAGGACCGGCGCAACGGCGAAGAAATCGTCCCAGGTCATCGCCCCCCTCCGTCGCCGGAAATCAGCTCCGAGCTCATTTCGGCGTTTACGGGGACGATACCCCGGACGTGCTCGACGACGCGCCGCACGGCGGGTTCCATCGGCTTCAGGAACACCCCCGGCATCACGCCCATCAGGATGCACATGATGACGATCGGGGCAATCACGACCCACTCGCGCGGGCTCAGGTCACGCAGCCCGCGATTTTTGGGGTTGGTCAGCGGCCCGTAGTTGACCCGCTGGAACATCCACAACATGTACACGGCCGACAGGATGACGCCCGACGCGGCGATGGCCGTCAGCATCTTCATCTCCGCAAACGACCCGATCAGGATCAGGAACTCGCCCACGAACCCGTTCAGGCCGGGCAACGCAATGGAGGCCAGCGTCACCATCAGGAACATCGCCACCAGCTTCGGCGCGACCGCCTTCAACCCGCCGTACTCCGCGATGAGCTTCGTGTGCCGCCGATCCGAGAGCATGCCGACCAGCAGGAAGAGGCCGCCGGTGGACACGCCGTGCGCGAGCATCTGGAACACCGCGCCCTGCACACCAATCACGTTCATCGCGCACAGCCCCAGCACCACGAACCCGAGGTGGCTGACCGACGAATACGCCACCAGCTTCTTCATGTCGGGCTGCACCATCGCGACCAGCGCGCCATAGATGATGCCGATCACCGCCAGGATGGCCAGGTAGGGCGCAAACTGCAGCGCGGCTTCAGGGAACAGCGGGAACGAGAACCGCAGCAGGCCGTAGGTGCCCATCTTCAGCAACACGCCCGCCAGAATGACCGACCCGGCCGTGGGCGCCTGCACGTGGGCGTCGGGCAACCACGTGTGGAACGGAAACAGCGGCACCTTGATCGCAAACGCGAGCGTGAACGCCAGGAAGAGCCACGTCTGCAGGCCCCCGGGGATGTCAAGCGCGTACAGGTCCAACAGGTCGAAGCTGACGACGCCGGTGACCTGCTGGTGGTAGTACGCAATCCAGATGATGGCCAGCAGCATCAGCACCGAGCCCGCCATGGTGTAGAGCATGAACTTGATGGCGGCGTAGATGCGCTGCTCGTAGCCCCAGATGCCGATGAGGAAGTACATCGGAATCAGCATCGCGTCCCAGAACACGTAAAACAGGAACAGGTCGAGCGAGATGAACACGCCGATCATGGCCGCCTCGAGCAGCAACATGAAGAACGAGAACTCGCGCACGCGCTGCTCCACCGACTCCCATGAACACAGCAGGCTGATCGGTGTGAGGAACGTCGTCAGGATGACCAGCCACAACGAAATGCCGTCGAGGCCGACGTGATACGAGATGCCGAAGTCGGGCAACCACGTGTACCGCTCGACAAACTGGAAGTCGGCCGACGCCGGGTTGAAGCCCCACCACAGGGCGAGGCTGGCGATGAACGTCACGAGCGAGACGCCCAGGGCGACGTGCCGGACGAGAGTATCGCGGCGCTGACGGCCGCGTTCATCGCGTCCCTTCCCCAGCAGGAGGACCAGCAGGCCCCCCACGAGCGGCAGCAGGACCAGAAGAGTTAACGCCACAGGTAGTACCCCAGGATCGTCACGACCCCCAGAAAGATCGACATCGCGTAGGCCCGAACCGACCCGGTCTGCACGCGTCGAAGCACGGCACTCCAGCCGCGCACGACCAGCCCGGTGCCGTTGACCACCCCATCAATGAACCCGGCGTCCACGCGCCTCCACAACACGCCGGTGGACACCCGTTTGATGGGCTGCACGATCACCGCGTCGTAGAGTTCGTCCACGTAGTACTTGTTCAGCAGCAGCCGGTGCACGCCGGCAAACCGCGTGGCCAGCGCACGGGCGCGTTCCGGTCGACCCAGGAACAGCAGCGTCGCCAGGCCAATCCCCGCCAACGCAATCGCCACCGACCCGGCCATCAGCAACAGTTCGGTGGCCGTATCATCGTGCGCCGGCGCCGCGTGCAACTCCCCCGCGGCCACGAGGCCTTCGCCCGTGCCGGCGCCCGGCGCGGCGTCGAGCGTCATCGCATGAAAACTCGGCTCGAGGAACGCCTCAATCTGGTTGTGCCCGCCCAGCGCATGCGGCACACCGACAAACCCGGCCAGCACGGAGCCAATCGCCAGCACAACGAGGGCGATCGCCATGGCCGGCGGGGCATCGTGCACAAGAGCACGGTTGCTCTCGTGCTCGGGGGCTCGGGGGCTCTCGTGCTCTCGTGCTCTCGTGCTCTCGTGCTCGGGGGCTCGGGGGCTCGGGGGCTCTCGTGCTCTCGTGCTCTCGTGCTCGGGGGCTCCCGTGCTCTCGTGCTCATGTACGGCGTGCGGCGTACGGCTCTGACCGAAGAACGTCATGTAGAGCAGCCGGAACATGTAGGTCGCCGTGAGGAACGCGGCGAGGACGGCGAGGGCCCACAGCAGCGTGTGGCCGCTGGAGAAGGTCTTCCAGAGGATTTCGTCCTTCGAGAAGAACCCGGCGAGCGGCGGCAGGCCGGCGATCGCGATCGTGCCCACCAGGAACGTCCAGAAGGTGATCGGCAACTTGTCCTTGAGGCCGCCCATGTGGCGCATGTCCTGCTCGCCGTGCAGCGCGTGAATCACCGCGCCGGATCCGAGAAACAGCAACGCCTTGAAGAACGCGTGCGTGTAGAGATGGAACATGCCGCCCGCAAACGCGCCGACGCCCACCGCCAGGAACATGTAGCCCAACTGCGACACGGTCGAATACGCCAGCACCCGCTTGATGTCGTTCTGCACCAGCCCGATGGTGCCGGCAAACAGCGCGGTCATCACGCCGATGACGGCGATCGCTTCAAGCGTGAACGGCGCATGGCTGAACAACACGGCGTTGCGCGCAATCATGTACACGCCGGCCGTCACCATGGTCGCCGCATGGATCAGCGCGGAGACGGGCGTGGGGCCTTCCATCGCGTCCGGCAACCAGACGTACAGCGGCAGTTGCGCCGACTTGCCCGTCGCGCCCACAAACAGCAGCAGCGTCGCCCCCGTCAGCACCCCGGCCCCGGCCATCGTTGCCGGCTCGACGCTCATCCGCGCCACCTGGATGGCCAGCGCCTGGAAGTCGAGCGTGCCGAACTGGGTGAAGAGCATCAACATGCCGAGGATGAAGCCGAAGTCGCCGATGCGGTTGACGATGAAGGCCTTCTTGCCGGCCTCGACGGCGGCGGGTTTGGTGAAGTAGAACCCGATCAGCAGGTAGGAACAGAGGCCGACGCCTTCCCAGCCGATGAACATGACCGGGAAACTCGCGCCCAGCACGAGGACCAGCATGAACGACGCGAACAGGTTCAGGTACGAGAAGTACCGCGCGAAGTCCGCGCCGGTTTCCTCGTGCATGTACGCCGTCGAATAGAGGTGAATCAGCGTGCCGATGCCGGTGACCACCAGAATCATCAGCGCCGCCAGCGGATCGAGGCGCAACGCGAACGGAATCCGCAGCGCGTCGGACGCGAGCCAGGTGAACACGTGCAGGTCGATGGCGCGCACGCCCCCCACGGGGTCGAGGCCCAGCATGGTCCAGACGGCGACGACGGAGACGCCGAAGGCGCCGGCCATCGCGGCGGTGGCAATGCCGCCGGTGAGGCCCTTCGACCAGCGCCGGCCGATCGTGGCGTTGATCAGAAACCCGAGAAACGGAAAGAGGGGAATCAGCAGCAGCACACGATCACCTTCGGGGTCACCACTTCAGCGTCGTAAACGCGTCGGGTGTCAGGGTTTCCCGATGCCGGAAGAGCGCAATCACAATGGCCAGGCCGACGGCCGCCTCCGCGGCAGCGACGGTGATGACAAAAAACGCGATAATCTGGCCGTCGACGGTCCCGAGGAACCGGTCGACCGCGACAAACGTCAGGTTGACGGCGTTGAGCATCACCTCGACCGACAGCAGGATCGTGATGAGGTTGCGCCGCAGAAACACGCCGGCGGTGCCGATCGAAAACAGCACGGCCGACAGGGCCAGATACGTATTGAGCGTGGGGTCAGGCAACACGGTCAGTGGTCCTTTGTTGTGGGCGGGCCCGCGGGCCGCGCCGGAAGCCTGCGCGCGATAATCACCGCGCCCACCATCGCCACGAGAATCAGAATCGACGTCGCTTCAAACGCAAACGCGTAGTTGCGAAACAGCCGCAGCCCGATGGTCGTCACCGACGAGGTGTGCGCGGCGGCTTCGGGCGTCTGGGCCGCGAACGGCGCGTCGGCAATCGTGCGCAGCACCCAGATCAACTGCACGGCCAGCACCACCGCCAGCACCGCGCCAAACCGCCGCGGCCCGGCCCCAATCGAAACCCGCCTGCGCCCATCAATCTCAGCACCTTCACGCCCGCCCTCCTCCGTCGTCACGTTCAGGAGCATGACGACGAAGAGGAAGAGCACCATGATGGCGCCGGCGTAGATGATGATCTGCACTGCCGCGATGAACGGCGCGTTGAGCAGCACGTACAACCCCGCCAGCGCGGCGAACGACACGATGAGCAGCAACACGCTGTACATCGGGTTGCGCTGGCCCACGACCAGCACCGACGCCACCACGGAGACCGCCGCGAAGATCCAGAAGAACAGAGCGTCCATGGCCGTTACCACCCCATCCAGAGGACCACACCGGCGGTCACCAGCAGATTCAGCGTCGCCGCCGGCAACAGCCACTTCCACCCGAACTCCATCAGGTGGTCATACCGATACCGCGGCAGCGTCCAGCGCATCCAGATATAGAAGAACAGCAGGAGGAAGACCTTCACGAGGAACCAGATCCAGCCCAGCCACTCGGGCAGCAACGGTCCGTGCCAGCCGCCCAGAAAGAGGTTGACCGAAACGGCCGACACCGTCGCCATGTTGATGTACTCGGCCATGAAGAACAGCGCGAACGTCATCGAGCTGTACTCGGTGTGATAGCCGGCGACGAGTTCCTGTTCAGCTTCCGGTAAGTCGAACGGCGCGCGGTTGGTTTCGGCGACACCCGCGGTCAGGAATATCAGGAACCCGAGCGGCTGCAGGAAGATGTACCACTGCGGGATGAACCCGAACCAGTACCCCTGCTGCTGGTCGACAATCTCGCGCAGCGACAGGCTGCCCGCCAGCATGATGATCGCCGCCAGCGCCAGCCCGAACGACAACTCGTAGCTGATCATCTGCGCCGACGACCGCAACGCCCCGAGCAGCGAGTACTTGCTGTTGGACGCCCAGCCGGCGAGCACGATGCCGTAGACGCCCATCGACGTGATGGCGAAGATCACCAGCAACGCCACGTTGACGTCGGCGACCATCAGTTTGACGGGCTCGTCGAGCAGGCCGAAGAACGTCGTATCCGCGCCGAACGGCACCACGGCGAACGCGGCAAACGCGGCGGTCGCGCACAGGATCGGCGCCAGATAAAACAGGAACTTGTCCGCCGACTTCGGCCGCAGCTCTTCCTTGAACAGCAGCTTGAGAATGTCGGCCAGCGGCTGCATCGTGCCCCAGGGACCGACGCGGTACGGACCGAGCCGCTGCTGGACAAACGCCGCGACCTTGCGCTCCATGAGCACCAGCACGGCCGCCGAATTCAGCAGCATGAAAAACGTGAAGCCGATGATGAGGAGCTGGGCGATGAGTTCCGGGCTAATCATGCTCGGCGCTCTCAGTGCGCCGCGAGCGCCCGCGCGCCCGCCCGCCAATCGGCCGGCAACGTGCAGCGGCCTTCGCGCACGTGCGCCTCGTATTCGTCACGGAACAGGCTGACGGTCGTCAGCACCGGCGTCGCCGCCGCGTCGCCAAACGCGCACAAGCTGTTTCCCATGATGTTGTTGGCCACCGACAGCAACAAATCGATGTCCTTCATCTGCCCTTCGCCCCGTTCGATCCGCCCCAGCAGCTTGTGCAGCCAGTCGCCGCCTTCACGGCACGGCGTGCACTTGCCGCACGACTCATGTTTATAGAAATAGAGCAGGTTCTCCGCCGCCCACACCATGCACGTCGTCTCGTCCATGACGATGATGCCGGCCGAGCCGAGCATGGAACCGGCTGTGACGATGCCGTCGAAACTGGCGGGGATGTCGAGCTGATCCGGCAGCAGGATGGGCACCGACGAGCCGCCCGGAATCACCGCCTTGAGCGTGTGGCCGCCGCGGATGCCGCCGCCGAACCGATCGTCGTAAATCAGATCGCGCATGGTCACGTGCATCGGCGCCTCGTAGACGCCCGGCTTTTTCACGTGGCCGCTGAGGCAATAGAGCTTCGGGCCGCCGTTGTTTTCGGGACCCAGCGAGGCGAACCATTCGGCGCCGCGGCTGATGATGGGCGGCACGTTGCAGAGGGTCTCGACGTTGTTGACGGCCGTCGGGCAGTCGTAGAGGCCCGCGACGGCCGGGAACGGCGGCCTGAGGCGCGGCTGCGCGCGTTTGCCTTCGAGCGACTCGATGAGCGCCGTCTCCTCGCCCGCCTCGTAGGCGCCGGCGCCGCGGTGCACGTAAATCTCGCAGTCGAAGCCGGTGCCGAAGATGTTCCTGCCGATGAAGCCGGCCGCGCGCGCCCTGGCCAGTTCGGCCTCGAGCACTTCCTGCACGTGGTGGAACTCGCCGCGGATGTAGATGTAGGCGACCCTGGCCCCGATCGCGTAACACCCGATCAGGCACCCCTCGAAGAGCAGGTGCGGGTTGCGCTCCATGAGCAGGTGATCCTTGAAGGTCCCCGGCTCGCTTTCGTCGGCGTTGCAGCAGATGTACTTCGGCGTGGGCGACTTCCTGTCGACGAACTGCCACTTCATGCCGGTGGGAAAGCCGGCGCCGCCGCGGCCGCGCAGGCCCGACGCTTTCACCACGTCGACGACCTCGTCGGGCGTCATGGACAAGGCCTTGCGCAGGGCAGCATAGCCACCTTCCGGGCCGCCCTGCTTGGTGTAGAAGTCGAGCGTGAAGCCATTCGGCGTGTTCACGTGGGGGGTCAGGATCAAGTTCATCGAGTTCCTACACAAAACAGCACCAGTGCTCGGGTGCTCCAGTGCTCGGGTGCTCGGGTGCTTTGGTGCACCCGTGCACGTGCGCACGAGAGCACCCGAGCACGAGAGTACGAGAGCACGAGAGCACTACACGTTCTCCTTGTGTAAATGGCATCCCGTGAGCGCGTCGGCGCCTCTGGCGCGCAGGCCGTCGACGAGCGCCTGGGCGTCTTCGGGCCGGTGGCACTCGTGCCAGTGGTCGTTCACGCCGACGACCGGCGCGCGGTCGCACGCGCCGAGGCACTCGACCTCGAACAGCGAAAACGCGCCATCGGCGGTGGTGTGTCCCGGCGCGATGCCGAGGACCTTCTGCAGTTCTTCGGTGACCCGCTCGGCGCCGTTCAGCGCGCACGAGAGCGTCCGGCACACCTGCACGACGTGGCGGCCGACGGGGCGCTGGTGGAACATCGTGTAGAACGACACGACGTCCTCGACCTCGGCGGTCGTGATGCGGATGGCGGCGGCCACGGCCTTCATCGCGTTGCGCGACACGTAGCCCTGCTGGCGCTGCGCGATAAAGAGCGCCGCGATCACGGCCGACTTGCGCCGTTCGGCCGGATACCGCCCGCAGATCTCCTCAAGTTTCGCGAGGTTCTCTGGCGTGAACGCAAACGCGGGCCCTTCGTCGGCCATCGCCCGGGTGGACTGGTGGTGGCCCGGGCCGTACTCCATCAACGGATGAAAACTCATGTGCTCTGCCTCGCGCGGATCATCTATCAACGTCTCCCATCACGACGTCGGTCGAGCCGATCACGGCGACGACGTCCGCGATGAGGCCTCCTTTGATCATGTGCGGCAGGGCCTGGCACGCCAGAAACGAGGGCGCGCGCGACTTGATCCGCACCGGACGATTGCCGCCGTCCGACACGATGTAGAACCCGTGTTCGCCGCGCGGGCCTTCCACCGGCACGTAGGCCTCGCCCTTCGGCACGGTGAACCCCTGCGAATAAATCAGGAAGTGCTGAATCAGCGCTTCCATCTCGGTGTAGACGCGGTCCTTGGGGGGCGGCACGATGCGGTAATCGCCGCAGTCGTAGACGCCGGCCGGCGAGATGCGCTCGAGCGCCTGCTGGCAGATCTTCACGCTCTGCCGCATCTCTTCCATCCTGACCTCGTAGCGCGCGAAGACATCGCCCTTGGTCCGCGTCGGCACGGTGAAGTCGTACGTCTCATACTGGAGGTACGGCCACACCTTGCGCACGTCGTACGGAATCCCGACCGCGCGCCCCATCGGGCCGACCAGACCGAACGCGAGCGTGTCCTGCTTCGACAGCGCGCCCACGCCCTGGGTGCGTTTCTTCCACACCTGGTTCTTCGTGAGCATCAGCTCGTAGTTGTCGATCGCGGCCGGCATCTTGTCGAGCAGCGCCTTGACCGCCGCCTTGAAGCCACGCGGCAGGTCCTCGCGCAGGCCGCCGATCCGCAGGTAACTGGGGAACATGCGGAAGCCGGCGAGCATCTCGTTGAGATTGAGCAACTGCTCGCGCTCGCGGAACGCGTACATCATCACCGAGATGGCGCCGATCTCCATGGCGTGCGTCGCGAGCCAGACGAGGTGGCTGTTCAGACGCTGCAACTCGGCGATGAGCACGCGGATGTGCGTCACCCGATCGGGCATTTCGAGCCCGAGCAGCTTCTCCACCGACAGACAGAAGGACAGGCTGTTGGACTGCGCGCCGAGGTAGTCCATGCGCTCGACGAGCGGGATCACCTGCTGCCACTTCTTCTGTTCGGCGGTTTTTTCGATGCCCGTGTGCAGGTAGCCGATGGTCGGTTCGGCCGAGACGATCGTCTCGCCGTCCAGCTCCAGCACCAGGCGCAGGACGCCGTGGGTGCTGGGGTGCTGCGGCCCCATGTTGACGGTCATCGTCTCGGTTCGCATTTCGGGCATGGTCTTAGAGATCCTCTTCCACCCACTCGCACACCGCGTGAATCCACGTGCGGTGCACTTCCTGAATCCGCGCGGTCACGTCGCTGGGCACGAGCACCTGCACATCGGCCAGGGGTCCCGCGTCGCCGCCGTCACGGCCGGTCAGGGCGATCGTCGCCAGCCCGCGCGCGCGCGCCGTTCGCAACCCTTCGATGACATTCGCCGACCGTCCGCTGGTCGTGATCGCCACCGCCACGTCCCCGGGCCGGCCGAGCGCCTCGATCTGCCGCGCGAACACCGCCGCAAACCCCAGGTCGTTGCCCGCCGCCGTCAACACCGCGGCGTCGGCCGCGAGCGCCAGCGCCGCTACGGCCCGCCGCGTCCGCGTGTACCGGACGACCAGCTCGGCCGCGAAGTGCTGCGCGTCGGTCGCGCTGCCGCCGTTGCCGAACACCAGCACCTGCCGTCCGGCCAGCACCGCGTCGCGCACCAGCATCGCGGCGGCCTCGGCCTGGGCGCCCGACCGCTCAACAAACGCCTGATGCGTTGCGATGGCGGACGTCACCGCCTGCGACAGCCTCGGGCCAAAAGGACCGGCCACGGTCAGTCTTCCCGTGGCTCGACGGCGCTCGTCACCCTGACGCGCGCGGTGTTGTTTCCAACGCCGCGCGGTTGCGCGGCTCGGGCCGACGCCGCCTGCGACGCCCGCACGTTGGCCGCAAACTCCTCGGCCGTCAGTGCCAGCGGCGACCACGACGCCGTCTCCTTGCGCACCTGCACCGGGTAGTCCTTGCGCAGCGGATAGCCGACCCAGTCGTCGGCCATCAGAATGCGCCGCAGATCCGGATGCCCCGTGAACGCGATCCCGAACAGGTCGTACACCTCGCGTTCGAGCCAGTTGGCCACCGGCCACAGCCCGGTCAGGGTCGGCGCCCACGCATCAGAACTGGCCGGTCCCTCCGGAGTGCCGGACGGACCAGCGGCGCAAGGCACCCGCACTTTCAGCCGCAGCCGACGCGGCGGCGCGGCGCCCCCAGGCTGCGCGCAGGCTTCGCCCAGACACGCGAGGTGATACACCACCTCGAATCTGGGATCCGCCGGATGGTAATCAACGGCGGCAATGTCCACGAGCCACGAGAACTGCAGGGCGGGATGGTCGCGTAACGTGCGGCACACCTCGACGAGGTGCTCGCGCGGCACGTACGCCGTCGGCATGTCGACCGCGTCGATCGGTTCAATCGTGACCGCGGGCGCCGCCTGGCGCACGAGGTCCAGGACCTGGGAGTCGATCGTGGTGTCCATCAGGCACTCATCCGCTGCTGGTCGATCTTGCGCTGCAACTGCACGATGCCGTAGATGAGCGCTTCAGGGCGCGGCGGGCACCCGGGCACAAACACGTCCACCGGCACGACCTGGTCCACGCCCTGCACGATCGCATAGTTGTCGAACACGCCGCCGCAGCTCGCGCAGGCGCCCATCGAGATCACCCACTTCGGCTCGGGCATCTGGTCGTAGATGCGGCGCAGCACCGGCGCCATCTTGCGCGACAGGCGGCCGGCGATGATCATCAGGTCCGACTGGCGCGGCGACCCGCGAAACACCTCGGCGCCAAACCGCGCCACGTCATACCGGCCCGCCGCCATCGCCATCATCTCGATCGCGCAACACGCCAGCCCGAACGTGACCGGCCAGATGGCCGATCGGCGGGCCCATTGGACCATCTTCTCGACCGAGGTCGTGAGAATTGAGGATTGAGGATCGAGGATTGAGGATTGGGGATTGGGCTGGCTCACCGCTCCGTCTCCTTGCTCCAGTCGAAGACGCCTTTGCGCCAGACGTAGATGTACCCGGTGGTCAGCAGGCCGAAAAAGAACACGACCTGGAAGTAGGCCACGGCGCCGAGTTCGCGGAACGCCATCGCCCACGGATACAGAAACGCGATCTCGATGTCGAACAGCAGAAAGATCATCGCGACGAGGTAGAACTTCACCGACTGCCGCTCGCGGGCATTGCCCACCGGCGGCATGCCGCACTCGTACGGCGCCGCCTTCTCGGCCGTCGGCTTGCGGGGGCCCACGAACTGGGACAGGCCCACCATCGCCCCGGCAAAACCAAGGCCGAGACCGATCATGATCAGGATGGGCAGGAAACCGTCCATGGGTCCGAAATCTCCTCCGTCGGAAACCGAGCCTCACATGAGCTTGTACCTCATGTGATCAAAGTGAGATGCTAACGAACGGTTAGGATCTAGTCAATCGCGCCACATGCCTCGACTCGCCTTCTTCTCGCCCTGGCCGCCCCAACCCAGCGGCGTTGCCACCTGCGCCGGCGACCTCGTGCCGCGTCTGGCGGCCGCCGGCCACGCCGTGGACGTCTTTGTGGACGAGGCCCTGGTCCCGGTCACCCGTGGTGGCGACGACGGACCGCGCCCGGGCGCGGTGCGGGTGCTCGGCGCGCACGACTTCGTCTGGCGTCAGGCCCGCGGGCACTACGACCTGCCGATCTACCAGATCGGCAACTCCTGGGCGCACGGATTCACCTGGCCCTATCTCTTCCGCTGGCCCGGCCTCGTGGTGCTGCACGACGCGCGCCTCCACCACGCGCGCACTCACGCGCTCCTCTCGCCCAGACGCGCCGGCGACTACCGCGCGGAGTTCCACTACAACCACCCCGACGTCACCATCGACGCCGCGGAGCTGGCCATCGCCGGCTTTGACGGCGCCTACTACTATGACTGGCCGATGCGGCGCGCCGTCCTGGACGCGTCGCGACTGGTCGCCACCCACTCGAAGGGCATGGCCGCGCAACTGCGGAAAGACCATCCCACCCGCGAGGTGGATCACGTCACTCTCGGACACGGCCGCGCCAACCTCGACCTGCCGGCCGCGCGACGCCGGTTCCGCGCGGCACACGGCATTCCCGACGACGCGCTGGTGTTTGGCGTGCTCGGCACGGCCGCGCCAGAAAAGCGCATCGCGCCGATCGTCCGTGCCTTCGCGGCCGCGCGACGATGGGCCCCCGACGCCCGGCTCCTGTTCGCTGGACAGGTCAGTCCCCTGCTGGCCCTCGACGATCTGCTGCAGTCGTTCGGCGTTCGCGACGTCACCCACGTGGCCGGCCGGCTCGATGACGAGGGGTTTGATGACGCGGTGGCCGCCTGCGACGTGGGGTTGAACCTGCGGTGGCCCACAGCCCGCGAAACATCAGGCCCGTGGCTGCGGATGCTCGCCGCCGGCCGCCCCACCGTCATCGTCGACGCGCTGCACCACCTGGACATCACGACGCTGGATCCCCGCACGTGGCGCTGTCATCATCCGGCACCGACGCTCGATCACGATCCCGAGCGGCACGCGGTCGCCGTCGCGATCGATATCCTGGACGAGGACCACTCGCTGCGGCTGGCGCTGCGGCGTCTGGCCTCCGACGCCGAGTTCCGCGCGCATCTGGGCGCAACCGCGCGTCAGTACTGGAAGTCCAACCACACGATGGACGCCATGGTGGCCGACTACGAGCGCGTGATCGCCCGGGCGCTCACCGTCGACGCCCCGCACGCCACGTTGCCGCCCCACCTGCGGCCGGACGCGCTCGCGCACGCGCAAGGGCTGGTCGGCGGCATTTGTGACCTCCCTTCAGACGTGCGAAGTGCGTAGTGCGAAGTGCGGAATGGCCGATAATGGAGACCTGAATGCCAGATTACCGACTGTCGCTTCGTCGCCTCCTCGCCCTCGCCGTGGTCGTTGCGGCGCTGGTCGCGTCTCCAACCGCGCAGGCCGATCGCTCGGTGCCGTTCAAGGCGGGCGAAACGCTGACGTACGACGTCTCGTGGACGACGTTTCTGACGGCCGGGTCGGTCACCCTCTCGGTCAGGGAGCGCCGGCCGGCCGGCGCGGGCCGCGCGGCGTACTACCTCGTCGGCGAGGGCCGGCCCACATCGACTCTGCAGCGGCTGTACTCCGTGTACTACAAGGCCGAGTCGATGCTCGACACGCGCACGTTGCAGCCCAGCATGGCCACCCTCTACAGCGACGAAAACGGCCGCAAGCGGCACAAGACCACGACGTTCCGCGGCAACGGCACGGTGGACTACGAGGTTCGCACCGCGACCTCGGCGAAGTCGTCGCTCAAGGTGCCGGTCACGGCGCAGGATCCCCTGGGCGCCATTTACGTGCTGCGCGCGTTGCCGCTCAAGCCGGGCCTGAAGCCCTTCAACATCCCGATCACCGATAGCGGCAAGGCCTACACCATGCGCGTCATCGTCGGCGCTCGCGAATCCGTGAAGAGCGGCATCGGCACGTTGCCCGCGCTCAAGCTCACCCTCGAAGTGACCGACGCCGCCGGCAAACCCGCCAACGCGCGGGGCCTTGCGCTCTGGTTGTCCGACGATGCGCGGCGGTTGCCGTTGAAGCTCGTGGCGGGCCTGGCCGTGGGGAGCTTTCAGTTGACGCTCGCGAAGGCGGCCGGATGACGATGAACGCGGCAGGCGCCATCACGCTCAACGGCGAGCCGCGCGAGTGGTCCCAGCCGCGGACCGTGGACGCGCTGCTCCATGAATTGGGCCTGGACGCGCGCGTCGTCGCCGTCGAGCGCAACCGCGTCGTCGTCAAACGCGCAAGGTACGGCGACACCGTCGTCGAGAGCGGCGACGAAGTGGAAATTGTATCGTTCGTCGGCGGAGGATGAGATGGTCCTGACCCCCACCCCGTTGCCTGGCGCGTTCGTCCTTGAACTGGCGCCGATTGTTGACGACCGCGGATTCTTCGGCGTGGGCTTCTCGCGCGAGGTGTTTGCCTCGCGTGGGCTCAACGCGCACATCGAGCAGGTGAACCTGTCGTACAGCGCGACGCGGGGCACGCTGCGGGGCGTGCATTATCAGGCGGCGCCGTACGCAGAGGCCAAGGTCGTCCGCTGTGTGCGTGGCGCCGCGTTTGACGTGATGGTGGACCTCCGGCCGGACTCTCCGACGTATTGCCGCTGGTTCGGCGTGGAGCTTTTGGCCGACAACCGGCGCGCGGTGTACGTTCCCGAAGGCATCGCGCACGGATTTCAGACGCTGGTCGACCACACCGAGGTGTTATACACGGTGTCCGCGCCGTACACCGCGTCACACTACCGGGGCGTGCGGTGGGACGACCCGGCGTTCGGCATCGTCTGGCCCGATGAGGCGAACCGGACGATGCACCAGCGCGACGCCGCCTATCCTTATTTTGGAGTGTCGTAATGAGGGCAGCACATGACGAGGGCCTGGTGATTGCCGGCCGGCGATTTTCATCGCGGCTGGTGGTGGGGACCGGCAAGTACCCGTCGCACGCGGTGATGCAGGCGGCGCATCTGGCGTCGGGCACCGGGATGGTGACGGTCGCCGTCCGGCGGGTGGACCTGTCGGCGAAAGGCACCGAGTCGCTGCTGCACTGGATCGATCGGGAGCAGATCTTCCTGCTGCCGAACACGGCCGGGTGTTACACGGCCGAGGACGCGGTGCGCACGGCGAGGCTGGGGCGCGAGGCCGGACTCTCGAACTGGGTGAAGCTCGAAGTGATTGGCGACGAACGGACGTTGTTCCCCGACAACGAAGCGTTACTCGAGGCCACGCGCATCCTGGTGCAGGAAGGGTTCGTCGTGCTGCCCTACACCAACGACGACCCGATTGCGTGCCGCAAGCTGGAGGAAGCCGGCGCCGCGGCGGTGATGCCGCTGGGCGCGCCGATCGGATCGGGGTTGGGCATTCAGAATCCGAACAACCTGGCGATCATCAAGGCGCAGGCCGGCGTCCCGGTCATCGTCGACGCCGGCGTCGGCACGGCCTCGGACGCGGCGGTGGCCATGGAACTGGGGGCCGACGGCGTGTTGATGAACACGGCCATTGCCGGCGCCCAGGACCCGGTCGCGATGGCGACGGCGATGAAGCATGCAGTGATTGCCGGGCGTCTGGCCTACGGAGCGGGACGCATTCCCAGAAAAATGTACGCGTCGGCCAGCAGTCCGGCCGAGGGCCTGATCACAACGAGGTAGTCGTGGATCCCGAGCGCCTGCCCGAACGATTGGAAGACCGGCTCGCCCGCCTTGAGCAGGAGCGCAGCGACGCGGACCGCGACTACAACGCGCGGCTCACCGCGGTCGATCAGGCGCTGCTGCAGCCGGGCGAGGTCCCCCATCCGCCGCCGCCGTACGACGAGACGCAGATCTCGCCGATCAATCAGTCGTGGGACATCCTGCCCGACGGCGCGCCGCCGATCGACCGGTCGCTCAAGGGCCGGCTGCGCGGGTTTATCTGGCGCCTCATCGGTCCGCCGCTGACCACCCAGAAAGCCTTCAACGCGGCGGTCGTCGACCATCTCAATCGTAATGTCGCCGCGCACCGCGAGGCAGAGCGGGCGCTCGCGTCAACGCTTGAGCTGGTGCGGGGCCAGACGACCGCGCTGGTGCACTTTCAGTCGGCGCTCCTGCGCCTGCTGCAGAGCGTGACGCTGTACATCGACACCCGGGACCGCGGCGTGGGCGGGCAGATTCAGGTGCTCAACGCCGCGATCGGCGCGCTTGCCGACGCCGCGATGAAACATCGGGAATCGCAACAGATGAACGAGGGCCGGTTCGAGGCGGGCCACTCGGCGCTGCTGCGCGCGTACGAAGAACTCTCGCAGCAGGTCACACTGGCGCAGCAGTCCTCGCTCATGCTCAAACGCGAGGTCGAACGCCTGCTGAGCGCACCAGTGCACGAAAGCACCGGAGCACCCGAGCACCAGAGCACCAGAGCACTGGATCTGAATGCGTTTAAGTACGTCGGTTTCGAAGACCGCTTTCGTGGATCGCAGGCCCGGATTCGCGAACGGCTCCAGGACTATCCGTCGATGTTCGCGGGCGCGTCGCACGTGCTGGACCTGGGGTGCGGACGCGGCGAACTGCTGGACCTCTTCCGCGAGGCCGGCATCGCCGCGCACGGCATCGACGTCAATCAGTCCATGGTGGAACTCTGTCGCGAACGCGGCCTGTCGGCCGACACGATCGACGCCTTGGGTTATCTCGACAGCCAGCCCGATAACTCGCTCGGCGGCCTCATCGCCATTCAAGTGGTCGAACACCTGGAGCCGTCGTACCTCACGCGGCTCATCGAACTGGCCTTCCACAAGCTGGCTCCCGGCGCGCCGATGGTGCTCGAAACGCTGAACCCGGCCTGCTGGGTCGCGTTCTTCGAGAGCTACATCCGCGACATCACGCACCGCTGGCCGCTGCACCCCGACACGTTGCACTACCTCGTGCAGGTGAGCGGGTTCTCGACGGTCGAGATTCAGTTCCGCGCGCCGGTGCCCAAGGCTGACCGTCTGCCCCAGGTGCCGCTGCCCCAGCCGCGCGAGGGTCAGGATTCCGATCCGGTCCTGGCCGACCTCGTCGACATCGTGAACTCCCACGCCGACAAGCTCAACGCGCGGCTCTTCACCTATATGGATTACGCGGTCATCGCTCGGAAGTAGCGTCGGATGACGACGCGCATCCTCTGGACACTCGGGGGCCTCTGGTTCGCGCTGCCACTCGCGTCGGTGTGGGCGGTCGCTGACGTGAGCCTCGCGCTCAAACTCCTGCCGATCGCCCTGATCGCGCTGTCGGCGTGGCGGCCGGCGGCCGGTCTCGGCACGCTGGCGCTCCTCGGTCCCTCTGCCGTCCCGCTCCACGTCGCGTTCGGCGAGCCGCCGTTCGGCCGCCACGACATCCTGGAGATGCTGGTGCTGGCCGTGATCGCGGGCATCGCCTGGCGCTGGGGTGCCCGCGGGCCGCTGGCACCGGGCCGGCTGAACCGGCCGGCGCTGGTGCTGGGCGCGATCGTGGCCGCCTCGGCGATCACGCTGCTGTCCGTGCAGCAACTGGCGACCGCACCGCTGCCGGCGTTTCTGGCGTCCTGCTGGACCCACGTCACCCGCGACTACTTCGTGCACCCGCGCGCGTTCCCCGCGTGGCATCTGGCCGCCGTGTGGACCGAAGCCCTGCTGCTGGCCGTGATCATCGAGCGGGTCATCCGGAGCACACCGGGCACAGCCACGCGCCTGGCCGCCATCGCCGCGACCGGCCTGGCGATCGAGGCGTCGTTTTCGACGGTGCGGCTGGTGCAGGTCGCGGGCCGGTCGACCGATCCGATCGCCGCGCTCTGGCACCACTGGCTCACGACGCGCATCTCGCCGCACTACCCGGACGTGAACGCCATGGGTTCGTACTTCGCGATGGGCGCGGTGGTCTGGATGAGTCGCGTACTCGCGCCGGTCGCGACGCCGGTGACGCGCGCGGCCTCGGCGGGGGCCGCGGTCGTGGTGCTGGCGGCCTTGTGGCTGACGGGATCGCGCGCGGCGCTCCTGGCGACCGCCGCCCCGGGCCTGGTGCTGTGGCTGGGCGTCCGGCGTTCGTCACGACGGACCCTCCTCATCGTGACGGCCGTGGCGGTGGCCGGCGGGCTTCTGTTCACGGCCGCCCAGCGGGATCCGGCCTCGCGATCACCCGCGTCGACGGCGCTGTTCATCCGCGTGGAACTGGCGAAAGTCGGCGCGCACATGACGGTCGATGCGCCCTGGTTCGGGGTGGGACTAGGCGAGTTCAGGGACCAGTCCACCCGCTACATTTCTCCCGCGCTGGTCGACGTATTTTCCGTGACCGCCGGCGGCGAAAACGCCCACAACCAACTGATTCAGGTGGCGGCGGAACTCGGCCTGGTGGGCCTGGCCGCCCTTGGTTGGCTGCTCTGGGCCGCGCTGGGGCCCGCATGGCGATCGCTCAGCACGTCCGTTCGCGCAGACCAATCGTGGGCCGTGGGGTGGACCGGAGGCGTCTGCGCGCTGCTGCTCAGCGCGTTGCTCGGCCACCCCTGGCTGACGCCGTTTGTGCTGATCTTCACGTTCGTGGGAGTCGGGCTGGTCGCGGGGATCACGGCGCCCGGCGCGGCTCACGCCACGCCCTACGGACCGGCGCCCGGCAGACCGGCACGAATCGCGACCGGCGTGCTGCTCGTGCTGCTGGCGGCGAGTCTCCCGATGCGCATGCAGGCCGCGCGCGCGGCGGCCGAGCTGGATAACCGCTTCATCGGCGCCTCGCGGGCGGTCGCCGAGCTCGACGGCGTGAGGTACCGCGTGGCCGACGACATCTCGACGTGGTTCGTGCGGACCACGGCCCGGATCATCGAAATCCCCCTGCGCGCCGACGAGGGTGGCGCCTGCGAGGTGGCCGTCGACGTAGACCGGCGGCCCGCCAATCAGATACGGGTCACCGATGAGCGGTGGCATCCGATGCGCTTCACGTTCCATGCCCCCGAAACCCGGTGGAACAGCCGCCGCATCGACGTGCGCGTGTCAGCGGGGACGTGCCGGCTTCTCGTCGGCCGGTTCGTCGTCCTCGATTGACGCGAAGTCGAAGCGCTTCTCCGCCCGCTTGATCGCCAGCCAATCCGGCTCCATCAGCCTCCACAGCTCCCGCGGATCGACGGCCGTGTCCGCATGCACACTCCGGCGTTGCCGCCACACCCTGGGCACACCGGCGAGGGCGGCCGCCTTCCCGCGGACCCACGGTCCCAGCTGTCCCTGCCGAAGGTATCCGGCGGCACCAGCGGCGGTGTAGGCCAAGTGCGACGGCAGGGTCCGCCACCACAGCCCCGGCGGCGTGTTCCTGATCCACGTCCATTCGAGGTTGCGCTGGCCACAGAACACGGCAAGGTCGCTGACGCGTCCCATCGAGGCACTGCCCGCATGGCGCACCACGGCATCTGCCGCGTACCACACGCGGGCGCCGCGCAGCCGCGCGCGATACGACAGGTCCACGTCTTCGTACACCATGAAAAACGCCTCATCGAATCCACCGATCGCCTCGAACAGCGGACGCCGGATCAGAAACGCGGCGCCGCACGCGCCAAAGACCTCGCGCGACTCGGTCCACCCGGCGGCCGGCTGCCCATGGCCGTACTTGAAGCCGCCGCCGCAGCGCAGGTACCCGTCGCCCGCCGAATCGATCACGTCCGGCCGATCGAGATACACGAGGCGCGACGTCACCAGGCCACGCGCGGGGTCCGCCTCCGCCGCGCGGACGAGCGCCTCGAGCCAACCGGGGGCCACCACCGTGTCGTTGTTCAGGAAGACGAGGGCGTCGGTCTCTGCCCCCGCCGCGCCGCGGTTGTTGCCGGCCGCAAAGCCGAGGTTCCCGGACAACGCGACCACCTGCACCCGCGGGTGGTGCGCGCGCACCCATTCCACACTGTCATCGGTCGACGCGTTATCGACGACGACGATTTCCGACGGTGGAAGCGTCTGGACACTCAACGCCTCCAGACACCCGTCGAGCCACGTCCAGCCGTTCCAGTTCAGCACGATGACGCGCGTGGTCACCGGGTAAGCATATCTGGGGCCTGCGCACGCGCCGGTACGTTGATGACCTGGACCGGCGACTCAGCCGTATCCCCGGCTGTCGTCGTCACCCGCAGTGCCACGGTGTGAGGCCCCGGCGCCAGGCCCCCGGCCTCGAACGGAAAGTGCACACCCGGGGCCTCGACCGGAGCACACTGCAAACGAAAGGCGTCCTGCACGTCAGGGCGCGGCACCCCGGTCGTAACCGTCGCGGCCACAGGCCGGCCGTCGACCAGCACGTCCCATCGTACGAGGCGGGCGCCACACGCAAACGCCCAGCCCCCGCCGGGCACCGTGCCTTCAACGGCACCCTGCGGCGCATCCAACTGCACGTGAATCACCGGTCGCACGCGGAGCGCGGCCTCGCAGACGGGCACGTCAGCGGCATCCACAGCCAGCGCCCGGTAGGGCGGACCGCCGCCGGCACTCGCAAACCCGAACCAGGCATCGTCGCGGGACGGCCACGCGCGGACCCGCTGCCTGACGACCAATTCGACGGCGCCCACCGACGCCTGCGGGTCACGCACCCACGGGGCCGGTCGACCCAGACCGACGACCACGTTCGCGGCATCGAGGACCAGGAGGCCTGCGGCCACGGTCGTGACTGTGCCGGTCAGACGCATTTCCCCCAGCGCGCCGAACCGGACCAACGCAAGGTCACCCGCGCATCCGTTGAGGACGCGCGACACGGAAACGACGCGTCCCACCACCGGATCTGCCAGGTGCCGAGGTGCCCCCTCACGCGGGCGCAACGTCCGAAGAATCGGCTCCGGCAGTGGGTGCAGGACGGTCAGCCACTGGGGATCCATCGTTCGGGTGCGGACCGTCAGAGCGGCGGCCGCGACGAGATCGGCCTTCGCCCTCCACACCAGGCCAAGATAAAGCTGCGGGATGAGCGCCAGCGCGCTGGCACACACGACCGCCGCCGCGGCAGCGGCGCGTGCGCGCGGCCGAAACCCGACCCCGTCAAGACGACTGAAGACGAGCAGGAACGTGGCCGCCACCGTCGCCAGCACGAACGTGGCATACCGCGACTGCGCCGCCTGCCCGATGCCGAACTGGGCGCGGCCCGGCGCCGCCATGGCAGCGCTGATCAGGCCGAACGCGATGATCCCCACCGCCACCCACTCCATCCGCGACGCCGAGGCTGGGTGCCGTACCACGATGACGCACGCGACCACGGCGGTCGCCACGCCGGCCGCGCCGGCCACGACACCGGCCGAGGCACTCACGCTCGTCAGACCAACGCCGAAGACGGCCGCGAAATACGCCAGCGTCGTTCCCGCACCGGGTAAGTGCCAGGGCTCGACCGCGCCCGTGCCCACCGCGGAGAAGACGGTGTGAACGAAGCGAAGATAGACCGCCACTCCCGCCACGGACAGGAACACCAGCGCGGCGGCCAGGCGGCGCGACCCGCGCCGCAACACCACGAGACCGGCGGCCAACGCCGGCACGACCAGTCCGGTGGTGGTGCTGGCCGCCGCCGCCAGCGCCGCGATCCCGGTCGCCAGTCCCCACGCGGTCCGGTGACGACCGCCGGGCTCGGTGGCCCGCGCGACCGCCACCAACGTGACAACGGCGAAGAATTGCACGAGCGGAAACAACACGGCCGCGGCGAAAATCATCGACTGGAGCTGCAGGGTCAGCGAGAGACAGACCAACACGCAGCCGAGGGCGAATCGCCGCATCACCGGCCGGCCGGACCAGTGCCGGTGCACCTCCAGGCACACGAGACCAACCGTCAGGACGTGCAGCACCAACGCCACGTTCTGGATCAGCGCCCCGGACAGTCCGGCGATCCGGTACTGCCACGCCACGAGCAGTCTGGCGAGCGGAATCAGGTGCTCGTTGTGTGGCGTCAGCAGGGCGGCGATGCCGCCCGGTCCGTCGAGCAAGAACGCGAACCAGTCCCAGTCGTCGCGGTACGGCGCCGGGAACCGGTCCCAGAACGCGAAGGCCACGAACGAACAGGCGAACACCCACCCAAGGGCCAGTTGCGCACGGGCGAGTCGGAGCGAGACGCGGGAAGGGACCACGGGTGACGCCCACAAGAATAGTCGCGCACGGGCCACCCGGTCTAAACTGACGGCACGGGTCTGATTGGCGGCGAGTCTCCGGCCGATACCGCTGTAAGTCACCGATGGTGTTGAGCGCTTTCCTCTACCTCTTGTCCGGCTTGGTGGTGTCGGCGGCCCTGGTCCCGGCGGCCCGCTGGGCGTCGCCCGTACTGGGGCTGGTGACGCGCCCAGCCGCCGATCGGTGGGGCACCCGAGAGGTCGGCAAACTGGGTGGCGTGGCGATCGCGCTCGCACTGGGTCTCGTCCTGCTGGCCAGCGGGACCTGGGGGCCGCTGTGGCCCCTGCTGACCCCGGCCGCCCTGATGTTCGGCCTGGGTCTGATTGACGACATCCGGCCGGTGCGGCCGGCGACCAAACTCGTGGGCCAGGTGCTGATCGTGGCGTTGTTGATGTACCTGGCGCCGCCGATCACGCTGACGGGCCATGTGATTGCCGACTACCTGTTGGCGTTCCTGTGGGTGATCGGCCTGACCAACGCGTTCAACCTGCTTGACAACATCGACGGCCTGGCGGCAGGCGTGGCGGCCATCGCGGCCACCTTTCTGACCGCCACGCTGCTGATGGACGGCACCCCCGCGTTGACGCCGCTGGTGCTGGCTCTGTCCGCGTTTGTCGGTGTCACGCTGGGATTCCTCCTCTACAACTTCCAGCCGGCGTCGATCTTCATGGGCGACAGCGGCAGCCACCTGCTGGGTTTTATGATCGCGGCCAGCACGCTGCTGGCTGTGCCGCACCTGAGTCCGACGGCGCTTGTTCCCGCGGCCATCACGCCCGTTGTCATCCTCCTGATCCCCATCTTCGACACGGCGTTTGTCATGATCACGCGCGGGCTGGCGGGACGCAGCATCTTCAGCGGCGGCCGCGACCACACGTCGCACCGGCTTGTGGCGCTGGGCATCGGCGAACGTCGCGCGGTGCTGGTGCTGTACGCGCTGGCGTTGACGGGCGGCCTCGTGGCCTTGAGCGTGCACGGGGATGGGGCCCGGTACACCTGGGCGCTCGTCGCGCTCTACGCCACGCTGCTGGCCGGACTGGGCATTTATCTGGGCCATACCGATGCCTCCCATCCGGAGACGGGCGACACGGCGCGCAGGCCGTTGCTGCCGACGGAGCTGACCAACCGCTTTCGGGCGTACGAGGTGGCCCTCGACGCGCTCCTGATCGCCGTTGCGTACTACCTTGCGTTCGGCCTGCGCTTCGCGGAACCGGAGTTCAGCCACTTTCTGCCGTACTTCGCCCGGTCGCTGCCGGTGGTGCTCGGGCTGCAGTTGGCGGGACTGGCCCTGGCCGGCAAGTACCGGCAAACCTGGCAATCGTTCGGGGCCAGCGAGCTGCGGTCCCTGTTGCAGGGCGTCGCGCTCGGCGTGGGCGCCACGGTCATCGCGGTGGTCTACCTCTACCGCTTCCAGGGGTTCTCGCGCGCGGTGTTTGTGCTTGACGCGGCGCTGCTGCCGGTCTTCCTCATCGGCGCGCGCGCGCTGTTCAGCGCGGCCGACGACTATCTGCGCCGCACCCGCGCCGGCGGCCGCATGGCGCTCATCGTCGGCGCCGGCCGCGGCGGTGCGCTGGTCGTGCGTGAACTGTTGCAGAACGCCGACCTGGGCTACGTCCCTCTCGGGTTTGTCGACGATGACCCGGCCAAGCAGAAGCAGCGCGTCGACGGTTATCGGGTGCTGGGCACCGTAGCGCGGCTCGCCGACGTGCTCGACACCCATCGGCAGTCGGTCGCGGTGGTCATCGTGGCCATCCGAGAGCTGACCACCGGCCAGTTCGGGGAAATCTGCGCGGTGTGCGACGCGCGCGGCATCGGCGTGCGGCGCATGCGCTTCGCCCTGGAAGAGGCCGACTGGCGCGACCGCACTCCGGGCGTGATCAAGTTTCCAGGGCGGTGAGGACGATGGCCGCGCCGTCTGCGATCTGGCGCCGCGTGCGCTACCGCACCACAGCCCTTCCCGGCCCCGCGTCAACGGTCACAGACCACGCTGATGGCGTGCGCCCGCTCGGGGTCCTGACATTCCACGGCGTCAGCCATCCGGCCACCCTCTGCCCTCCTCCGGCGACTCTGCACTTCGAGTCCCGGCAGCACGCCGGCGTGATCATCCGCATCCCGATGACCCTGCTTCCTGAAGCGGCGCAGGGACATCCCGCAGGAATCGCGTGTGTGCTGCAGGTCAGCCGGCCCTCCACCGGACTCACGCGGGAACGGCGTGTGATTCTGCGGCCAGCGCAGGGTCCGGGGTGGCGCTGGCTACAGGTCCGCGTCCCGCGCGGTCCTGGCGACCTGCAGATCCAGTTGTCGACACACGTGGCACCGGGCAGCACGTCGGCGTGGGCCTGGGTCGCGTGCGGTCCGCCACAGGTGGACCGGCCTCGCCCCTGGCGCGAAGCGCGCGTCCTCTGGCACACCCTGCGCGACACCGCGCGAACGTTCGGCTGGCGGCGCGCGCTTCGACACGCGTGGCGTGGCGCGCACCCCAATCAGCCTGCGGTCGACTACGCGGCCTGGGCGGCCCGGCACGCGGCGTCGCGCGCCACACTCGACGCGCAACAACAGGACGTCACCACCTGGGATCACGCGCCTCACATCTCAGTGATCACGCCCACCTGCAACACCCGCCCGGAGTGGCTCCGCGAGTGTCTGGCCTCGCTGCACGCGCAAACGTATCCCCACTGGCGCTGGTGTATTGCCGACGATGCGTCGACGAACGACAGGACGCGCGCCGCCCTGGACGACGTCGCGCGGGACCGGCGCGTGTCCATGGTCAGGCTGGCCGCCAATCAGGGCATTTCGCGCGCCTCAAACGCCGCGCTGGCGCAGGCCACGGGAGATCTCGTGGTGCTGTTGGACCACGATGACACGCTCGCACCGCAGGCCCTCTTCGAAGTGGCCTCGGCGTTCCGCAACGACGCGTCGCTGGAGCTGGCGTATTCCGACGAGGACAAACGCGAGCCCGACGGCACGCCGTGTGACCCGTACTTCAAACCCGACTGGTCACCGGAGTTGTTCATGGGCACGATGTACACGTGCCACCTGACGGCGATGCGGCGCGCGCTGGTGGAGCGCGCCGGCGGGTTTCGCGAGGGATTCGAAGGCGCGCAGGACTACGACCTGTGGCTGCGCATGACTGAACTGACGGCTCGAGTCCATCACATTCCCCAGGTGCTGTATCACTGGCGCAAGGTCCCGGGGTCCACCGCCGCCTCCCAGGAGGCCAAGCCGTGGGCGCGTGATGCCGGGCAACGCGCGCTGACCTCCGCGATTGAACGACGTGGCCTGGCCGCCACCGTCACCGCCGGCGCGCGCCCCGGGCATTATCGCGTCCGGTATCGCCATGACGAGGTCCTGATCTCAGTGCTGATGCCGACCTGCGGTCGTGGGTCGTGTCCCGCAGGTCAGCTCGCGCGCGTCCGCACCGCCGTGCACTCGATCATCAGCACGACGCGACCTGGACAAGTCGAGTTCGTCTTCGCCACAGAGGATGGATCGGTGCCGGCAGAGGTGCTGGTGGCGGCCGGCAGTGCCGTGCGCACGGTGGCCGTGCCGGGCCCGTTCAATTTTTCCGCGCGCATCAATCACGCCGCTGCCGCCGCGTCGGGCACGCTGCTGCTCCTCGCGAATGACGACCTTGAGGCGATCGAACCCGGGTGGCTCGACGCGATGCGCGACTACGCGCAACTGCCGGACATCGGCGCGGTCGGACCGCGACTGGAACTGCCTGACGGCCGCGTGCAACACGCCGGACTGCTGCTGGGCGTGCGGGGCGTAGCCGCGCACGCCTTCCACCACGCGCGCCCTGACCACGAGGGGTACTTCGGCAGCCTTATCGGGCCTCGTAATGTGTCCGCAGTGACCGGCGCGTGCCTGCTGACGCCTGCCGGCCTGTTCGGGCAGGTGCAGGGCCTCGATGAAGCACTGCCGGTGGACTTCAACGACGTGGACTATTGCCTGCGCGTGGCGGCGGCCGGTCGCCGCATCGTGGTGACACCCTTTGCGCGGCTGCGTCACCACGAAGGCGCCTCACTAGGCGGGCGGGCGCCAGGCGCGGAGGCGATGCGACTGATGCAGACACGGTGGGGTGCGGTGATCGCGCGCGATCCGTACTACAACGTCAACCTCTCGCGCGACGACGTCGACTATCGCGTGTTCGATCGGTGACGGCGCGCCGAAACGACGCGAAGGTCCCCTGTGCCGTGCGCGTCCACGTCCACTGTCTGGCCCAGGCCACACCCGCGTGCCCCAACGCGGCGGCGCGTCCGGCGTCCACGAGCACCGCGTGCAGCGCCTCGAACCAGGCGCGGGCATCCCCGGATTCCACCAGGATGCCTGCCTCGCCGGCCACTTCCGGAATTGAAGCGGCGCGGCTGGCCACCACCGGCGTCCCGCACGCCATGGCTTCAAGGACGGGCAGACCAAACCCCTCATATCGGGACGGGTAGGCAAACACTGCAGCGGTGCGATAGAGCGCGAGTAACCGCGCGTCCGTGACCGCCCCCACCGAACACAAGGCGGCCGCGTCACCCGCCGCTGCGGCTTGCGCGGCCAGCGGCGTGCCAACACCACGGTCCACGCCCGCCAGGGTCAGCGTGACCGTCGCCAGCGCGGGGATGCGTCGACGCAGTTCCAGAATCACTTCGAGCAGCATCGACAGATTCCTGCGCGGATGCAGATCCCCCACGTGCAACACGGTCAGCGTGCGGGGGGCGGCGTGTGCGGGGGGCGGGGAGAACACTGGCGAGACGCCGAGCGGCACGACGTCGATCCGGCCGGGGTCGATGCCATACGCAGCCACAATTTCGTCGCGGGAGAACGTTGAATCGGTCAGGACGCGTGTGGCCCGTCGCGCGCTGCCGCGAAAGAAGAGCCGCCTGAGGGGATCCACGCGGCCGGGGTACCACGCGGGATGACGCGCGTAACTCACGTCATGCACGGTCAGCACCACGGGACACCCTGCGCCGACCGGGGCCGTGTACGCGGGGGCATGACACACGTCCGGGCGGACGCGCCGGATGACCGCCGGCAGACCGGTCGTCATCCAGCCAGGGTTGGTGGGCAGGGTCCACCCGGCCGCCGCGGGTTCAACGCCGGGAAACGGCGCCGAGGCGATCCCGGCGGCCACCCAGCGCACGTCGGGATGCTGTTCGACCAGTGCCGTGTACAGTTCGGCGGTATAGCGCCGGACGCCGGCCGCGGGCGAGTCCAGCGCACGGCCGTCAAACGCGACGGTCTTCACGTTACCGCCGGGCGCCTCCGGCCGGAGGCGCGGGTTCCGCGACGATGGCCGCGCCGGTCGCGAACGCGCGCGGCGCCACCGTCACAGTACCGAACGACACGCTGACCGGCATCCGTTCGCGCGTGCCATTGATGTTCTGGCGGACGAACAACAGGTCGTGTGTGCCCACCCATCCCGGCACGCCCTGCCAGGTGAATGCGCCCGATGCCGGATTGAGCGCCGTGCCCGGCGGCAGCGGATACAACCGTCCGTTGCGCACGAGGTACCCGTCCCACGCCGCGTCGCTGAGCGGCATCGGCAGCGCCAGTTCGACGCGGTCCATTTCACTGGCCGACACCACACGTGCGCGATTGGACGCCGCTGCGGCGCGCCGGAACGGCGACGTGAGGTCGTACCCCAGGCGCACGGCGACGTCTCCAGGCGCTTCACCCAGATTGGTCAGGTCGCTGGTCCAGCGTCCCACTTCCTGACCCACGAGGTTGTGGAAGGCCGCCGTGGCATCCGCCCAGCCATCACCCGCGCCGTTCAGCACGGTGATGAACCGGCTGCCGATTCCTGATGAGCGGCCCCGTGAGTCGGTCACACCCCAGGCGATTGAGTGCAGACCGTTCGACAACGTCGCGGTGTTGAACGTGAGCAAACCGATCGCGCCACGTCCCGGCAACAGGTTGCGGTACCCGCCGCTGGCGAAGAGTGTCGAGATGTCGTCGTTGCAGTTGACCCCCGGCGGCGCCATCCCGCCGATGGCGTTGGTCCCACGGCAGAGGTTGTAGGTCGGCATCCCAACGGGCGAACCGTCCACAAAGACCATCATGCCTCCACCGTTGATATCCATCTCGGCCTCGACACCGCTGGGCGGCGTCAGCACCCAGCCGAAGTTGTTGCAGGTGCCGGAAATGATCTCGCCCTGCGCCGGGTTGTCGATGGCGCCAAACGGCGCAGCGGCCGCCGTGTTGTTGGCATAGATGCGCGTGGGTGTCGAGTCCGCAGTGGTGCGGCCCAACAGCGTCCGCCCTCCCTCGGCGTCCTGCGCGAAGAGGTAGAAATCGAATCGGCCCTGGCCTCCGGCCGGCGTGCCGGCGCCGATGGCCGGCAGCACGTTGGTCAGCACGAGAAACCCCCAGCCGGCGCGATGCGCGTTCGGATACCCGGGGAACGCGGCTTCGACGTCGGGGCGCGCGCCGGAAATGAAGGACGCCGTCCCCACAAAGACGACGTTGTGGTCTTCCACGAGCTGGCAGGGTGACGGTGAGGCTCCGGCTTCGGTGGCCGTGCACTGACGGAAGATTTGCACCTGACTGACACCGATGTCGTCGAGCGCCCAGCCCGTGACCGCAATGGACCCGCTGACACAGTCGTCAGACGTGTCTGGTGTGCCGGCGGCGGCCGCGCACGGCAGCGGATCGCCGTCGGTGGCCGCGCCCGTGTAGTGCACCGGCGTGTCGACCTGGCCAAATGCCCGGGCGGTGGCAATCGTGCCTTCGCGATACAACGCGAGGGTCATGTTGACGTACTGCGGCGTGTTCTCGGCACCTGCCGCGGTCAGACGGATGACCAGGCCGATGTCAGCGGACAAGCCGGTGAACTCCCGCGGCAGCGAATCAGACGCGACGACACTCACCGCGAACGTGCGCGCGCCCGAGCCTGATGCCGGCGACACCTGGACGTAATTGACTGCCTGCCCGTTGGAATCGCGCACATCCACCGTCCAGGGTACGGTGCCGCTACCCACCTGGGTCACCGTCACGGTCTGCGCCGGGGTGACCGCAGACAGGCCCGTCAACGTCCGGATGCCGGTGAAGCGCAGCGCGGACTTGTCGAGGAACAGGCGCGGCGCCAGCATGTGCGCGCTGGTGCCGTACACCACCGGCCACTGCGAAAACGCGAACTCCAGCGGCGTCGTGCCGCCGGGCGGAATCACTCCGGCGCACACAAAGACCAACTCGCCGCCGTTGATCGCGCCACGGCCTGGTCCCGACTGAAAGGTTCCCCCCCAGATGGCCGTGCCAGCCGACAACGGGAAGTCCCCGATGACTCCAGAGGTCGCCGCACTGCACGTGCGCGAGATTGGCGTCATCGGACTGGTCGGACTGACGGGCACACCATACAGGCGCACCGTCCAGTTCGCGTTGTTGCCGGGATTCAGACCACCCAATCCGTCAACGTTCGGATTCGGATTCTCCGTGGTCCAACTGATGGTGAAGTGATTGGCCACGCGCTCGTGGGCGGCGAGTATGATGCCCGCCAGGTGGAAGGTCGTCGGCCCGGCGAACTCATGCGGGTCAAGGCGGAACGCGTCGATGCCGACGCGCGACAGGCCGAAGGGGTCGGTGGTCGGCGTGGTCCCGACACAGGTGGACACCAGGCCGCCCCCAAGACCGGTGGCCGGACTGGTCGAGCCGGACGCAACCGTACAGGTATTGCTCCACCCGGTGCGTGAGTGGCTGCCGTTGGCGTCGCCCTCCAGGGGCAACATCACGTGATCCATCAAGTCCGCCTGGAAGCGGTCGATCACATGCCGGGCTGATGTCGTGTCCACCGTCGTGGTGCCCCTGGCCATGTGGCGCAGCAGGATGTCCATGCTGACGTTCTGCAACGACGCGAACACGCCATTAATCGGACTGGTGCCGCCTTCGCCGGCAATGTGCCAGACGACGCGCGCGATGGAGCCAAGGCGCAGGTCCCGTACCTTGTCGATGCCGAGCTCGAACGTCAGGAGCCGGTACCGCTGCGCATCAATGCGGTTCCATGCACCGCGTCCGGTCAGATAGAACGGGTACACCAGCGGATCGCCGACGTTGCCACTCCCAGCCGGCGTGCTGGTCGCGGTGTAGGCCCGCAGGTTGCCCAGGCTCAAGCCGCTCGGGCGCTCGGCAGGAATCGTCCCGACGGTCGCGCCGACCAGCCCTCCCGACAGGTCCACATCACCAAGCGTCAGGAAATCCCACGCGTTCCCCAGTTGGACCGTCGCGAACTCGTCCGCGGACCCGTCCGGACGCGGCGACGTGAACGTCACCGCCGGCGCGTCAATCACTCGAATCGGGGTCGTCGAACACACCCGGACAGCGCTACTCTGCAGGCCGATGAACTGCGTGTCGCAGTACTGGGGGTTGGCGTTCACGGTCTCCATCACGCCGCACATCTGATCGCGCAAACCGATGTAATACTCACCCGCTGGAAGCGTCTGCGGCAGGAATGGCAATCCACTCTGCTGGGAGTACGCCACCACTGTGTACTGCGCGCCAGCGGTGCCGGGGTCGTCGTCACACGTCTGGTCAGTCGAGACCACCACGTCGTACCGGGAGTGTGCGCCACCTGCCCAGGAGATCACCAGCGGCGTGCTGTTGGTTGTGTCCGGCGCCAGGAGCCTCACGAAGTCCACGTCGATCCCGCCGAGGTTCGCGACGCTGACGGGGTCAATCCTGAACGAGTCCGCCATGCCGGTCCACGTCTCGTTGGTGTTGGCTCCACCGAAGTTGCGCCACTTGACGGCATCACTCCGCGACTTGAGATGGGTGTAGGCGGACGTGGACGAGAAGTCGTTGAGCTGCACGGTGTGCATGACATACCGCCCGCCCTCCATCGACTTCGCCATGGCACTGAAGGCGCGGTTGGTCTCCTGCCCTCCTGCCGGCGGTCCTGGCGAGAATGAGATCCCGCCCTCAACCTCTGGAGTCCCGGGGACGTCAGGACAGGAGATGTCAACGTTGCACCGGAACCCGAGTCCAATCGAACCACCAAGTGGAGTGTTCGTCGGGTTGTAGCCGATCGAATCGCGGCTCCAGAAGACGCTCATCTGCGGAATCCCGACCTGAGCAAATGTCTGCGCCGTCACGGTCGCACCATCCACGTTCACCGTCCCGGCCTGGTTCAGCACGGTCGTCGCCATCTTCACCTTGAGCACGAGCATCGTGTAACGCGAGAGGTCAATTGGGTACTGACCACCGTTCTTACCGATCTTCGACGCGCCGGTGAACCACGAGTCCAGAAGGAAGAAGTTCGGGTCGCTGTTGGTGGGCGTGGCCGTAAAACGCCCGTTCTCCACCCGCTTGCCGGTGAGGCCGTTGGCGGGTTGATCGATCCCCCAGGTCAACCAGCCGATGTCCGTCCGCTGATTCATGTCCCAGGGATCACCGAATGTCCGTTTGGCGTAATCATCCCACGAGATGATCACGGGCAACGTTGTGCTGCCATTGGAAGTGAGGGTCAATGTCTGCGCGGCGGATGCCGCAGGCAGACCAAGGGCACACAACGTCAGGGCCAGGCAAAAAACACGCACGCCCGAGTATACCTTTCGTCCTGCCCGCCGCATGTTAAGGTGTGGCACGTGACTGAGTCGTCTTCGCCCGGCCAGAACTTTGACGAGTTCTATTTTTCACACTGCTGTGGGCGCCCGTACAGCCGCGATCCGGAATGGCTGAGTTTCTTCGGTACGATCGCCGACCGGATCGTCGCCGACTTCAACCCGACCCGCGCCCTCGACGCTGGGTGCGCCTGGGGCCTGCTGGTGGAAGCCCTGCGTGAACGCGGAGTGGACGCCTGGGGCATCGATGTCTCCGAATACGCCATCAATCAGGTTGAGCCAGGCACGCGTCCGTACTGCAGCGTCGGCTCGGTCGCAGAACCCTTTGGCTCACGATACGACTTGATCGTCACCATGGAGGTGGTGGAACACATGCCGCCCGCCGAAGCAGACCGCGCGATCGCCAACCTCGCGGCCCACACCGCTCGCGTGCTGTTCTCCTCCTCCCCGTTCGATCTGCGTGAGCCCACGCACGTCAGCGTCCGGCCCTCTGAGGGATGGGCGGAGGCCTTTTCCCGCCAGGGCTTCTATCGGGACGTCGACTACGACGCTGGCTACGTGACCCCCTGGGCCGTGCTCTATCAGCGCCAGGCCGACCTGACGATACCCGCGTTGGTACGCCGCTACGAACGCTGGGGCTTCGCCCGCGATCACGCCGCCCGTGAGGCCCGGGCACAGGCCCTCGAGACCCAGGCCAAACTGCCCCGGCTGGAGTGGCTCGAGGCCAAGGCCACGGAGCTCGTGCTGGAAGTCCAGACGCGCACCCTCGAGCGCGACGACGCGGCCTTCGAACGGCAGAAGACGCTGGAGCAGCTTGCGCACGCGCACGGGACGATTCGCGCCATGGAGTCCAGCGTGTTCTGGCGCCTGCGCAAGCCGTGGGCGAAGCTGAGCCGCCTGCTGCGCAGGCCCTAACCCGCCGCGAGGCGGTAGACGTCGTGGAAGCGATCGGCCACGCGGGGCCAGGTGTAACGCACGTGCATCTTCTGGCGGCCGGCGGCACCCATCGCCCTGGCGCGCGCGGGGTCGCGCAGCAGCGACACGATCCCCTCGGCCAATGACCCGGCATCCTGCCACGTGGTGAGCAGCCCGTCCACACCGTCGGTCACGATTGTCGGCACGGCCCCGCGGCTGCAGCCGACGACGGGCTTGCCGGCGGCCCACGCTTCGACAAACGCGATGCCGAACGACTCGTAGCCAGACGGATACGTGAAGACATCGGTCGCGGCGAACAGCCCTGCTTTGTCTTCATCTGAAAAGTCGAGCACCAGCCGCACCTGCCCGCGCATCGAGGGCGGAAGATCGGCGATGAGTCCTTCAATGACGGGCACGAATCCTGACCGCGCCCCGGCGATGAGCAGTTGCACGCCACGCTGCCGCGCCCACACCTCACGCATGGCGCGAATCAGCACGTCGACGCCCTTGTGGCCGCCCAGTTGTCCGATGTAACTCACGACGGGCCGGTCAGGGTCGAGTCCCACCGCCAGCCTCGCCACGCGGCCATCCGCCTGCGCAAACGGTGCAGGGTCCACACCCGCGCCGACGACAAACACACGAGACGCATCGGCCCCGCGCGCCATGACGACGTCCGCCTCGTAGCTGGAGTACGCGATGTAGAGCGAGTCGCGGATCGCCGCATAGATGGATCGGCGATCGAATCCCCAGCGATCATCGGGGTGCAGTCCGCCGATGAGCACGGGCCACCGCCCGCGCCGACGCGCCTCGCGCGCCGTGGAGAACATGTGCAGCAGCGGAAACGACGAGGCGGCGAACACATCCGCGCGCACGTCCCTCAACGCCGTCGTCAACTCCGGCGCGATGGGACCACTGGCCATGCTGCGCACGTACTCGTGCCCAGGAAGGCGGAGGCTCCAGAAGGGCGCCTGCACCCGCCGCCACCACGCACCCGCCTGGCTCCGCACGGGAAAGCGTCGAATCTGTACACCGTGGTGTTCGCTCCACCCCACCGGCAGTGTCGGCTGGGAGGGGTCAAAAAACCCCTCGCCGTTGAGGCAGTTCGTCGTGAAGACCGTGACGGCACAGTCATGCCGTTTCACCAGTTCTTCAGAGACGCGCTGCACGACCAACTCCGTGCCGCCGCGGCCGGGCCAGTACCCCTGGGTGACGTGCAGGATGTTCATGCCTGGCCTCTCACGCGCCCCACTCGGACACCGCCCGCGCGCGGCCGGCCTGAAAGAGCGGAAGATACACATCGCGCACGGCCGCCTCCGTCAGTTCCGGCACGCCCTGCCAGACCAGGCCGTCCGGCCACCGGGCATCGGCCTGCACCATGGCACTCGATGACACCGTGGCGCGCCGTGACAGCGATTGCGCGCGTGCCAACCATGCGGGCGTGTGCCGGACGGCCCGCCACCAGGCGCGCCGGTACGCAGCCGTCGTGGCGGCATCACCGGACCTGGACGCGATCCTGTAGTTGGCCAGGTCTTCGCGCACATAGGCCCGGCAGAAGTCGCGCCTGGTGGATCCGTCCAGCACGGTGCAGGCAAACCGCAGACGTCCGTACACGACGAGTGCCAGCTTGCGCGGAGACAGCCCGGGTTCGTCACCGGTCGCCAAACGGCTGCCAAACGCGTGATAGACGACCGCGTGTGGCGCCAGCGCGATGTCGTAGCCCAGCCGGCGCGCGCGATAACTCCACGCGACGTCTTCGTAATACATCGGGAACCCCTCATCCACGGGGCCCACAACGGCCCACGCCTCGCGCGGGATCAACGCGGCCGCAAAACACGCCGACGGCACACTCGTCGTCTGGTCAAACTGCCCCAAATCCAGGTGGCCGATGGCATTGTCACGACCCCACGATCGCGCTTCCACCCGATTGCCGACGCCATTGAGAAACGCGGGCGCCCAGTAGAACCGCAACTTCGCCGCCACCGCAGCCGCGCGCGGCGAGGCTTCCATCCGCGCCACAAGCTGGGCCACCGCGTCGGGTTCGAGCGCCACGTCCGGGTTCAGGAACAACAACGCGTCACCGGTCGCCAGCGCCGCTCCGGCGTTGAGCGCGGAGGCAAACGAACGGCCGGACGACTGACGGAGATACCGCGCCCCCGGATGCGCCGCCGCCACCGCCGCCGCCGGGTCCCGCGGCGACCCGTTGTCGACGACGATCAGCTCGAACGCGGAGTGGGTCTGCCGGCGGAGCGACGCCAGGCATTCCGCAATCCAGTCTTCGCTGTTGTAGGTGACCAGGACCACCGAGACGACGCGGGAGGACGCCGGTGGCGCGGGACGCGGTGGCGCGGATGCGGGCGCGCCATCCCGGATCAGCAGTCCGGCCTCGGCCAGGCACGCCAGGGCGACGCGCGTGACCTGGGGATTGGATGTGGCCGCCAGATGACGCAGGGTCTGGCCGTGCGCGGCGCGCCACAGCGCGAGGAGCGTGTCATCGCCGGCCATCCGCCCGTCCTGCGGCGTACGCCAGCCCGGACGACCGGCCAACGCGACCTCGGCCACTCCGACGGGATGCACATAGCGCCACTCGTCCGACATCGCTGGGGCATTCTCGCACGAGCGCACGCATTGCGACCGGCCGAAGGCGCGGTGTACAGTCGTGCCCGACCTGTGGCAGCCCCCGCCTTCATCGACCGCACCACGGAACGACCGACCCTGCTGGGCACGTGGCGCGCGGTGTTCACCTACCGGGCACTGCTGCGCAACCTCGTGGCCCGGGATCTGAAACTCAAATACCGTGGCTCCGCGCTCGGGTTCCTGTGGTCGCTCATCAACCCGCTGGTGATGCTGGCGGTGTACACCGTGGCGTTCACGGTGTTTCTCGGCCGAGGCGGGCCGCAATTCGTGTTCCTCCTGCTTGTCGGCCTGCTCGGCTGGACGTTCTTCGCCGCGTCCATCGCCGGCGCATCGGGCTCGCTCGTCGACAACACGTCGCTGACCAAAAGCCTGCACTTTCCGCGCGCCATTCTGCCCCTGGCGTCGGTCCTCTTCAACCTCTCGCAACTGGTGCTCACCGCCCTGGTATTCGTGCCGGTGCTGATGGTCTATCACCAGGTGACGCCCACCTGGGTGATGGGCCTCTTCCCTGTGCTGCTCGCCCTGCAACTGGTCTTCGTGGCCGGAGTCGCGCTGACGCTGGCCGCCCTGACCGCGATGTTTCGCGACATCCGCCACCTGGTCGAGGTGGGTATCGGCGTGTTGTTCTGGATGACTCCCATCATCTACACGCTGGGTGATCTGCCGGAACGCGTGCGGTGGGCCATCGCGTATACGCCGGTGTCCCCGTTCATCCGCGGGTATCAGGCCATCGTCATCCATCAGACCGTGCCGGCGCTGGAGATCTGGCTCGCGAGCGCGGGGTTCGCCGTCGTGGCCGTTGCCGTCGGCGTCCGGGTGTTCTCGCGCCTCGAACCGCGGCTGGGAGAGATGTTGTGACGCCGCTGGTCGACGCGCGCCGTGTCTCGAAGAAGTTTCTGCTGCGCCATGGATCGAGCGCGGAACTCAAGGTGCGGGTCATGGACCGCCTGCGGCGTCGCCGTACCTGGGTTGAGGAATTCTGGGCGTTACGGCAGATCTCGCTGTGCATCGGCCCCGGGGAAGCGCTCGGCCTCGTCGGCCGCAACGGCTCGGGCAAGAGCACCCTGCTGAAACTCATCGCAGGCCTCCATCGCCCGACGTCCGGTGAATTGCTGGTGCGCCGCGGCCTCAAGATCGGCGCGATGATCGAACTCGGCGTCGGGTTCCATGGCGAACTCTCCGGCCGCGAGAACGTGTTTCTCAATGCGTCGCTCTACGGTCTGTCGCGCGAGGCCGTCACCGGGAAGTACCCGGCCATCGTGGCGTACGCCGAACTGAGCCACTTCATGGACGTGCCCCTCAAGGCCTACTCGTCGGGCATGCAGATGCGGCTCGCGTTTGCCGTCGCCGCCACCCTCGACCCCGAGGTGCTGCTGATCGACGAGGTCTTCGCCGTGGGCGATCAGGACTTCCAGATCAAGTGCATCGCCACGCTGAAACAATTCCAGGCGCGCGGCGGCACGTTGCTGTTCGTCTCCCATGCGCCCTCGGCGGTCCGCGCGCTATGTGATCGCGTGTGTGTGCTCGACCGCGGCGAACTCACCTTCGACGGCGCCACTGGCGATGGCCTGGAGTATTACGAGCGCCAGGTGGCCAGGGCCCTGGTCACGTCCGAGTCTGAAGGCACCGGCAGCCACAAAGCGGGTCAGCGCGCCGAACCAGGCACCGCCCTGTCAGACGACGAGTTGAGCCACGCGTGGCATCGCGTGCGGCATGGCCCGGCCTGGGCCGCGTGTGGCGTCTGGATGGCCGACCTGCTGCGCCGCGAAGGCGTCCAGCCCGATCACTTCGTGCTCGATCTCGGCTGTGGCAGCCTGGGCACGGGCCGCTTATTGCTGCCGTACCTGTCGCAAAGCCGGTATTGGGGCTGGGAACCCGACCGCGACCTCCTGTTTGACGGCATCGCCATCGAACTCGCGCGCGCCGGGATCGACCCGGTGCGCGGGCACTTCATCGTGAACCGGACGTTTGACTTCTCAGACTGCGAGCATCCGTTCACGTGGGTGTTCGCGTCCTCGCTGTTCAGCCGGCTGCCGTTGCACGGCGTGGCGAGGTGTCTGGCCAGCGTATTGCCGCGTCTGACCCCGGGCGGCCGGTTCTACGCCACGGTGTTCGATGGCCCGGTCACCGAGGACGTGCGCCGGGCGGATGGCACGGTCACCAAAGCCGACGGTGAGCCGTATCACCACGATTTGGGGATCCTCGATGGCCTCGCGCGCAGCCTCGGCGGGCAGATGACGCGTGTCGAGGCGCCGCCCCATCCGCGCGGGGAATCGCTGGTGCTGTTCACGCGCGGTGCAGACTGACTCCCGCGCGTGTGTCCCATGAAGCTGACGGCTCACCCTCATCATCACGGACACGCTGGAACACCCGGGGCCGACGTCGCGGAGCACGGTCAGCGCACGACGACCGTGACGCTCCGCGCGTCTTCGAACCGCTGCGTCCGCTCATTCCAGACGTAGGCCGTCAGGTCATACGCGCCTGGCGCCAGGGAGGCGTGCAGGACAAAGCCGGAGGCGGGAGGTCCGCCCGCGAACGCCCGCGCGACATCCGGACGGGACACGTGCAGATCCGCGGCGCCGATGAACACCGGCGGCGGGGCGCCCCCGACGTCAAGACGCGTCGCCCACACATGGACGGCGCCAATCCCCGCCCCAAACGGTGCCTGCGGGTCGAAGGCCCAGCCGTCGATCCGCACCTCGCGCCTGCCGGACACGGTGGTCGCGCCTGTCGGCGTCACGCCGTCCAGGTGCATGCGCACCTGCGCCTCGCCATCGGCGACCGGCACCAGGCGCCCGACCGTCACCGTCACGTCGATGCGCTCGTTGCCGCGCACGAAGATCAGGTCATAGTCCCCGAGGTACCCGGGCGGAGGCATCCAGGCGAACCACCCGTCACGCAGGGTCGATCCGACCGGCAGTGGCCGCAGCGTGCCATTGGCTGACAGATAACCGGCATCAACCGGCTCGCCCAATTCCAGTTCCAGGCGACCAAACTCCGGCAGCCGCACACGGAAGATGGCCTGGTCGTCGGCCACGAACGGACTCAAGGCCGTGCGGATATCGAAGCCGGTCCGTGCACGCAGGGCGCCGATCACCCTCGGCAGTTGGTCGAGGCTCGACGTGTCGCCCACCACCAGTGCCGGTGCCGCCCGCAGCGCCGCCTCGTCGGATGCGCGCCCCGCCGGCTGGCCGCGCGCCGCGACCGCCGGATCCGCGCCCGCGTTGAGCACCACAAAGAACCGCGACCCGATCCCCTCGCCGCGCCCCGCGCTATCGGTCACGCCCCAGGCGATCGTGTGCAGGCCGTTGGTCAGGGTTGTTGTGTTGAAGACGAAGGCCCCAATCGCACCGCGGCCCGCGTCCAGATTGCGGAACAGCGTCGGATTCGACGTCCGCGGCGCGAAGGTCGACTGCGGTGTCAGATGGCCGAAGATGCTGGACACGTCGTCATTGCAATACGCCGCGAGCGGCACGGGATTGCCGACCGTGCCGCGGCACAGATCGAAGGTGATCTGCCCCACCGGAACGCTGTCGATGAAGACGGTTGACGCGCCGGGCTGGCGAATATCGATATCGCCCAGCGCTCCCGTGTCGCCCGAGTTCGTATTTCGGTCCGGCGTCAGCGCCCACCCGAAGTTCGCAATCGTCCCTCTGACCATCTCCCCCTGCCCAGGCGTATCGATGGCCCCGAACGGCTTGCCGATCGCGAGGTTGTCCATCGTGATCTGCGTCCCATCGTTGTACCCCGCCACTACCGGATTGGCGGAGCGCCCCAGCAAGGTGTTCTTGCCGGAGGTGTCCGTCGCGATCGCAAAGAAGGAAAGCGTGCCCTGCCCCCCATTCGGCTGAGCCGCCGGCACGTTGGGCAGCATCGACGTCAGCACCAGGAAGCCCCACCCGCCCCGGTTGGCGAACGGCAGGTTCGGATACACCGCCTCGATGTCAGGCCGGGCACCGGCGATGAACGCCGCGGTCCCGAGGAACACGATGCGATAGGTCAGGTTCCGCCGGTGGTCGGCGACCTCCCCGCAGGCGGCGGCGTCGAAGTTGAAGCAGGTGCGGTAGATCCTCACGCTGGCGACACCACGGTCATCGACCGCCCACCCGGTGATCCCGACCGACCCCTGCACCCCGGTCGCGTTCTGCACGGGCGTATCCACCTGGCCTTCGGGCGGCAGGTCCTGCGCCGGTGGTGTCAGTTCGACGGCCACGCCGATCGTCTTCGGCGATGACCCGGCGGCGACGTTGCCCGCCGTCACGGTCACGGTGGCCGTCAGCGAGTTCACGCCCACGTTGATCAGGCTCGGGTTCACGCCGATGGACAATACGCCGCTGCCGACCCCGGATCCGTTGGTAATCACGACCCATGGCTGATCCGCGCTCGTGGTCCACCCGGTCGTGCCGGGGTTGCTGAACGTCACGGTGACGTCCTGCGCTGGTGTGACGTCGGTGACGGAACTGTCGGCCTGCCGATTGCCGGTGAAGCGACGTGTGGTCGTTGGCGACAGCGTCATCGTCGGCAGCGGATCAACGATGATGGTGACCCGGGCCGTGACGCGGCCCCAATCCGGATCCGATGGCGTGAAGGTCGACGAGAGCGTGTGTGTCCCTGTGGCCAGGACCGTGCCGGGCGCCGGCGAATAGGTGATCGTGCCCGCGATGTTGGCAGAGGCGTTCAACTGTGTCGCTGACAGCGCCGTGCCGCTCAGAACCCGCCGCGGGGTGGCCCACGCGATCGTGGGGAGCCACCCGCCTGGCACCGCAATGCCCGGCAGGCCCAGCGACACATTGCCGTGCATGAGCTCGCGTAGGCCCGTTTCAAACCCTGAATCCAGGACCTTCCAGTGGGGGCTGTTGAGCTTGTACGGCATCAGCAACGATGGTCGGTACCGCCGGACGATCTCGTTCTCGAGGCGATAGATGTCCGGCTCGTTCGAGTACGGATCGCCGGGGTTCCACTCGACGATCCCCCACCGGCCCATGGCGGCGACCCGGGGGGCCACGTGCACCGTCGTGCGATAGAACGGGCCGTTGACTCCGGCGCCGCCGCCGTTCGCGTTGTACCCGGTCACGCCCACGCCGCCATAGGGCCTGATGTCGGCGGTCCAGTGCGGGCTCGCACCGGTCAGGAGGCGCAGCCCCGTGTCAGGGGGCGGACTGCCGAACAACATGTCGGCTGGCACCTGCGCGGAGTACCAGCGATCGGCCGGCACGCCGCCCAGTTGCGAGTCGGTGGACTGGGTGATCCAGCGGGCGAAGTCCTTGTTGTAGCGGTGGACCATCTCCTGCCGGAAGAGCATCCACGCCTGCCACCACGCGTTGCCGGCCGCGAGCCCGCCAGTGGCGGTGAAGGGAATCGTCCGAGGCGCGTCGAACAGTGTCGCGCCGCCATCCGGGATGGACCCCACCTCAAACGCGAACGTCAGAATCGCCCCGAGCGATTCGACCGCATCCCAGGTGTTGTTGAAGTAGCGCAAGTCCCAACTGGTGAAGTTCGTCCCGAAGTCGCTGTTCAGTGTGGTCAACCCGTCAGTGACGGCGTAGCGAGCGCTCCGGGTGTACGCCTGTCCTGCGAGCGGCTGCCCCGTCGCGTACGCGCCGGTGCCGCGCAGCCAGTCGCGGAACTCGGCAATGGCAAACGGCGAGTAATCCGCCACGCCGCGGTCGGCCACCGGGACGTTGAAGTCCAGAAAGCGGCTGAACGACATCTCGACCTCGCCGTCGCCGGTGACCGCGACGAGCACGTTGGGCTTCGAGGCCATCCGGTCGGCAAGGACGCGACCGAACTCGCGAACGTAGGCTTCCTGCACTCGGCGGAGCTTCTTCGCATAGGGAGAGAACGTGACCCACCCAGTCGCCAGGCCGTGGTCCTGATACCACTGCACGTTCCGTCGGTCCTCGGCCTGGGCCGCCGTCTGGACGCCGTCAACCTCATAGCGGATCGCGGTAATGATGGAGATGCCCAGCGGGATACCGTTCGCTTCCGCGCGAGCGATCGCCGCGTCGAGAGTGTCGATGGGGTCCGCCAATTGCGCCCGAACCGCGGCGGCATCCGTCGTGTCAACGGTCCAGCTGTTCATGTTCAAGCCAAAGAACAGCGACAGGCCGATCTTCGCCTTGGGCCCTTCACCGATACGGATTCTGAGGTCGGCCACCGTCTGGGCGAACACCGCATCACTCACAGAGCCATACGTGTCGTAACTGGGCAGCACCCAGGTAATCGTCGGGTCCAGCGCCGGCACGGTGCGGACCGCTGGCGTGACCGGGTTTGAGGCCGACGACGCCGCGCTGTTGCCGGAGGCGTTGGTGGCCGTGACCGTGAAGGTGTAGATCGTCCCATTGGTCAACCCACTGACCACGATGGGCGACGCCGTGCCCGCCGCCGTGAGTCCGCCCGGCGACGCGGTGACGGTATACCCCGTGATGGCGTCACCGCCATCGCTGAGGGGCGCCAGGAACCGCACCGACGCTGCGCCGTTGCCAGCCGTGGCCAGGAGTGCGGTCGGAGCGCCCGGTACCGCGAAGGCGTTCGCTGACACATGCTCTGGCGCGCGATGACCGTCGACGATGGCGGCTGGCCACAGGACCAGCAAACAGACACTGATAGACGCTCGGAACATAAGGTGTCAAGCATAGCCGTAACCTCGCCACTGCGGCAAAGGCGGCTAAGGGCCTGCGGGCATCGTCGACGTCGGGCCGTGCGATGTTCAGGCCGGCCGGCCGTCTCGGAACCGGTTCAGCCGCCGCCTCACGCGGCGCTTCACGCCGTTGAGCAACCGGGCCACGGTGCCGGGCGCCGGGCGCCGCCGGCGTGGCTGACGTGGCGCGCCCTTGACCAGCGTGAAGACGTTGCCGTGGAGGGCGGCATGACTTGCGAAGAACGCGGCGTCGAGCATGGCACCACCATCGGCCTGCGTCGCCCGGAGCAGGAATATCTGGTCTGGCGCGCCCAAGCCCGTTCGCTCCGCATACGCCTCGACATCGGCGAGCTCCATGCCTTTTTCGAGGATGCCGTATTTCTCCATCGCGGCCACCGAGACCTCGGCGTCTTCGTGAGCGCCGCCCGGCTCGGCCAGGACCACCCGGCCACCGTGTCTGAGCACACGGTCGTATGACGCCATCGCGCGCGGGCGGTCGGGGACGTGGTGGAAACTCTCGTAGGCGAGAATCGCGTCGGCCCCAGCCGACACGAGCGGGAGATGTTCCACGTCTCCCACCACCAGGTGCGGACGGAAGGCGCCGATGCGGGCGATCCCGATATCGAGGTAGGTCCGGCAGATGTCGACACCGATCGCGTTGAAGCCGGATCGGAACAGCCATTCGGTCGACCAGGCATAGCCGCACCCGCTGTCGATGATCGTCTGGCCCCGGGTGACGCGCAGGATCGGGGCGACGGCGCCAAAGAGCCCGATCAGGTACACCGTGAAGTCCGAGTTCCACGGGTTGAAGGGCGAGCTGTAGCCAGGCCCGAAGAAGTCCGGATCGTCGATCTTGTGCTTGATGCCGATCTCAGCGCGTTTGTAGTGGCTGCCGGGGTCGCTCGACGCATCGCCGGACGGCGTGAACGTGGCCAGCGCCTGTCGTAACGTGGGGGGCGTCCCGGAGAGGACGCTCTCGAACATGGGCCGTTCCCTGACCGGATCGCGCAGGTGATCGGGGAGCAGCTCGGGGATGCTGCCCTCGATCGGATACCAGCGTCCACACTCACCGCAGACAAGCAGGCCGGCCGTGACCTCGACATCGCGCCCGCGCTCTGGTGCGGCCGGCGCCTGCGCGATCGTCGTCAGGAGCGACGTCAGCGGCGTCGCGCTTCGCCATGCCGGCAGCGGTCCCACACCGGGGCCGGGGCTGACGCGCGAGCCATCCGGGAAGAGACCCGCCGGCATCGACGAGGGCGCCTCGGTGTGCGTCACGCAGGCGAGCGGCCCGTGACAGATCGGACAGGCCAGATGATCGAGCAACGAGTACCGCATGCGGTGCTATACTAACGCGACCGGCGCGAAGACACGCCCGGTCTGGACGAGTGCGACTCCATCCCTGTGAGCACCGACATCCCGATGAGCACCGAGAACGCCCCACTGTCTCCGGAAGAAGTCCGCCGCCGGGTTGGAGACTTCGAGTGGTATCACACGATCGATCTCGGCCACGGAGTCTCCACGCCGGGCACCTACGATCTCACCCCCCTCCTGTCGCACTACGGCATTCCCGCGTCGCTCGACGGCAAGTCGGTACTCGACGTGGGGCCCGGGCACGGGTACTTCGCGTTCGAGTTCGAGCGCCGCGGCGCCGCAGCCGTGGCGACGGCGGAGTTACCGTCGGGGACCGGGCACGATGCCAGCCCGGAGCTCCAGGACCTCTTCCGCAAGGCGGGCCATGCGTTCGATCACTACCATCACAACGCGCTTGGGTTTGCGATTCAGGCGCGCGGGTCGCGCGTCGCACGGCACTTTCACAGCGTGTACGACCTCACGCCCGATCGGGTCGGGATGTACGACCTGGTCTTCTGTGCGAGTGTGCTGCTGCACCTGACCGATCCGTTGCGGGCGCTCTACGGCATCCGCCGCGTCTGTCGGGATGAAGCGATTATCTCAACGGCCGTCGACACCCACGCCGGCCAGGCCCACAGGTCGCTCGCCATGTTCATCGGCACCGCGACCGGCCAGGCCTTCTGGATACCGACGATGACGTGTCTGGAACACATGCTGCTTGCCGCCGGCTTCGCACGCGTCGAACGGGTGTCCACCTTCCACCTTAAAAGCGTGGATGGCACGTTCGACACACCGCACGGCACGATCAGGGCATTTGTGAAATAGCGGCACGGCGCGGAGTTCCTGCCAATGAGCGCGGCTCATCGTCATGCCGTCGACGATCGGAATCCGGCAGACCACGGGGCCTTCGTCCCGCGCTCGGGAGACGAGTGAATGACAGAAGCGAGTGGCGCCAACTTCAAGAGACGGTTACTGCGGCGGATTCCCGTGTTGTCGCGACTCGCGAGGGCGCTGGACGCACTCCAGGAGGAGAACCAGCACCTGCGCCAGTGGGCCGACACCCTCTCGGCCGAACACCAGCGCCTGCGCGAGGAGACCCGGCACCTGCACCAGTTGACCGGCAGTCTCTCGGCCGAACACCAGCGACTGCAACGGCTGCTGGCCGCCCTGTCACAGCCCCCGCTGATGCGTGACCAGGCGCCGCTGCGGCTCAATCTCGAGGGGCCCGAGGGGCCCGGCGGGGAGGATGGCTGGCCGCTCCCGCCGCCCCTGATGCGTTACTGGGTCGCGGGCACTGACGACACCGGGTGGTTCCTCGAGGGCGGCCGATTGGGCGCGCGGACGATGACGGAGTTACTGGCCAGGCACGGAATCGCCTTCGAGACATTCGACAGCATCCTCGACTTCGGCTGCGGGTGCGGACGCGTGCTTCGTGCGTTGAGAGGCTTCGAGTCCGTCACGCTGCACGGCTCGGACTGCAACGCGACGGCCATTGCCTGGTGCGACGAGCACCTCGGCTTCGCCCAGTTCGGGACCAACCTGCTGGCCCCTCCGACCCGCTACCGGCCGCACGCCTTCGACTTCATCTACGCCTTCTCCGTGTTCTCGCACTTGTCCGAGGCGCTGCAGGTGCCGTGGATGGAAGAGCTCCATCGGATTCTCAAGCCACGGGGTCTGCTCCTGTTGTCCGTGCACGGCGACCACTACATCGGCAATCTCGACGAGTCCGGGCTGGCCAGGTATCGAAGCGGCAGCCTGGCGGTGATCCAGTCCGACAAGGCCGGCGCCAACGACTGCGCGGCATTTCACCCGGAGCCCTACGTGCGCCGCGTGCTGGCTCGTGGATTTGACGTCGTGGACTTCGTGCCCGAGGGGGCGCTGGGGAACCCGCGCCAGGATGTGTATCTGCTCCGGTCGCGGGAATCACGGAAGATCGAGTGAACCTGGGCTCGGTCCGGACCGAGACCGCGAGACCGCCGATCAGCGCGAATCGGACGTGGACGCGGGTGAGAGCGGCGTCGATCCGGCGTCGCGCCACTTCGAGCGGGATCACGCGAGTCTGGCACCCAGATCGACGCGCCGCCCTGGACAGTCGCCGGATTCGGCGCCCGGGCGATCCTGGAGCCACTGTCGGAGCCGTCGATCGATGAGGATGAATGTCCCCACGCCACCGCCGCTCGACACTGAGGCGGGAATGTTTGGCAGCAGGATCGACAGGATCAGGAAGCCCCACCCGGCAGGGCGACCGCTGCGGTACTTCGTGGTGCCTTGGCGATCGCCATGCCACGCCCGCGCTTCTCGCCGGCATCCTCACACGGGATAGTGACCGCATGACACTGCTGGAGGCGGCGCTCGAACGCATCGTGGCGGTCGCTCAACCGGATCGCGTCATCCTGTTTGGCTCGGCCGCCCGCGGCGAGGCCGGCCCACGGAGCGACTTGGATTTTCTCGTCATCAAGCGCGGGGTCCCAAGCCGGCGGCGGCTGGCTCAGGCCATCTACCGCGCGCTCGTCGGTATTCCAGCATCGATCGACATCGTGGTCGTCACGCCCGAAGACGTCGAATCTCTCAAGGACGGCGTCGCCACCATCGTCGGACCGGCGATGCGGGAAGGGCGCGAAGTGTATGCCGCGGGAGGCGTCCGCGTTGACTGACGACGCCGTCGCGGCGCGCTATCCGGGACCAGCCGAACCCGTCCTCCCCCCCTATTGAGGACTACGAGACCGCCGTCGCGACGGCGGCCCGCGTCCTGGCATGGGTCAGCCGCATCGTCGCCGAACAGTACGAGGCCTGACACCACGGTCACGCGGAGTGACGCTGGTGCTGCACTGGACCGCCACGCTCGGGAAGGGCCGACGACATGCCGCTGACGAGCGGATCGCGCCTGGTCTGTGCGTTATACGTATAGACGTATACTCATATTATGGGTGACCGCCCGATCGCTCCCCGTCTGAAGCCCGTTATCTGGATGGGCTCATCACGGAGGGATCTCAAGGCGTTTCCCCGTCCAGTTCAGGCCGAGATGGGCCACGCTCTCTACGCGGCGCAGTGTGGGGAAACGGATCCGGCCGCCAAACTCCTGCAGGGATTTGGCGGAGCGAGCGTCATGGAGATCGTTGATCGCTTCGATGGCGACACGTATCGAACCGTGTACTCGACCAGGCTCGGTGGTGTGCTGTATGTGCTGCATGCGTTTCAGAAGAAGGCCAGGAAGGGCATCGCGACGCCGAAATCACGATAGCGACGTGATCGAGGCGCGATTGAAAGATGCGGAACGACTGCACAACGAAAGGACGAAGTGACATGGCAGCAAAGAAGAAGGCGATCCGTCACGACAAGGGCAGCGGCAACGTCTTTGCCGATCTTGGTTTTGAGAATGCGGAGCAGGAACTACTGAAGGCCCACCTGACGCTCCATATCTACAAGATCGTCAAGGCTCGCGCGTTGACACAGGCCAGCGCGGCCGAAATCCTGGGCATCAGGCAGCCGCAGGTGTCTTTGCTCATGCGCAACAGAGCGGGCAACTTTTCGGTTGCGCGGTTGATGGAGTTTCTGACAGCCCTTGGCCTCGATGTCGAGATCCGACTGACGAAGACCCGCAAGGAACACGGCCAGATGTCGGTGGTCGGCGCGGCCTGATGGCGTGAGCACCCGGCACTCGTCTCGGTTCTTCGGCTCGGCCGCGATCGGCACCGACGACCCGTCCCGCAGCGACCTGGATTTCCTCGTCGAGTTCCAGCCCCTCCCGGAGGGCACGTACGCGGACACCTCCTTTGGCCTCCTCGAAGGGCTCGAAGCACTGTTTCGTCGGCCGGTGGATCTTGTGGTCGCGGCCGCTACCCGGAACCGCGACGTCCGTGAATCGGTGGACCGAACCCAGACGCCCCTTTATGCGGCTTGAATCGACGAAGTACCTTCTCGACATTCAACACGCCGCCGGACTTGCTTCGGAGTTCGTCTCCGGCCGCACCGTTGTCGACGACCAAGCCACGCCCATGCTGCGCTATTGATCGCCGACTGACAGGGGGGTGTCGGATCGGCGAACAGGTGGAAGAGGTCCGAACCCGAATGGGTTCTCAGCTTGCGGCCGGACGTCGTCACCGTCTGGCGAAGGATCACGACCCGGCCTTGTCGCCTGAGCGCGCGGCTGAATGCGATTTCTTCCGCGGCATAGAGCCGCTCGTCGAAACCGCCGATGGCGTTGAACGCCGAGCGTGACCGCCAGAGCCCAGCGCGTCATCGTGTTGCGCGTCTTCGTCAAGAGAACGCAGAAGACCCCCACGAGCGAGATTGCGCTGGCGCTCGTTCGAGCGAAGGAGTTAGAGCGATGACGAAGGTCAATGAGCTGCATCGGCGCTGGAGCAGGGATCCTGCCTACAGGGCGGCGTACGAGGCGCTTGATGAGGAGTTCGAGCTTGCCCGGACGTTGATCGAGGCTCGGACGCGCGCGGGGCTTTCGCAGACCCAGCTCGCACGGCGCATGAAGACGTCGCAGTCATACGTCGCCAGGATCGAGGGCGGCAAGGTGCGTCCTTCGACCGGTGCGCTTGAGCGATTCGCCCATGCGACGGGAACCAGACTCCGGATCTCGTTCGAGCCGGACGCGGCTTGACCGCCGCCACCTCTCGGTCTCACCGGAGTGTGTACTGGCCTCTGTCGGCGCAGGCACGCGGGCGGGCGGGCGCATGGCCCTCATATCGTCGGCGCCGGGAGTGGGGGCGCGTTGGCCCTGCGCGAAGTCCTCCAGAACGGGTCGCTGGGACTCGTCCCCGCGGGCTTTCTCGACGACGACCCACGGAAACACAAACAGCGGGTGGACGGCTACCGTGTGCTGGGGCCGCTCGCGGCGTTGCCGGAGGTGCTTGACGCCACACCGGCGCGTATCGCGGTGGTCATTGTCACCATCCGCAACCTGAATGCCGAGGCGTTTGGCGAGATCTGCGCCTGCTGCGACGCGCGGGGTGTCCCCCGTATCGAGGTGCGCCGCATGCGGTTCTCGCTGGAGGACGCCTACTGGCGCGATCGCACGCCGGGCATCGTCCGCTTCCCGTCGCGCTGACTACCGCACCGTCACCACCGCGCTTCTGGCATCCTCGAACCGCCCCGTCCGAGTCAGCCACACGTACGCCGTGATTTCATACTCCCCGGGCGGCAATGCGACCGTGGACCGTCGCGTAAAGCCCGCGTCGAAGAACGGCGCGCCGTGGGCGGCGCGCCGCGCGGCCTCGGCATGTGGCGCATCGCGCCTGGTGCCGCCACCTCAGTGGCGCACGGCGCACTGCGCCCTACCGGATCGTGACCGACCGCGCGTCTTCAAACCGCCCGGTCCGCGCCACCCAGAGGTAGGCGGTGACTTCCCACGCGCCCTCATCCGGCAACACGCCCGTAAACACAAACCCCGCGTGCGGGAACCGTGCGCCGTGCGCCGCCGCGACGTCCGGCCGCGCGAGGTTCAGCGTGGCGGTGCCCAGGAAGACCGGCCCCGCACACCCCGCATCCGCGCCCTCCGCACTCCGCACGGCGCACGCCGCACGGAGTCGGCGCGCCCAGATGTGCACCGCCCCAATCCCCGCCCCGGTGCTGGCCTGCGGATCGAGTGCCCAACCGTGCAATTCAAAGTAACGCGTCGTGCGGGGTGCAGAGTGCGCCGTGCGCACGTCGTCCACGTGCATGCGAACGGGTTCGTCCACGAGCACGGCCGGCGCCACGGTGACATCGACCGGGAGGACCGTTGGACCTTCGGACCCTTGGACCTCAAACATCAACCGATAGGTCCCCAGGAACCCCGGCCCGGGAGCCCACGTCACGACACCGCGCTCGCGATCGATGCCGACCCCGATCGGCAAGTCGCGCGTCGTGCCGTTCGCAAACAGCGCACCGTCGACGACGCCAGGGATCAGCAGTTCCACGCGGCCGAGCTCGGGAATGCGGACCTGCGGCACGCCCTCGGCGTTCGTCGCGAGCTGGAGGTAACTCGACTGCAGGTCGAACCCCGTGCGTGCCCAGACGGGACCCGCGTTCGGATCGGCGCGGCTGAAGCCACGCCCGACGTTCGGATCGCACGCCGCATCGCCCGACGCACCCCGCACGTCGCACGCCGCACGACCAGACACGGCCGCGTCAGCCCCCGCGTTCAGCACATTGAAATACCGCGATCCAATCCCCTCGGCGCGCGAAGCCGAATCCGTCACGCCCCACGAAATGGTGTGGAGCCCGTTGGTCAGCGACGCGGTGTGGATCGTCCGCAGCCCGATCGGTCCGCGTGCGGCATCCAGGTTCCGATACGTCGTGCCTGTCCCGCGGAAGATCGACGACACGTCGTCATCACACAACACCCCCGCTGGGACCGGGTTACCCACTGAGCCGCGACAGAGGTTGTACGTCGCGGTGCCCACCGGCGCGCCGTCGATAAACACGTTGATCGTCGACCCAGTCACCGGAATCAGCACGGTCGTCCCCGGATCGGGCGTCAGCGCCCACCCGAAGTTGTGGAGCGTGCCCGACACCGTCGCGCCCTGCCCCGGCGTGTCGATCGCGCCAAACGGTTTGGCGATCGTGTCATTCGCGACCGTCACGGTCGTCGGCGTGCCGTCATTCACGTTGCGGCCGAGCCGCGTCTGATGGCCCTCCATGTCCGTCGCCACCGCATGGAGCATGAACGTCCCCACGCCGCCGCCGGCCGTACTCATCGCCGGAATATTCGGCAACAGGTTCGACAGAATCAGGAAGCCCCAGCCGGCAGAGTTGGCGGCAGGCAACGTCGAATACAACGCTTCCACGTCCGGCCGCGCGCCTGAGATCACGGACGCTTCCCCGACAAACACCACGCTTGTCCCCAGCACGGGCTGGCACGCCGCCGGATTGTCGAACCCGAGACACTGCCGGTAGATCCGCACGTGCGACACGCCGACGTCGTCGACCACCCACCCGGTCATCGTGATCGCGCCCTGCGCGCCCGTCGCGTTCTGCGCGGGCGTATCGACCTGGCCGACGGGCGCGGTGGTCTGGCCCGCCTGCTGCTGCACGGTCAGGGTGACCGTGACGCCAGCGGACGTGCCGGTGTTGGCTGCCGTCAGCGTGACCGTCGCGGACAGACTCGTCGACCCGGCAATGACGTTGCCCGGATTGACGATGCCCACCGAGAACGTGCCTGCACCCGTGCCGGTGCCGTTCGTCACCTGCGCCCACGGCTGATTCGCGCTCGCCGTCCACTGCGGCGCGGGCGATCCCGTGTAGGTCACGGTCACGGTCTGCGGAGCGGTGACACTCACCAGTTCGCCTCCCGCGCCGGCTTTGGTGGCGGCAAACCTCAGAGTGGCGGTCGTGTTGCCGGACGAGGGCGAGTGGGAAGTCACCGCCTACATCTGGGTGGCGCGAACCGGGCGGTTTGAAGACGCGCGGTCGGTCACGATCCGGTAGGGCGCGGGGCGCGGGGCGCGGTGCGCAGTGCGCAGGAGTGCGGGGTGCGCAGTCGTGTTGTTTCTTGCACAACTGAAGTACGCTGCCGGGCACCATCCAGCGGTTTCGTTGGACGCCATCGTCAGCCCGGTCGATCCTGCTGCCAGACAGTCCCGCCTCAGGGTCGAGCGGCGGTGGCGTGGGGACAGTCATCCTCTACGCGGTGGCGACGGACATGGAAGGCCATTCGCGGGTGCTCGGCCGCAACGTGAACCCAGACGCCAACGACTGTGACGGTGGCAAGCGACACGATCGCCAAACCGTCTGGCGCGATCGACACGCCGGGCCAGGGCGCGACGGTGAACGGCACACTCAACAATTTCGGGTGGGCGCTGACGCCGGATCCGGGGACGACCGTGCTGATTCCCGTGAATGGGTCGGCGATCGACGTGTGTATCGACGGCGCGCCGGTCGGCGCCCGCGACCTCCGAGTTCAGGGTCCAGGGTCCGGTCGTCGACGGGCCGCGCAGCCTCCCCGATCGCTTCAAGATTCCGCACGACGGCATCGATGGTCTTTGAGAAAGGCCGGCGGTGCAGGATCGCATCCGGGGGGCGGCTTCACGTCGATGATCGCCGCGCCGCCCCTCCCGCGGCGGGCTACAATTCGATTGTGGCGCCGAGCTCTTCGCCTTGCCGCTCGGCTCGTCGTTCGACGCGGGGCGCGGCAGCTTCTACTGGCAGCCGGTCGCCGGCTTCCTCGGCACGTACGACCTGCGCATCGTGCGGTTCCAAAGTGAGGGAGGCCGGGTCTTTAGACCCGGCGAAACCCCAGACGCCGCGTGGACCGTACCGATCGTCGTCGGGCCCGAATCGGAAACGACACTGTTGCAGATAGACACACCGATCGTATCGTGCTGCGTACGCAGGGCGGGGCGTCAGCCCCGCCGTGACAGGCGCTGGAATCGGCGGGGCTGACGCCCCGCCCTCCGTGCCGATCATCGTCGCAGGCTGGGCGCTGGATCCGCTGGCGTCGGATGGGTCGGGGATCGGGGCGGTGCACGTCTGGGCGCGGAAACTGTCTTTGGATGCGGAGGCGGCGA
>JBCKZS010000003.1:0-116080 GCA_038918905.1 Vicinamibacterales bacterium
CAGCCAGCTCAGCGAGCGATCGCTCCTCACCGGCGCCGCGCTCATCTTTCACGAACTCGTGCCCGGGCATCACTTTCAGATCAATCTGCAGGCCGAGAGCCGCGACCTGCCGCCGGTCCGCCGTTCGATGATGTTCGCGGGCTACACCGAAGGCTGGGGCGAGTACTCATCCTCGGTCGTCGCTCGCGAGATGGGGATGTACCAGGATCCGTACGACCTCTACGGCCGGCTCGTCTTCGACAACTTCTTCGCCGTACGTCTCGTCGTGGACACGGGCATGAACTACTACGGCTGGTCGCGGCCGAAGGCGATGCTCTACATGCGCGAACACACGCTCGAATCCGACGTGCAGATCGACTCGGAGACGGTTCGCTATTCGACCCGCTCGCCCGCGCAGGCCCTGGCCTACCGGATGGGCCGGCAGACGTTCGTCCGGCTTCGGGAGAAGGCGACGGCCGCGCTCGGCGCCCGGTTCGACATCCGCCGCTTCCACGACGCCGTGCTCTCGGTCGGCTCGCTGCCACTCACCACGCTCGAGCGCCACATCGATGCGTGGATCAAGGAAGAACGCGCGCGATAGTGCGCGGTGCTGAGTGCCGGACTCACATCAGAGCTGACACGAACACGGCCGCGATTGCGAGCGGGCAGGCGTAACACAACAGCCAGACGCACCATCGCCGCGCGAAGGGCGTCGTCTCGCTCAACTCCTCGTCCACGATGGCGCGGCGGATCCGCCAGCCCACCAGCACGCTGGTCGCCAGTGCGCCGATCGGCAGCAGCACGTTCGACGACACGAAGTCCATGACATCGAAGAACGTCTTCCCGGCGAACGCCGGCAGGACGCCGAGCGGATGCCAGCCGGACCAGACATTGAACGACAACACCGATCCAATGCCCAGCACCCAGGCCGCGCCCGCCGCGATCGCGACGGCGCGCGAGCGCGGGAGGCTCCGGTGCTGCTGCAGCCACGCGACCAGCGGCTCGAGCGCCGCGATCGACGGGGTGAGCGCCGCGAATACGAGCAGCAGGTAGAAGAGCGTACCGACCAGGCGTCCGCCCGGCATCTCGGCAAAGACGGTCGCCAGGACATCGAAGACGAGCTCGGACCCTCCCGCCGGATCCATCCCGTAGTGGAACACCAGCGGAAAGATCGTCAGCGTGGCGAGCAGTGAGACGAGCAGGATCGAGCCACTGATGATCAGCGCCGAGCGCACGAGCGACGTGCCTCGCGCGACGTACGCGCCGTATGCCAGCATCATCGCCATGCCCACGCCTGTCGCATAGAACGCCTGCCCGACCGCCGCCAACACGACTGGCGGCGTGATCGCGGCGACGTTGGGCGCGAACGCAAAGCGGAGACCCTGGCGTGCGTCTCCTGTGACGAGCGCATAGGCGGCCAGGATCACCAGCAGAACCAGCAGAACGGGTGCGCGAACCCGGGTCGCCAGCTCGATGCCGCGGCTCACGCCGCGCGCCGAGATCGCGGCGACGAGGGACAGAAACGCGAGATGCCACGCCCCAACCTCGATCGGGCTGGACAGAAACCCACGCCACAGGCCGGCGACTTCAGGTCGCTGCAAGCCCACCAACGCGCCGGTCGCGCACTTCCAGGTGTAGGCCAGCACCCAGCCGGCGATCACGGTGTAGTAGGAAACGATGGCGAAGGCGGCGATCGTGCCGAGCACGCCGATCGCGTTCCACCGCGTCGAGAGTCCTGACTCCCGCGCGACCGCCCCCGCGGCGTCCGGAGGGCTGAGGCGCGATCGCCGCCCGAGCAGAAACTCGGCCGCCAGCAGCGGCGTCGCGATGAGCAGCAGGGCGATCACGAACACGAAGATGAACGCGCTGCCGCCGCTCGACCCGACCAGATACGGCAGACGCCAGATGCTGCCAAGGCCGACCGCACCGCCGACGGTCGCGAGGTAGAACGCGGGTCGCGATGACCAGACCGGCGTCGAACTGTTCCTGGCTGGCACTCCACCCTCCGCTCGTGTGTCCCGGCGTCCAGACGACGGGAAGAATACAATGCGGCTGAGTCTGAGAACCGAGGTTTCCGTCGACTCGGGAGGCCGCTAGAGCGGTTTTCAGAAAGCTCTTGTACTGAATAGCCGCATCATGGTACTCTTGGGCGCAGTGACGGCCGGGTACCCTGGGGCCAGATGATCCTGAAAACCGCTCTAATACGGCTTATCGTCGAGGGCCGATGGGTCGGGGCCGTGGGCATGACCCCGGCAGCGGCGCTGGTGGCCGCCACGTCCGGCAACGCCACGTACTTCCGCCAGGGCGAACGCATCGGCCGCGTGAAGCCCGGCCTGTTCGCCGACCTCGTGGCCGTCACCGGCGACCCCGCGGCGGACATTCGCGCCCTCCGCGGTGTGAAGCTCGTGATGAAGGGCGGAAAGATCTACAGGGCAGCATGATAACAATACATGATATGTTGTTATCATGATTCGAACACAGATCAGCCTCTCCAGCCGCGAGTATCACTCAGCCAAGCGCGAGGCCGCGCGGTTGGGTATTTCCCTGGCCGAGTTGCTGCGTCGTTCTCTCCGAACGCTGCTTCCCTCGGACGATTCCAAACCATGGATGAGACATGCAGGCATGATCGAGACGGGCGATCCGAAGGCCTCGCAGAAAATAGACGACGTGGTCTATGGGCAGAAAGACTGACGCGTACGTCGACACATCCGCACTCATCGCATTCGCGGACCGTTCCGACAGTTACCACGCACTGTTCCGGAGATTGTTCTCGGACCCGCCCCCACTCATGACCACCACGCTTGTGGTTGCCGAGGGCCATGGCTGGTTCCTGAAGCGGTACGACCGCACGCGGGCGCTGCAGTTTGTCGCGCTGATCGAGGAGCTCACGCCACTGCGCCTGGTTGCCGTTGGGCCGGATGAGCAGGCAGGCGGAATACGGATGCTCCGCAAATTCTCGGACCAGGACCTGTCTCTCACGGACGCCGTCGGCTTGCACGTGATGCGGGTCCACCGAATCAACGAGTGCTGGTCAACAGACCGCCACCTGGGCTTGACCGGCGTATCCCTTGTGACGGATGAACACTGACGCCGGGTTGGGTCACGAGAATCCTTTCTCGCGCCTTCAGCTGGTCTTGAATGTCCGCGGGCGTGACAGAGCCGTGACACGCAGGCGATTGAAGCCTGACAGTCGTGCGTAGAATAGGGACGGTTCTCCCCAAGCGTTATGATGATCACCCGCAACCATCTCGCGGCGCCGGTGAAGCTGCTGGCGCTGTTCGTCCTGCTCGCCGGCATTCCGCTGGCCGCGCTGGGATCGCTCGGATGGCGGCTGCTCGAGCAAGACCGCGCGCTCGAGACCCAGCGACTGCGCGAACGGCTGGATAACGCCGCCAGCCTGCTCGCTCGTGAATTGGATCGGAGCCTGACCGCCTGGGACGATCTGCTGCCGGCGGCCGCGCGGGACAACTCCGTCGCGGTTCCGACGAACGCCGTCATTCTGTTCTTCGATTCGCGCGGCCTGTCTCGCGAACAGGGCATCCGCCTTCCGTACTACCCGCAGCTCCCTCCTGAATTCGAGCTTCCCGCGGCGGTCTTCGCCGCCGCGGAGGCGCAAGAGTTCCGCGACCAGAATCTCCCGAAAGCGGCCGCTTCCTATCGCGCGCTTGCCTCGTCGCCGGATCGAGCGGTGCGCGCCGCCGCGCTGATGCGGCTCGCACGCTGCCTTCGCAAGCAGCAGCAACTCCGACAGGCGCTCGCCGTCTACGACGAATTGGCGACGATGGGCGAGACGGTCGTCGCCGGGTCGCCTTCGGAGCTGGTAGCGCGGCGCGAGCGGATCGTGCTCTTGAACACGAGGGGCGACAAGGACGCGGCAAGGCACGAGGCGGCGCTACTCGGCTCTGCCCTTTCGGCAGGTCGATTTCGCATCGACCGATCCACGTTCGATTTTTATCGTGAATCCGCGCCGTTGCCGGAGCCGTCGTCGGACCGCGCGGTCGGCAACGGCATTGACCTGGCCGCCGCGGTGGAAGGCGTGTGGCCGCTTTGGCAGGCACAGCCAGCCGGTAGGGCGGCCTGGACGAGCGACGCGGGCGCGTTCGCCGCGGTCTGGCGTCGCACACCCGCCGGCACGGCCGCCATCGTCGGCACGATCGACGGCGTGATGACGTCCACGCTGAGCGTCATGCAGAACCTTCAGGTTCGCCTCACGTTGGAGGATCCGGCGGGACGCCGGTCCTGGAGCACTCTGACCGCCGCCGATGTGCCAGTCACAAAAACCTTTCGGGAAACCGGCCTGCCGTGGACCATCCACGTCGCGGTCGCCGATCCAACTGCCGCGCACGCGGTCTCGGCTTCCCGCCGGAATCTGTTCTCTGCCGGCTTCGGTCTCATGGCCCTCGTCATCGCGGCGGCGAGCTACTTCGTGTTCCTGGCGGTGAACAGGGAGCTCGGTGTTGCCCGTCTCCAGGCGGACTTCGTTGCGGCTGTCTCGCACGAATTCCGGACGCCGTTGACGGCGATGTGCCACCTCACGGAAATCCTGGAGGAAGGCGGCACGCCGGCAGATCGCCTGCGCGACTATTACCGCGCGCTCGGGAAGGAGAGCCGGCGGCTGCACGCCATGGTCGAGAGTCTGCTGGATTTCGGCCGCATGGAAGCCGGACGGCGGACGTACCAGTTCGCCCAGACGGACGCCACCGAACTCGTGAGCGAGATCGTGGAGGACTTTCGCGGGCGCGCCTCGTCGGTTGCGCATCGCCTCGAGCTCGTGGAGCCGGAGGATTCCGCATCCGATTCGCTCTGGATTCGCGCGGACCGCGATGCTCTGGCGCTGGCGCTTCGAAACGTATTGGACAACGCGCTCAAGTACTCGCCCGAATCGTCGATCGTGCGCGTCTCGGTGAAGTCGCACGGCGCATTCGTCGGCATCTGTGTCGAGGACGAAGGCGCGGGCATTCCCAAAGCGGAGCAGCGGGACGTGTTTCGGAAGTTTGCTCGCGGCGCCGCTGCGCGCGCGTTGAATGTCAAAGGCACCGGCATTGGCTTGACGATGGCCGACCAGATTGTGAAGGCGCACGGCGGACGCCTCGAGCTGGTCAGCGAGCCCGGACGTGGAAGCCGATTCACGACGCTCTTGCCAGCGCAACCGAGCCACGCATGACGAAGATCCTCATCGTCGAGGACGAGCCGAGCATCGCCCTGGCGCTGGAAGACGATCTGCGCCGCGAAGGCTACGAGACGGAGTTGGCGGCCGACGGAGAGACGGCGGCGCACCGGGCGATGTCGCCAGAGTTCGACCTGATTCTGCTGGACGTCATGCTGCCGAAACAGGATGGCTTCGAGGTCTGCCGGCAGGTCCGCCGCGCGGGAGTCGATACGCCGATCATCTTACTGACGGCCAGGACGCAGGAGGCCGAGAAGGTCCTGGGGTTGGAAGCGGGCGCGGACGACTACGTGACGAAGCCGTACAGCGCGCGCGAATTGCGGGCGCGGGTGAAGGCGCACCTGCGCCGCGGCGCGCGACAGACGTCCGACGTCTACCGGTTCGGCGACGCGGAGCTGGACTTCACGCGCTGCGAGCTGCGCCGCGGTGGCAAGGCGGTGGATCTGTCGGCGCTCGAATTCAAGCTGCTGTCCGTGTTCGTGCGGCGCTCCGGACGCCTCCTGACGCGCGCGCAGCTGCTCGACGAGGTCTGGGGACCCGGCACGCACGTGATCGATCGCGTCGTCGACAACCAGGTGACCAATCTGCGCAAGAAGATCGAGCCGGAGCCGGAGCGCCCTCGGTATCTCATCGCGCTGCGGGGATTGGGTTATCGGTTCGATGGCGAAGGCGTGACCGAGCGATGACAGTCGAGCTATTGAGCGGAGACTTTCAATGCCTACCATGCGGGTCAGGGAGGTTCGTACATGAAACACACATTCGCGATCGTGATGGCGTTGTTGACAGTGACCACAGGTGGATTGCTGCTCGCGCAAGCGCCTCGCTCTGCCGAGGCCCAGTTCAAGGCGGCGCAGCAGAAGGAGGAGGTCGAAGGCGATCTCAAAGGCGCCATCGAGGAATACAGGAAGGTCGTCGCCGGCGCCGGCACCAATCGCCCATTGGCGGCGCGGGCACTCGTCCGCATGGCCGAGTGCCATCAGAAGCTCGGAGACACAGAGTCGCGCAAGATTTATCAGCGGGTGCTCCGCGAGTTTGCGGACCAAAACGAACCAGTGGCGATCGCCCGCGCACGGCTCGGCCGCAATGCCTCGGCACCGGGCACCGGCATCGTCACGCGGCAAGTGTGGGCGAACGCGAATGCCGTTAGTCTGGGCTCGGTCTCTCCGGATGGACGCTATGTCTCGCTTCACGATTGGAACACTGGCGATTTGCTCCTGCGTGACCTGTCGAACGGGGAGGACCGCCGTCTCACCGACTCACGCAACTCTGATGACTACCCAGGGGGTTCGACGTTTGGCCCGGACGGCAAGCAGGTGGCCTACGCCTGGGGCCACAAGCCAACCGTCACCAGTTGCGTGTGGTCGGTGTGAACGGGGGCGGGCCCGTCCTCCCACGAGTTCTGTACGAAAACGAGGACATCCGGACCGTCCGGCCGTCCGATTGGTCTCCCGACGGCAAGTGGATCGCCGTTCAGCTCCTCCGCACGGATCGGACGACGCAGATCGGCTTGGTGTCGCCTGGTGACCGCTCACTCTGTGTCCTGAAGTCGGTCGACTGGCGCGGTGCGAGCGCCATGTTCTTTTCCCCGGACGGCCGGTATCTCGCTTTTGACCTCTCGCCCGACCAGGATTCAGGGCAACGCGACGTGTTTGTGCTGGCGATCGACGGTAGTCGTGAGATTCCCACCGTCGTCCACCCGGCCAACGATCTTCTGATGGGCTGGACTGCCGACGGGAAACACCTGCTGTTCAACAGTGACCGTGCCGGCTCACCAGGCTTATGGGCGGTCCCCTTTCCAAACGGCAAGCCTCCTGGCCCTCCCGCGCTGGTCAAGCCGGACATCGGCGTCGTTTGGGCGATGAGCACCGCTCGGTCAGGCGCGCTGTATTTCGCGCTGAAGACCAGCGGCCCCGATCTTTATACAGCGTCCATCGACTTCGATTCGGGGACGGTGTTGACGCGCCCCGTCCCAGCCGTACACGAGTTCGTCGGGTCCAACAGCCAGGCGTCCTGGTCGCCTGATGGGAGGGAACTGTCCTATAAGTCCGTGCACCGGGACCAGGTGCTGGCGATCCGCTCCGTGGACACAGGCAAGACCCGGTACCTCCGTCCCGATTTGACCTACTGGTACGCTGGCGGCGTGGGTCCCGACGGCCGATCCTCTGTCACCCAGGGGACCGACCGAAAGGGCCGGCAGGGGATCTACCGGATTGACTTGCAGACCGGCGCGGTCGAGGCGATTGCGGCGAATCCGCCTCACATCAGTTACAAACCCCAGTGGTCACCCGACGGCAAGAGGATCTTCTATGGCTTTGCGTCGCGCGGAAATCCGCACGTGATTGTCGAGAGGGACATTGCCTCGGGGCGGGAGCGCGAGATCCTGCGACGCGATCGTCTGCTGTGGTGGAGCACGTCGCCGAATGGCCAATACCTCGTGTGGCTCACCCGGGATCAGTCGGCCAAGGCATCGACCCTGGCGATCCTTCCGCTGGCAGGGGGCGAACCGCAGGAACTGCTTCGACTGAAGGACCCGGAGTATTTCCGTACCTTTTTGGAGTGGACGCCGGACAGCCGCTCGGTGCTCTACCAGACGATGTCTTCCCCTGCCGGGCGGGAGAGCGAACTCTGGTTCGTTCGCGCGGCCGGCGGCCCGCCCCGCAAGATCGACCTGGGTTTTGCGGACCTTCGCGAATTGAAGGTTCACCCGGATGGCCAACAGGTCGTCTTCAACACCACGACCGACACGAAGGAAGTGTGGGTGACGGAGAATGTTCTGCCCATGTTGAATGCCAAAAAGTGATGGTGTTTCTTCTCGTCGCCGCGCTGATGATTCCTCTGGGACTGGATCTCTACATGCCAGTCCCTGAGGAAAATCCGCTCACGGTTGAAAAGATCGCGCTGGGGCGGCGGCTGTTTTTCGACCGCCGCCTCTCGCGCGATCGATCGACCGCGTGCGCGTCCTGTCACAATCCTGGCCGCGCGTTCTCGGACGGCCGCGCGATCGCCGTCGGTGTTTTCGGGCGCAAAGGGCGCCGAAACGCACCCGCGCTGATCAATCGCGGATGGGGCCGCTCGTTCTTCTGGGATGGCCGCGTACCGACGCTCGAGGAGCAGGTCCTCAAGCCGATCGAAGACCCGAACGAGATGGACCTGCCGGTCGCCGACGCCGCGAGCCGCGTCGGCCTCCCGGTCGAAGATCTGTCGCGCGCGCTGGCCAGCTACGTGCGCTCCATCATGTCGGGCAACTCGCCCTACGACCGCTTCGTCAACGGCGAGCGCACCGCGCTCTCCGCTGAACAGCAAGTCGGCCTACAGATCTTTCGTGGCAAAGGCAATTGCACCGCGTGCCACGTTGGCCCCAACTTCACCGACGAGCGGCTTCACAACACGGGCGTCGCGTGGCAGGTGCCGGGCGATTTCGCGGATCAGGGCGCTGGCAACGGCACGTTCAAGACTCCGACACTGCGCGAGGTGGCTCGCACGGCACCGTACATGCACGACGGCAGTCTAGCCACCTTGCACGACGTGGTCGACTTCTACGACCGTGGTGGTAACAGGAATCCGTTTCTCGATCCGGAACTGCGGCCGATCGGCCTCACCGCCCAGGAGAAACAGGCGCTGCAGAGCTTTCTCCGATCGTTATCCGGGACGACGCTCAAATAGAAATATTTCCGGCTGTGTCAAGCGCTCGCGCTGAGCCTCGAACTACAACCGATCGGGCCTGAGTCTGAGAACCGAGGTTTCCGTCGACTCGGGAGGCCGCTAATACGGCTTATCGTCGAGCCGGTGTGCACGCTTGACGCCATTCACCTGGTGACCGCAGACCTGCTGGTGGATGCGCCGCAATTGCTGACGATGATCACACGCGACGATCGCGTGCGTGCCAACGCGTCAGCGAACGGGCACCCGGTGGAATAGGCGCCTGCAGCCGCCTATTCGTCCTCGTCTTCCTTCGACTCGGGACGTCCATCGATCGCATACGGCGACTGTAGAGCCACTGCGGGTGTGTCGGATGTGCGACTGCACAGCTGGAGCGCTGCACTTCGTGTAGTGATGAGGGATGTTTGAAGTCCGGACTGTGTTGCTTGGCCATGATGAATCGAATTGACGCGATCATCTCCGATGCCGGCGAGGCTCACGTCCGCGTTACAGCGTCCGGTCGTAATGACGCTCCCTTCGACGGCCGCTCAGCAGTGGCGTCAGTCCAGGGGATTGATCCAGCGCAAGCCGCTGAAGCGACCGAAATCGGTGTCCGTTGAATGCAGCTCGGCCTGGTGTTCGATCGCGAGGGCGGCCAGGTGCGCATCGGTGGTGAGGTTGCCAGCCGCGCCGACTGATGTGAGAAGGCCAAACAGGATCTCGGCGTGTCGATCGCCGGGATGGAGCGCGGTCACAGACGGCTGTTCAAGCCACTCACGGACGCTGGAACAGGCGACGGCTACGCTCCATGGGTCCGTGTGAGAATCTGGCGATTGGTCGTCAACCGAATGAAGCCAAGCATCACCACCCAGGCCAGGCCCACCGGCGTGGTGTCGTTGAGGCAGCCTTCCCACCAGGCGCGCGCGGCGGCGTGCCTGGGCGACTCACTGTTGTACGCATGGACCAGCAGGTTGACGTCGACCAGGATCACCGACGCAGCCTCGCCCCGGCGGCTTCGGTGTCCAATTCGTCCACGAGGTGATTCAGCCGGTCCAGGTCGACGCCCGGCTTGAAGCCGAACGCGCGCGGCGTGACGCGAAAACGTGGCGCCCGCGGCGTACGGCCCTGCATGCCGAGCCCGCGCTTCAAGGCCTCGTTGACGACAACTTTCACCGCCTTCCCCGTCCGCCGTACCTCGACTTGGAGCCGAGCCGCGACTTCTGCGTCCAGCGTCAGTGTGGTGCGCATGAAGGCATCATGATGCCTCGTAGTGTTGATGTCGATGCAGGATGCGTCGCCCAGGTTCGCAGAAAAACGCCTGGCGCCGCCGCGAACGGCTATTATGTCGACTCAGGAGGCTGCTAATACGGCTTATCGTCGATGCGTCCTGCTGGGTGGGTTCTTTGGGACACTCGTCGTCGGGAAACGCGGCGTGCGCGCGGCGCGTGGGCAAACGATGGACGTGGGACGTGCACACAACTCCGTCGCCCCGACGCCTTCACGCCTGCCCAACCAGGCTCAATACCCGAACGAATAACGAGCTACTGCCCGCCGGCCATCGAAGCAACGGTCTCTGTCACCAAGGCAGCGCGAATCTGCACGGATGCGTTCGTCGTTGAGTCGATGTTCGTTCCGGACGGGATGGACGCTTCGCCGCCCTTAACGACGAACACCAAAGGAAGACAAAGCAACCCCAGCACGATGGCCCATGACGACCTTGTTATCGCCATCCGCGGTCCTGACGGCAGTCACTGGGACAACCGTTCCGTCCACCGCGACAGCGCTCTGAATTCGAATCCTAATCTGATCTGGCTGACCCGCAAAGCCGCGCCTGGAGGCATCCGTCACTATTGTTGGGCTCCTGTGAAATGACGACCGCTTGTGGAAAGGCGTTTGTAGATGTCCTAGTAACGGAATCCGAGGTTGAACTTCAGGATGTGCTCGTCTTTCCTGGCGGCGTTGCGTCGATGAGCCGTCGAGATCGAGCCCGTGATGTTGCCGCCGTACCACCCCAACGAGAAAAAGCCCAGCACCGCCCCAAGGGGCTTGTTGCCATCGGCAAACGCCTTGTAGGTGGCGGCCATGAATAACTCGTTGACAATCAGCGATGAAATCGCTGTCTCCGGATAGCCGCTATAGAGATACCCAAGGCCAGGCACAAGACTCAGCGCGCCGGCCAGGGCTGGACTCTTGCGTGGGAGCCGTGCACCTTCAGCGGCAAGGCCGGCGAGTTCGATGGCTCGTGCGCGGAATTCCGGCTCGACGGCCGAAGGGGCGGCCATGAACGCTTGTTCCGCTGCCTGCCAATCGCCATCTCTGGCGAACGAGACGCCCTCGAGAAGCCACGCTCGTCCCTTGACGTTGCTGTCATCTCTCGCCAGTACTTCCCTGAAATAGGTTCTTGCGCGAGGGCTGTTGCCCAGCATCATCAGGTCGTAGCCGATCGTGAGCTTCAACTCCTCGGTGCCTGCTCGAGTACCTCGGACCCGGGCGGTCGGTGTGGAGCATGCCGAAGTCCGGAAACGGAGTACTACGGCTTCGCGGCCCGCCAGTTCGGGCCCGATCCGGCGTCCACGGTGAGGGGGACGACGAGCGGAAACGCCTGCTCCATGGTGTCGCGGACCAGGGTCATGACCGCCGGGACGTCGTCGAGCGGCGCCTCGAACAGCAGTTCGTCGTGCACGGTGAGGATCATCCGGCTCGGGATGGCTGCCGTGGTGTTGTGCCGGTCGAGCGCGGCCGCCACGTCGATCATGGCCTGCTTCAGGATGTCGGCGGCGGTGCCCTGGATGGGCATGTTGACGGTTTCGCGTTCGGCCGCGGCGCGGACCTGGCCGTTCCTGCTGTTCAGTTCGGGCATGAGCCGGCGGCGGCCCGTCAGCGTTTTCACCACACCGCTTGCGCGGGCGTCGTCGAGCGTGCGATCGATGTACGTGCGGACGCCAGGGAAGCCTGCGAAGTACGCGTCGATGAACGCCTGCGCGGCCTGCTGGGGGACGCCGATGTCTTTGGCCAGCGTGAACGCGGTCTTGCCGTAGAGGAGCGCGTAGTTGATGATCTTCGCGCGCCGGCGCAACTCGTGCGGGTCGAGGCCGCTGTTCGCGCCGAAGACGCGCTCCGCCGTCCGGTCGTGGATGTCTTCGCCGTTCCTGAAGGCCTCGACCAGCGCCTCGTCGCCAGACAGGTGGGCGAGCACCCGCAGTTCGATCTGGGAGTAGTCCGCGGAGATCAGGGCGTGCCCGGGCGCCGCGACAAACGCCGCGCGAATCTCGCGGCCGGCGGCCGTGCGCACGGGAATGTTCTGCAGATTCGGATCGCGGCTGCTGAGCCGGCCGGTCGCAGCGACCGCCTGATTAAAGGTCGTGTGCACGCGGCCCGTGGCCGGATTCACCATCAGCGGCAGCGCGTCCACGTAGGTGCCCTTCAATTTCTGCACGCTCCGCCACTTGAGGACCAGGCCCGGCAGCTCGTGGACCAGCGCCAGTTCTTCGAGCACGTCCATCGCGGTGGAGGTCGCGCGGGTCTTGCCGGTTTTTTTCGATGAGGACAGGTGCAGACGCTCGAACAGGACCTCGCCGAGTTGTTTGGGCGAGTTGATGTTGAACTGCCCGCCGGCGAGTTCGAAGATGCGCGCGCTCAGGCCGTCCAATTCGCCCTGCATCGACTGCGACAGGCGCGCCAGGGCCTCGACGTCGAGGCGCACGCCGGCGCGCTCGATGTCGGCCAGTATTGGAATAAGCGGCAGTTCAAGCGTGCGGTAGATGTCCGCGAGTGCGGCCCTGGCCAGATCCTCGCGCAGGCCGTCGATCAGGCGCAGCGGCAGGTCGGCACGTTCGGCCGCGAAGACCAGAAGCGAGGACGCGGGCACGGCGTCGAGCGAAACCGACTTCGCGCCGCGGCCCGTGACCTCGTCAGCCGGGATCGCGCGGTAGCCGGTGCGTTCGAGCGCCAGTTCCTCGATGCTGTGACTTGAGCCTGTGGCGTCCACCAGATAACTGGCGACCATCGTGTCGAGGTCGAGCCCGGCCATCGGACACCCGAGGCGCGCGCAGAGGATCGCCGTGGATTTCAGATCGTGTCCGATCTTCGCGATCGCGGGGTCGGCACACACCTCGCGCAGCCGCGCCGCCACGTCCTCCGCATTCAGATTTGGTGTTTCGGTCAGTCCCGTATGGCCCAGCGGGACGTAACGCGCGTGTCCGGGAGCCGTCGCGAGGGCGAGGCCGATTGGCGTCGCCTGCACGGCTGACGCGCCGGTGGCGAGGGCCGCGACTGACAGGCGCCCGGCCGCTCGCGCCTCCGCCACCACGGCGTCGAGTTCGCCGGGATGCTGAATGATCGCGTAGTCCTGCGCGCTGGTCGCGGCCGTGGGCGCGAACTCGGCCGTCAACGTTCTGAACCCCAGCGTCGAGAACAGCGCGTAGCAGCGCCCGGCATCCGGGCCGCGGTAGCGCAGCGCCTCGGCGGTAAACGTCACCGGCACATCGGTACGAATCGTCGCGAGAACACGGCTCGCCCGCGCGTCGTGGGCGTGCCGCACGAGCGCTTCGCGGTACCGCTTCTGCGTCAGCGTGGAGGCAGCCGCCAGCAGGGCATCGAGTGACTCGTGCGCGGTGATGAGCTCGCGCGCGCCCTTCTCCCCGATGCCGGGCACGCCCTTGATGTTGTCGACGCTGTCGCCCATCAGCGCCAGTACGTCCACCACCTGGTCGGGGCGCACGCCAAACCGCTCGCGCACCCCGGCCTCGTCGTACCAGGTGCCATCGTCCTTCGGGTTGTAGATGCGGATGCCGTCCCGGACGAGCTGAAAAAAGTCCTTGTCGCCGGTGACGATGGCCACCTCGAATCCGGCGGCGTGCGCCTGCACCGCCAGTGTGCCGATGACGTCGTCGGCCTCGAATGTTTCGGCGGTGAGGTTCGGCACGCCCAGCGCCTCACACGCGTCGTGGACGAGCGGCACCTGCTCGGCCAGGTCGGAGGGCATCGGCGCGCGAGTGGCCTTGTAGTCCGCATACAGGTCGTCGCGGAACGTGCGTCCGGGCAGGTCGAACGACGCCACAAGATAGTCGGGGTGATGGTCGGCGATGAGCTTGCGCAGCATCGACACAAACCCGTAGATCGCGTTGGTGGACTTGCCGTCGGGACCGGTCAAGCCCCGGATCGCGTGGTAGGCGCGATACATCTGCGAGTTGCCATCAATCAGGAAGACACGAGGCATGCGGGTTCGAAGAATGTATATCATTCGGGCGTGCGTCTTCGGTCAGCGGTTGCGGTGTGTCTCGTCGTGGCGGGCGCTTGTACGAATCCCCTTGGGCGTCAGTACGAGTACGACGAGCAGACCTACTTGAACGTGGATGGGTCTGCGACCGTGATGTTGTCGGCGTCGGTGCCGGCGCTCGTCGCGCTGCGCGGACTGCCGTTTGATTCCGCGCCCGGGGCGCGCCTCGACACTGAAATGGTCCGGCGGGTGTTTGAGGACGCCGGGTGCGACGTGGAACGCGCCAGCCAGCCCTGGCGGCGATCGGGCCGGCGTTTCGTACAGGTGCGCCTCAACGTGCCGGACGTGCGACAGGCGGCTGCGTGCGGGCCGTTGGCCTGGTCGTCCTACGTCTTCGAGACGACGGATGAGGACATTCTCTACAGGCAGACCCTTGGCGCGCCCGCCGCGGGCGCGGTGCCGGGCGTCAACTGGAACGGCAGGGAGATCGTCGCGTTCAAGCTGCACCTGCCGAGCAAGGTGCGCGACCACAACGTGCGGCGTCTTGAGGACGGCGAACCCGGGGCTCTTGAGCGCGGCAACATCCTCACCTGGGAACAGTGGCTGCGCGACCGGCGCGCGGGCGTCCCGCTGGTGATGGAAGTGCGGACCGACGCCCAGTCGATCCTGCACCAGACGATGTATCTGTTTGCCGGCGCGTTTGCCGCGGCGGTCGTCGTGCTGGTGTTGCTGATCTGGCTGACGATCCGCCGCGGCCGCACCCGGTTGCGTGATCTGTCGCGTTAGAGCCCGCGGGCCCTTAGCCGCCACCCGACAGCCGGATGTCCTGCGTCTTCTTCTCGCCATCGGCGAGCGACAGCCGCATCGAGACGTTGACCAGTGGCTGCAGGAAGGCCGGGTCGAACCACTCGCCGGGTTCCACGTCGGTGACCGCGACCAGCGCGTAGTCTCCAGGCGGCAGGTTGCGCACGGTGAACCTGCCGTCGGTGCCCGGCCGCACCGACTGAATGCGACGCGATTGCGGCACCCAGAACTGAGGGTTCACGGGAAAGACGATGATCGAGTAGTCGGCGGTGGCCGCGCCCGACGCGTCCTGCAGCATCCCGCTGAGTTCCGTGGAACGGTCCGCGAAGGTCAGCACCGCGTCGGAGATGTTGGCGTGCGGTCTGAGTTCGAGCGGGGAGTCGAGGGTGTCCCGTCCGCCGGCGATCGACGACTTCAGCACCCAGTTGCCCGAGCCGCCGGCTTGCAGCGCGCCGCCGGCCCCCACGCCAGGGCCTCCGGTGCCGGAGGGCGCGTTGCCACGCAGCGAATACCGGCCGGGGGGCACGCCTTTGATCGTGAAGTGTCCGGTCGCGTCGACGGTGGCGGCCGGGATGTTCCCGAATTCCGCGTCCTGCGTGCCCACGGTCGCCAGCGTCACGCGCACCCGTGTCAAGTCGTTGGGCGGCAGCAGTCGCGTGCCTTCAAAAGTGATTCGGCCTGCGATCGTCATGCCCTCCTGCAACTGCAGCGTGACGTCGCTCTGATTCTGTCCATCGACTGACACGTCGGCCAGCGCCCACAGGATTTCCGCCGGCGGGCCGCCTTGCCCGCGTCCGCCGCGCCCGCCCTGCAGTCCGCCGCGGCCGCCGACGGCCGCGCCCGCGCCCGCGGCCGCCTGTTCTTCAGTCTGCGGCGTCCGGACCTGCGCGCGCGCGGTCACGCGATATTGACCCGGCGTCACGTTGCGAAACGTGAACCGGCCGTCCTGACCCGCCCGCACTGTCTGTCTGCCACCCGGCAACCCGGGCAAGGTGTCGGTGGGCACGAGCGTGACCTGCGTGCCGCCCGGGGACGAGCCATCGGCGCTGACCACCACGCCCTCCACGCGGGCCGTCGAGACCAACTGCAACTGGAAGTCGACGCCGTAGCGTTCCTGCCCGACCGTCACCGCCACCGGCATGGCACCGGATGGCGACGCGGTTCCTGGAAAGAACACCGGCGCATAACCCACGGCCTGCTCATCGTCGGGACTCAATTGCTGCTGCAGTTGTTCGAGGACCTGCTGGCCACGTCCGCCGCCCATGCCCTGGAGCAGGTCGCCAAGCTGGCCGCCACGGCCGCCCGCCGCGCCTCCCGCGCGGCCACCCTGTCCGGCCTGTCCGAGGGCCAGGCCGGCGCCCGCACCGCCGAGCATCTGCTGCATCTGTTGCAGCGCGTTCTCTATTTCGCCGGCCACCGACGTCTGCAGCCCGAGTTGCCCGGTGTTCCGTGGCTGCGCGCTCACGATGTAGTCACCCGGCTGCAGGCCGTAGATGCGGTACATGCCCCGGTCGTCCGTGGTGTCCGTGCCGGCTGATTCCAGGCGTTTCTCGCCGGTGCGCATGACCGTGCGCAGCGCGCGCACGGGCGTGCCCGGCGCGGGTTCGCCATACTCGTCGAGCACGACGCCGGTGACCACGCCCCCCTTGGGCAGCGCCATGGCCTTGCTTTCCAGCTTCTGCCCATCAGCCAATTGAATCGGTGTGCCGGCCCGGCCCGGGCTCTTGGCCCCGTAGGCGATCGTGACGTGGCCGGCCTTGGTTGCGGTGATCGTGTACCGCCCCGCCGGCAGTTGCGTGAAGACAAACCGCCCCTCGTCGTCGGTGACTGCCGAGCGCTGGCCGCGCAGTTCAGCGCCGCTGAGGTTCACACGCGCGCGCCGGACCGGCGTGCCCGCGTCACCCGAAACCACCTGGCCGAGAATCATGGCCGTGCCGATGACTGGCGCCTGGATGGCGTCACGCGCTTGTCCCGCGGCGCCGTCCCCCCCGCCACGGCCGGCCTGGCCCTGCTGCAGCCCTCCGGCACCCTGCGCGGCGACCGACATCGACGATGTCGGCCACGCGGGGAGGGCCATTCCGAGCATCACGACGACCGCCGGCACGAATGTCTTGAATTTCACCATGGTCATTCCCCTGAACCGAGTCTACTTGTCCTACGCCGCGTGCACGACACGTGTTTAGGCCTATGGACCGTAGGAGCCCCGGGGCTTCAGCCCCGGGGATTGTCTGCGGTTCTATCGTTTCACCGCGTTCAGACGAAGGTCCTGAATCTTCGAGTCGCCTTCACGCAGGGTGACCCGGGTCGCCATCGACCGGAGCGCGTTCAGGCGTTCGGGTGCCTGCCAGCCTTCGCTCTCTGCATCGTCGACGGCCACCACGTAATAGTTGCCCGCAGGCAGGTCCGCGAACGCGAACGTGCCCCATGCGGACACCCGGGCGCTACGGAATCGGCGGGCGTTGAGGCTGCCGCTGGCACGTTCGGGAAACAACAGCACCGTGCCGTCGGGGTTCCCGAGTCCGTTTGCCCTGCGGACCGTTCCGGTGATCTGCGTCGCCAGTTCCGTAAATGTGATGACCACGTTCGACACGTTAACGCCCTGGGTCAGGTCGATCGGCTCGTCGCTGATGTCGATCCCGTTCGCGAGCACGGTTCGCAGGGTCCACCCCGGCGGTGCGGCGCCGATCCGCACAACATAGTGGCCCGGCAGCACGGGGGGCGTCGTGAATGTGCCATCGGGAGCCAGTCGCAGTGGCCCATAGGGCAGCGATGACGGACCGCCCACGGGTTCCAGGACGATCGGGATCCTTGAGACGGCGTCGGCGGAGGGTCTCGGACGCCGGCCAGCAAATTGGGTGCGGCCACCGATCGTCAACCCTCCGCGCAGCGCGATCCCCAGGCCCTCGACATCGTCGTTCGAGAGGCTGACTGGCACCCGGGCCCAGAGCGCGCCTGGGGCAGACGAGCCGGGCGGCGGCGCCGGCACGGCGCCGGCGACACCGCCGCCTCCACCGGCGTCACTCCTGACCGGTACCGGGAGGGGGCCCCCGGCCCACAACGTGGCCTCGAGCACGTAGTCGCCCTGGGGCACGCTGAGAAACGTGAAGGTGCCGTCCGGGGCCGGGACGGTGCGGGCGGTGGCGCGGTCGGCCAGGGCTTCGCCCGGACGATCGACACCGTCACGCACCAGGAGCAGTTGTGTCCCTCCAAGGACCTCGGGTGGGACCTCCGCCGACTCGACGTGGCCCGACACCGTGAAGGTTGGGACCGGCCGCAGTTGAAAGTTGACCGCCGCGTACTCACGACCGGCGACCGGCGTGACCCACACCGCGCCCGCCGCATCGGGCGATGCCGGGTAGTACTGCGTGGGATACGCCATCAGTCTTCCGTTGGCGGAGGCCGGGGGGGTCGCGTTCCGGCCGGCCAGCAACATGTGCTGCGCGGACGGCGCCATCAACGCGCCGGAGAGCATGCCCGTGACCAGCTCGCCCGGACCGAGCGCCAGGGCGCCAGTCTCGTTCGCGATCTCCACGAGACCAGCCGACACGGTTCCCGTGCGCCCCAATTCCGCAAGGGTCTCCACCGGCAGCGTGACCTGGACCGAGGGCACGGAGACGAGGTACTCACCCGGCACCAGATTAGCGATCCGATACGAGCCCGTGTCATCGGTGACGTCCTGACCCGCCGCGAGCAGCACGCGCCTGCCGCCGGTGATCGCGCGACGGTACACGCGGACCGTCGTGCCGATGATCGGCTCGCCCCGTTCGTCAACCACTTCGCCGGTGACCACGGCCGGCCGCCAGAGCGGGACGATGACGCCGGCCATCCACTGGCCGGGCACGAGCGTGATTCTGGTGGAACCCCCTTCGGGGCGTCGCTGGCCGAATGCGCCGGGGAGGAACCCGTTGCGCGTTGCGGTTACGGTGAACTCCCCTCCGGGGAGTCCCTTCACCAGAAACCGCCCGTTGGCGTCAGTGATGGTGCGCGTGCCGCCCCCCTGGCTCGACACCGTGACGACGGCACGATCAAGGCCGCGTTGCGACTGGGCGTCGACGACCTCTCCCAGGATGACGGCGCCGCCGGGCAAACGCCGCGTCTGCGCGAACGTCGCCGCCGGCCCGGGTGCCAGCCAGACGAGTGCAAGCACGAACGCCAGGAGTCTGAGTACGCGTGCCACGGCTCATTATCGCCTTATGAGGTGGCAGAGGTGGCAGAGGTGGCAGAGGTGGCGGAGGTGGCGGAGCAAGAGGCGCCTGAGAAACGAGGGCGACCGAGCGATTCCCGGCCACGCCTGTTGGGACTCCGGCTTTGGAGCGGGCATGTCGGCACGGGCTTTCATCCAGTGCGCGCGTGGAATCACCCGGACCTCAACCCCAGCCGCGACTCCTTGACCAGGTCCATCACGCCCTTCGTCTGGGTCACCTACAGTCCTCGCACCGAATGAGGCCTGCGTCTTCTGGGTTCGGCGCTTCATGTGACCGTTCGGCGTGGCAAGGGTGGCAAGGACCTGATTCAAGATGGCGTGATCCGGAATTTACAGACGTTGGCGGAATCGAGTCAGCGGCTGAGCGAAGGCATCAGGACGTCGCAACCGGCGGTCGATTGGAAGGGATTGGCGGGGTTCCGGAATGTCTTGGTGCACGACTACCTGGGCGTCTGTGCGGCCACGTCATGCCTGCCGACCCGGCTGGTGATGCCCTTCACTTGGCGATCGCGTCCTATCACCGATGCCAGTTTCTGGTAACCTGGAACTGTCGGCATCTCGCGAACGCGAACAAGTTCGGTCACATTCGTCGGGTCAACACCCTGCTCGGTCTCTACGTGCCGACCCTGGTGACCCCGCTGGAGTTGATGGAGGAGGCTGCGACATGAAAGGCGATCCAGGTCTTGAGCGAACCCGCGATGTTCGGACGGCAATTTCGCGTGAGCACGGGAACGATATTCGGCGGCTCGGTGAGTACTACATGGAGTACCAACTTCAGTTCGCAGGACGTCTGAGATGGGCTCCAGGAAGCGAGCACGACCCAGAAGAGCCTGCCGAACCCGCCGCTGCAGCTGACGCCGCTGCGCGCCGCAACTGAACGGCAACGTTGCCGGCCAGGCCGTATGCAGGAAGAGGTTCCCGCTTTCCTTTCGCTCTCGTACCAGTCACTTCCCGATGCCTGAAGAATCTCCCGGTCTCATGAGCACACGTCCCGTCCGTGGCGGAGCTGGTAGAGATGACTGAGATGAGTGCCACCTCACTACCTCAGCCACCTCACTTGATGTACCTGTCAAACGCGGCGATCGTGAGCAGGCCCAGGGCGATGAGGAACACCTGGCGGACGCCGCTCGAATCGGCTTCGCCACGGTGCAGGTGGGGGATGAGGTCGGCCATGGCGACGTAGAGGAAGTTGCCGGCGGCAAACGCGAGCACGTACGGCACGACGAACGGGATCTGTGCGCCGAAGAGCAGCATCGCGGACGCGCCGAGCACGCCGCCGGCCGCCGAGGCAAGGTTGAGCAGCAGCGCCTTCCGGCGCGAGTAGCCCGCGGCGAGCAGGATGCCGAAGTCGCCCGCCTCCTGCGGAATTTCGTGCGCGATCGCAGCCAGGGCCGTGCCCACGCCCAGGGGAATCGACACCAGCGTCGTGGCCGCGATCGCCACGCCGTCCACAAACGTGTGCACGGCATCACCCACGATCACCAGCGTCGCCGCACTGTGGTGCACCTCACACGCCGCATCGTCGTGGCAGTGGCGGAGGAGGACGAGTTTCTCCAGCACAAAAAACGTGAGGATGCCGCCGAGCAGGGCGGCGAAGGCCTGCGTCGCCGGAATCGTTTCGAGCGCGTGCGGCATCAGTCCGAGCGCGGCGGCGCCCAGGAGCGTGCCTACGGCAAACGAGACGAGCCACGGCACGACACGGGCGCGGACCGCGGGACGACAGAGGAGCAGCACGCTGGCGACGAGAAGACCACCCACACTGCCAGCGATGGACAGCCCGAGGGCGACGGTCCAGACCAGAGACGCGTCAGACACGGCTCATTATCACCTTATGAGATGACTGAGATGACAGAGATGTCAGAGCTGGCTCGCCCCCACCTCTGTCACCTCCCCACCTCCTGAGATGAAGCCTTTGCGCGCCCGGACGAGACAGGTGCCCTTGCGGAGGCGCACCTCGATCGTGTGCCAGCGACCATCCCCGGGCGCCGAGGAGGAATAGCCCGGCAAGTACTGCTGGCTCAGCTCGCTGGCGATGCCGGCCGTGGCGGCGTCGAGGCCCTGGTGTGCATCGATGATTTCCGCCCGCCCGCAATCATCCGGCTGAGTTCGTGGACGCGCGGCGTGCCGCGCGGCTGACGCCGCGGCGGCGGAGAGGAGCAGGGTGAACGGAAGGCGTCCACCCGTCATTGCATCACCGTGCCAGGTCGGCGGGGCTGGCGGTCGTGCCTTCGATCGGCTGGCCGCGTCGATCGGCATGGGGCACCACGCCCCCGTCCTGTTGGCGGAACCCGACGCGGAAACGGCTGACCTTCGCGGCGGCGGGGATGCGGACGACGAAGGGTGACTCGTCACCGGGCGGGAGCGACGCGAATTCGAGCGACGCCTTGCCCGTGGCGAAGTACTGGCCGTCCTGGTCGAAGAGGTACACGACCGCGACCAGATTCGGCGCCAGACGTCCCGCGGACCGATTCTGCACCAGTCCCGTCACGACGAACTGGCCATTGGCCTCGGCGCGATGACTGAGGGAGAGCAACTCGAGCGGCGCCGCGGACCTGGACGAGGTGGACGACAGCCATGGAAACCGGCTGAGCGGAGAGGCATCACTCAGGGACGGGCCGTAGAGTCCGTACACGGCACCTGCGCCGATCGCCATGCACATCATCACCACGACCACGACCGAACCCCAGCGCGATCCGGACGAGGGGTGGCGCGCGTGAGCATCGAAGAGGTCCGGTGACTGGTAGGCGATGTCGTACTGGTCAGCCGTGACGTCGGGTTCGAGCGCCGGATCGGTGTCGGCCAGCGCCGTGAGCGTGGCCGCATGGGCCTCGGTGCGCCGGCGATCCCATCGCAACAGGCGCCAGGCCAGCGCCGCCATGCCGGCGGCGAGCGCGAACGCCACCACAAATACCACCACGAGCAGCATTTCCATGGGTCCTTACCTCAACGTGAAGACCAGGCGAACCGGGGTCTTCTCCGGCAGCGTTTCTTCCGTGTCGCTGGCACGCAACAAGCCCAGCGACGAGGCCACCACAAGGGCGAGCACGGCCAGCACGTGCAGCGTGCCCGAGGCCATCAGCGGGACCCCGCCTCGCCGCCTGGTGGCGGGAAGCAGTGAGAGGGGCGTCCGCTCGCGCGGATTCACCCGAAGTTCACGGACGAGGGCGACTGCATCGGCCTGCCGCGGAAAGCCGTCAATTGCCCGGAATCGTCCGGAATCGACCGCCTGTTGGACCAGTGCGAACGGGACGCCGGCGGCTTGAGCGACTTCCTGCGCCGAATAGACCTGGCTCACCTTGGTTTTTTCGGCCGGTGCGCGGGGCTTCAGCAGGGTCGCGGTAGACTTCGCGCCATGACAGCGACTCTTCGAGCGGCAATCGTGACCGGGGCGTCGTCAGGCATCGGCCGGGCGACGGCGCGGCGACTGGCGACAGACGAGGTGGGGGCGAATCGTCTGGCGGTATTGGCGGTGGGGAGGGATACCGCGGCGTTGGACGAGGTGTGTCAGGAGATTCGCGCGGCGGGAGGTCGCGCCGAGGCGTGTGTGGCCGACGTCACACAGACGGACGCGCCCGGGGCGATCGTGGGGCGCGCGCGTGAGGTGTTCGGGCGGATTGACGTGCTGGTGAATGCCGCGGGCGTGATCGCCTCCGCGGGACTCACGGACACGACCGACGCGGCGTTCGACGCGATGATGGACGTGAATGTGCGGGCGCCGTTTCGACTGATGCGGGAGGCGGCGCCGTTGCTCATCGAGACGCGCGGCGCCGTGGTGAATCTGTCCAGTGTGGCCGGGACACGGGCGTTTCCCGGGCTGCTGTCCTACGGCGTGAGCAAGGCCGCGGTCGATCAATTGACGCGGTGCGCGGCGTTGGACCTGGCGTCGCACGGCGTGCGCGTGAACGCCGTGAATCCCGGCGTGGTCGTCACCAATCTGCACCGGCGCGGCGGGATGGACGAGACGCGGTACGCCGCGTTTCTGGCGCACTCGAAAGCGACGCATCCGCTGGGCCGGCCTGGCACGCCCGAGGAGGTGGCCGAGCTCATCGCGTTTCTCGCGTCGCCGACGGCGGGATGGATCACCGGCGAAACGATTGCCATCGACGGTGGACGCCACCTCACGTGTCTCAGGTAGCGCGCTCGCGCGGTTTGACGCCTTCGAAGTAGCTGACGCCTTCGATGTCACCGACGTGGCGCGCGGCGCGCAGGCCGCAGGCGATCAGACGCTGCGTGACACTCGCGGGATCGATCGTCGGGCGTGGCGTCTGCAGGAGCCGGAACAGGCCTGGCCGGCTGGTGGGTTCACAGAGCGCCACGCGGCCGCCCGGGCGGACCACCCGGATGGCCTCCGCGAGGACGAGTGGCGCGTCGGCGCCGAGCGCTGAAAGCCCGGCGGGCAGGATGGCGGCGTCGAAGCGGTTGGGGTCCAGCGTCAGCAGCGTGAGCGGCGCGTCTTTGAAGTCGACCAGGGCGCCGGCGGCCCCGGCGGCGGCGGCGATGCGACCTGCGGCTCCGGCGGCACGATCCACGACCGTGGTTTGTCCATTCAGCCCCGTCATGGCTCCAATGGCCCCGGCCAGCGGCGGGTCCGAGGCGCCCAGCACGACGACCGAATCACCCGGCCGTACGCCCAGCATCGCGACCGCCGTTTGTTGGGGCGACCCCTTGGTGCCCCGGAACAGCTTCATCACGCCCCACCTCCCAAACCAGCGCACGCCGCACGTCGCACGCCGCACGTCGAATGATATAGTTCCCCATCGTGAATACCGGCCTTCCTATTGCTCCTGCCGACGGCAAACTCGGCATTCTCCTGGTTGGATTGGGCGCCGTCAGCACGACAACAATTGCCGGGGTGATGGCCATTCGCAAGGGGCTGGCCAAACCCATTGGATCGCTGGCCGAAATGGGCACAGTGCGTCTGGGCAAGCGGACGGACAACCGGTCGCCGTCGATTCGGGAGTTTGTGCCGATCACGCCGCTCGATGACGTCGTCTTCGGCGGCTGGGACATCTTCGAGGACAACTGCTACGAAGCGGCGAAACACGCGGGTGTGCTGGACGCCACGCTGCTCGATCAGGTGAAGGACGAACTGGCGGCGGTGACGCCGATGCCGGCCGTGTTCGACCGGCACTACGTGAAGCGGCTGGACGGCCCGAACGTGAAGAAGGGCAGGAACAAGCGCGACCTGGCCGAACAACTGATTCAGGACATCCGGTCGTTCAAGGAGAAGCACGGCCTCGCGCGTCTGGTCATGGTCTGGTGCGGCAGCACCGAGATCTTCCTGACCGAGACGGCCGCGCATCAGACGGTGGAGAGTTTCGAGCAGGCGCTGGAAGACAACGATCCGTCGATCGCGTCGAGCATGATCTACGCCTATGCGGCGATCAAGGAAGGCATGCCCTACGCGAACGCGGCGCCGAACCTGTCGGCGGACGTCCCGGCGTTGCTGTCGCTCGCGCAGCAGACCGGGTCGCCGCTGGCGGGCAAGGACCTCAAGACCGGGCAGACCTGGCTCAAGACCGTGATCGCGCCCGGCATCAAGGCGCGCCTGCTGGGTGTGCACGGCTGGTACTCGACCAACATTCTCGGCAACCGCGACGGCGAAGTGCTCGACGACCCCGAGTCGTTCAAGACCAAGGAAGAGAGCAAGAAGTCGGTGCTCGATTACATCCTGCAGCCGAACCTCTATCCCGAGCTGTACCACGACGTGCACCACGTCGTGCGGATCAACTACTACAAGCCACGCGGCGACAACAAAGAGGGCTGGGACAACATCGACATCTTCGGCTGGCTCGGGTATCCGATGCAGTTGAAGGTGAACTTCCTCTGTCGCGACAGCATCCTGGCGGCGCCGATTGTGCTCGATGTCGCGTTGTTCATGGACCTGTCCAGGCGCGCCGGATTCTCGGGGATCCAGGAGTGGCTGTCGTTCTACTTCAAGAGCCCGATGCACGCGCCCGGGCTGTATCCCGAGCACGACCTGTTCATCCAGCTCATGAAGCTCAAGAACACGTTGCGCTACATGCGGGGCGAGGAGCTGATTACGCACCTCGGCCGCGAGTACTACGACTAAAAGGGCGACCACTTATGGCCCGCTACCAGCCAGCGCTTCTCGGCGGTCTTTTTATCGGGGTTCTTTCGTCGCTGCCGGTCATCAGCGTGTTCAACGCGTGCTGCTGCGCCTGGGTGGTGATCGGCGGCGTGCTCACGACCTACCTGATGCAGCAGAACGATCCGCGGCCGGTCGAGCCGTCGGCCGCGGCGCTGGGCGGGCTGCTCGCGGGCGCGATCGGCGGCCTCATCTCCGCCACTGCCTCGGTCCTGATCATGCTGTGGACAGGGGTCGCCGGGCAGGAATTCCCGGAGGAGTTCATGCGCCAGATGGGGGACGTGCCGCCGGAGCTCCTCGACATGATCAAGCGGCTGACGACCGGACCAGCCCTGGTCCTGGTGACGTTCGCCTTCATGGTGCCGCTGTTCGCGATTTTTGGTTTGCTCGGCGGATTGCTCGGCGTGGCGTTCTTCCGCAAGAAGCCGGGTCCCGACACGGGCGCGGGCGCCATCCCGCAGTAACGGAGGTCGCGTGAGCGAGTCCGCGCCGAAGCCTGAAATCAACGCGCTCCTGCGGGAGGCGCGCGTGTTCGCCCCCTCGGACGCCTGGCGCGCTGACGCGCGCGTCACCGACCCGGCCGTCTACGAGCGGGCGGCGGCCGATCCCGAAGCCTTCTGGGCGTCGTTCGCTGCAGAGCTGGAGTGGATGCGCCCCTGGACGCAGGTGCTCGATTGGCAGCCCCCCCCACGCCCGCTGGTTTGTCGGCGGGCAACTCAACGCCAGCGTGAACTGCCTCGATCGCCACGTGCGCACCGCGCGTCGCAATACCGCCGCGATCATCTGGGAGGGCGAACCCGGCGACCGCCGCACCCTCACGTACTTCGACCTGTACCGCCAGGTGTGCCAGTTCGCGAACGTGCTGAAGTCGCTGGGCGTGCACAAGGGCGACCGTGTGGCGCTGTATCTGCCTCTCATTCCCGAACTGGCGATCGCGATGCTCGCCTGCGCGCGCATCGGCGCCGTGCACTCGGTGGTCTTCGGCGGGTTCAGCGCCGAGGCGTTGAGCGATCGCATCAACGACGCACAGGCCTCGCTGCTCATCACCGCTGACGGCGGCTTTCGCCGCGGCCAACTCGTGCCGCTCAAGCAGATGGCCGACGAAGCGCTGCGCACCACGCCGACAATTCAGCACGTCGTCGTGGTCCAGCGCCAGGCCGGCGAGCCGTTCCCCATCCACATCCAGGAAGGACGGGACCACTGGTATCACCGGCTGATGCAGGACGCGCCGCTCGAGTGCGCGCCCGAGCCGATGGACGCCGAGGATCTGCTCTATATCCTCTACACCTCCGGCACCACCGGCAAACCCAAGGGCATCGTCCACACCACGGGCGGATACCTGGTCGGCACGTACGCGACGACGAAGTGGGTGTTCGATCTCAAGGACACCGACGTGTATTGGTGCACCGCGGACATCGGCTGGGTGACCGGCCACAGCTACGTCGTCTACGGCCCGCTGCAGAACGGCGCAACGGTGCTGATGTACGAGGGTGCGCCCGACTGGCCGTCGAAGGATCGCTTCTGGGAACTGGTCGAACGGTACGGCGTGACCGTGTTCTACACGGCGCCGACGGCCATCCGCACGTTCATGAAATGGGGCACTGACTGGCCGGCTCGCCGCGACCTGTCGAGCCTCCGCCTCCTGGGGTCGGTCGGTGAGCCCATCAATCCCGAAGCGTGGATGTGGTACCACGAACACATCGGCCGATCGCGGTGCCCTGTGGTGGATACGTGGTGGCAGACCGAGACGGGGCACATCATGATCGCGCCGCTGCCCGGCATCACGCCGCTCAAGCCCGGATCGGCGACCCGCCCGTTCCCGGGGATCGCCGCCGAGATCCGGACTGGCGCCGGCGACCGCGTGGTACACGGCGGCGGCTTGCTTGCGTTGACCAAACCCTGGCCCGGGATGTTGCGGGGCATCTACGGCGATCCCGAACGCTTCGTTCAGCAGTACTGGACCCGATGGGCCGACGGCGTCTATTTCACCGGCGACGGCGCCCGCCTCGACGAAGACGGCTACTACTGGTTGCTGGGGCGGGTCGACGACGTGCTGAATGTGGCCGGACACCGGATCGGCACGATGGAAGTCGAGAGCGCGCTCGTCGATCATCCGTCGGTGGCCGAGGCCGCGGTGGTGGGACGCGCGCACGACATCAAAGGGCAGTCGATTGCCGCCTTCGTCACCGTGAAAGAGGGGATTGTCGCCAGCGCCGGACTCATCGACGAGCTCAAGGAGCACGTCGTCCGCAAGATCGGCGCGATCGCCCGGCCCGACCAGGTGCTGTTCGCGGCCGATCTGCCCAAAACCCGATCGGGAAAGATCATGCGGCGGCTCCTGCGCGATATCGCGGATGGTAAGGCCCTGGGGGACACCACCACGCTGGCTGACCCGAACGTGGTGCAACGGCTGAAGGACGAATACGAGGCGCTCGAGTCCTGACAGTCGTCCTCCTGAGGGAGTGCAGCGTCCAAGGGGAGGAACGCGTCCATCATCGAACCCGTATAGGCTTGATGTCATGTCAATGATCCAGACGCACGACCTGTGGAAGACCTACGAGATGGGCGCCGAGAAGATTCACGCCCTGCAGGGCATCTCCGTTCAGATCGAGCGCGGCGAATACGTCGCCATCATGGGGCCCAGCGGCTCGGGCAAGTCGACTCTGATGAACCTGATCGGGTGTCTGGACACCCCGTCCAGGGGCAGCTACCTCCTCAATGGCCAACAGGTCAGCCAGATGAATGACGATGAGCTGGCGCGGATCCGGAACGAGGAAATCGGCTTCGTGTTCCAGACCTTCAACCTGCTGCCGAGGGCGACGGCGCTGCACAACGTGGAATTGCCGCTCATCTACGCCGGCATTACCGCGAAAGTCCGCGGCAAGCGGGCGGCCGAGGCCCTCGACAAGGTGGAACTGGGGGACCGCAAAACCCATCGTCCCAACCAGTTGTCGGGTGGGCAGCGGCAGCGTGTGGCGATCGCCAGAGCCCTGGTCAATAACCCGTCAATCCTGTTGGCGGACGAGCCGACCGGCAACCTGGATACCAGGACCGGTGTCGAGATCATGAGCCTGTTTGGCCGGCTGCACGAGGCCGGCAACACGATCGTGCTGATCACCCACGAGGCCGAAGTGGCGGCCCACGCCCACCGGTCCATCCACATTCGCGACGGTCAGGTGGAAAAAGACATCACACGGGCGGCCTGACGGCTGGTTTCCGCGCGCGACATCTCTCCTAAGCGGCTTCGGCTGCTTGGGGGTTTCCGGGGGCGACGGCCAGATGGTCTTCGGTTCGAGCGGCGACGTGGTGGGCGCAGGCTCGTCCCTGGCGAGGAACTTCAACCAGTTCGGCTACGTGCTGACGACGAACTCGCCCGCCACGAACGCGAGCTACGCCACCAACGCGACCTACCCGAACTGGATCTGGGACGTCTACTACGAGGTGACGGTGAAAGCGTCAGCGTTCGGCAACTCGGGCTTCGGGTACCCGCGCATCGTGACGATGCACGCCAGCCCCAGCAAAACGGGTGTGGAAACTGAGCCGTTGGCCGTGACCACGTGCGGCGTCGCCGGTGATGCGCCCGTGCCGACCGGGCAACCCGACAATTACACCGTGCAGCGCGGCAAGACGTCGACGACGAGTGCGCCAGGCGTGCTGAGCAATGACGCGGCCCTCGCGAACCGCACCGCGGTGCTGGTGGTCGGTGTGTCACGCGGCACGTTGTCGCTGGCGGCCAATGGTTCGTTCACCTACGCGGCACCGTCTGGATGGACCGGGGACGTCACGTTCCAATACGCCGTGAGGGTCGGCAGCGCGCAGAGCGCCCCGATCGCAGTGACCATCAGGATTACGAAGTAAGGTCCTAACATTCACGGGCATCTGGCGTCGCCTCACACGGCCGCCAGATGCCCGTCGTGTACTTTCCGCAGCGGCAGGGGCCGGAACGACCCTGCGTCAAACACGACCCGCGCGGACCGATCGCCCGCATGCACCCTCGGTACCGCCGAGAGTAACGCCTGGGTGTAGGGATGCGCCGGCGCGGTGAAGAGCCGCTCCGCCTCGGCCAGTTCCACAATTCGTCCCCGATACATCACCGCGACCCGATTACACACCTGGCGCACCAGCCGCAGATCGTGCGCGATAAAGAGATAGGTCAGTCCCAGCCGCGCCTGCAGATCGAGCAGCAGGTTGACGACCTGCGCCTGCACCGAGACGTCGAGGGCCGACACGGGTTCGTCGGCAATGATGAGCGAGGGGTTGAGGGCGAGCGCCCGCGCCATGCCGATCCGCTGGCGCTGACCACCGCTGAATTCATGCGGGTACTTGGTCGTTTGTGAGGCGTCAAGCCCGACCAGGTCGAAGAGTTCAGCGACCCGGCGCGCCCGTTCTGCCCTGGTGCCCTCGCGGTGGATGACGAGCGGCTCCCCAACAATCGCGCCGACCCGCATCCGGGGGTTGAGCGAAGCATACGGGTCCTGAAAGACGATCTGCAGGTCACGGCGCGCCTGGCGCATCTCTTTCGCGGACAGCCGGCTCAGATCCCGTCCCTTGAACAGCACTTCGCCGGAGGTCGGCTCAATCAGCCGGAGAATGCAGCGTCCGGTCGTGGTCTTGCCGCAGCCCGATTCGCCGACCAGCCCAAATGTCTCGCCAGCGCCAATCGCAAAGCTGATGTCGTCGACGGCGCGGGTGACCGAGGAGGACCGGAACCAGCCGCCGCGGCTGAAGTCCTTGACGAGGTGCCGCACGTCGAGGAGGGCGCTCATGGCTGTGGCGCCTCCGGCGATCGGTGCAGATAACAACGGGCCCTCTGGCGCGCACCGGCGGGAAACTCCGGCGGCGTCTGGTCGCACGGCTCGAAGCGATCGGGGCAGCGCGGCGCAAACGCGCAGCCTTCGGGAAAATGTCCCAGCGACGGGACGGTGCCAGGGATGGCGGTCAGGCGCGTGGCACTGGTGAGGCCTGGCAGGCAGGCCAGCAGGCCCCGCGTATAGGGGTGGGCGGGTGTCTTGAAGACCTCCTCCGCCGGTCCGTGCTCGACGATGCGGCCGCCGTACATGACGGCGACACGGTCGGCCATTTCCGCGACGACGCCGAGGTCGTGCGTGATGAGGAGCAGGGACAACTGGTATCGGCCGCGCAGGTCGCGCAGCAGGTCGAGAATCTCGGCCTGCACCGTCACGTCAAGGGCGGTGGTCGGCTCGTCGGCGATGACGAGTGACGGCTCGGCGCAGAGGGCGAGGGCGATCATCGCGCGCTGCCGCAGTCCGCCGCTGAGCTGATGCGGATACTCGCCGGCGCGCCGCGCGGGCTCCGGCACGCGCACGGCCTCCAGCCACTCGACCGCCTTCGCGCGCGCGGCCGCGCCCCGCGCCAGTCCGTGCACGCTGACGGTCTCCGCGATCTGCTGTCCGATGGTGTAGACAGGATTGAGCGCCATCATCGGTTCCTGGAACACGAAACCGATCCGGCGGCCGCGAATCTTCCGCAGGGCCGGCTCGTCCATCTCGAGCAGGTTCCGGCCGTCGAGTTCGACACGTCCGCCGGCGATGCGCCCCGGAGGGAGCACCAACCGGAGAATCGACAGGGCGGTGACCGACTTGCCGCTGCCGGATTCTCCGACGAGTCCAAGCGTCTGCCCACGATCGAGGGTGAACGACACGTCGGCGACTGCCGCGGCCTCGCGACCATCCGCGAGGCGGAAGACCGTGCGCAGGTGGTCCACGCGCAGCAGCGGAGTGTCAGACGTGATTGTCACGATGTTCGCCGAACACGCGGCGGAGGCTGTCCGAAATTTCGCCCAGGGTGGCCCGGGCGTCCACCGCCGCGATCACCGGAGGCACCAGGTTGGTCTGACCGCGGGCGGCGTCCTCCACGGCTGAGAGCGCGGCGGCGCAGGCGGTGGCATCCCGCTCGCGCCGCAGGCGGCGCACGGCCCCGGCCTGACGGTGCTCGCTCTCGGGATCGAGCTGCAGCATTTCAATCGGCGCGCGGTCGTCAGTCGCAAAGCGGTTGACGCCGACGACGATGGCGTCACCGGCATCGATGCGTTGCTGCGCGGCGTAGGCCGCGTCCTGCACCTGGCGCTGGATCTGGCCGGCTTCGATGGCCGCGAGGGTGCCGCCGGCCGCGTCGATCCGGTCGAGCACGGCGCGGGCCTCCGCTGCGATCTCGTCGGTGCGTTGTTCGATCGCCCACGAGCCACCGACCGGATCCACCGTGTTGGCGACGCCGGTCTCGGCCGCGATGATCTGCTGCGTGCGCAAGGCCAGCCGGGCGGCGTCTTCGGTCGGCAGGGCGAGGGCCTCGTCGCGCCCGTTGCAGTGCAGCGACTGCGTGCCCCCGAGGATCGCGGCAAGGGCCTGCAGCGCGACCCGCACGACGTTGTTGTCGGGCTGCTGCGCGGTCAGGGTGGATCCGCCGGTCTGTGTGTGGAAGCGCAACTGCTGCGCGCGCGGGTGCGTGGCGCCAAACCGGTCGCGCATGATGTGCGCCCACAGGCGGCGCGCCGCGCGGAACTTGGCGATCTCCTCAAGGAAGTCGTTGTGCGCCGCGAAAAAAAAAGAGAGCCGCTGGCCCAGCCGGTTCACATCCAGACCGGCGTGTTGCGCGGCTTCGACGTAGGCGATCGCATTGGCCAGCGTGAACGCGACTTCCTGCACCGCGGTCGAACCCGCCTCGCGGATGTGGTAGCCGCTGATCGAAATCGTGTTCCAGTTAGGCAGCTCGCGCTCGCACCACGCGAAGATATCGGTGACGATGCGGAGCGAGTGGCGCGGGGGATAGATGTAGGTGCCGCGCGCGATGTACTCCTTGAGGATGTCGTTCTGAATGGTGCCCGACAGGTCGGCGAGTGGAACCCCCTGGCGTCTGGCCACCGCCACGTACAGCGCGAGGAGAATGATCGCCGTGGCGTTGATCGTCATCGACGTGGAGACCTGTCCGAGGGGGATGCCGTCGAACAGGAGCGCCATGTCGTCGATCGAATCGATCGCCACCCCGACACGGCCCACTTCGCCCGCCGCCAGGGGGTGATCGGAGTCGTAGCCCATCTGGGTGGGCAGGTCGAAGGCGACGCTGAGCCCGCTCACGCCCTGCGCGAGCAGGTAGCGGTAACGCGCGTTGGACTCGGCGGCCGTCCCGAATCCCGCATATTGGCGCATCGTCCACAACCGGCCCCGGTACATGGTGGGCTGGATGCCGCGGGTGAAGGGAAAGACGCCAGGAAATCCGGCCAAAGACATTCGCGGCATTCTAGCAGCCACGACGTGCCAGCGTTTTTGGTACAATCCCCCCACTTTTCCCGCCCTCGTGGCAGATGCCCGCCCTCGTGGCATAGAGGAGGTTCCATGGACCCTGTAGTGAATCAACTGGCGCGGGACCTGGTTGAGGCGATTTCGGCGGCGGTGGCCAACGACGCGCACGTGGAGGCGTGCCGCGAGCGGGCCAAAGCGGCGGGCTTCGAGATGCGCATTTCGCTGGAGGCCGCGATTGGCTTTGTCAGCCGTGCGGACGATGCGTCGGGGCGGACCGTGTCCGGCGTCAAGGCGCTGCCGGCGCCACGCGCGTCGCTGGAGATGACGGCCAACGACCGCCGGTTCCTGAAGTCGCTGCGGATCTCCACCGACGAAACCACCGGGAAAGAGGTCGAGTAGGCGCGCGTCAGCCGCGCTGGCTTTGCCGGGCCACGGCCTGAGCCGCGCGTGCGGCGGCCTCGGGATCGCCGAGGTAGTACCGCGTGGTGGGCCTGAGCGCGTCCGTCAGTTCGTAGACCAGCGGAATCCCCGTCGGAATGTTGAGATCGGCGATCGCCTCGTCGGAGATCCCGTCGAGATGTTTCACGAGCGCGCGCAGGCTGTTGCCGTGCGCCGTGATGAGCACGCGCCGGCCCGCGCGAATCGCCGGCGCGATGGTGTCATTCCAATACGGCAGGAAACGCGCGACGGTGTCCTTGAGTGATTCGGTCGCGGGTTGTTCGTCGGGCCGCAGCGTCGCGTACCGCGGGTCGTGGGACGGATGGCGCGGGTCGTCGAGCGGCAGAGACGGGGGCGGAATGTCGTAGCTGCGACGCCAGAGGTGGGTCTGCGCCTCACCGTGCGTCGCCACCGTGTCCGCCTTGTTCAAGCCCTGCAGCGCGCCGTAGTGGCGCTCGTTCAGGCGCCAACTGCGTTCGACCGGGATCCAGAGCCGGTCGAGGTCGTCGAGCACGATCCAACAGGTGCGGAGGGCGCGTTTGAGGACCGACGTGTAGGCAATGTCGAAGACGTCGCCGCTGTCGCGCAGGAGGCGCGCGGCTTCGTGCGCCTCGGCGTGGCCCTGAGGGGTGAGATCGACGTCGGTCCACCCGGTGAACCGGTTGTCGAGGTTCCAGGTGCTTTGGCCGTGGCGCAACAGCACCAGGCGCGGCATCAGAGCGTCCTCAGGTGGGCCAGCGTGTCGCGGCCCGCGAAACGCGCGGCGGCGCCCAGGGCTTCCTCGATGCGCAGGAGCTGGTTGTATTTGGCGGTGCGATCGGACCGGCTGGCCGAGCCGGTCTTGATCTGGCCGGCGGCCGTCGCCACCGCGAGGTCGGCGATGGTGGTGTCTTCGGTTTCGCCGGAGCGATGCGAGATGATCGTCGCGTACCCCGCCCGACGGGCGATGCCCATCGCGTCGAGCGTCTCCGAAACGGTGCCGATCTGGTTCAGCTTCACGAGCAGCGCGTTGGCGATGCCCGCTTCGATGCCGCGACGAAGGATGGCCGGATTCGTGACGAAATTGTCGTCACCGACCAACTGGAGTCGCGAGCCGAGCGCCTGCGTGAGGCGCGCCCACCCGGACCAGTCCGCCTCGGCGAGGCCGTCTTCGATCGAGCCGATCGGGTACTGCCGCGTCCAGTCGTCGTAGAGCGCGATCAGGTCGTCCGCTGAGCGGGGGCCCTCGCCGGACTTGCGCAGATCGTAGGCGCGCGTGCTGTCGTCCCAGAACTCGCTGGCCGCGACGTCGAGGGCGAGGACTATGTCGCGGCCCGGCGTGTAGCCGGCCCGGTGGACGGCTTCCAGCACGAGTTCGACGGCTTCGCGATTCGACGCGAGATTGGGGGCGAATCCGCCTTCATCACCCACACCGGTCGAGAGCCCTCGCGTCTTGAGCAGACCGCGCAGCGCGTGAAAGGTTTCGGTGCCGGCGCGCAGCGCGTCGCTGAATGTCGGCAGCCCCACGGGCATCACCATGAACTCCTGGAAGTCCACGTTCGAGTCCGCGTGGGCGCCGCCGTTGAGAATGTTCAGCATCGGCACGGGCAGGAGGACCCCCGCGCCATCAACGTCCGAATCGAGGAGGCCGGCCAGATGGGTGTAGAGGGGCTGGCCGTGGCCCGCCGCCGCCGCATGCGCGACGGCCATCGAGACCCCCAGCAGCGCATTGGCGCCAAGCCGGGACTTGTTGGGCGTACCGTCGAGCGCCATGAGCTGCGCGTCCACCGCGCGCTGGTCGGGGGCTTCGCCCAGCAGCGCGGGCGCGATCTCGGTATTGACGTGGGCGACCGCCGTGAGCACCCCTTTGCCGAGGTAGCGGGTCTTGTCTCCGTCGCGCATCTCAAGGGCTTCGCGCGTGCCCGTGGAGGCGCCAGAGGGCACCGCGGCCCGGCCCCGGGCACCGGTGTCGAGGACGACGTCCACCTCAATGGTGGGGTTCCCACGGGAGTCAAGAATCTGGCGGGCGTGGACGGTCTGGATGCGCACGGCAGGTGAACCCTCCGGCCCGATGCGGGCGGGCGAATCTTATCAAAAATCAACGGTTTGACTTGTTCTCGCGCGCGGCCTACCATGGCCCCTGACGTCCGTCTCCAACCCGAATGCTACTTCTCAGGATCGGACCCTTATTGGGAGGCCGCATGCCACGTCCCATCACCCGAGTGATCGTCTCGTCCGCGGCGTTGTCGCTGGGAATCGGCGTGGCCGGAGCGTGGGCGCAGGCCCCGCGGGGGGCCAGCCCTGTCAGTGTGCAGGTGTCGATGCGCGCGGGTGTGGTCTCTGGCGTGGTGCGCGACTCGCTGGGCCAGGTGGTGCCCGGTGTGGCCGTGACGGCGATCGGGACGACGCAGGCGCAGGCGAAGACCGACTCCACCGGCCAGTTCCGGCTGCCCCTCGTGCCGGGCGACTACATTCTGCGGGCCACCCGTGCCGGCTACGTGTCGCCCTACCGCGAATCGATCCGCATTCGCGCGTCCGCGCAGTTGGAACGCAACATCACGATCACGCGGCAGCCTGGCCTGCCCGAGCGCCAGGTGCTGCTTGCGTCGACCGGTATGCGCCTCGCGGATCCGGGCCGTGGCGATTCCGTGGAAGACGCGGAGACGGCGCCTTCGCCAAAGGCCGAGAGCCTGCACGCCTGGTATCTGCGCTACCTGCCCCGCACGGTGCTGCGCGATGGTGGAGGACCTGCCGGCACCGGTGATCTTCGGACGGACTTCCGATACCTGCCGTCGTTTCTCGATTGGGCTGTGGCCGGGTCCGCGCGGGCGGCGACCACGTTTTTCTCAGATACCGACTTCAGCGGCCAGGTCAATGTCCTGACCACGAGCGCGATGAGTGCGACCCGGGGGTGGACCAGTGACCACTGGCCGCGCGGGGTGGCCTACCTGGCGGTTGGGGCGCCCGTGGGCACACATGGTGATTGGCGCATCCGGGGCGCGCTCAGTGCTGGCGGACTCGCGTCGTGGGTGATGCTCGGTGAGTACGAGGCCCGCGATGCGCGCACCCACGCCTTCCGCATGGGGATGTCGTACGGGGCCCAGCAGTACGCCGAGGGGACGGGGCCGGCTTTGCTGAAAGTGGCCGAGAGCACGAGAACGCTGGCCACGGTTTACGTCTTCGACCGATGGCGCGCGCGGCCGGGCCTGGAGATCGACTACGGTCTTCGCACCGACCGCTACGACTATGTGGTCGGCCGCACTTTCCTGAGTCCTCGGGCTGGCGTGCGCCTGGGCGTGCTGCCACGCACGTTTGTCACGGCCTCCGCGTCAAGCGCGGTCGTGGCCCCCGGCGTGGACGAGTTCCTGCCGCCGCCGTCCTCGGGACCCTGGTTGCCGCCCGACCGCACGTTCTCCGCGCTTGTCTCCGGTTCGCCGTTCCAGCCGGAACGTGTGCAGCGATTCGAAGTGGGCGCCGAGCGGGAGTTCGGTGTGATCGGCCAGTCACGCACCGTGGGCGTCCGCTGGTTCCATGAAGCCACGCGCGATCAGTTGGCGACGATGTTCGGTCTGGACGCCGCGGGCAGCGTGGGCCACTACTACGTCGCGACCGCTGGCGATGTCACGCTCAACGGCTGGGCGGTGCGCGCCTCCGGTTCGGTCACGTCGCGGGTGCGAGCCACGCTCGACTACTCGATCAGTCACGCCTCGTGGCAGTTTGGTCCCCAGGCCAGCGCGATCGCGGCGGTGATGCCGTCGGCACTGCGACCCGAGCGCGAACGGTTGCACGATCTCACCAGCACCCTTGAAGCGCAGATCCCCGAGACGGACACGTACCTGCTGGTCGCGTACCGCATGAACAGCGCGTTCAGCCGGCCCGACGCGTTCGGGATCGAACCGGTACTCGACGGGCGCTTTCACGTCCAGCTCAGGCAGGCCCTTCCATTCCAGCCCATCAGCGGCGGCAAGATTGAAGTGCTGATGTCGGTGAACAACCTCTTCCGTGATCCTCAGACGGGCGGGGCCTTTGGTGGTTCGTTCTACGACGAGCTGCTCACCGTCCGCACACCACGCCGCGTGCTTGGCGGTGTCCAGGTCCGCTTCTGATTTTATCCAATCCATTGGATTCCAGTGGGCGGCTGTTTGAGCCAAGTCCTTTTTTCTCAGGTACTTAAATAAGGAGCACGGGCCTGGAATCCAGGCACGTGCCTTGCTTTGCCTACTGCTGTTCCAATGTCCACCGCCACCCGTCAGATTCGTCAGGTCGTTCGCGTCGCTATTCCGGTGGCGGTGGCCGCCGCGCTCATTGCCCTGGCACTCATCAATCTGATCGTCGTGCGCAATTGGCAGCGCACCGCGGCGGTGGACGATGGCGTGTTGTGGGGCACCGAGGGCGCCGGCATTGTCCGGGCGCTGGAGGTCAGCGCCGGGTCGACTGCCGCGGCCGCGGGGCTGAGGCGCGGCGACATCCTTCTGGCCGTCGACGGCCGCCCTGTGGAATCGCGCGCGGATGTGGCGGCGGCGCTGGCGGGCGTGACGGCCGGAGGCACGGTGGCGTACGCCGTCTCGCGCGACTCGGTCGACGATCTGATCATCCTCAGGCTCGAGCGGATGCCTGGTCCGCAGTACGGCCTGTACTACTCGCTGGCGGCCGTGGGGATTTTCGGGTTGCTGGTCGGCACCTCGGTCCGGCTCCGGCGTCCCGCGGATTCGGCGACGTTGCACTTCTTCTGGCTGACCGCGGCGTTCTTCGGGGTGTTTGCGTTTACGTATACCGGGGAGTTCACCCGCACGGACTATTTTTTTTATTGGGCCGATGTCGTGTCCGCGGCGCTGTTGTCGCCGCTGTTCTTCCACTTTGCCCTCGTGTTTCCGGAGCGGCCCAACGCGTGGGTGAAAAGTCCGACGGGACGGGCGGTGCTCCCGCTGTTGTACGGGCCCGCGGCGGCGTTGGGACTCGCGCGGCTGTCCGCCGTGCAGTGGCTGTCGCCGGACGCCATGGTGCGGCGACTGCAGCAGATCGAAATGGTGGAGCTGGTCTACTTGTCGGCGTGTCTGCTGGGCGGACTCGCGCTGATGATTCGGGCGTTGGGCCGCCTCCGCTCCGTCACGGCGCGCCGGCAGTTGCGATGGATTGTGTGGGGGTCCGGGATCGGCGCGGTGCCGTTTGTGTCGACGTACGCGATTCCATTTCTGCTTGGCATGCCCGTGCCGTACGGGCAGTACACCGCCGTGTTGCTCGGGTGTATTCCGCTCGCGTTTGCGTCTGCCATCGTGCGGTACCGCCTGATGGACATCGAAGTCATCATCAAACGGGCGCTGGTGGTGTCGGCCGTCGGCCTCGTGCTCGTCGTGATTTATCAAGGCACGCTTGGGCTCGTCGGACTTCTGGGTGGGCACCGTGACCAGAACGAGTTCTGGGCGTTGTTTGCCACGTTGGTCGTCGTCCTTGTGGCGCCGTGGTTGTGGAATGCGATCCAGGGCGGTCTCGACCGGCTGTATTACCGCGATCGGTATGACTATCGTCGCGCGCTGGTGACCTTCGCGCGCGAACTGAACAGCGATCTTGATCTGGAACGGCTGAGTTCCCGTCTGGTGGAGCGGGTGCGCGACACGCTGGCGGTGGAACGGATCGCGCTGCTTCTGGCCGCTCCGGAAACGACCGAGGGCGCGTTCGTCGCCGTGGCGTCTGGGGGTGTGGACGACCCGGACGCGCTGATGATTGCGCGTGGGTCGGCGCTCGGCGGCCGGCTGCTCGCCGGCCAGACGGTCAGTATCGATGACCCCGTGCCGCTGCGCCGCCTGATGGGCGACGAGGGCGCGGCGTGGCGCGATGCCGGGTGGCATGCGTTTGTGCCCTGTGTCAGCAAGGAAGTCACGATCGGCGTGCTGGCCATCGGCCGTCGCCCTGGATTCGAGCCGCTCAGCAGCGAAGACATGACGCTGCTTGGCGCCGTGGCCAGTCAGGCCGCGACGGCGTTGGAAAACGCGCGCCTGTACGGCCAACTGCGGGTGAAGGCGGACGAGATCGAGCGGCTGCGCCAGTTCAGCGACAGCGTGGTCGAGTCGCTGAGTGACGGTCTGTTTGTCATCGACCTCGACGATCGCGTGCTCCGCTGGAACCGGCGGCTCGAAGAGCTGTTCCACTTCGATCGGACGCGCGCGATCGGGCGCCGGCTGTCGGCGCTGTTTCCGGCGTCGTTCGTCGATGCGCTGCTGGCCGCGCGGCGCGATCAGCCCGCGGGCGCGTCCCTGTTGCGCGTGCGGCTCTCCTCGGGCCCGGCCGAAATGGCGCGACCCCTGCTGGTGAATGCCGGGATCGCGCCGTTCCAGACCGCCGACGGCGTCAAGGCCGGCTGGATTGTGGTGATCGAGGACGTGACCGACCGCGCCAATCTCGAGGAACAGTTGCGGCTGTCGGAGAAGATGGCCGCCGTGGGGTTGCTTGCCGCCGGCGTCGCGCACGAGGTGAACACGCCGCTCACCGGCATCTCGAGCTTCACGCAGATGCTGCTCGACAATGCCGATCCCGCGGATCCAAAGACACGCCTGCTCGAGAAGATCGAGCGGCAGACGTTCCGCGCGGCAAAGATCGTCAGCAGCCTCCTGAATCTCGCGCGGCCGGCCGAGGGTGAGGCGGCCCCGGTGGACGTCAACGGCGTGATCAGCGACGTCCTGTCGCTGCTCGAACACCAGTTCCGAAGCAGCCGGATTCAGGTGCGCCGCGACCTGTCGGCGGTGGCGCCGATCCGGGGTTTCGAATACAAACTCCAGCAGGTGTTCCTGAACCTCTTCCTGAACGCCCGGGACGCGATGTCCAAGGGCGGCTGGTTGTCGGTGGCAACCAGGATTTCCGGCGATTCGGTGATCATCGAAGTCGGCGACACGGGCATGGGGATTCCGACCGAGCACATCTCGCGCATCTACGACCCGTTCTTCACCACGAAGGCCGATGGCACCGGCACGGGACTCGGTCTGTCGGTGACCTACGGCATCGTGCAGGAGCACGGCGGCACGCTGGCCTGTGACAGTGCGCTCGGGCAAGGCACGCGGTTCACGTTGGTGTTGCCCGCCACGGACGCCGGCAACAAAGAAGCGAAGGCCAACTGATGGCGGCGACTCCGGCGCAGATTCTGATCATCGACGACGAAGAGATTATCCGTGAGGCGCTTGACGCCCTGTTGACCCGCGATGGGTGTGTCGTGCGCACCGCGGCCACGGCCGCCGAAGGGCTCGCGTTGCTGGCCGACGAGGAGTTCGACACGGTGCTGCTCGACCTGATGTTGCCCGACCGCAGCGGCCTGGACGTGCTCGACGAGATTCGGCGGGTCGACAACAGCCTGCCCGTGGTGATGATCACGGCGTTCGGCACGATTGACACGGCCGTGCGCGCCACGAAACAGGGGGCCTTCCACTACTTCACCAAGCCGTTCAAGAACGACGAAGTGCTCGTCGTGTTACGGAACGCGGTGGACCGGCGCCGGTTGGAGCGCGAGAACCTCGAGCTGCGCAATCGCCTCAAGTCAGGCAGCCACCGCTTCGATCAGATCATCGGCGGCAGCCCGAAGATGCGGGCCGTGTACGACCTGGTCGGCCGCGCGGCCCCGAGCCGGACCACGGTCTTGATTTCGGGCGAAAGCGGCACCGGCAAAGAGCTGGTGGCGCAGGCGTGCCATCGCCGATCGGCCCGGGCGGACAAAGCCTTCGTGACGGTGAACTCCGGCAACCTGCCCCCCGACCTCCTCGAATCGAACCTGTTTGGTCATGTCAAAGGCGCGTTCACCGGCGCGGTCGCGATGAAGAAGGGGCTCTTTGAGGTGGCCGATCGAGGCACGATTTTCTTCGACGAAATCGGCAACGTGCCCCTCGAGACCCAGGCCAAGCTGCTGCGGGTGATCCAGGAGCGCGAGTTCATGCGCCTCGGCGGTGTGGAGACGATCAAGGTCGACGTCCGGATCATCGCGGCGACCAACGTCGATCTGCGCAAGAGCGTGGCGGAAGGGCGGTTCCGCGAAGACCTCTTCTATCGATTGAATGTCATTCCAGTGCCGCTGCCCGCGTTGCGCGAACGCAAGGATGATATTCCGCTGCTCGTCCAGCACTTCCTCAACAAGTACGGCGAGGAAACCCGCAAGTCGGGCTGGTTCGTGACGCCTGAGGCTATGGATCTGCTGATGGCCTACGACTGGCCGGGCAACGTCCGTGAACTGGAGAACGTCATCGAACGCGCGGTGGTGTTGTGTCCCAGCCGTGAGATCGGCGTCGAGTTGATTCCCGATCAGGTGCGATTCAATCACGAGGTCAAGGAGTCGGACTTCGTGGTGCCGCCCGAAGGCATTCCGCTCCGCGAGGTGCTGTCGAATGCGGAGCGCCGATGGATCGAGTCGGCGTTGGAAGTGGCGGGCGGCGTGCAGAAAAGGGCCGCCGAGCTGCTGTTCATCAAGCCGACCACGCTCAACGAGATGATCAAACGCTACGACATCCGTCCCCGCCGCCGGAAGAGCGGCGCCGACGAGACCATCGACACCGACACCGACGAGTAGGAGTAAGGGCCTGGAAAAGAATTGGCACCTTCATTCATTTCCAGGCCCGCCCTTACCGGGGGCGCGGCCGCCGCTGGCCCTGAACGGACGGACGCCGAGGCCGATCGGCGCGATCGCGATCCGGTCGGGGCGCCGGGCGGCCGGCGGGCCGCTCTCCGCTGCGACGGCTGTCGCGCGGGTCGATCTTCCGCGTGTCGCGGACCGGCGGGTTGAGACGCGCCATCATGCGCTCGTACTTCGCCAGGATAATGTCCCACCGGTAGTGCTGGTTGACGTAGGCTTTGCCGTTGCGACCCATCGCGGCGCGCAGGCCGGCATCCTTCGTCAGCAGCTTGAGCGCCTCCACGAACTCCCAGCGATCTTCGTAATACAACCCGGCGCGGCTGCGACGACAGTGCTCGACCAGCACCTCAGACCGGCCGTTCGCCAGCACGGGTGTCCCGACGGCAAACGCCTCAAGCGCCAGCAGGGACAGGCTCTCGTGGGGCGAGGGGACGACGACGACCGTGGCGGCTTCGAGGGCGTGGAGCCGTTCCTCGTCCGGCAGAATTCCGGCGAAGCGCACGTGCGGATCATCGGGCAGCGGCATCAGCTTGACGCCCATCAGCATCAGCGAGGCATCGCCGCCCTCGGTCAGAAACGTCTGGAAATACTCCAGCAGTTCCTCGCAGCCCTTGCCGGGATCGATGCGGCCGCCGTAGAGCGCAAAGGGACCGTGCATGCGATGGCGCCGCCGAAAGGCGTTGGCGGGACCTTCAAGGTGTGCCGCCAGCGGTTCGCGGGCCGTGGGCAGAACCGGCGCCAGCTCGGGTTGGTTCTCAAGGTCGGTGTAGCGGGACTCGGGGACGTCAACGCCACATCCCACGACATCCTCCACCAGCGCGCGCAGGTGGAACCGGTCACTGACGAAGCGTCGTTCCGCGTCCGTGTTCCAGACAATGCCCGCCGCGCTCGAGAACACGTCCTCGTAGAGGTCGAGCCGGATGGCCGGTTCGTCGTGCGCCGTCGGCACCAGCAGACTCCTGGCGGGCGCGATCTTCATGCCGAGCACCGTCGGCGCATACAGGTACGTGAAGAAGATCAGGACGTCGTAGCTCTGGTGGTGACGCTCGAGGTACTCGAGCAGCGCGGGCGACCAGGGCCCTTGCTGCTTCAGCCATTCCATCTCGTCCTGCCGGGTGTGCCGGTTGGTGAAGATCCAGTCGGAATACTGGTTGAACGCCGCGAGGTCGCGGGTTCTGGCGTTGGCGAACCGTCGCACGGTGACGCCGCGCACGCGATCGGCGCCCTCCGGATAGACATTCTCCCAGGTGATGTAGTCCCGGGCGCACGTGGTGAGGACATCCACCTGGTGCCGATCGGCCAGGCGCTCGGCGACCAGACGACAGTGATATTCGGAGCCCCCGAGAATCTCGGTGCCGTACCGCTGCACAATAAAAGCAATCTTCACGACATCTCCGCCAGCAGGGATTTAAGGCGAGGTTCCAGACGATCGCGACCGAAGTCGGCCACGCGCTGCCGTTGCCCGGCAATGACGCCGGCGCGCAACGACGCGTCGTACACCAGCGCGCCGAGCAATTCAGCCGCCTGTTCGAGGTCTTTGGGCGCGAAACTGACGCCGGCGCCGCCGAGGGTCTCCGGCACCGCCGCCGCGCGATACGCCAGCACCGGGACATCCATGGCCATGGCCTCGACCAGTGGAACACAGAACCCCTCGTGTTCGCTGAGCGACACGTAGGCGTGGGCGTTCCGGTAATACGCCGCCAGTTCCCGATCCGGCACCGGTCCGGTGAAACAGAAGCGATCGGGCAACATCTCGTATTCGGCAATCAGCGCCTGAATGGTGGCGGAGTAGCGCGGCACCGCGCGGTCATTGCCGACAAAGATGAAGCGGTACGAGACATCGACATACCGCTTGTAGTGTTCGGCCAGCCGGATGTGATCTTCAATGCGCTTGTTGGGCGCAATGCGGCCCACAAACAGGATGTTGGCGAGCCCGTCCTGCAACCAGGTCTCCAGCGCGGGCACACCAGGGGCCGATCGCAACCGGTCGGTGTCCACGACGATGGGGAGCACGCCGGTGCGCGGAAATCCCAGGGCGACCAACTCCTCGCGGTTGTACTCGGACACGCCCAGGGCGAGGTCCGTCCGGTCGGCGAGCGCCGCGAGTTCCTGGCGGCCGAGCGACGCCAGCCGGCAGATACCCGGATCGTACGGCGCGAAGAAGTGCGCGGGCGTGACATTGTGATAGTGCAGCACCCGCGCGCCCGGCAGGGTTCCGAACGCCCGCGACAGGGGCGACGGGACGGCGAAATGCAGCAGCGTGACGTCGCCGCGCCGCGCCGCCGGGTCGTGCCACGGCCGGACCTCGCCTTCGAGATCCGCATCGATGGACAAGGCAAAGATCTCGGAGGTGTGACCCCAGGCGCGGAACAGGTCTCGCAGGACACGCGCGTTGTCACCGACGGCGTCGCCGCGATGCGCCGCCGGCATCCACTGGTGCACGATCACGGGCGGTGCTCCAGATCCGCCAGCGGTCCGGTGGTGTCATCCCCCGGCAGCGCCTGAAAGGCCGCCGGCCGCTGTTGCCGGATTTCCTCAAGTTCGTCGGCCAGGGCAAACTGCCGCCAGAAATCGAACGCCACCCTGGGCAGCGGCCGCCGTGGCTGGCTGAGCACCTGCCCGACGAAGCGCAGGAGCGTGCCGTCAAAGTCGCGCCCGCGAAGCCGGTCCAACGCGGCGTCCTGGGCCTCGACCACGTGGTCCACAAGTGCGGCGTCGGCCACCAGGGCCTGCATCAGCGCCGCCACACGACGCGGGTCCTTGTCGGTGAACAACACGCCGCCACCGTCCATCGTGGCGGGCACGGCCGTGGCCGCGTACGCCAGCACGGGCACCCGCTTATAGAACGCTTCGATGAGCGGCACGCAAAACCCTTCGTGTTCGCTCGCACACAGAAACAGGTCGGCCACGTCGTACAACGCCGTGAGCGTCTCGTCAGTCACCTGGCCCAGGATGTGGACGTCGCGCACGCCAAGGCGCGCCACGAGCGCGTGCAACTGTGCCAGATAGCGGTCAAACCCACCGTACGATCCGGCCAGGATCAACCGTGCCTTCGGGTTGTACAGCGTCTGGTAGGCGTGGAAACACCGGATGACGTCATCCGGCCGCTTGTTGGGCACGACCCGGCCCACAAACAACACGTTGGTCCACTCATCGTCGTACGCATCGAGGACCCGCGAGTCCGGAGCGACGTCGAGGTGGGCGAAGTCGGGGACGACGGGCAGGACATCGGTGGGCGAGAAACCCAGCGCGGCCAGTTCCTGCCGGTTGAATTCCGAATCGCCGAGCGCCAGTTCGCAGCGATCCCGATACGCCGTGAGTTCGCGTCTCCCGTGAAAACACTGGCGCACGAGCTGCGGGTGGACGCCGAGAAAGTACTCCGGCGGCGTGATGTTGTGGTAGATGAGCACCATCCGGCACGGCAGCGCAAAGGCGGTGCGTGAGGCTCTCGAGCCGAGGGAAAAATGGTGAATCAACAGGTCGTCCGCCTGGACGTCATCGACGATGTCGCGATAGTCGACCGTCAGGGGTTCCAGCCGCGGATCGGCGGTCTCGACGATGACGTCTGATGCGTAGCCGGCGTGCCGCAACGCCCGCTGGATGCCGAGCACCTCGTGGCCGATGGCGTCGCCATAACCGAGCGTCGCCAGCACCTGATGAATCTTCGGGGCCATGGTTATCGCAGCACCGGACCCGCGGGCACGCCGTCAACAACCTGGCGGGCCGGCGGCTGCGTGCGCTGCCGTCGCGCCCACCATCCCGGCCAGGGCTCGCGGGCCTCGCGCGCCGGTTCACGCGTCAGGCGGTCGAACATGTCAAGGTATTTCCGCTCGATTACCGGCCAACTGTAGTGCTGTGTGAAAAACTCGCGACCCTGACCGCCGAGGACGGCGCCCAGTGGGCCGCTGGCTTCGAGCGCGAACAGGGACTCGGCAAACTCCTGATAGGTCTCGTAGTAGAGGCCGCCGTTGCTGCGGACCGTCTGGCCGCGCAACACGTCACAGCGCCCGTTGACCAGCACCGGCTTGCCGAGTGCCCAGGCCTCAAGCGCGACCATCGACAGGCTTTCGTACGGAGATGGCATGACCAGCACATCGGCCGCGGCGAGGGCGTCGAACTTGTCGTCGTCGGACACAAATCCGAGGGCCCGGATCCGCGGGTGCGTGGGGACGGGGAGGACGGCGTTGCCCAGCAGGACCAGGTCGAGGCCCCGCGGAAAGTCCGCGGCGTACTGCAGGAAGTACTCAAACAGCGTTCTGCAGCCTTTGTTCTCGTCGATGCGGCCGATGTAGATCGCGAAGGGCCGTTTCACATTGAACTTCTTGCGGAATCTCCAGGCCTGTGTGCGGTCAGGAATCGCGGACCCGACACCCACGACCACGCCCGGCACCGAGGTGTTGCCGCTGACGCCGTGAATGAGGGCGCGTTCTTCAAACGAGTTGTACATGAGGCCGCGCACGCCACGAAACACGGAGCCGAAGATCGACAGGCCGACGGCCGGATCGCGTTCGGCGGTGGGCACCAGAATCGCCTTGTCCATCACCGCGCGCGCGCCGTGCCACGCGTGGTAGTACCGGGCGCTGAAGAACAGGAAGAAGTCGAACGCGTCGCGCACCCGCCCGATGTGGGCGACGAGCGCGGGGCTGCGCGGGCCCTCGCTGTCAAGCCAGGCGAGTTCGTCGCTGATCGAGTGCGTGTGGTCAAAGACCTGCGCCGAACGGCGGCCGAAGTCCTGCGTGTTCCGCGGGCGGGACACGGGGAATCGGCGCACCGTGATGCCCCGGATGGTTTCCTCGCCGGCCGGCCACTCGTTCGTCCAGGTGATGTAGTCCTTCGCGCACGTCGTGAGGACTTCCACCGTGGCGCGGGTGGACAGGTGTTCGGCGATGTACCTGGCGTGCAGCTCGGCGCCGCCATTGATGTCGGCGCCGTACCGCTGAACCACGACGGCGATTTTCACTGCTTGTCGGGCCCTGAATCCTGCGTGTCCGATCCGGTGTCCGGGCCGCCTTCGGCCACAAAGTCGGCCGTCTCCGCGTCCGTGTCTGTGCCGGCGGTCTCCGGCGCCGCTGCGGACTGATCCGCCAGCGTCTGACCCGGCCGGCGGCGTCGGCGTCGCCGCCGGCGTCGGCGTTCGCCGTCAGCGCTGGCGGTGCGGTCGGCCGGGGTGCCCTGATCGCCGGCGTCGCCCGCCACGGCCATCGTCTCGGCGGGGACGGCCGCGGGTGCGGCCGTGGCGATCGGCGGCACGCTGGGGGCGGGGCGCGGCGCAGTCTGGCGCGGCTGGCGGTACTGCACGACACTTTCGAGCGCCCGGCCGCGCCGTTCGTCGAAGTCCATCCGGCTTGAGAGCGACTCGACCCGCATCTTCATGTTGTGGACTTCGATGCCGAGGCGCGTGACCTCAAGCGCCAGATTGTGCACGAGCTCGTAGTAGAGCGAGTCCATCTCCTCAAGGGCGCGGAGGCGCTGATGCGAGACGTCGTTCACCCTGGCCTGGACGTGCAGCGCCTCCGAGATTCTGTCGGGGTTGAAGAACAACTTCAGCAGCGGATTGAGCAGCCGGCGCATGGCGCGCAACAGGCCGCGATGGGTCTCGTAGATGGTGCTGTCTTCAAACGCGTAGTTGGGCGGCGCGGGGCTGACGCCCCGGCGCCGGCGGAACTGGCCGACCAGATCGGAACGCAGCCCCTTCGGATCGAGGAACTGTTCGAGTTTCACCTGCGCCAGCTCCTGCACTTCCGCCTCGGTATAGTCGACGCCGCGCTTCTCGCGCACCCGCGCGCGAATCTGCCGCATGATCGCTTCCACGTCGACCGCGTCGGCCTTCACCTGAAAATCACTCATGTTGATACACCTTGATCCTTTGGGCCGGCGTCATCGCCACGGGCCGTAAATGATGACCGCCACCGCGCACGCCCAGAGGGCAACGCACACGAGAATGGGCCGGTCCTGCAGAAGGGTTTCGGACGGATTGGCGCCGCCCTCGCGCTGGTGAATAAGAAAGAGATACCGGAAGATGCCGTACAGCGGGAACGGCAACGTGAAGAGCAGGCGGTCGGTGCCGAACTTGGCCACCGTCTCCGGACTGATCGTGTAGAACGCGTACGCCAGGAGCGTGGCGCCCGCCACGATCGTGATCAACTGGTCGAGCAGGCCCTGGCTGTAATCGGCGAGGCTGCGTCGGTGGCTGCCGCCGCCGTCGGCCAGTGTCACCATTTCCGCGCGCCGCTTGGAGAGCGCCAGGAACAGGGCCAGGAGCAGCGTGAGTACCAGCAACCAGTGGCTGATGGCCACGTGAATCACCACGGCCCCGCCCACGGCCCGCAGGACAAAACCGGCCGCGATGGTGAGCACGTCGAGGATGACGTGGTGTTTGAGCGCGGTGGAATACACCGTGAGCAGCGTGATGTAGGCCAGCGCGACCAGGGCAAACCGGGGGCCCAGCCACCAGGCGAGCGCCAGCGCGCCGACCGTCAGCCCCGCCGCGGCGGACAGGGCCGTGCGTGGCCTGATCGCGCCGGACGCGATCGGACGGCGGGACTTGGCCGGGTGTTGCCGGTCGGCCTCGATGTCGTGGACATCGTTGACCAGATACACCACACCCGACAGCAGACAGAACACGATAAACCCGAGGCCCGCAGCGACCACCGACGCGGGGTCGAGCAGTCGGCCACCGAAGATCAGGCCCGCAAACAAAATCAGATTCTTGGTCCACTGGGCGGGCCGCAACGACAGCCACAGGGCGACGGCCCACGGCCGGGGCCGTGCTGGGACGGGGCGGGCGCCGATGGGCGCCGCCGGGAGATCTGGACGGAGCGTTTCCCGCGCCATGCAGCGCGACGACCGCCGTGCCGCGGCACGGCGGTCCTCGACTCTGAAAATCCGGTTACGAGAAACTCTTGAGCGCGTCCTGCTCGACGTCGAACGTCTCGAACACCGTGAGCAGTTTCGTGATCATCAAGAGGTCCGTAATGCGCTTGGTGAGGTTGACCAGCTTGAGCTGCCCCCCCTGCCGGCTGACTGTCGTGTACGTGCGGACGACCTCGCCCAACCCTGCGCTGTCGATGTAGGGCACATCCGCCAGGTTCAGCAGGATGCGTTTCTTGTCCTGGAGGATGAGCGAATTGATCTTGTCCCGCAGGACCTCATCACCCTCGCCGAGGGTGATCTTGCCCTTGAGGTCCAGTACCATCACGTCGCCAACCTGTCGCTCCTCGATCTGCATGCGAACTCCTGTAGCTGCCCGGTGCTTGCCACTGTGTCGGGACCGCAGCGGGCGTCGAAAATCGGGAAATTGAAGCCCTAGTGTAGTGGATTCCGGGGCTCCGGTCCAGCGCCACGTGCACGCGGTGCACGCGGCCATTTGACGGGCGCGGGGATCCCGCCCACGCGGCCGGGATCCCCAGGCTTTTTGACGGAACCTACTCGACGTCGCGACGCTGCTTCTTGCGCGAACGCTTGCGCGCCAGCGCCTGCTTGACGCGTCGTTTGTCGCCGGGTTTCAGGTAAAAGGAGTGTTTCTTGATGTCCTTGATGATGTCTTCCTGCTGCACCTTCCGCTTGAAGCGGCGCAAGGCACTTTCAACGGACTCGCCGTCCTGAATTCTGACTTCTGCCATGGGTGAACACCCCCTCCCTGATCAAGATTGAGGTTCCCGGCAGGCGCCGCGCGCCTGCGGGGAACACGCTAGGCTATCACGGTCCCCCGGGAGGTCTCCAGTGACGTCTGCCCATAGAATCTCCTGACATGGTGCGGGTCCTGGTGGTCGGAAACGGGGGGCGCGAACACGCCCTGGCATGGCGTCTGGCCGCTGACCCCGGGGTGGACGAGGTCCTGTGCGTGCCGGGAAACCCAGGAATCGCCCAGGTCGCCCGGTGCCTGCCCGGCCTGGCCACCGACCCGGACGCCCTGCTCGCTCTGGCGACCCGGGAAGCCGTGGACCTCACGGTCGTCGGGCCCGAGGCCGCCCTCGATGCCGGTCTCGCTGACCTGTTTCGCGCCCACGGCCGGGCCATCGTTGGCCCGCCCAGGCGGGCGGCAGCACTTGAAACGTCCAAGGTCTTTGCCAAGCACTTCATGGCCCGCGTGGGCATTCCGACCGCCCGCTTTGTCGTGTGTTCGTCCCTCGATCTGGCCCTCGCGGCCGTGTCCGGGAGCGAGTTCGGGTTTCCGGTGGTGGTCAAGGCGGATGGCCTGGCCGGAGGCAAAGGAGTCGTGGTGGCGACCGACCGGCCAGAGGCAGAGGCCGCCATCCGCGCGGCGCTCGTCGACCGCCAGTTTGGTGACGCGGGCGCCACCCTCGTCATCGAAGAGTGCCTGACCGGGCCCGAGGTGTCATATTTCGTGCTGGCTGATGGGACCCGGGCGCTTCCGCTCGGCACGGCGCAGGACCACAAACGGATCTTCGACGACGACCAGGGGCCAAACACCGGGGGTATGGGAGCCTTCGCGCCGAGCCTGCTGATGACTCCCACGCTTGAGGCCGACGTCCTGCGCACCATCGTGCAGCCAGTCCTCGATGGGCTGACGGCAGACGGCGGGTATCGGGGTTTTCTGTACGTCAGCCTGATGCTGACCCCGCAAGGGCCGAAGGTCATTGAGTTCAATGTGCGTTTCGGGGATCCCGAAGCGCAGGTCGTGCTGCCACTCCTGTCGGGAGGATTTGCGCACGCGCTCATGAGCGCCGCGCAGGGGGACCTGCGTGGCGTCACGATGGCGCACGCGCCAGGCGCCTGTGTGGGTGTCGTGCTGGCCTCAGCCGGGTACCCCGGAACGGTCACGACCGGCGATGCCATTTCGGGTCTGGACGCCGTTCCCGGCGATATCGTCGTGTTTCACGCTGGCACCGCCCGTCAGGAGGGACGCCTCGTCACTGCCGGCGGCCGGGTGCTGACCGTCGTCGCGCGCGGCACGACACACGCGGCGGCCGTGCAGCGCGCCTACGAAGCCGTGGCGGGAATTCAGTTCAACGGGATGCAGTTTCGACACGACATCGGCCGAAAAGCGCAGTGAGAAAATTACAAGTGACGAATGACGATTGACAAATTACAGGTCATAACCTGATGACCTTGTGTCCCTTGACGTCCTGATTCTCATGGGTTCCGACTCCGACGCTGGCGTGATGGCGGCGGCGCGCAAGGGCTGAACGCCCTCAATCAACAGTTGTCCGCACGCCGCGCGAATGTCGCGTCCGCGGCTTTTGCGCACCGAGACGGTCACGCCGCGATCGGCGAGGATCTTCGCGAAGGCGTTCACGCGCTCGTCCGACGGTCGCTTGAACGGGAGGCCCTCTGCTTCGTTGAGGGGCAGCAGGTTGACCTTGGCCTGAATGCCATCAAGCAGCCGGACCAGCCGGCGCGCGTCCTCCGGCGTGTCGTTCACCTGGTCGAGCAATACGTATTCGAACGTAATCCGTCCGCGCCGCCTGAGCGGAAACTCGCGGCAGGCTTCCATTAACGCGCCGAGTGGGTACTTGCGGTTGAGGGGCACAAGGGCATCGCGTTGTTCGTCGGTCGTGGCGTGCAACGAAATCGCGACGTTCGGCATCAGGTCCTCCCGCGCGAGCCGCTTGAGCCCAGGTACGACGCCCACGGTTGACAGGGTGACCCGTCGCGGAGGAACGGCGAGCCCGTCCGCATCGGTCAATATTCGCAGCGCCTTCATCGTCGCCTCATAGTTGTGCAGGGGTTCGCCCATGCCCATGAGGACGATGTTGAAGGCCGACGCCGCGAGTCCCGTCTCGCGGGCCAGCACGCGGACCTGTCCGGCGATTTCGCCGGCCGTCAGGTGGCGGGCGAGTCCCATCCTGCCGGTCAGACAGAAGCCGCAGGCCATGGCGCACCCGACCTGGGTGGAAATGCAGAAGGTCTGTGCCGGCGTGTCGGGGATGTACACCGCCTCGATGCGGCGCCCGTCACCGAGGCGCAGGAGGTACTTCGTGGTGCCGTCTGACGACACCTGGGTGGCATCGAGTTGGGGCTCGGAAATCGTCGCGGTGGCCACCAGTTGCGCGCGAAGACCCGCGCCGAGATTGGTCATGGCGGTGAAATCCGTGACCCCGCGCTGCTGGATCCACTGAAAAATCTGTCGGCCGCGGAACCGGGGCAGACCCATGGCCTGGGCCACCGCTTCGATGCCGGCACGATCCAGTTCGGAAAAATCCGGTAATGACGCTTGTTCCACCACGATCAACATGGTAACATTCCGAGCTTGATTGTCTCACGTAAACTCAAGTTAATGAACAACTTACAGGATTGCTGGCCGTCGTCATGGTGAAGACCGAGACGCTGCCGTCAGGCCTTCGCCTGGTGACCGAGACAATCCCGCACGTGCGGTCGGCGGCCATTGGCGTGTGGTTGACCCGAGGGTCGCGCCACGAGAGTGACGAAGAAAGCGGAATTGCCCACTTCGTCGAACACATGCTGTTCAAGGGGACCGGGCGGCGATCGGCGCGCGCGCTGGCGCAGGCGATCGACTCGGTGGGCGGCCAGGTCGACGCGTTCACCGCCAAGGAATACGTGGGGTACTACATCAAGGTCCTCGACGAACATGTGCCCGTGGCACTCGACGTGCTGAGCGACATGATCCTCAACCCGACGCTGGCGCCCGACGACGTCGCGCGGGAGCAAGGCGTCGTACTTGAAGAGATCAAGATGGTCGAGGACGCGCCCGATGATCTGGTCCACGAAGTGTTTGCCGAGAAGTTCTGGGCGCGTCATCCGCTGGGTCGGCCGATCCTTGGCACGGCCGGGACGGTGGCATCGTTTTCCTCCTCCCGGCTCCGTGACTATTTCACCCGCACGTATGTCGCGCCCCACTTGATCGTGGCGGCCGCTGGCCATCTTGAACACGAGCGGCTGCGCGACGACGTGGCCCGCGCCTTTGCGGCGTTGCCGACGACGGCGCTGCCGCTCGAAAGCGCGCCACCCCCCACGGTCTCGCCGGGCATCGTGACGAGACACAAGGACATCGAGCAGAGCCACGTGTGTGTGGGAACACCCGCGTATGGCCAGTGTCACACCGATCGATACGTGGTGCTCGTGCTCAACACGATTCTCGGCGGCTCGATGAGTTCACGCCTCTTCCAGCACATTCGCGAAGATCGCGGTCTGGCCTACTCCGTGTTCAGCAGCATGTCGGCGTTCAGCGATGCCGGCATGCTCACGGTGTACGCCGGGTGCGCCGCCGACCGGGTTGACGACGTGGTGACGCTGACGATGGCCGAGTTGCACGCGCTGCGCGCGACGGCCGTGCCCGCTGACGAGTTGCGCCGGGCGAAGGACCACTTGAAGGGCAGCGTCATGCTGAGCCTCGAGAACACATCCAGCCGCATGTCGCACCTGGCGCGCCAGGACATGTGTTTCGGCCGGCACATGTCGTTCGACGAGATGCTCGCGAATATCGAGGCCGTGTCGGCCGATGAGGTGCAGCGCGTCGCGGCCGATCTGTTCCAGGAGGGGCGGCTGGTGGCGAGCGTGGTCGGGCCTGGCCGCGCGCCGGCGTTGTCGGCGTCGCGACTGGTCCTGGGAGGAGAGAGCCGGGCATGATTCCGCGTTACACCCACCCGGAGATGGGCGCGATCTGGAGTGAGCAGCGACGATATGACTGCTGGCTTGAAGTCGAGCTGGCGGCGACCGAGGCGCTGGCCGATGCTGGCGTGGTGCCGCGCGAAGACGCCCGCGTGCTGCGCGAGAAGGCGACGTTCGAGATCGCCCGCATCGAGGAAATCGAACAGACCACCCAACATGACGTGATCGCGTTTACGACCGCGGTGGCCGAGCAGGTGGGCCCCGCCGCCCGCTGGCTCCACTTCGGACTGACGTCGTCGGACGTGCTCGACACGGCGCTGGCGCTGCAGATGCGCGCCGGCTGCGATCTGCTGCTGACGCAGGTGGACGCCCTGGCCGGGGCGATCCGGACGCGGGCGTTTGAACATCAGCGGACACCAATGATCGGGCGCACGCACGGCGTGCACGCCGAGGTGATGACGTTCGGGGTCAAGCTGGCGTTGTGGCACGCCGAGGTGGCGCGCGGGCGCGAACGCCTGGTCCGTGCCAGGACGGCGGTGTCTGTGGGCAAGTTGTCCGGGGCCGTCGGGATGTTCGCGCACCTGGATCCGTCGATCGAGGCCGCCGTGTGCGCCCGGCTGGGATTGGACCCGGCCCCCGTCTCGTCGCAGGTGATTCAGCGCGACCGTCACGCGGAGTTGTTGACCACGCTCGCGGTGCTCGCGGCTTCGCTGGAGAAGTTCGCGCTTGAGATTCGCGGCCTGCAGAAGACGGAGATCGGCGAGGTCGAGGAGCCGTTCGGCAAAGGCCAGAAGGGGTCGTCGGCGATGCCGCACAAGCGGAATCCGATCGGCTGCGAACAGGTGACCGGCCTCGCCCGGCTGGTGCGCGCCAACGCGATGGCGGCGCTTGAGAACGTCGCGTTGTGGCACGAACGCGACATCTCGCATTCGTCGGTCGAGCGCGTGATTCTGCCCGACAGCTTCATCGCGCTCGATCACATGCTGCGGCGGTTCACGCGCATTGTGTCCGGCCTGGTCGTGTACCCGGCGCGCATGATCGAGAATCTGCAGCGCTCGCGTGGTTTGGTGTTTTCGGGCAGTGTCCTGCTGGAACTGGCGCGCCGGGGGGTCTCGCGCGAGGACGCGTATGTCTGGGTGCAACGCAACGCGATGCGGTCGTTCGACGAGGGGGTGCCGTTCAAGCCGCTGCTGCTCGCCGACCCCGACATTGCACGTGTGCTGCCGGCCGGCGTCATCGAGGAAGCGTTCGACCTTGAGGCGCAGTTGCGCCACGTGGAGACCATTTTTGCGAGGGTCTTTGGCCCGGCGGCGTCGCCAGGGCATCCGCCCGCGGGGGTGGTCACGAAGGAGAGCCGATGAAAGCGCGCGTGTTTGTCACTTTGAAACCCTCGGTCTTCGACCCGCAGGGCCGGACCATCGTCGACGCGCTGCACTCGCTGGGGCACACCCGCGTGAGTGACGTGCGGCAGGGCAAATATTTCGAACTCGATCTCGCCGTCGCCACGGCGGCCGAGGCCGAGCAGTTGACCGCGAAGGTGTCACAGACAGTGCTCGCCAATCCGGTGATTGAGAGCTTTCGCATGGAGGTGCTGCCAGACACCAAGGCAGGGCGGTCGTGACGTTTGTGGTGGTCGTGTTCCCCGGGTCCAACTGCGATCACGATGCCTACCATGCCGTGAAACATGTGTTCGATCAGCCCACCAGATTCGTGTGGCACAAGGAGACGTCGCTGGGTGACGCCGATGTGGTGATCCTGCCGGGTGGCTTCTCGCACGGCGACTATCTCCGTACGGGAGCGATCGCGCGGTTCTCGCCGATCATGACGGCAGTGACGGAATTCGCCGGGGCCGGCCGGCCGGTGATCGGGATCTGCAACGGATTCCAGGTGCTCCTGGAGTGTGGTCTGCTGCCCGGCGCGATGCTGCGGAACCGTGACGTGAAGTTCCACTGCGAACACGTCACGATCCGGGTGGAGCACACCGATACGCCGTTCACCGCGCGCGCGGCGAAGGGGCAGGTGCTGCGCGTGCCGATCGCACACGGCGAGGGCAACTACTACGCGCCGCCAGACGTGATCGAGGCGCTGGAATCGCAGCGGCGTGTCGTGTTCCGCTATGTGACGCCCCATGGCGAGGTGACCGACGCCGCCAATCCCAACGGGTCGACACACAACATCGCCGGGATCTGCAACGAGACGCGCAACGTGGTCGGACTCATGCCGCATCCCGAACGGGCGGTGGAAGCGGTCACCGGCAGCGAGGATGGACGGGTGCTGTTTGAGTCGGTGATCTCGGGAGCGATGGCGGCGGTGTCGCGGTGAGCGCGTGTGATTCCGAAACCCTGCAACGACACGGTCTCACCCCGGACGAGTACGCCCGCATCGTCGATCGCCTGGGGCGCGATCCGAATCTGCTCGAGCTGGGCCTGTTCTCGGTGATGTGGTCGGAGCACTGCAGCTACAAGAGCTCGCGCGTGCACCTGAAGACGTTGCCCACCGAGGGCGCGCGCGTGGTGCAGGGGCCCGGCGAGAACGCGGGGGCGGTTGACATTGGCGACGGCCTGGCGGCGGTGTTCAAGATCGAGTCGCACAACCACCCGTCGTTCATCGAGCCGTATCAAGGCGCGGCGACCGGCGTGGGCGGCATCGTCCGCGACATCTTCACCATGGGGGCACGGCCGGTGGCCCTCCTCAATTCGCTGCGGTTTGGCCCGCTCGAGCAGCCGGCCAATCAGCGGATCGTGCGGGGTGTGGTGGCGGGCATCGCCGGCTATGGCAACAGCATCGGCATTCCCACCATCGGTGGCGAGGTGATGTTCGACGAGTCCTATGCCGGCAATCCTCTGGTGAATGTGTTCTGCCTCGGGTTGGCGCGGCAGGACGCGATCGTCAGGGGGCAGGCGTCGGGCATCGGCAATCCCGTGTACTACGTCGGCGCGAAGACGGGCCGCGACGGGATCCACGGCGCGACGATGGCGTCCGCGGAGTTTGATGACAGGTCGGCTGAGAAGCGTCCCGCCGTGCAGGTGGGTGATCCGTTCATGGAGAAGCTGCTCCTTGAAGCGTGCCTGGAGGTGATGAAGACCGGCGCGTGTGTGGGTGTGCAGGACATGGGCGCGGCGGGCTTGACCTGCGCCACGTCCGAGACCGGATCGCGCGGCGGCGTGGGCGTCGAGATCGATGTGCGGCACGTGCCGCAACGCGAGACCGGCATGACGCCGTACGAGATCATGCTGTCGGAATCCCAAGAACGCATGCTCCTCATCGTCAAAAAGGGGCGCGAGTCCGAGGTGGAGCAGATCTTCGAGAAGTGGGACCTCCACGCCGTCAGGATTGGCGAGGTCACCGGCGACCGGCTGCTCCGGATCAAGGACCACGGGACCGTGGTGGCCGAAGTCCCCAATCAGGCGTTGACCGACGAGGGACCCGTGTATCGGCGGCCGTTCGCGCCGCCGGCGGACCTCGACGCGCGTCGCCGGATGCCGGCGGTGGACCCCGGCCACCTGCCGACGGCCACCGACGCGCTGCTGCAATTGCTGTCGTCGCCGGGCATCGCCAGCAAGCGGTGGATCTATCGCCAGTACGACCACATGGTGCGCACGAACACCATCGTGCTGGCAGGGATGGGTGCGGGGGTCGTGCGAATCAAAGGCACGCCGCGTGCGATCGCGATGTCGGTGGACGGCAACGGCCGGTACTGCCAGCTCGATCCGAGGCAGGGGGCGCGGCTGGCGGTGGCCGAAGCGGCGCGCAATGTGGCGTGTGCCGGCGCCCTGCCGATCGGCGCGACCAACTGCCTCAACTTTGGCAATCCCGAGCGACCCGAGATCATGTGGCAGTTTGCCGAGGCCGTGGCCGGCATCGGTGAGGCCTGCCGCGCGCTCGAGACGCCAATTACCGGCGGCAACGTGAGTCTCTATAATGAGACGGACGGCCGTGCCGTGCTGCCGACGCCGGTGATTGGCGTGGTGGGGCTGCTCGAGGACGCCTCGCGCGTCCTGACGCGCGTGTTCCCGGCGGCGGGTCTCGACATCGTGCTCGTTGGCGGGAACCTCGGCGAACTTGGCGGGTCGGAGTATCTCAAGACCCTGGTCGGGGTGCTCGCCGGCGCGCCGCCCTCGCTGGATCTGGTCCGCGAACACGCGTTGCACCGCTGGTTGGTGCAGGCCGCGTCCGAGGGCGCGATTCGTTCGGCGCATGATTGTGCGGAGGGAGGGTTGGCCGTGACGCTCGCGGAGTGTTGTTTCGACAGTGGCGGCATTGGCGCCGTGGTCTCGGTGCCGGCGGCGGCATCCGATGGCGGGGTCTCGCGCGAGGTCGCCACGCTCTTTGGCGAGACGGCCAGCCGTGTCATTGTGTCGGTAGACCCAACGCGTACGGACGCGGTACTGGCAGGCGCCGCAGAGGCAGGCCTTCCAGCGGCGAAGATCGGCCAGACCGGAGGCCGTTGGCTCACGGTGGCGATTGAGGGCACGACGGCGATCGAGTGCCCGCTGGCCGACGCCGAGGCCCGCTGGACGACAGGGGTATCGCAGTGGCTGGATGGACCCGCGCCGCGATCTCCCCGGGGGGCGAGATGACAGACAAGTTCCGTGAAGAGTGCGGCGTGTTCGGCATTTTTGGCCATCCCGAGGCGGCGAACCTGACCTACCTCGGGTTGTACGCCCTGCAGCACCGCGGGCAGGAGAGCGCCGGGATCAGCACGTCCGACGGTGAGCGCCTGAGAACCCACAAGGCGATGGGGCACGTGGCGGAGGCCTTCAATGAAGCCACGTTGGCACCGCTCACCGGTACGAGCGCGATCGGCCACGTGCGGTACTCCACCGCGGGCGAAAGCGGACTCAAGAACGCCCAGCCGATCCAGATTGACTGCACGCACGGCGAGATCGCCATCGGCCACAACGGCAACCTGGTCAATGCCGAGGAACTGCGGCACGCGCTGGTGGAGCAGGGGTCGATCTTTCAGACCACGAGTGATACCGAGGTGTTGCTGCACCTGTACGCGCGGTCGAAGGCGCCGGCACCGGACGCGGCGCTTGTGGAGGCGATCGCGCAGGCGCAGGGCGCGTTCTCTCTGGTGTGGCTGACCAGGGACAAACTGATCGCCGCGCGCGATCCCCACGGGTTTCGCCCGTTGACGCTGGGACGACTCGGCGACGCCTACATTGTCTGCTCGGAAACCTGCGCGCTCGATCTGATTGATGCCACCTGGGTGCGCGATATCGAGCCAGGCGAGGTGCTGATCATCAGCGCGGACGGCGCGCGGTCCGTGAAACCGTTTGCGCCCGCCGCGCGCGCGCACTGTGTGTTTGAACATGTGTACTTCGCCCGGCCCGACTCGTATGTGTTTGGCCAGAGCGTGAACGAAGTGCGAACCGCGTTTGGCCGGCGCCTGGCGGACGAGCAGCCGGCTGATGCCGATGTGGTCGTGCCGATTCCCGACTCGGGCGTGTGCGCGGCGACCGGGTATGCGGCGGTCGCCAATCTGCCGCTGCAGATGGGCCTGATCCGCAACCACTACGTCGGCCGCACGTTCATCGAGCCGCAGCAGTCCATCCGGGACTTCGGCGTCCGCGTGAAGCTCAATCCGGTGAAGAGTATTCTCGCCGGCCGCCGCGTCGTGCTGGTCGACGACTCCCTCGTGCGCGGCACGACGAGTCGAAAGATTGTGAAGATGGTCCGCGCGGCCGGCGCGACGGAAGTGCACATGCGCATCAGTTGTCCGCCCACGATCTCTCCGTGTTTCTATGGGATCGATACGCCGCAGCGGTCGGAGCTCATCGCCGCGACACATTCGATCGAAGAGGTCCGCAAGTACATCGGCGCCGACAGCCTGGGGTATCTGTCGCTCGACGGCCTGTTGACCGCCGTCGGGCCCGAGCGCAAATCGTACTGCACCTCCTGTTACACCGGCGAGTACCCGGTCGCCTTTCCGCGCAACGAGGCGGCGTACCTGCGGTTGGCGCTGAAGTTGGTCCCATGATGGTGATCCGATTGGCGGTCGTCGGGCTCCTCGCCGTGTGCCTCGCAGAGTGGCCCGTTGAGGCCCGGACCGCCCCGCAGGCGCTGGCCACGGCGATCGATCAACTGGTCTCGTTCGACTTTGCCACGCGCACCGACGCGGCCAGAACGATCCGGCGCACGCGGGCGGCCGAGGCGGTGCCCGCCCTGGCGAGGGCCGCACGCGACCACACGGACGGGTACGTGCGGTACCGCGCGTTGGTCCTGCTGGCCGGCTACGGCGACGCCTCGGCGGGCAGCACGATGCGTCAATTGCTCGGCGATCCCAACGACCGCATCAGGGCCGTGACCTACGCGTGGTTCGAACATTTTCCGGATCGACAGGTGCTGCCAGACCTGATCGCCGCGCTCGACCGCGAAGCCTCCGAGTTCGTGAGGCCCGCCCTGTCCCGGGCGATTGCGGCCTCCCACGCCGACCCGGCGGCGCGCGCGGCCATTCAACCACTCATCCTGCGCGGCGAAGACTACTTCCGCGGGTCCGTCATCGAGGCCCTTGGCGACTACCGGGCCACCTGGGCGGTGTCGGCCATCACGGAGGTCGCCAACCTCGATGGGCCCCTGCAAGACGACGCGATCATGGCGCTGGGAAAGATCGGGGACGAGTCGGCCTTGCCGGTGCTGGCCGCGCTGCAGAAGACGGCGTCCCGCGAGACGCAGCCCTCGCTGGCCGCCGCGTCGTGTCTGGTGACCTGGAACTGTGCCGCGCACGAAGACTATCTGCGAAAAACCCTGACGTTCGCGGCCAGCGACCCGCAGTACCAGGCGCTGCTGCGGAGCGCCGGCTATGCGCTGGCCGCGCTGGCCGTCAGAGGCTCCAAGCCGGCGCTCGCTGCACTCTTCGACACAGCCGTGCCGTCCCGCGATCCGGTGCGGGCGGCCCTCGCCCTCGCGATCGGGCACGTGGCCCTTCGGAACGCCACAATCATTCTCGACGTCCTGGAGCGGTGGTCCGATCGTGACGCCGCCATCGACGTCCTGCGGGACGCGTTCGACATGCTGGCGGAAGACTTCGAGGAGGAACGGTTCTTTGTGCAGGTGCGGACCGCGTACTGGGCGGCCGCCGAGGGGTCGCCCCGCCGCGACGTGGCCCAGGCCCTGATCGACAAACTGGAGTTCTGAGCGTGGTCGACTATCGCCAGTCCGGCGTGGACATCGATGCCGGCAATGAGGTCGTGCGTCGCATTAAACAGATGGCCGCCAGCACCTACACGCCGGGTGTGCTGTCGGGAATCGGCTCGTTCGGCGGATTGTTCGCGATGGACCCGTCGGTGCCGGATCCCGTGCTCGTGGCGTCGGCCGATGGGGTCGGCACCAAGCTGAAGGTGGCGTTCATGACCGGGGTGCACGACACGATTGGCGTCGACCTGGTCAACCACTGCGTCAATGACATCCTCGTGCAGGGGGCGCGGCCGCTGTTTTTCCTCGACTACCTGGCGACGGGGCGTTTGTCGCCGGATGTGGCGGAGCAGATCGTCCGCGGCGTGGCCGAAGGCTGCCGGACGAACGGCTGCGCGCTGCTCGGGGGCGAGACCGCCGAGATGCCCGGTTTCTACGCCGACGGCGAATACGATGTCGCCGGGTTTATCGTCGGTGTCGTGCCGCGCGCGAAGGTCATTGATGGCCGGGCGATCGCCGCCGGTGACGTGCTGATCGGACTCCCCTCGTCGGGCCTCCATACCAACGGGTACTCGCTGGTGAGACAGATCGTGTTCGAGGGTCTTGGCCTGACCGCGGCCAGCGTCGTGCCCGAACTGAACGAAACCGTCGGGGCGGCCTTGTTGCGCCCACACCGCTCGTATCTCACGGTGGTCACGCCGCTGCTGGAGCACGGGTGGGTCAAGGGGATGGCGCACATCACAGGGGGCGGCCTGACCGAAAATCTGCCCAGGACGCTGCCCGAAGGACGTCAGCCCAGGATTGATCGCACCAGTTGGAACGTGCCGCCACTGTTCGCGTGGCTGCAACGCGCAGGCGGGATTGAGGACGCTGAGATGTTTCGGGCGTTCAACATGGGTGTCGGCCTGGTTGTCGTGTGCGCCGCGCGCCACGAGGCGAAGGTGCTGGCCGCGCTCCGCGACTCAGGCGAGCCCGCGTGGCGGCTCGGCGAGGTGATTTAGGTCGGCGGTTCTCAGCGCCGCAGGCTCGACATCGTCATTCCAGCGTGCCGCGTTGACGTACTCGACCCACGCCCGCGACGAGAGAAACGGCGTCGTCACCAGGGGGAGCTCACACGCCGGCCGCAGGCGCTCGGCGAGGCTGCCCCAGGGCCAGTCCTGCGCGCGACGGACCAGTCCGGCACGAAGGGCGTTGCGCTCGACGTAGCGGCAGACACGGACCAGGTCGGCCACCGCGGTGACGCCCAGCGCCGTGAAGCGTCCCTGGTACACCGGACCGAGTCCCACGGTCTGCCGATGGTGCTGCAGACGGACCGCGTGGGTCGCCGTGACCCAATGCAGGCACTTCGAGAGTTGGTGTGGGTCGTTTGGACCCACGACCAGGTGCCAATGGTTGGGCATGACAGCGTAGGCGACAAGTCGCAATGGGTGGCACGAGAGGCCTTCGCGAAGGACGGTGAGAAAGGCCCGATAATCAGCAGGGTGCGTGAACAGGGGTTCGCGACGGGCACTCCTATTCATCACATGGAAGTAGCTGGCACAGAGGGTGGAACGCGCTCGTCGTGGCATGGTGACCCTGCTGGGAGCAAGGTCGATGCCTGAAGGTCGTCCGTTGGTACACAATTCCGAGACCTGTCCCCGTTATGGCTGAATCTGTGGAAAAGACACCCGTCCCCCTCGCCATTTTGATTTCCGGACGGGGGAGCAATATGCGGGCGATTGTGGAGGCGGTGGCCGGCGGGCGGATCGCTGGCGTGGTGCGCGTCGTCGTCTCAAACCGCTCGGACGCCGCTGGACTGGCGTGGGCGATGGAGGCCGGGCTTGAGACACTGGTCGTGTCACCTCGCGAGTTCGCGACGCGGGACGCGTACGACGTTGCGCTCGCCCGGGCGCTGCAGGCGCGGGGTGTCCGGCTCGTGTGCCTCGCCGGGTTCATGCGCGTGCTCGGGCCAGCGTTCTGCGACGCGTTTCCGCGGGCCATCCTGAATGTGCATCCGTCACTGCTGCCCGCGTTTACGGGTGTCGACGCGCAGCGTCAGGCGTGGGAACACGGCGTCAAGGTCGCGGGCGTCACGGTGCATTTCGTGACGTCCGAACTTGATGCCGGTCCCATCATTCTGCAGGCGGCGGTCCCGGTGCGCGACGATGACACGTGTGAAACACTGTCGGCGCGCATGCTCGTTGAGGAGCACCGGATTTATCCGGAGGCGATCCGGCGGGTGATCGCCGGCGGCTGGCGAGTGGATGGCCGTCGCGTCCTTGGCCTCCTTCCCTGAGACGCAGCGGCGCTGACCGTGGCTCCTGCTGAGATGTTCGTTGTTATAGTGGGCCGGTCGTGACCAACCCGATGACTCTCGAAGAACAACTGGCGTACCTGACCAAAGGGTGCGTGAACGTGGTCCGCGTTGCCGAGCTGAAGGCGAAGCTGGAGCGGTCGGCCGCGTCAGGCACACCGCTGGTGGTGAAGGTCGGGTTCGATCCGACCGCGCCGGACCTGCACCTCGGGCACACCGTGCTCCTGCGGAAGATGAAGCACTTCCAGGATCTGGGGCACCGTGTGGTGTTCCTCATCGGCGATTTCACCGGGCTCATCGGAGACCCGACGGGGCGGTCGAAAACGCGTCCGCCCCTGACCCGCGACGACATCGCCGCCAACGCCGAGACCTACAAGACCCAGGTGTTCAAGATCCTCGACCCTGAGAAGACCGTCGTGGACTTCAACGAGCGATGGCTGGGCGCGCTCGGGGCCGAGGGGATGGTGCGGCTGGCCGCGCGCTACAACGTGGCGCAGATGCTGGAGCGTCGCGATTTCCGCCAGCGGTTCGAGGCCGGCAAACCCATCGCCGTGCACGAATTTCTGTACCCGCTCGCGCAGGCGTATGACTCCGTGTTTCTGAAGGCGGATGTCGAACTGGGCGGCACCGACCAGTTGTTCAACCTGAACGTGGGCCGCGACATCATGCCGGGGTACGGCCTCGAGGCCCAGGTGGTCATGACAACGCCGCTGCTCGAGGGGCTCGACGGCGTGGAGAAGATGTCGAAGAGTCTGGGGAACTACATTGGTGTAACCGAAGCGCCGGGCGAGATGTTCGGCAAGGTCATGTCCATCAGCGATGACCTGATGTGGCGGTACTTCCTGCTGCTGACCGACGACACCGAGGCGGACGTGCAGACCCTTCGCCAGCGCGTCACGGACGGCCTGGAGCATCCGAAGGCCGTGAAGATGGCCCTGGCGCGGCGCATCGTGACTGACTTCCACGACGCCACGGCAGCGGCGCAGGCGGCCGAGGCGTTCGAGGCGCGGTTTGCGCGGGGAGAGGTGACCATCGAGCCGTGGCCTGAGACGGTCATCCTGCTGCCAGGCGACGGCTCGGTGGGACTGTCGCGTGTGTTGGTGGAGGCCGGGCTGGCGGCGTCCACCAGCGACGCGGCGCGCAAGATTCAGCAGGGCGGCGTGCGCGTCAATCGTGAACGCGTGACATCGGTGACCGCCCGGATCGACCGTGACACGCCGGTGCTGCTTGAGGTGGGACGTCGAGCCGTCCGTGTGGTCATGCGGCACCCTGACTAGCGCCGCGGGCGCCGCGAGCGGCTCCCGTGCCGTGTGGGCGAGGACGCCACGGGTCGGCCTGTGCCCGTGGAGGCCGTTCGCTCCGGTGGCTGGGGGTGTTCGGCCATAATCGTCAGGCGCAGTCGGGGTGCCGGGCGAGGCTGGACGGGATCAACCGCGGGACGGGTGGTGGTTGGCATGGAACCTCCTGGACCGCCGGACGATACCACGTATACGTGGCATCACATGGCACGTTTAATGGGTTTTCGCTGTGGCGTCGCCCTCGAATACTCAACGACGTGGATGACCTTCGACACCGACTTGGCCGCCGCATCAAGGAACTGCGGACACGGGGAGGACTGACCCAGGAGGCGCTGGGGGAGCGTTCCGGTGTCAGCTACAAGTTCATTGGGGAAGTGGAACGTGGTGTCGGGAATCCCACGGTCGACACGCTGGCGGGCATCGCCACGGCCCTCGATGTGGATGTGGCGGCGCTGTTTGCGTCCGGGTCCAGGGCCTCGGCCTACCCGCCGCTGACAGCCGATGAGCTGGCCGCGGTGCGAGACGCGCGGGAATCGCTGGACCAGTTGTGGGGCCGGTTGTCGCGTCGCCGGGCGAAACGGCGTTGACAGGCGAAACGGCGGGGGGGGGCGAAACGCGTTGACAGGGGCGAAACGCGGCCAGTTGACAAGCGGCCCGTACGTCCCTACACTGAAAAGTCCTGAACGTCACCGCCGACGCCGCTTGGGCGTCGGCTTCTGGCGGGGGCCGGTCGTCGGCCCGGTCGCTGGTTTAAGGGTGGTGACGGGGAAAGAGCCTTCGGTTTTCGCGTTCCCGGACGACCAGCCCCTGTCGGTCCCCGCGGACTGAAATCGGCGTCGAAGACCCTGGATCAGGCGGAACGGCGCGGCTCGGGCGGCTCACGCAATGACTGGCCCGGGCGTGACGCGTGGGAAGTTGTGAAAAGGTTGCGGAAAAGTTAGACGGGCAAGTTTTTCGTTGACAGCGTGTCGTGCCGAAGCGTAACGTTGTAAGGTTCTCCTGAGGACGCAAGACGCCGCAGGGGGTGCAAGACTCGGTTCTTTGAAAACTGGATAGAACGTGCAAGCACATAACCCGTCGAGTATCAGCGGGTGGCGCCAGAGCGGGTCGCAAGACCTTGCCGAGGGCGAACCACCGACTTGACGTAACGCAATCCGAGAGAGCCAATTCAACAGGCGATCGGGTAAAGAGTTGTTCCTGAGCGAGCCACAGGCTGATGCGCAAGCCTCGGCGGTGGCGAGTCGAAGGACGGCCCATTTAACTTGAGAGTTTGATCCTGGCTCAGAATCAACGCTGGCGGCGTGCCTAACACATGCAAGTCGAACGCGAAAGTGGAGCAATCCATGAGTAGAGTGGCAAACGGGTGAGTAACGCGTGGGCGACCTGCCTTCGAGTGGGGGATAACCTTCCGAAAGGAGGGCTAATACCGCATGACATCCCGTGTTTGGATACACGGACATCAAAGCCGGGGATCGCAAGACCTGGCGCTTGAAGAGGGGCCCGCGTCCGATTAGCTAGTTGGTGGGGTAATGGCTCACCAAGGCTCCGATCGGTATCCGGCCTGAGAGGGCGGACGGACACACTGGAACTGAGACACGGTCCAGACTCCTACGGGAGGCAGCAGTGGGGAATTGTTCGCAATGGGCGCAAGCCTGACGACGCAACGCCGCGTGGAGGATGAAGAATTTCGGTTCGTAAACTCCTTTCGATCGAGATGAACACCCAGGGACCGAATACGTCCCCGGGCTGACAGTATCGGCAGAAGAAGCCCCGGCTAACTCCGTGCCAGCAGCCGCGGTAATACGGGGGGGGCAAGCGTTGTTCGGAATTACTGGGCGTAAAGGGTTCGTAGGTGGCCAATTAAGTCAGACGTGAAATCCCTCAGCTTAACTGGGGAACTGCGTCTGATACTGGGTGGCTTGAGTGCAGGAGAGGAACGCGGAATTCCAGGTGTAGCGGTGAAATGCGTAGATATCTGGAGGAACACCGGTGGCGAAGGCGGCGTTCTGGACTGTAACTGACACTGAGGAACGAAAGCCAGGGGAGCAAACGGGATTAGATACCCCGGTAGTCCTGGCCCTAAACGATGAATGCTTGGTGTGGCGGGTATCGATCCCTGCCGTGCCGACGTTAACGCATTAAGCATTCCGCCTGGGGAGTACGGTCGCAAGGCTGAAACTCAAAGGAATTGACGGGGGCCCGCACAAGCGGTGGAGCATGTGGTTTAATTCGACGCAACGCGAAGAACCTTACCCAGGCTCGAAATGCAGATGACCATCGGTGAAAGCCGACTCCCGCAAGGGCAACTGTATAGGTGCTGCATGGCTGTCGTCAGCTCGTGTCGTGAGATGTTGGGTTAAGTCCCGCAACGAGCGCAACCCTTGTTTCCTGTTGCCATCACATCATGGTGGGCACTCTGGAGAGACTGCCGGTGACAAACCGGAGGAAGGTGGGGATGACGTCAAGTCAGCATGGCCTTTATGTCTGGGGCTACACACGTGCTACAATGGCCGATACAAAGCGTTGCAAACTCGCGAGGGTGAGCCAATCGCATAAAGTCGGTCTCAGTTCGGATTGCAGGCTGCAACTCGCCTGCATGAAGTTGGAATCGCTAGTAATCGCGGATCAGCACGCCGCGGTGAATACGTTCCCGGGCCTTGTACACACCGCCCGTCACATCACGAAAGCTGGCTGTACTAGAAATCGCTGCGCTAACCCGCAAGGGAGGCAGGTGCTTAAGGTATGGTCAGTGATTGGGGTGAAGTCGTAACAAGGTAGCTGTAGGAGAACCTGTGGCTGGATCACCTCCTTTCTAGAGTCTGCTTCTTCGGAAGTGGTATCTCAGATCGATCTGGTACGAGACAGGTTGTGCGCACACGTTCTATCCAGTTTTGAGGGAACCGGGTCCCCGGCTCCGTCCGGCTGAGCCATCGGCGGGCCGGGAGGGGCCCGGAGCCGGTTCTGGAAATCAGGGCTCGGTGGGATCCTGGTGGCGACAGAGTTCGAGAGGGCCTGTAGCTCAGCTGGTTAGAGCACACGCTTGATAAGCGTGGGGTCAGTAGTTCAAATCTACTCAGGCCCACCAGCTTTTCGGGGAATTAGCTCAGCTGGGAGAGCGCCTGGTTTGCAACCAGGAGGTCACCGGTTCGATCCCGGTATTCTCCACCATGAGATTGGGCCGGGGGCGCAAGCCGCGGTCCCGTTCTTTGACAACTGAATATCCTGCAAACGGTAGTTTTTTCCGAACCACAAATTGACACACGCAGTGTGTGAGGGTGGGAAGAGGGGCTGGTCCAGTCGTCCATTTCGCGGACGTCGGGGTCAGTTTCAATTCCAATGGTCAAGCTACTAAGGGCGTACGGTGAATGCCTTGGCGCTGGAAGACGATGAAGGACGCGATAAGCTGCGATAAGCCTCGGGGAGTTGCAAATGAGCTGTGATCCGGGGATGTCCGAATGGGGAAACCCACGGCGGGTAATGCCGCCGTATCGCCGACTGAATACATAGGTCGGCGAAGGCAACGGAGGGAAGTGAACCATCTCAGTACCTCCAGGAGAAGAAAACAATAGTGATTCCGCTAGTAGCGGCGAGCGAACGCGGAAGAGCCCAAACCGGAGTGCGTGCACTTCGGGGTTGTAGGGCCTGTCTGGCCGCAAGGCCGGCGAGTCAGAAACCAGCATGTTAGTCGAACGACCTGGAACGGTCGACCAGAGACGGTGATAGTCCGGTAGGCGAAAACATGCTGGCTCGCTGGGCGGGTTCCTGAGTACCACGGGACACGTGAAATCCCGTGGGAAACCGCGAGGACCATCTCGCAAGGCTAAATACTCTCCAGCGACCGATAGTGAACCAGTACCGTGAGGGAAAGGTGAAAAGAACCCCTGTGAGGGGAGTGAAAGAGTACCTGAAACCGTATGCCTACAAGCAGTGGGAGGGCTATGCCTCGAGGGCAACCGAGAGGAAGGCCTGACCGCGTGCCTTTTGCATAATGAGCCGGCTAGTTTTTCTCAGTGGCGAGGTTAAGCGTAAGCGAGCCGTAGCGAAAGCGAGTCCGAAATGGGCGTTGAGTCGCTGGGAAAAGACGCGAAGCGAGGTGATCTACCCATGGCCAGGATGAAGTACGGGTAACACCGTATGGAGGTCCGAACCAGTGTTGGTTGAAAACAGCTTGGATGAGCTGTGGGTAGGGGTGAAAGGCTAATCAAACCTCGTGATTGCCCGTTCTCTTCGAAATGCTTTTAGGAGCAGCCTCGGATGGTCGTCATTGGTGGTAGAGCGCTGGATGGACTAGGGGCCTTACCAGGTTACTGAATCCAACCAAACTTCGAATGCCAATGAACGCAGTCCGGGAGTGAGACAGTGGGGGCTAAGCTTCATTGTCGAGAGGGAAACAGCCCAGACGACCGGCTAAGGTCCCGAACTTTGTGCTAAGTGGGAAAGGATCTGGAGACGCACAGACAACCAGGAGGTTGGCTTAGAAGCAGCCATCCTTTAAAGAAAGCGTAATAGCTCACTGGTCAAGCGGCTCTGGGCCGACAATCCAACGGGGCTTAAGCACAAGACCGAAGCCGTCGACTTGCGCGTCCCGCGGGACGCGCAATTGGTAGAAGAGCGTTCTCTAGACGTTGAAGCCAGATCGTAAGGACTGGTGGAGCCTAGAGAAGTGACCCTGCCGGCATAAGTAGCGATAAGGGAAGTGAGAATCTTCCCCGCCGAAAGCCTAAGGTTTCCTGAGGAAGGTTCGTCCGCTCAGGGTTAGTCGGGACCTAACGCAAGGCCGAAAGGCGTAGCGGATGGATGTCCGGTTAATATTCCGGAACTACCTGGAAGACGTTATTACGATGGGGGGACGCAGGAGGCTATGCGAGCCAGCTGCTGGAATAGCTGGTTGAGGCCGTAGGGAGATGCACCAGGGAAATCCGGTGTGTCGTGAATCCTGAGAAGCCGGAGCGAGAGCCGCAAGGTTCATAAAGTCGCAGACGCCACGCTGCCAAGAAAATCCTCTAAGGAGTCGTCCAGGTACCCGTACCGCAAACCGACACAGGTAGGCGAGGAGAATATCCTCAGGCGCAAGTGAGAACCCTCGTTAAGGAACTCGGCAAATTGACCCCGTAACTTCGGAAGAAGGGGTGCTCTGTCTTGTGTAGCGGCTTGCCCGCGAAGCATGGCGGAGTTGCAATAAAGAGGCCCAAGCAACTGTTTAATAAAAACACAGGGCTCTGCAAAGTCGAAAACGACGTATAGGGTCTGACGCCTGCCCGGTGCCGGAAGGTCAAAGGGAGGGGTTAGCCGCAAGGCGACGCTCTGAACTCAAGCCCCGGTAAACGGCGGCCGTAACTATAACGGTCCTAAGGTAGCGAAATTCCTTGTCGGGTAAGTTCCGACCTGCACGAATGGCGTAATGATTTGGGCGCTGTCTCAACGAGGGGCACTGCGAATTTGTGGTACCGGTGAAGACGCCGGTTGCCCGTGACTAGACGAAAAGACCCCGTGCACCTTTACTGCATCTTAGTAGTGAATGCTGCCGCCGTCTGCGCAGGATAGGTGGGAGACTTTGATATCGGATTCTCGGATTCGGTGGAGTCGACGGTGAGATACCACCCTGACTGCTGCGGCGTTCTAACCTGTTCCTGTCATCCAGGAAAGGGACACTGCTAGGTGGGTAGTTTGACTGGGGCGGTCGCCTCCTAAATTGTAACGGAGGCGCGCGAAGGTTCGCTCAGGCTGTTTGGAAATCAGCCAGAGAGTGCAAAGGCATAAGCGAGCTTGACTGCGAGACTTACAAGTCGAGCAGGTGGGAAACCAGGCCTTAGTGATCCGGTGGTTCCGCGTGGAAGGGCCATCGCTCAACGGATAAAAGGTACGCCGGGGATAACAGGCTGATCTGAGCCAAGAGTCCACATCGACGCTCAGGTTTGGCACCTCGATGTCGGCTCATCACATCCTGGAGCTGTAGCAGGTTCCAAGGGTCCGGCTGTTCGCCGGTTAAAGTGGTACGTGAGCTGGGTTTAGAACGTCGCGAGACAGTTCGGTCTCTATCTGTCATGGGCGCAGGAGATTTGAGTGGGGCTGACCTTAGTACGAGAGGACCGGGTTGGACGCACCTCTAGTGTACGAGTTATCGCGCCAGCGGTAGCGCTCGGTAGCTACGTGCGGAAGGGAGAAACGCTGAAAGCATCTAAGCGTGAAACCCTCCACAAGATGAGATCTCCCAAGACGCAAGTCTCTAAAGGCTCCTGGAAGATTACCAGGTCGATAGGTCGGGTGTGGACGCACAGCGATGTGTGAAGCTTACCGATACTAATCAGCCGTGAGGCTTGACCATTGATTCTTTTCTACCCCGTGGGGAGGAGAGAACTGCCGTTTGCAGGGTATTCAGTCGTCAAGACTGTTTGCACCACGGGTGCCTTCACGGGCGACCGGCGGTGCAGTGCCGGCGGGCGTATGTTCCGCCGCCACATCGTTCTTTGCACGACAGGTTTCCCGGTGGTCATAGGAGTTGGGTCACACCCGTTCCCATTCCGAACACGGAAGTTAAGCCGACTACCGCCGATGGTACTGCACGGGTAACTGTGTGGGAGAGTAGGTCGCTGCCGGGATTATTGCCTACAAGGCCCGATGCCAGACGCCTCGGGCCTTGTTTTTTGTACGCCCCGCCCCCAGGCGGTCGCTCGACCAGCGCGCGGCCGGTCGCGTCGGCCGGCCTGGCCCCGGCGCAACCTCGAGCGCCGCTCCCGCCCGTCTTCCGGCCGGGCCTTCTCGGTCCTCGAGTATGATGCTGCAGTCGTCGACGGATCAACGGCGAATCAAGGAGGGAGCCATGCGTCAGAGCCATCGTCGTCCATGGGTGCTGGTCGGTGCCGCGGCGTTGAGCGGGGCGTTGGTCGCGCAGGCACCCGCCAGCGCACCGACCAACGACGCCCCGAATCCGTACGTCATCGTGGAGGGCTGGGCGAAGATGCCGGAAGGCCGCATCTGGGGCGCCACGAGCGCGGTCCACATCGATCCGGACGGTGAGTCGGTGTGGGTGGCGGAGCGCTGCGGCGCGAACACCTGCTGGAATGCCGCTGAGGGCCGGCCATCGCCGCTCGACGTGGTGCTGAAGTTCAACGCCGAGGGCGTCCTGGTGCGGAGCTTCGGCCAGGGGATGTTCGTGTTCCCGCACGGCATCCACGTGGACAGGGGCGGAAACGTGTGGGTCACCGACGGCCAGGACAACTTTCCGCGACGAGCGCGCGGCGCGGCGCCCGATGCGCCGCTGCCGCCTCCGCCCGCACGGGTCATTGGCCATCAAGTCTACAAGTTCAGTCCCGACGGCACGGTACTGTTGACGTTAGGCAAGCCCGGCGGCAATCGGCCCGGCGAGCCGGCGGACCCCGCGTCGTTCTATCAGCCGAATGACGTCATCACGAACGCCGCGGGAGATGTTTTTGTGGCCGAGGGCCACGGCGGAGCGAGTGCCCGGATTGTCAAGTTCGATCGGACGGGGAAGTTCCTCAAGGCGTGGGGAACGCGCGGCAGCGGACCCGGGGAGATGGACCAGCCCCACGGCCTGGCGTTCGATTCCCGAGGACGCCTCTTCGTGGCGGACCGCTCCAACAATCGGCTGCAGGTGTTCGATCAGGAGGGCAACCTGCTCGACTACGGCTGGGAGCAGTTCAGCCGCCTGAGCGGCCTCTGGATCGACGAGAACGACATGCTCTACGGCACCGACTCTGAATCGGGGTCGGTGGCACCCGCGCGCAAAGACTGGAGGCGGGGCATCCGCATCGGGAACCTTCGCGAGGGCAAAGGAGCCAGGGTTTCCGTGTTCATACCGGATCCGGCCGAAAATCCGCCAAGCACGAGCGCAGCGGAGGGGATTGCGGTGGACCGCGCCGGGAACATCTACGGGGCAGAGGTCGGGCCGCGTGCCCTGAAGAAATACATCAAAAAGTAGCGGGCCTGGGGCCGGGCTGTCATTTTTTTTTGACGACGTCGGGATTCGGGAGTAGAATCCGCACGTTTCCAGGTTCCATCAGGACGGTTTACGCGAGGGAGCAGTCATGACAGTGACGCGCCGCGGGTTGTTGGGCATGTTCGGGGCCAGGGCATTCGTACCGCCGGCCCTGCTGGACGGTCGGGTGCTGGCGGCGCGAGGCCACGAGGCCTCGGTTGCCGAGGAGTGGGCCGAACAGGCCAGTCCGTCCGGCCAGGGTCGCGGCGGGGGGCGCGGCGGGGGCGCCAATCCGGGCGCCAACGCGGAGCCCGCCATCAAACTCAGCAGCAATGAGAACCCGCTTGGGCCCGGCGCGGCGGTCCTCAAGGCCATCACTGCGCAGTTCGACGGTGTGGGGCGGTACCCGTTTAATCGCACTCCAGGTGAGGGGGAACTGGTCGAGGCGATCGCGGCCCGCAACAAGGTGAAGCCGGAGAACGTTGTGCTCGGTGCCGGATCGCAGGAGATCCTGAAGTCGTCGGTGTGGGCGTTCACGGCGCCGTACCGGCACCTCGTGACCGCATCGCCGACCTTCGAGAACGCGACGAACGTGGCGCGCCGCATGGGACACCCGGTCGTCGAGATCAAGGTCGATGGACGGTTTCGCCTCGATCTCGAGGGCATGTTGACCACGGCTCGTGGCGCCGGATTGATTTTCGTCAACAATCCGAACAACCCGACCGGCACGGTCCACGCGGCGAAGACGATTGCCGACTTTGTCGAACGGGTCCGGCGGATCTCTCCCGAAACGGTCATTCTGATCGATGAGGCGTATCACGAGTACGTCGATGATCCGGCCTACCAGACCGCCGTGCCGCTGGCGATGGCCACCCCGAACGTGTTTGTCGCGCGGACGTTTTCGAAGGCGTACGGCATGGCGGGCATCCGCGTCGGGTATGCGATCGGCAGCAGCGACACCATCAAACCGCTGGCCCGCCTGAAGATGCCGTACAACATCAGCGTGCTGGGCGCGACGGCGGCCATGGCCGCGCTGGGCGATCCGAAACATCTCGAGGCGGAACGCGCCCGCAACACGGCGGTGCGCACGTTCACGACGAAGGCGCTTGAAGATCTGGGCTGCCGCTGCACGGCGTCGCAGGCCAACTTCGTGTTTGTGGACATCGGACGCCCCGCGTCAGAGTTCAGGGCCGGGTGCATCAGCCAGAGCATTCAAGTCGGCCGTGACTTCCCACCGTTTGAGGGATCACACGCGCGGATCTCGCTCGGCACGATGGAGGAAATGCAGAAGGCCACGGCGGTGTTTCGCGATGTGCTCCGACCGGCGAGTCCCGGCGGCGGCGGGATTCGAGAGGAGGCCTCATGGTGACGCGACGCAGATTCGTCAAGACCGTTGGCATCGGCGCGGCCGGCGCCCTCTCGAGCGCCTGGATTGGCGCCCGCGGACGAGAAGACCGCCTGTGGTCAGCCTTGGTGCCTGACCTCGAGGCATCGCAGGGCTCGGCTCCCCTGATTCTGTCGAGCAACGAGAATCCGCTCGGGCCCGGGCAAGTGGTGCTCAACGCGATTCAGCACTCCTTCGGACCGGTGGGCGCAACGCCTGGACGGTACTCGGGTGCGACGGGCCCCCTCCGCGAAGCGCTGGCCCGCCAGCTCGGTGTGCGCACGGAACACGTGGCGCTGGGTTGTGGCTCGACGCAGGTGCTGCGAACGGCCACGCACGTGTTCACGTCCCGAACCAAGGCGCTGGTCGGCACGATTCCGACCTATGAGGGATGCGCCGGGTACGCCGACATGCTGGGGCATCCGGTGCGCGCGGTCCCCCTCGACCGAGAGTTCCGCGTGGACTTCGCTCGACTGGCTGAGGCCTCGCGCGGCGCCGGCTTGATCTTTTTCTGCAATCCCAACAATCCGGTGGCGACGTACGCCGGCGCGCGGGCCACGCGTGACTTCATCGCCCGCGTCCATCGGATTTCGCCGGAGACGACCATCCTCGTCGACGAAGCCTACTTCGAGTACGTCACCGATGCCGATCACGACACGATGATTCCGCTCGCGATCGAAGATCCGCGGATCATCGTCGCCCGGACGTTCTCGAAAGCCTACGGGCTGGCCGGCCTTCGTCTGGGATACGTGGTCGGACACCCCGACGCCATTCGCAAGATGGGCGAATGGGACAGCGCGTCCGGCACCGGCTCGATGAACGTGCTGGCGCTCCACGCCGGCATTGCGGCGGTCGAACAGGGGCCGGCGTTCGTGACCGCCGAGCGGAACCGGAACACCGCGGTGCGTGACTTCACGCGGAAGTGGTTTGCCGACCGTGGGATGACCTCGACTGACTCACACAGCAACTTCATCTTCGTGAACATCGGGCGCCCCGTGCGGGAGTTCCGCGACGCCTGCGCGGCGAAAGGTGTCAGGGTCGGGCGCGACTTTCCGCCGTTCGCGCACTCGCACTGCCGGATCTCGCTGGGGACCATGGAAGAGATGCAGCGGGCCGTGGCCGTATTCGGCGAAGTGCTGGGTCAACCCAGCATGATCGCCGCGTAAAGCGAAACGAGCTCGTAGCTGATGTTTTTGCGAATTCTAACCGCAACTGACTGACCCCTGGTGGGTTGCAGGAATTGTCCGCAAGCCAATCAGCTACGAGCTCATTTTGGCCAGACGACGCCCTGGTCGCGCGGCACCCGCGTCACGCCCTTGAAGACAAATCGCTGGAGCCGGCGACCCTCGTAGGTTTCCGTGGTGAAGAGGTGGCCCCGGGAATCGGTCACGATGCTGTGCACCGCGAAAAACTGGCCCGGTTGCCGGCCGCCGTCCCCAAACGTTGACAGGACTTCGAGCGTCTCCCGCAGCAGGATGTAGATCCGCTGGTTCTTGCCATCGGCCACGTACAGGTACTTCTGCTGCGGATCACGCGAGAACGCGACGTCCCAGATTGCGCCATCGCCAAGCGTCCGCTTCGCGATGAAGGCTTCCTTCACAAAGGTGCCGTCGCGCTGGAACACCTGCAGGCGGTTGTTCGGACGATCGCAGACGTAGACCAGGCCGTCGACTGAGAGATCCGAGCAGTGGACCGGCGTGCGAAACTGCTGCGCTGGAGGGGCGTCCGGGTCATACGGGCCGATGTTGGTGTCGTCAGGCTTGTTGCCGTACGCGCCCCAGTACCGCTTGAAGGCACCCGTGTCGGCGTCAATCACCGCCACACGCTTGTTGCCGTAGCCATCGGCGAGGTACGCCTCGTTCTCGCGCGGGTCGACAAAAATCTTGGCGACGCGGCCGAAGTTCGTCGTGTCGTTGCTGCCGCCGCTCTGACCCATCCGCCCGTACTGCGCGATGAACTTGCCGTCCTGCGTAAACTTCAGCACGTGGGCATCCTTCGCGCCGTTCCCGCCGATCCAGACAACGCCCTTGTGATCGACGAAGAGACCGTGATTGGACTCCGGCCACTCAAAGCCCTGTCCCTGGCCTCCCCACGCGCTGATCAGGTTGCCGCCCTGATCGAACTGCAGGACGGGTGGCGCACGACGGCAGCACTGCGCGATGGGCGGCGTCTGGTCGGCCGCGGCCTCGTTCGCCGAGACGGTGTCGGGGCGATGCACCACCCAGATGTGGTCCTCCGCATCGACGGCGATGCCGATCGCCATGCCCATCAGCCATCCGTTGGGCAGGGGTTTCGGGAACATCGGGTCCACCTCGAACTTCGGGGCTTCAACCATCGCGGTCGCCTGATCGGTCGCCGCGGCGTTCTGCAGCTTCAAATCGGCCGCCATCAGCGCGGCAAATCCCAGAGCAAAGACCGCCGGAATTGTGATCGTGCGTCTGTCCATTCCCCGTCTCCTACTTGATCGCGAACCGCTGGACGCGTTTGCCTTCGAGCGCCTCGCCGGTGAAGAGGTGGCCGCGCGCGTCAACGGCGACACTGCCCACCGCGTAAAAATGCCCTGGCCATCGCCCGCCGCTGCCGATGCGCCCGACCTCGGCCAGTGTGTCGCGCCGCAGCACGTGCACCGTCTGTTCCTGACCGTTGGCGACGTACACCTGCTGCTGTCCGGCGTCTGCGGACAGCGCCACATCCCACACCGATCCCGATCCCAGCGTGTCCTTTGAGATGACCGCCTCGCTGACGTATGTGCCGTCGGTCCTGAACACCTGAATCCGGTTGCTGTCGCGGTCGCACACGTAAACGCGCCGATCGCGCGAGACGACGACGCAACTGACCGTGCGGAATTGTTTGGCGGCGGGCGCGGCCGGATCGTACGGGGCCGGCGCGGCCGCGTCCGGTGCGGTGCCGTAGGCGCCCCAATGCCGCTGATAGGCGCCCGTCGTGGCGTCGAACACCACGACGCGGCGGCTGCCCGCGTCAGCCACGTACACTTCGTTCGCCACCGCGTCGACGTCGATACCGGCAGGACGATTCAGCGCGGTGGTGCTGTCGCCGGCGCCCACGGTGCCGGCGCGTCCGATCTGCAGCAGGAACTTTCCTTCGCGCGAGAACTTGAGCACATGCGCGTCCTGCGGCGGTGGCACGGCCGCCGGTCCCGCCTGGCCGCCCCGGCCCGCGGGCGCCGCCGGTGCACCGGCCGCCGTGATCCACACGGCGCCTGACGGGTCAACGGCGATGCCTCCAGGATTCTGCGGCCACTGATACCCGTCGCCGGGACCGCCCCAGTGATTCACCAACGTGCCGTCAGGATCGAACTCCAGGACCTGCGGCGCGGGAGCGCAACAGTATTCCGCGGAAGGCGGCGACGCCACGAGGCCGATCTCGGTGCGCGCGTTGAGTGAGGCGGCGCCACGGTGCGCAACAAAGACATGGCCGCGACCGTCCACCGCCACACCGGTCACAGATCCGAGAATCCAGTGATTGGGCAGCGGCCTTGGCCACAACGGGTCAACTTGGACCGGCGGCGCCTGGACCGCCTCTGACCTCGGCGGGGCGGGGCCGGTCAGAGGTTCATCGGCCAGCGTGGCCGCGCCAAAAACCGTGAGGCCGCCGGCGAACAACACGGCGAGTACGGGAAAGTGCAGCTTCTCCATCGTCATGGCTCCGAGCGTGAAGTCGGCGTGCGCGAGGACACTGGCCGTGGACGGGGGCCAGTATACTACCGGCGCCTCGTCGGGTCGTCGGGTGATTGATGCTGAATGTGTTCCGCTGCTTCGTGGTGCCGGTGTGTCTGGTGATGTGGTGCGTCTGGCCGGCCGCGCCGAGCGCCCACGAAATCCCCGCCGACATCACCGTGCGCCTGTGGGTCAAACCCGAGGGCGGGCGGCTGCGTGTCCTTGTCCGCGTGCCGCTTGAGGCGATGCGCGACGTGATCTTCCCCACCCGCGGACCCGGCTTTCTCGAACTGGCGGTCGCAGGTCCTTCGATTGAGACCGCCGCGCACCTCTGGATCGTCAACGGCGTCCAGGCACTCGAAGACGACGCGGATCTCGGCCGGTCCCGGCTCGTCACCACACGTGTCTCGTTGCCGTCCGACCGGTCGTTCGGCTCGTGGGACGAGGCGCTGGCGCACCTCACCGGCGCGCGCCTGCCGGCGGAGACCGAACTGGTGTGGAACCAGGCGCTCCTTGATGCGCTGATTGAGTTTCCGATTCGGTCCGACGCCTCGGCGTTTTCGATTCGTCCGGAGTTCGCGCGCCTGGGGCTGCGCACGCTGACCGTGGTGCAATTTCTCCCGCCCGGTGCGGACGTCCGCGCGTTTGAGTACACCGGCGACGCCGGCCTCGTCCGTCTCGACCCGCGCTGGCACCAGGCGGCGCTCCGGTTCGTCGTCCTGGGCATCGAGCACATGCTCTCGGGTGTGGATCATCTGCTCTTTCTCGTGTGCCTTGTCGTGCCGTTCCGGAAGCTTCGGACACTGGTCCTGCTCGTCACCGCATTCACGGTGGCGCACTCGGTCACGCTGATCAGCGCGGCCCTTGGCCACGGCCCTGACGGGTTGTGGTTTCCGCCGCTGGTCGAAACGTTGATCGCCATGTCCATCGTCTACATGGCGATCGAAAACATCCTCGGGGGGACGAATATCCGGCGGCGCTGGGTGCTCACACTGGCATTTGGCCTGATCCACGGATTCGGGTTTTCATTTGCGCTGCGCGAGACGCTGCAGTTTGCCGGCGCGCACCTCATCACGTCACTCGTGGCGTTCAATCTGGGTGTGGAGGCGGGCCAGGTGCTGGCCCTGCTGGTGCTGGTGCCGCTCATGCGTCTGGTACTGCGACCGGCTACGGAACGAATCGGCGTGATCATCATTTCGGTGCTGGTCGCCCATCAGGCGTGGCATTGGATGATCGACCGCGGTCAGGACCTGTGGGTGTTCGACTGGTCGTTTCCTTCAGTCACCGCGACCGCGATCGTGCGCGCGGCGCTGTTGGTGTGGGTGGCCGCGGGCGTGTGGTGGGGCGTGCGGCGGTATCTCGCCGGCAACCGAAGGGCGACGTAATCGCCACGTCGGCTGCCGGCGCGGTGTCTATCTGGGCAATCGCAGCGCCACCAACGACGCGGCAGAGCCGCCGCCCGTGGCGTACACGATGTACTGCCGGCCGTCGTGCATGAACGTCATGGGGACGGCGCTGGTGCGCGTCGGAATTGGCAGGGCGCCGATCTGTTTACCCGTGGCCTTGTCCAGCGCGTAGAGCCTGAACTGACCATCGGCGTCGGCCGGCGGTCCGCCGCTGCGGCCTGTACCGTAGATGACCAGCGTCCGGGTCGTGATGATCTGGGCCAGACCACCGCCGACGGGCTGAGGCGGCAGCGTGACGCCCTCGAACAGTTTCGCATCCGGTGAATTGGGGGCCGGTCGCGGCGGGGCCATCTGTCCGCCGTTGGGAATCCACCACGCCTTGTCGCCGCGGTTCATGTTGTAGGCCGTGATGCCGCCGAACTCGCGCGGCTTCACAATCGAGATGCCGGCGATCGTCGAGGTGCCCGGCGTTGGCGCGGCCAGCGTCGGGCCCACACCGGCCGCACCGCCGGCTCGTCCGCCACGTCCGCCCGCGCCGCGTCCGCGCGGCGGTGCGACGTACCCCGGCGGCGGCGGCAACGCGCCAGGCAGACCGCAACTGTCGCGCGGGCCGGAGGCGCTGGCCTGGGTGTAGCGGTGTTCCGAACAGGGATCCTTGCCGACTTCAATCGTGCTCATGCGCGATTGGGACGCGACGTACATCAGTCCCGTGTCCGGATCCACGGCGGCGCCGCCGTCGATGTTGACGCCGCCCGCGGCGCCCGGCGCATACCAGGAGCAATGCAGCGCGCCGGGACCTGTGGCATCGATCGCCGACGGCGGGATGTAGTACGGCCCCATGCGGCACAACTTCGCCAGGCTCAGGGCCGCCGCTTTGATCTCCGGCGTGTAGTCAATCAGGTCCCCTTCCATGAGGCCTTGCTGCGCGTACGGCGCGGGCCGACTGGGAATCGGCTGGGTGGGTGACGTGCGTTCGCCAGGCACATCACTCTGCAGCACCGGTGTCTCAGGCATGGGCCAGATGGGTTCGCCCGTCGCGCGATCGAACGTGTAGATCCACCCCTGTTTCGTGGATTGCGCCACGACCTTCCGCAGTCGTCCGTTCACGGTGATGTCGAGCAGGTTCGGCGCGATCGGTGTGTCGTAGTCCCAGATGTCGTGATGGATCATCTGGAAATGCCAGCGCCGCTCGCCGGTCTTGACGTCGAGGGCGACGAGACTGTTGCCGAAGAGGTTGTCGCCGGGGCGGTGTCCGCCGTACTCATCGCTGAGCGGCATGCCGACCGGAATGTAGACCAGACCGAGTTCGGGATCCGCGGAGTACGGCGCCCACGCGTCGTTCTTGCCGACGCCTGGCGTACCCGGCTTCGATCCGTTGAGCCACGTGTCGGCGCCGAACTCGCCGGGCTCTGGAATCAGATTGAACTTCCAGAGCTGCCGTCCTGTGCGCACGTCGAACCCGCGGATGTAGCCGGGGATGTTGTGCAACTTGATTGGGTAGTACCCGTGAATCGACGAGGTGCCCACAATAATCACGTCGTCGACCACGATGGCCGGAGAACTGGCGGCAATCTGGCCCTGCGCCGGATCGATGCCGATCGTGCCGTCCGCCCCGATCCCTTTCTCTTTGTCCCACGTCTCGCCGGGATGGGCTTCGCGGTACGGCGCCGCGTCGCTGATGATGAGCGGCCCGTTGTCGTCGACGGCGAGGGGGACGAGCTTGAAACCGAGGCCGTCCATCAGGTCGACGACGCCGTTCCTGCCGAACCTGGGATCGGGAATTCCTGTCCTGGCGTCGAGCAGCGCCATGTGGTACCCAGGCGTCAGGACGATGACCCGCTCCTCCTTGCCGTCGGTCCAGTACGCGAGGCCCCGTCCGGCAAACTGGCGTGGCGCCTTCTGCCACCGGATGCCTTCGTCGAGGCGCCACATCCAGAGTGTGTGGCCGGTGGCCGGATCGAGCGCGGCCGCGATGCGTCGCGTGGTGGCCACGGTGAACAGGCGTCCGTTCGCATAGAGGGGGGTGGTGCGGTAGTACTCATCGGGACCGAACGGCGCGATGTTCCACTGCCACGCGGTCTCGAGCGACTCGAAGTTGGAGGCGTTGATTTGATCCAGCGGGGAATGGCGCGTGCTCCAGGCGTCGGCGCCCCAGTACCGCCACTCGCCGGGCGCGTTGCCGCGGACGAGCGCCGGGGCCTGGCCCTCGACGGCCGACAGGCGGTCGTGCACCACGAACGCGCCGCCCATGGTCAGGATCGCAAGGGCGGCGACACAGGTGGTTCGAAGAGTCCAGCATCGTCGCGACATGGTGTGTGCTCCTCCGTTCGTGTGTGCGTGGGTCATCGTGTGCGGCCCGGATGTGAGAGCCCGGGCCGTGTGAACCCGGCATGGCTCGGCGTGTCGGTCGTGCCCGGCGCGACGAGAATCGTGATGCGCTGCAGCGCCGCGGCGTCCGAGGGTAACTCCGTTCGTCCTGCGGGCATGCCGTTCAGCTTGAGCAGGTAGGCGATCACCTGCGCGTATTCCTTTGGCGCGAGGCTGCCCGGTTCGCTCTTGGGCATCTGCTCGGTCAGGAACTCAAACAACTCCGACACGGTGCGGCCGTGCCAGTTCAGGAAGACCGCGCCCTTGTACGTGGCAGGCGGATGACAGGAGACACAACTGGCCATGTACGTCTGCTCTCCCCGGTTCGCTTGTGCCGCCGTGTAGACGCCGCTGCGGGTCGTGGTGGTCGCCGCCGCGCCACGGGCCTGTCCGCCCACGCGGTGCGCGAACGCGCTCATCATCAGCAGCGAGACGACAGTCATCCAGAACTGTGGGCGCATCATTTTCCGTGGCTGGCGAGCGGGGGCACGATACCACATCGGCCGCAAGAACGATGTCTCTCGTGTCTGACGCGTGGCGATCGCTGCACGAGTCTCCCCCTGGTGGACACGTCGCTGGTGTGGCGCCCTGATGATGCACCGCGCCACGGCCGTTGACAAGGGGACCGTGGTGTGTGGTGTGGCCGGCCGCGCCGGAGTTCGCGTGTGTGTGGCATTCTGTCATCGAATGGTCACCACCGGCCCGCGCCAGATTCTGACATGGCTCCTTGCCGTCGCGCTGCTCGGGCTGATGCTGGCGGCCGAGCCAGCCTTCGCGCAGACCGATGCGGTCCGCGACGCCCAGCGACTCCGGGACGCCGGCGACTTCACCGCGGCCATCCGCGTGCTTCGCACACACCTCGCCACGCAGCCCGACGATCTCGCGGCCACTCGTCTGCTCGCGCAGACGCTGTACTGGACACAGGACGTTGACGACGCTCGCAGGGTGTACGAAGCAGCGCTCAAGCGGCATCCCGGCGATCATCACCTGCGGCTCGACTTCGCGCGCATGCTCGTCGAGACCCGAGACGGGGATCGCGCGCGCGCGCTGCTCGCATCGCTGCGGGATGTGCCTGAGGTCCAGGCTCAGGCCAGCACCCTGCTTGGGACGCTCGCGTACTGGGAGGGGGACCTGACGTCTGCCGCGCGTCTGTTCACCGCGGCGCTCGCGTTCGACCCGGGTCAGGCGGAGGCCAGCCGGCAACTCCGCGAGATCCGGCTGGCGGCGGCGCCGTGGGTGCGCGTGGCGCCCGGGCTCTGGCACAACGATCAGCCGCTCGATTGGGGAAGCGTGGACCTCGAAGCGGGATGGTTCCCCACGCCGCTCACGCCCGTCAGGGTGCGCATTCAACCCAGGCGGTACAGCTTCGACAGCCGTCTGGCCACGATGTGGCTGGCGGAGGGCGACGTCCGTCACTACGCGCCCGGCCTCCGGCTGGAGACGGAGCTTGCCGCCGGCGTCCTGCGACGAACGCTCGACGAGGAGCCGTCGGTCGAGTGGACGGGGCGGGGTGTGGTGGGTGTCCGCCTGCCTCGCCACGTGAAGATCCGTGGGCGCCTTGAGCGCGTCCCGTACCTCTACACTACCGCGAGTCTCGACACGTCGATGCTCGTCAACGTCGCGGCCGTGGAGCTGCACTGGACCGATCCGCGAGGGTGGCTCGCGCAGGCGGCGCTGCAGCGGCAGCAGTATCCGGACGACAACGCGGTTCGAACGGGCTACGGCTGGATTCTGGCGCCGATGCTCCGCCGGCCCGGTCTCGAGGTTCAGGCGGGGTACGCGTTCAGTGCGGAAGACGCCGAAGAGAGCCGGTTCGTACCGGCCGATCGACCCGGGACGAGTGTCCCGCCGGATTCGAGCGCCGGTGTCGAGGGTCGCTACCGCCCGTAATACACGCCCGAACGTCTGTTGAAACACTCGGCGATTGGCGCGATCACCAGCAGGATCTCGCCGCGAGCGACGTTGCGGATGGGCGGGTCGGTGGCGGTTCGCGCCACCGAGGATGCCCCCGCGCTCGTGCGAACACCGCTGGGTGTGGAGCGCGTGTTCGAGCCTCGCCGCTTCACGCCCTGGGACCTGCGGGCGTCGCTCGACGTCGCGTTGAGCGACCACGCCACGTTTGGCCTCTCCGGTGAAATGGGACGCGGCTCGTACTACCAGTGGGCGCGTGCCGGCCTGCAGTTCACCTACCGGTTCACGGCCGCTGCCCGCCGCGTGCCCGAGACCCGCTGATGCAGCGGGACGACGTGGGAGCACGCGAGAGGCGACCGCTGTCGCCGATGTTGTGGCAGCACCGGGAGGCGGCGCGCGTCCGGTTTCGCGACCGCATCGTCATAGCCGTGCTGGCGGCCGGCGGTGCCGTGGCTGTGCTGCGGTTGCTCGACTGGTGGTTCCGCCCGGGGCACGTGGGCCAGCCCGTGCTCTTCGGGATATTGTCTCTTGCCTTCTGGTACGGCATCAGCCGCATCGTCCTTGGCTGGATCAACTATTTGGCGATCGCCAGACCCGCGCATCGCCCCGCTCCGCCTCACCGGCGCGTTGCCATCTTCACGACCAGCTCGCCTGGCGAGCCGATCGGGATGTTCGAGAGGACCCTGGCGGCGTGCGCGCGGATCCGGTACCCGCACACGACCTATCTGCTCGACGACACGCGCGAGCCGCGATTTCGCGATGTCGCGGCGCGCCATGGCGCCGTGTGGCTGGAGATCGTCGGGGTGCCGGGGGCCAAAGCGGGCAAGATCAACCGCGCGCTCGAGCAGACCGACGAGGAGTTCATCCTCGTGCTCGACCCGGACCACATCCCGTTCCCGCAGATCCTCGACCGTGTCCTTGGCCACTTCGATGATCCGCGCGTGGGATTCGTGCAGGTGGCGCAGGCGTACTACAACCAGCAGCGATCCTTCACGGCTGCCGGCGCGGCCGAGCAGACGTATGCTTTTTACGGGCCCGGACAGATGGGGCTCTACGGGCACCAGGCGTCGGTCGCCATCGGCGCGAACTGCACGTTCCGGCGATCGGCGCTTGCGTCGATTGGCGGACACGGGATCGGCCTGGCGGAGGATCTCATCACGGCGATCCGGCTGCACGCGGCCGGGTGGCGATCGGTGTATGTCCCGGAGGTGCTCAGCCGCGGGCTCGTGCCCGAGGATCTCGGATCCTTTTTCAGGCAGCAGTTGAAATGGTCGCGCGGGGTCTACGAGGTGGTGTTCGCCCAGATGCCGCGGCTGCTCGGGTCACTGAGTTGGCGCCAGCGGTTGTCGTATCTCACCATCGGCACCTATTATCTGAGCGGCGTCACGACGGCGATCTATCTGGTGTTTCCGTATCTCTACCTCTGGACCGGCATTCAACCGGCCACCATGCGGTTCGCCGGCTTCCTCACGGCGGGCGCGCCGGTGGCCGTGGCGGGTGTGGCGATCTACCTGTTCGCGCAGCGATGGCTGTGCGACCCGTCACGTGAGCGCGGCCTGCACTGGCGGGGACTGGCCCTCAAGATCGCCTGCTGGCCCGTGTATCTGGCCGGCACGCTGCTGGCGATCGCCCGGGCCGACGTGCCCTACGTGCCGACAGCCAAGCAGGCGGTCGTGGGCCGTTTCCTCCGCCTCGCGTGGCCACAACTGCTTCTCCTGGGCGCCTATCTGGTCACGTTGGTTCGGGTCGCCCACGCACGGCTGTTGACCGAGGACGTGTCGCTGGCCTACAGCCCCGAGGCGGTCTGGGGCATGCTCGCGTTCGCCAGTGTGCCCGTGCTTGCCGGCGGTGGCGCGCTTCATGCGGCGTGGCAGTCACGGCGGCCTGCCGAAGACGCGCCGTGGGACCCTGTGGACATCACCACGCTCGGGGGTGAACGGTGAGACGCGGACAGCGTGTGACTGTCGCGGCGGTGGCGCTTGGCGGCGCGCTTGTGGTGGTCGCGCTGCTGAGCTCGTTCGGCGCGGCCACCGAGGGCCCCATGGCCACCGCGTTCGGGCGGCTGGCCAGCGCCCTTGATTCGCTCGAGCATCGCGTGCGCGAGCGTCTGAGCGGGCCGGGCCGGGGGCGCGCGCTGGCGTGGTTCGACCCGTATCGTCACAACGCGGCCACGCTGCGCGACCCGGATGTCGTGCTGTTCGGTGCGTATGACGGCGGCCTTCCGGCGACGTTGGAGGGCCTCGTTCACCTGGAGCGCAGCCTCGGCACCACCTTTCCGCTCGTGCAGGTCTACACCGCGTGGGGCGACCAGCCGGAGCATCAGTTCCCGCTGCGCGTCGCGACCAGCATCTGGAACATGGGATCGGTGCCGGTGGTGACGTGGGAGCCCTGGCTCGCGGTGTTCGACCACGTCGGGCATCCGTTTCTGCCGTTGCGGGAGGAGCGCGATCGGCAGGGGCTGGCCGCGGTCGCGCGTGGCGACTACGACTTCTTCATCGATCCGTGGGCGGCGGACGCGGCCCGATTCGGCCGTCCGTTCTTCCTGCGCTTCGCGCACGAGATGAACGACCCGTATCGTTATCCCTGGGGGCCGCAGCACAACACCAAGGAGGAGTTCATCGCGGCGTGGCGGCACGTGGTGGAGCGCTTCAGACACGCCGGCGCGGACAACGTGATCTGGGTCTGGTCGCCGCACGTGGCGCACGAATACTGGGATCTCTACTACCCGGGCGACCAGTACGTCGACTGGGTGGCCACCGGCGCCCTCAACTTCGGTCCCATCGCGTACTGGTCGCGATGGTGGACGTTCCAGGAGATCTTCGGCACGAAGTACCCGCGTCTTGTGGCGTTCGGCAAGCCGATCATGATCGCCGAGTTCGGCTCCCTGGCCGTGGGCGGCGATCGCCTGGCGTGGTATCGGGAGGCGCTGGCCGCGCTTCCGGTGGACCACCCGCAGGTCAGGTCGCTCCTGTTCTTCCACGCCGCCGCCGATCGCACCGTGACCTCCCAGGAAGTGGACTGGTCGATTGACAGCGACACCGAACTCGCCAGGACGGTCGGGGAGGCGATTCGGGCGTACTCGTCACGCCGTGTGCCGTGAGCTCGAGGGGGGCACCCCTCCGCCACCGTGACGAAAGAGGCCGGAAGCGGCGCTGCCGCGCCCCGCCGATGATCCACACGGCCAGCCGCCGGCCTGGCGCCATTGGCCCTCCGCGGGCTGGGCGAGGTTCGCAGGCGGATTAGCGGCGCTCGCCATCATCGAACGCGATCAGGGCAATCGCTCTGGCCGCAAAGAACTCGGGGCCGAGGCCGACGGGGATGGGCCGGCGCTGCCGGAGCTTCGCGAGCCGGGGCTCGTCAACGAACAGCATGAGTTTCTCGGGCGACACCTCGCGCCCGCACGCTTCAGGCTGGTACGCCTCGGCGATGAGCTGTCGAGCGTCGTGCTCGGAGATGGCGTAGGCCGCGCTCGCGTCGGCCAGGACCCTGCGCAATCGGAACCACACGCCCGCGGCGAGGTGGCGCTGCCGGTAGTGCCAGCGTTGCACGGCGGCCCGCGTCCGCACGGCGCGCGCCCGGGCCCGCATCCGCTCCAGGACGGCTTCATTCATGATGCCCCCCGAGCGCTGACAGCAGGCGCCTGACCTGCGCCCGAGCCGATGTGGGATCCGGCATGCCGTGGCGTCCCTCCATCAAGGACAGGACTGTGAGGCTGGAAGACACCGCGTGGCGGGACTCCGCGGAGAGACCGCGCGCCACCCGCAGGAATTCATCGATGTCCTCAGGGCTCGCGCCGGCGAGCAGGCCCGCGACCACGAGCAGATCGCGGGCGCCTTTTTCGCCGGTTCGATCCGTGAGCAGCTTTTCGACCATCAGGTCGGCCGTTCGTGGAAGCGGCACACGCAGCCCCGCGACATTGACGATGCGTCCCGGGCGCAGCAGACCAAGCGGGCCGAACACCATCAGCGGCAGTTCCGCATCCTCGAACACATACGTCTCGCCCGGCTCGCGGATTCGCGAGTCGAGTCCGAGGAAATTGACCTCGATCAGATCGGGCGAGGCCGGCACGTAGACCGATGGTTCTTCGGCAGATGGAGCCAGGCCCGTGATCGCGCGAAGACGCGCCTTGACGGCCGCCACGCGTTCCACCGGGACGCCGATATCGACATCCTGCGAGACCACCAGCGTCGAGGCCGCATCAGGCTCCAGCAGATTCGGCACCTCGGACCCGACGATCAGGACGCCAGGCTCTTCGAGGACCGGCCGGAGCACCTGCAGCGTGCCGATGAGCCTGTCGCGGAAGGTCACGGCCCACAAGTATATGGGCACTCGCGCGCCGGCGGGGTCAGCTCCGTCGACGCGGGATGGTGACCCTGTCCGACCAGGGCGCGCCGGACGAGCCGCGTCCCCTTCACGAGACCGCCAGTGCCGAAGGCGAGGCGCAGATTTCGCCGGATGGCCGATGGGTCGCCTACACGTCGTTCGAATCCGGCGCCGCGGACGTCTACGTCCACGCCTTCCCCGTCGGCGGCGCCAAGGTACGGATTTCCACGGACGGCGGCCTGCGCGCGCGATGGGCCCGGAGCAGCCGGGAGCTGTTCTATTGGGGTAACGTGGCAGGGTCGAGGCTGATGTCCGTCGAGATTCCGGCAGATGCGGTACCGCGGCCTGGCCCGCCGCGGTTGCTGTTTCCGTTGCTCGTCGGCACGACGTGGGACGTGACGCCGGACCGCGACCGTTTCCTCATCGAGCTGGTGCCGCGCGGCGTCAGGATCGCGACCGTCACCAACTGGTTCGAGGAATTGCGCCGCCGCGCCCCGGCGAAACAATAGCGATTCGGCTAGTGCGGCCGAAGGCTGCCGGCGCCGCGCAGCAGGCGGACCTCACGGGCGCGCGTGGTGCGCACGCCGTTGTCGAACTCGATGCACATGCCCGGCGCGGCCACCATCCGCTCGAGAATCGCGCTGCCGCCCCACGTGCAGCCCACGACGCGGACGGCTGTCGCCTCGGCACCGGCCGCTGCGAACCAGCCACCAGACACGGTGAACGTGCCGTCGCCCGCCGCGGCGAGCGCATACGTGGAGTTTTTTGTCCGGACGACGATCCAATCACCCGCCTGGACGTCGTGGGCGCGCACGCCGCAGATGTCCGGCGCGGCTTCAACGAGCCGGTCGAGGGTCCGCCCGATCGAGGCGCCTTCCGCCATCAGGGTCATACTACGACGGCAACGTCCTGAACGCGAGCGCGCGGCGAGTCGCGCGCTCGGTGGGCGGCTCAACCGACGACGTCGAACGCGTAATACCGGTGCCCGCGCCGGACGCGATAGGTATCGAAGTCCCGGCGATCCATCGTAAAAATCCTCCGCGTGCCGAGCGACTCGGCCGCGACGACGAGAGAGGCGTCGGCCAGATCCATTGGATGGTCCGCGTACTGCTCCATCAGCTCGAAACCCCGAAGGATGGCGCCGGTATCGAGGAAAAACACAGGCAGGCCGCCGCGCACGACAAACTCTCGCAGCCGATTGGCGCCGATGCTGGCGGGACCAAGCATATGAAAGGCCTCGGTCAGCACTGGAACCGTTGTCCGCAGTGACTCCCGTACGGTCTGGAGGAACCGCCGGCATCTCTGGTGCCGGACGTCCTTCGGATCGAACAGCGCGACGAGGGGACCGGTGTCGACGAGAATCACCGCCGCAATTTCTTTTTCAGCGCCTGTTTCACGCCCCGCTTCGTGGCGGTCGAGGGTGCGATCGCATACCCGCCGGGGCCGAGGTCGAGCTCCTGATACACATCAAACGGCCGGCGGTCGGCGCCATGACGAACCTGATCGCCGAGCGCGTCCAGGCCGCGCTTGAGCGCCTCCGAGATCGGGAGCCCGGTCGCCTCGCGGATCTCCCGCAACGTCTCTTCCGCCTCGTCGTCGAGCCGGACCGTTCGGACGGCCATGTCCACCTCCTGTATTACGCAGTGTAATACAGGAGGTGCTGCACGTGCCTGGCGCGGCTCGCGTCTCGGGATGCGCTCCGAGGCGAGGCGAAAACGCGCGACCGCGCCAACCGTGCACGCGTTGTCGAGCCGGTTGCTTCGCGCGCCGTGTCGGCGGCGCCTGGTGTACGGGCGATGTCGTCCGCCGCCGCGAACCAGCCACCAGTCACGGTGACCGTGCCGTCGCCCACCGCGGCGCGGCGAGTCTCAGGTAAAATGCCTCCGCTGTGGCACAGGATACGCGCGATCCCGACGACACTCGACTTGGTGCACCGGGTGTCCCACGAAGCCGAAGTGGCGACCGGCGGGTCAGATGCCGGACCATGTCGTGCCGCAGGGCGTTACCCAGCGCCGCCTCAAGCTGGTCACACCTCTGGTCGAACGTCTGTGTGCGGGCATGCCGCGGGGATTTTATCCCGCCCGTGGTGTCGTCACCGGGTCCGGGGTACCATCTGCCGCATGGTCAGGGATCACTGGGTGAACGCGCACGTCTATGCGCCGCTGGGGCCCCGCATCACACGCGCCTTCGACTACGCGCGCGTCACCGACTTCGCCTCGCTTGTCGACGGCACCTATCCCGTCGGCGGTGACGATGTGCGGGCGCTGGTGCAGCGGTATGCGACCAAAGCGCCCGGCGAAGGCCGGTGGGAAGCGCACCGCCGGTTCATCGATCTGCAGTTCCTGGTGGCCGGACGCGAGCGCATCGGCGTCGCGCCGCTGTCGCACCTGCTCGCCGAGCCGTATGACGAGGAGCAGGATCTGTTGTGGCTCACCGGCTCCGGCGACTTCGTCACCCTCGTTCCTGGCGACTTCGTCCTGTTGTGGCCGGGCGATGGGCACATGCCGGGGATGGCGGTCGACGCCGCCGAGGACGTCACGAAAGTCGTGATCAAGATCGCCGTCCACGACTGACGGGGTCACTCCGCCTGAGCAGCGACGTGACAGCCCGGGCCTTGGGACGCTGCCGTGGTTGCGGTGCGCGGGACGCGCCCCCTACGCCCGATCCACCTCCAGCACCGCCGCCAGCAGCACGTTCACGCCGTTCGCACAGTCCTCCCAGCGGGTCAGTTCCTTCGGCGAATGGCTGATGCCGCCGACGCTCGGCACGAAGATCATCCCCATCGGGCTGAGTTGCGCCATCATCTGCGCGTCGTGACCAGCCCCGCTCGGCTGGCGACGCGCAGACAGTGCGAGTGCGTTCGACGCCCGCTCGATCGCCCGCTGCACATCCTCGGACGCGAACGCCGGCGGATTCCGGCTGAGGTCCCGGATGTCAATGGTCGTCTTTGTGTTGGCGGCGATGGCCGCCGCGCGCTGGCGAATGTCGCCGATGATCGCGTCGAGCTTCCCGGTGGAGAGGTCGCGCAGCTCGATCGTCATCCGCACGGTGCCGGGAATCACGTTCGGCGCGTTCGGCTCGACGTTGAGCTGGCCCACGGTGCCCACTTGCCGGCCCGGCCGCGCGTTCACCGCGTCGGGCACGGCCAGCGTCAGTTGCGCCGCCGCCACGAGCGCATCCTGCCGCTCGCCCATCGGTGTCGTCCCCGCGTGATTCGAGAACCCCGTGACGAACGCGGTGTACCGCTGGATCGACACGATGCCCTCGACGACGCCGATGGCGACCTGGTCGCGTTCAAGCGTGCCGCCTTGTTCGATGTGCAGCTCGAGATAGGCGTGGTGCGCGCCCCTGGGGCGCACCGCGTCCATGATGCGATCGGGATTCCCTCCGAGCTTGCGCACGCCGTCGCCGCGTCGCAGCCCGTTCCACACCGCGTCCATGTCCGCGGGCGTCACGTCGCCGGCCACGATGCGGCTGCCGGCGAGGCCGCGACCGAACGCGACGCCCTCCTCCGCCGACCAGACGACGATTTCGAGCGGATGGCGCGTGCGGATGCTCGTGGCGGCCAGCGCGTCGATGACGCCGATGGCCGCGAGCGAGCCGAGGTTGCCGTCGAAGTTGCCGCCACTCGGCACCGAGTCGATGTGCGATCCAAAGAGGATGGGCGCGAGTGACGACTCCGCGCCCGCGCGCTTCGCGAAGATGTTGCCCGCCGGATCGATGCGCGGCTCCAGGCCGGCCGCGCGCATGAGGTCCATGACATACCGGCGGCCGGCGACGTCCGCGTCTGAGTACGCCACGCGGCTGACGCCGTCCGCAAACGTTCCGCCGGCGGGGCGCCCGAAGGCGCTCAGCGCCTCGATGCGCCCGCGCAGCGTGAGCGCGTCCACGCGCGGCGCCTGTCCCCGCGGCGCAGCCACGCCCATCGTCCAGGCTGCGGCCGAAAGCGCGGTGGTGGCGAGGAAGTCGCGCCGGGTTGGGACCATGGGCGGCAGTGTAACATCCACTACGCCCGACTGACGGCTTTACTCCGCCGGGCTGTTCAGCACTTCGAGAATCGCTTCACCGTACGCGGCGAGTTTGGTTGGCCCGATTCCGGGAACCGAGAGCAGCGCGTCGATCGAACAGGGCGCGAGACTGACCAGGGCGTCGATCGTGCGGTCGTGCAGCACGACGTACGCCGGAACGCCACGCTTACGGGCTTCCTCCCGGCGCCAGGTCCGCAGGGCGTCAGTTATAGCCGCGTCAGGCGAAGCGCCTGACGCGGCGGTGCCGACTGGCGAAGCGCCTGACGCGGCGGTCGGCGATTGGGCCGGTGCGGGGACGACGCGTACGGGAGAAGGCGCGCGCGTCTTGCGAGCCTTCGGGGCCTTGGCCCGCAGGGTCGGCACCAGCAATGCGAGCGACGCCTGCCTGCCCGCCATCACGTCGCGGCCCATCGCGGTCAGGCGCAGCGTGCGATACACGTCCGGCGAACTGACCAGTGCGCCCGCGCCTTCAAGCGCGTCGATCCACTTCTCGATCACTTTCGGGTCGTGTTCCTGAAGCAGGCCGGTCGTCGAGAGCGAGACCAGCGCGTCGGGCAGGTCTTCCGTCTTGCCGGCCAGCATCGCGGCGACCTTCCGGCGTCCCCAGCGTTCACCGCTGCGCGCCACGCCGGAGAGAATTTTTCGCACGAACAGCCGTTGATCCTCGGTGAGCGCGGCCCGCCGGAGGCAGTTGCCGCACGACTGGCAGTCGGCGCCGGCGTCCGGATCGCCGAAGTACCGCAGGATCGTCATCCGCAGACACCCGGTGCCGTCGGCGTAGGCCACCATGCGCCGGAGCTTGAGGTGTTCAAGCGTGCGCCGGCGGTCCTGTTCCCCGGGGTCCGTCTCGACGCCCTCGCGGCCGTCGTCTTCGCCGCGTTTCTCGATGAGGAATTCGCGGGTCTTCACGTCCACGTAGTTCCACAACAACGTGGCGACCGCGTGCCGGCCGTCGCGACCGACGCGGCCGACCTCCTGATAGTAGGCCTCGACCGATGCCGGCAACTCCTTGTGCACGACCACTTCGAGATCCGGCCGATCGATGCCCATGCCGAACGCGTTGGTGGCACACACGACCTGCAGGGTGCCGGCGGCGAAGGCATCCTGCACGCGCGTGCGTTCCGTATCGCTCAACCCCGCGTGATAGGCGGCCGCGGCGACGCCGGCCTCGACCAGGGTGGCCGCCGCGTCTTCCGCACTGCGGCGGGTGGACGCGTACACCAGCGCGCGCCGGGCGCCGACGAGCTCCGGCAGGAGCGCGCGTTTTTCACGATCGCCCGACACCGGGCGCACGCGCAACTCGATGTTCGGACGGTCGAATCCCGACACGAACACCCGCGGGTCCCGCATCCCGAGGAGCGTGACGATGTCGTCGCGGACTTCGGGGGTGGCCGTGGCGGTGAACGCGAGCACGGGCGGACGTCCCGGCCCATGGTCACTGCGCCGGCAGGCGCCGGCGGCCGCGGCCAGACGCCGGTAGTCGGGCCGGAAGTCGTGACCCCACTCCGAGACGCAATGCGCTTCGTCCACCACGAACCGCGCGACCGGCCAGCCGCGCAGGGCGGAGAGGAAGGAGTCGGAGGCGAATCGTTCGGGCGCGACGTAAAGGAGGCGCAATGCGCCCCTGTGGGCGCGGCGCAGGACATCGCGGCGTTCGTCAGCGGTGTGGCCGGAGTGCAAGGCGCCCGCGCCGATGCCGCGCTTCACCAGTTCGTCCACCTGGTCTTTCATCAGCGAGATCAGCGGCGAGACCACCAGCGTCAGGCCGGGCAGCGCCAACGCCGGCAGTTGGAAACACAACGACTTGCCAGAGCCGGTGGGCATCACGGCGAGCACGTCGCTCCCCTCGATCGCGGCGTCCACGATGGGGACCTGAGGGGGGCGCAGCGAAGGGTGGCCGAAGTGCCGGTGAAGAAGGTCGAGCAGGTCGGGCATACGAACGTCCCCCGAGTGTGGCAGATCGGTGGCGATCCTGTGAATCTCACGCGATCTCAACCCGGACTGTGACCATACCGGTGCCGACATGGGAAAAAGACCGCCGGTCGTGCCGGCGGGGTGAACAGCCCTCGGAGTCGCGCCATATTCCCAGACACCGTGTCCGAGAAGACTTCTGCAACAGATTGGCGTTCACTGACTTCGCGCACACCTCGAAGGCCGATCGCGAGACTCTTCTTGAAGGGCGGGGCTTCAGCCCCGCCGATTCCCCGTGACGGTGATGGTGGTGGTGAACGCCACATCAATCTCGCGCTGGTACGCGAGCAGGGTCACGGTCTGTTGCGCGTGCCGTCGCGACAGCAGGTGCTGCAGGGCCTGCTGCTGTTCGGTCACTCCTGGCGCGACAATCTCATCGATGTAAAGCACGCGGGGCCTGAAAATGGCACCGAGCAGCAGCAGTTGCAATCGCCACATCTCGGGATAGGTCAGGTCTCGTGGATTGGTGTCGAGGGGCGGCAGGCTGAAGGCGGCGAGGTCGTCCGCGCCAGGAGCCGGCCGTCCTGACTGGTGCACGGCGAGCGCGATCTCGTCGGTGAGTGTCGCGCGAAAAAACTGCAGGTAGCTCACCTGGGAGACATAGATCGTGCGTGACGGCCGCTGCCGGGTGGGGACGCGCGCCAGCGGCTCGCCCGCAATCGTGATGGCGCCCGTTGATGGCTGCGCGAGGCCGCCGATCAGCCGGCCGAGCGTGCTCTTGCCCGACCCGTTGTCGCCGATCACGAGCGCTGAGGCCCCTGCGTCCAGTTCGAACGAGACGTCACGCAGGACCGGTGCGTCGGTCCCGTAACGGAAGCTCACCCCGTCCAGGTGCAGCAGGCTCATCGAGCCTCCACCCCGCTCACGATCGCTCCGTCGTCACTCAGGGGTGTCAGCGCGGGCCAGGCCGGAGCGGACTCAGTTCCGCCGGGCGTGAGCCGCAGCAGGAGCTGCGGGTCGTACTCGCAGAACACCGAGTTCCCGTGTTCGGCTGCGCGGACCAGCAGCGTCCGCATGCGCGCGTCGCTCAGGTGACTTGTGGTGTCGAGCAGGAGACGCGCCCGCAGCGGGCGGTTCAGGAACAGGGCCAGACCCAGGTACTTCCGCCACCCCCCTGAAAGATCGAGCACCCGCCGATCGAGATGGGCGGACAGATCCCACACCTCGACGAACGCGTCGAACGTCCGCAGCGGTGGCGCGTCCGCGGGATGGTTTGTCAGAACCAAACCGATCTCCTCCCTGACGGTTTCGCTGAATCCGCTGTGCTCCACGAACGGGTGCGGACGATACACGTCCACAACGGTGCCCAGATGGGCTTCCACGCGCGCGCGCAAGCTCGCGTGGCCGAAATCAATGACATTCGGATTCGCGGTCAGGACGTAAATTGCCACAGCAGGATCAGTCCTCCGGCGCACGCGAACAACGCCACGTCGACCGTGCCGAATGGCGAACGTGACGCCACCAGCTTCGGCGGAAACGGCAGGCCCAGCATCTGACAGTAGGCGGATCGATTGGCGGCTTCGGTAATCAACGCCGCCAGGAGGGGCACCGTCCACAGGCCAACGGTGCGGAAGCGCGCCAGGCTCGACGCCGAGTCGATTCCGCGCACGGCCAGGTGGGTGTCGATCTCCTGCAGGCGGTTGAACACCGCGAGGCGAATCGATCCGATCAGTTGCAGCACCGGACCAGCGCCTGGAATGCGCAGTCGCGCGACATCACGGGACAGTTGATACGGATCCACCACCGACGTAAAAAAGATCATCGGCACAATGAGGTACAGCAGCACGCGCAACGAAAACTGTGACGTGTCGTTCAACACGAACCGCAGGGCTTCGGGCCACGGGTCCTGGCGCGGCATGCCGAGCACCAGGCCATACATGCTGAAAATCACCACCAGCGTCACCAGGTGCGGCCAGACGCGAAACCAGGCGAACAGCGCGCCGAAGATCGCCACGCAGGTCACCCAGGCGGGGACGCCGATGCGTGACGCGCAGAGCGAGAGCCCGGCGTAGACCGCCAGCAGGGCGATGGCGCGGATCCCGCTGATGCCTCCAGCCACGGCGTGGCGTCAGTCCGCGTGTCCGCGGAGGCCGTGCTGCGTCAGGAACGACTTCGGCAGCGCCCGGATCACGGAGATGGAGACCAGGGTGACGATGAGCTTGTCGACCGGCTCACTGGTGAACTGCGAGAGCATCACACTCTGGAGGAGACTCTGCCCGGTGGCGCGGAAGAAGGCCGTAATCAGGTCGGATCCGCTCGTCGTCACACCGCCAAACACAAACGCCGCCACAGGCGCCGACACCAGCGCGGCCACACTGGCGAGGATCAGCGCGCTGACGACGATCAACAGGGGGGAGCGATACCAGTTGCGCCGCCGCAGTTGGTCCACAACCAGGGCAATCGCCACCGCGGTGCCGGTGAAGAACGGCAGATAGGGATTGACGATGAAGAAGCCGAGAAGACAGGTGAGCACCGCGCAGGCCACGCCGGCGCGCCACCCCAGCAGAAGACTGGCGAGCACGATGCCGGTGGAATCCAGATAGATCGGGAGCCGCAGCCACGCCACCAGCCCGCCGATGGTCAGGTTCAACGCGGTGAAGGCGATGACGAGCGACGTGCGGACCGACACGGGCCGCAGTATACCGGGAATGGCGCGCCGATCAGCGAAGCGCTCTCGCCGCCCGGAACAGCGGATCGGCGGAGGCGAGCAGAACCCATCGCAGGCGTTCCGGATAATCGGCAGGCAGGCCGTCGATGAACGCGCGGACGACGGTGGCCGCTTCGGGAGATTGATGGCCGCCGAGCGCGGCGTCCGCCCACCGCTTCGGGAAGAAGATGTCGCCCGTGTTGCGAATCTCAAGCACCATCCGCAACGCCGGCACGATCAGCGGTCCGGACACCTCCGCGCGTAGCGGATGATGAATGTAGCTCATCGCTTCCAGCACCCAGGCCTCGCGGCGCCGGTTCGCGACGTCCTTGAAGCGCTCGAACATCGCCTCGCGGACGGAGGCGTCGGCGGACACGGCGGGGCGAACGAACACAAAACGTGCCTTCCGATCCGGATTCCGGATGCGGGCCTCCTGCGCGTCCAGCAGCGTCTGCACGGCCGGGATGTCGCGCAGGGCCAGTTCCATCGCCAGATCGGCTTCGTCGTTTTCTGACAGCGTCAACCCGGCAATCCTGACGTCGTGCCGCCACACCCGTTCGAGCCAGGCGAGCGTGTCCGGCGTGGTCGCCGTGTTCTTGAGCGCGTTGAACCACACACTCTTGCGGCTCGTCGTCGTGGCCCGATTCAGGCCCGCGCGAAACAGGACTTCCATCCGCGGGGCGACGGCCGTCCGCGCGCCGGGCGACGTAAAGCGCCAGAAGATCGTCTGCAGATAGCCGATCTGTCTGGCGATGTTCAGTTCGTCCTGCTCGCCAGGCAGCGTGTTGAGGAGCGCCGTGTGCAAGCGATCGGGCGCGATGCGCCCTTCAAGCATTGACTCCCACAGGGTCACGAGTGCCGCGCCCCGTGTCAGGGCATCGGCTATCCGCGGCAGATCGTCCGCGAGCCGCGCCAGCATGTCCGACGGCATCACGAAGTCGCCGTAGCCGAGACCGCGGCCGGTGGGCAGCACCCACCTTGGCCCCTCCGGAAATACGCTCGAGGTGTGGGACAAGGCGGCTCGTCCTGTCCCGCCCAGCGTGACGTCAACCTCCCGCACGCGCGCGCCACCCCCAAGAACGACGTGCAGCGTCTGCGGCCACGTGAGCCCGCGGCCCAACGAATCGTCGATCTCGAACACCAGGTCGGTCGTGCCCGGCGACGGTGACGTGACCTGCATGCGCACGCGCGGGCGTCCGCGTTCCTCCACCCACGCGCGACTCCAGGCCACGAGGTCGGCGGCGGTCCGCCTGTCCAGCACCTGGATCAGGTCCGGCCACGTCGCGTTGGCCATGGCGTGTGCCCGCAGGTACTCACGCAGACCCTCGCGGAAGGCCTCTTCGCCGAGCAGCAGCTCGAGCTGGCGCATGACGATGGGGGCCTTCTGGTAGATGATCGCGCCGTACAGCGACCCGGCTTCGTTGAGGTTGGCCAGCGGCTGCCTGATCGGGTTGGCCCCGGCCGTGCGGTCCACGTCGTACGCGGCGGGGTAATGCGAGAACAGGAACCGGAGGTCGTGATTCACCTCGGGGAATGAAGGGTTCACGATCTTCGCCGCCATGAAGTTCGCAAAGACTTCCTTCATCCACACATCATTAAACCAGCGCATCGTCACCAAATCGCCAAACCACATGTGCGCGGTTTCATGCGCGATGAGGCTTGCGCGTCCGAGGCGCTGATTCTGCGTGGCGGTGTCGTCAAGGAAGAGTGACGACGCGTTGTAGAAGACCGCGCCGGCGTGCTCCATGCCGCTGAACTGGAACGAGGGAATCAGGACGAAGTCGAACTTGCCGAAGGGATAGGGGATCGTCGTGTAGTCTTCGAGCCACAAGAGCGCGGCCGCGTGCAGGTCGAAGATGGCGCCGAGGTTGTTCTGAACTTTTGTCGCGTCGGTTTCGCGGTGGAAGAGGCGGAACGTCCGGCCGGCGCGCTCGGCGGACTCGATGGAGAACCGGCCGGCGGCAAACGCGAACAGGTACGTGGGCAGCGGTTCGGTTCTGGCGAAGATGATCTCGGTGCGGTCGTTGGTGCGGATACGTCCGGTTTCCGCGCCGTTGGCGACGGCCGACCAGCCGTCGGGGATGTTCAGCGCGAGCACCCAGCGCGCCTTGAGGTTCGGCTGGTCAAAGACCGGCAGGGTCAACGAGGCGCGCGCGGGCACGAACAGGGTGTAGAGCAGCTCGTCCTGTCGATTGAGGGCCTCGTCGCCGGCGATGAAATCGAACGTGATCGTGTTGTCGCGGCCCGGGCGGAGGAGCCCCGCCGGCACCACCAGGTGTCCGTGTTCGGCAATCACCTCCGAGCTGATTTCGCCGTTGATGCGGGCCCCGAGGAACTTCCCGGCGGGCTGCGCGAAGTCGAAGGCCAGCGGTGCCTTCACGTCGCTCAGCGAGAACGAGGCCGTGAGCTGTCCGCGCACGGGATCCGTGCGCGTCGAAGGGATGGTGAACGACACCTCGTACGTCAGGTCGCGGACGCGGGCGGCGCGGTGGTCGGCCAGCGCCTGCGGGATGCCTGGTTCAATCGGGGGCACGGGTGTGCGGGGCATGAAGACGTAGAGTCCCACGGCAAGGACGACCAGCACGAAGAGGGCGATGACGGCGCGCGGCATGCTGCATTCTACCGGTGCCCGGAGGAACCCCCGGGCCGGTATGATGGCCTCTCAGGGACTGCCATGCCCAAACGGACCAGAACCGATGCGGAGTGGAAGGCGACGTTGACCCCGGACGAGTTCCAGGTGCTGCGGCGCCAGGGGACGGAGATGCGCGGGTCCAGCCCGCTGAACAGCGAGAAGCGCGCGGGCACGTTCCTGTGTGCCGGATGCGGCGAGCCGCTGTTTGCGTCGGAAACCAGGTACGACAGCGGATCCGGCTGGCCCAGTTTCTACGCCGCGATGGACGGGGCGGTCGAGACGCGGGTGGACGAGAGCCACGGCATGCGCCGCACCGAGGCGTTGTGCCAGCACTGCGGGGGACACCTCGGGCACGTGTTTCCTGACGGGCCGCGTCCGACAGGGCAGCGCTTCTGCACGAACGGCGTGTCGCTGAAGTTCGAACCGAAGGAGTAGCGCGTGACACACACAGTCTTACAGACGCCGATTGACGCGGAGGTACCGCCTGGCTTTGAAGAAGGCGTGTTCGGCATGGGATGTTTCTGGGGTGTGGAGCGAAAGTTCTGGAAGACACCGGGCGTCTACACGACGTCGGCGGGCTACGCCGGTGGCGCGCGCCCGCATCCCACTTATCAGCAGGTGTGCTCAGGCGCCACCGGCCATGCCGAGGTTGTCCGTGTGGTGTTCGATCCGGCGGTCGTGAGTTATGGGGACCTGCTGCGTGTCTTCTGGGAGAACCACGATCCCACGCAGGGCCATCGTCAGGGCAACGACGCCGGCACGCAGTACCGGTCGGTGATCTTCACGTATTCGCCCGCCCAGCGCGAGGCGGCCGAGGCGAGCCGGCCGGCCTACCAGGCGCGCTTGGCCTCACACGGCTACGGTCCCATCACGACGGAAATCGCCGACGCGCCGCCGTACTATCTGGCGGAGGAGTATCACCAGCAGTACCTCGACAAGAATCCGACCGGCTACTGCGGCGTCGGGGGCACTGGCATTACTTGTAGTGCGTAGGTCGATGTGCGGCGTGCGGCGTGCGTTTCGCTCAGAATTCAATCAGAAATCCCACCGACGGAACCCTGGGGACGAGCTTCTCGGTGACGTTCACCGCCTCGAGCGACGACCGCACGAAGCCGTCCGCCTGTCCGAGATTGCGGCGGCCGGTCACGTTCACGACTTCGGCAAAGAGGGTGAGACGCCGGCGGTCGAACGTGAACGTCCGGCTGGCGCGCAGGTCGATCCGCTCGTACCAGGGCAGCCGCACCTGGTTGCGGGTGTCCGAGAGCCGGAGCGCGCCGGTGGCGCCGCTGAAATAGCCGACCAGGGGCACGTTGCTGCCCAGCCGCAGTTTCGCGCTCATGGCCGCGCGATAAGACAGACGCTGCAGCAGAAACACGTTGATCGTGTGCCGCTGGTCGTAGTCGCCATCAAACCGCTCGCCGCTGACGACATCGTCATGCGTCGTGTGCGCCCAGGTGTAGGCGATCCAGCCGGTCAGGCCGCGCGCGGCGCGGCGTTGCAGGACGACGTCGACGCCGCGAGAGCGGCCATCGATCCGGTTCGCGACGATCGGGAATGGCGAGGCGAGGATCCGGCGCCCGCCCTCCACGCGTTCCTCACCGATGGGCCGCAGGACGTGGCGCTCGTCGCGGATGAAGGGCGTGACCTGGAGGTGCGAGCCGGCGCCGAGTCGCAGGGTCAGACTGAGGTCGGCCTGGCGCGCGGACTCCGTCCGCAGCGGTGTGAGGGCCGCGAGGGCGTGCTCAAGCGAGGGGCGCTGGTGTGAGACGCCCGCGCTCGCGCGCAGGGTGATTCGACCGAACGTGTACTCGGTCAGCACCCAGGGCGAGATCCAGTCCTCGCCGCTGTGCTGGTCGCGCGAGCCGCGGGCGCCGATGGCGATGGCGGTGGCCGCCGTACGGCGGGCGATCTGGCCCCAGACGCTCGACAAGGTGGCTTGTGTCGCGATGGTGCGTGAGGCCGTCACACGCAGCCCGCCACCCGTGGTCGTGGTGAAGCGCTGGAGCGTCTGGTCCTGGTGTGTCTGCTCGTGGCGGGCGCCACCCTCGACCGACCACCATCGGCCGATGGTGCGAAGCACGTCGCCCCGCCAGACGTACGACTTGGTGGTGCCGTCGCCCAGCCGCTGGTTGCGCACGCCGGTGTTGGTGAAGGTGCTCACCGAGGCGGACACCCGCTGGGACAGCACGGTCGTGTCACGCGCGTACCGCCACCCGAGGCTGAACAAGCCGCCGGTCGAGACCGCGCGTGACAGTCCGTTCGCGAGGCTGGTGTCGTGTTCGCGGTAGATCGCCTGGCCGCCGACGAGCAGCATCCGCAGTTGCTGACGGCTGGTGAGGTCGAGCGTCAACACGCTCTGGGCGTCGGCAAATCCGATCGTGCTGCTGATCGCGGGGTCGAGTTTTCGAATCAGCCAGTCCGCGTAACTCCTGCGCAGCGAGAGGAGCCACGCGCCCTTGCGGCTGGCGGTCAACGGTCCCTCGATTACCGCAGACGCGCTGGTGCCACTGACGGCGCCGCGCACCTGCACCCGATCGCGCGATCCTTCCCGCACGCCAAACTCAAGCGTGGCACCCAGCCAGTCGCCGTGGCGCCGCGGGTGCGCGCCCGCGAGGAGCGACGCGCGGTCGAGCACATCGGTGTTGATCATCGCAAGCGACCCCGTGTCGTTGCGGCCCCGCACGGCATGGAGCAGCAGCGGCGCCTGGACGCCGTCGATCACGATGCCGACGTGGCGGAAGGCCGAGCCGCGCACCGAGAACTCGGCCTGAAAGTCATCGCCGGTCGCCACACCCGGCAACGCCTGCACCGCGCGCATCGGATCATCGGTGGCCACCCCCCGCAGTTCCTGCAGCGCGGCTGACCCGAGCTCCACCTGCGACGCCACGCCCGGTTCGACCGTGCGGGCCGGGTCGGCCGAGACGGTCACGGATTCCCGATACGCGCCCGTGCCTTCGGTGAGCGGCACCGTCAGCACGAGCGGCGCCGTGGGCGTGATCGCGATCGTGCGCCGCACGAAGATGTAGCCGATGGTTGACACCGTGAGCGTGTACTCGCCAGGCGGCACCTCCACAAATTGCGCCACGCCACGCGCGTCCGTCTGAGCCGCGCGCGGCCCGCGTTCATCTCTCACCTGCACCAGCGCGTCGGCCACCGGCGCGCCCGTGCGGGCGTCGACCACCGAGATCGTCGCTGACTGTGCCTGCACCATCACGGCGTTGGCGACGATGCACAGGGTCACGACCAGTCCACTCATCCGGCCTCCACCGCGTCGTCAACGCGCGCGTCCCTGACATCTCTGGCGTCACCCGTGGTGACGGGGATGGGTGGCGACGACGACAGGTCGCCCCCGCGCAGGAGTTCGTCAGCCACGTAGTCGAGCGCGGCGGCGTCGGTCCGCGCGAGCAGCGCTTCGAGTGGCGACCGCGGATGCGCGAGGGCTTCCCGCACCTGCATCGACGGCCAACTGCCGTCCGCGCGTTGTGGCATGTAGCGACACCAGAACCCGATGTGCCAGCGCAGAAAATCGCGCACGCGCGCGCGGCCGTGGTCGTCATCGCCCCAATGGACGAGCGCCAGTGCGACGTAGCGACGGTAGATCGTCAGACGCTCGTCGGCGGTGATGTCCCAATACCCGTCGGTGACTTCGCGCAGCAACCAGGGTTTGATCAACGCGCCGCGCGCCGTCATCACCGCCGCGCAGCCGGTCGCCGACAGCCGCTCGTGCACTTCGTGAGGGAAGAGCAGATCGCCGTTGCCGACCACGGGCACCGGGATCGCGGCGGCGATCTCCGCCATCGCACCCCAATCCGCCGGATGGCGATATCGCGCCTCGCGGGTGCGGCCATGGACGAAGAGCCCGTCCACGCCACCGTCCACGGCCGCGCGCGCCAGCTCGAGATAATTCAACTGGTCCGCCTTCCATCCCAGACGAATCTTGACCGTCACTGGAATCGAGACCGCTGCTTTCATGGCTTCGACGATGCGGCGGACGCGGGCGGGTTGGCGGCCGAGCGCCGCCCCCAGGCCCATGCGTGTGAAATGGTCGATGGGGCAGCCGAGGTTCACGTCAACGAAGTCGGCGCCCCTGGCTTCGGCAAGCGCCGCGGCCCACGCCATCTCGTCGGGCTTGTTGCCGGCCAACTGCACTCCGAAACACGGCTCGTTCGGCGCCCGCCGAATCAGCGCGAACTCACTGCGGCGCCGCTGCTTCAGCCGCCGGGCCACCACCATCTCGCTGACCAGCACACGCGCGCCCAACTCCGTGCACAACTGGCGGTACGGCAGATTGGAGCCTTTGGTCATCGGCGCGACGATGAGCGCGCCGGAGACCAGATCGCGGAAGGACATCAAGCGATTATGGATGGGGCGGGCCGAGATTTACGATTTAGCATTCATTTCACCATGGAGGTGGCCGAGACGCTGCTGATGGAGGCCTGGCTGGCGCGCGGGCCGTCTGAGGGCCCGACGATCCGTGGACGGCCACACCCACGCACCGCACCGTGCGGCGCAAGTAGGCCACCTCAGTCATCTCAGCCACCTCAGCCATCTCACCATCTGCTAGAGTGTCGCCGTGGTCAGCCGGAAGCAGCAGAGTCTCCTGCGGGAACGTCTTCGCGCGTTTGTCACCGAGCGGCATCCCTTTGCGCTGCCCGCCGTGCTGGGTGCGTTTGACGCGCTGAACACGGTGCACGACATCGGGCGTGTGCGGTCGCACCTGCGCAAGGTGCTCCCCGACGCCATCCGCACCCATCTGACGAGCGACGCCTCTCCTCCCGTCGAGACCACGCCGGGCGTGGGCAGCGACGTCCGTGTCACGCAGGCGGCGGCGGATCTCATTGACGATGTGGATGGGTTCTTCGCGCGCACGGCGATCGCGCAGAGCCTGACCGTGGACGAACGGCTCGAGATGCTGCGGGGCATGATCCTGACCCGCGCGGTGGACAATCGTCTGAAGCGGTTTTTTTCAGGCGGGGAAGTGCGCTACGGCCGCGCGTCGTTTCAAGGCAAAGGGTTTCGGTCGCTCGGGCAGGAAGCCATCTACGCCGCGCCGTTGCGGTTCAGGCGTGGCGGGACGTGGCGCACGCCAGAAGGGGAGTGGCAGGGCGACGTGGTGGCGCCGCTCATTCGTGATTTGGGCGCGGCTCTGGCCATGCGCCCGGACGCCGAGGCCGTGCGCGCGGTGCTCACCGCGCAGATGGGCAAGGCCGGGCCGCCCATGGACGGGCGTGACCTGCACCTGGGGGACTTCAGTTGGGGCGTGTTGCCCGCGTCGGCACCGCTCTCGATCAGCTCGTTGACGGCGGCCGGGATGGGCCTGGCGTTTGCGCACCTCAAGGCCGGGCGCGTCGCGGTGTCGTTCATCGGCGAGGGCGGGTCGTCGCTGGGTGAGTGGCACGAGGCGATCAACCTCTGCGCGGCGCGACGGTTGCCGGTGATTTTCTGTCTCCAGAACAACCAGACGGCGCTGTCGACGCCCGTGGCCGAGCAATCCGCGGTGCGGGTGTTCGCCGACAAGGCCGTGGGGTATGGCATCCCCGGGCTGACCATCGACGGCACCGATCCCGAGGCGGTGATGGCGGCGTTCACGTGGGCCGCGGACCGCGCGCGCGAGGGACGTGGCCCGGCCCTCATCGAGCTGGTCGCGATGCGCATGTGTGGGCACGCGCACCACGACGACATGCTGTATCTCGGCAAGGATCCGCATCCCGGGTGGGACTATCCGGCGCTGACGCCGCACGGGTATGCCAATCCCGACCTCTACGCATTCTGGAGCGAGCGGGATCCCATCAAGCGGTACGCACAACGCCTGGAAGCGTGCGGCGTGGTGACCGCGGCGCTCGTCGAGCAGGTCAAGCAGGAGGTCGAGGCGATGGTCGAGGCTGAGGCGCAGGCGGTGATCGCCGCGCCCTGGCCCGATCCGCTGACGGTGACGCGCGGCGTGTGGAAAGACGATCCGGTGGATCGCCGCCGCGTCGAGGTGCTCGACCCGGAGACACGCCGCCGCGTCGCCGCCGAGGCGCCGCTGGCGCTCACGGTCGAAGACGCGCCCGCGTTTGACAGGAAGGGCTCGACGTTCCTTGACGCGGTCATGCTCGGCGTCGGGGACGCGCTTGCCGCCGACCCGCGCGTGTTGGTGTTCGGCGAAGATGTCGGCGAGCCGTATGGCAACGCGTTTCTGTTGTTGCGGCCATTACTGAAGGCCTACGGCGATCGCATTCTGAACTCGCCGCTGGCCGAGGGCGCGGTGTTGGGCGCGTGCGTCGGCGCGGCGCTTGCGGGACTGCGGCCCATCGGCGAAATGCAGTTCAACGACTTTGTGGCCACCGGCTTTAATCAACTGGTGAACAACGCCGCGAAGATTCGGTACCGCTGGGGCGGCGAGGTGCCGATGGTGGTGCGGATGCCGTGGGGCGGACTTCGTCATGCCGGGCCGTACCACTCGCAGAATACCGAGCCCTGGTTCTACCGCACCCCCGGACTGAAGATCGTCGTGCCGTCCACCCCCCATGACGCGCGCGCGTTGCTGGCCGCCGCGGTCGCCGACCCCGACCCGGTGCTGTACTACGAGCACATCGCGCTGTACCGCGATCCACGCATCAAGCAGGTGCTGGGGCCGGAACCGCCCGCCGCCCTCCCGATCGGCAAAGCCGCGCTGCGCCGGTCCGGTGGCGATCTGGCGATCGTGTCCTACGGCGCGTACGTCCATGTCGGCCTGCGCGTCGCTGAGCGGTTGCAGGCGTCCGGGATCGAGGCGAGCGTCCTGGATCTCCGGTCGCTGGCGCCGCTGGATCGCGGGGCCGTGCTGGCCCTGGCGCGCGCCACCGGCCGGGTGCTGATCATCCATGAAGACTCGCGGACGGGCGGCATCGGCGAGTCGCTCGCCGCGCTGATTCAGGAAGAAGCCTTCGAGTGGCTCGATGCGCCGGTGCGCGTCCTGGGCGCCCTCGACACACCGGTCCCGTACTCGCCGCCGCTCGAGGACGCGTTCCTGCCGAGCGAAGCCGACGTGGAACACGCGGCGCGCCTGCTCGTGCAGTACTAACTCGTGCAGTCCCAGAGGACAAAGGCCCATCCTCGTGCCCCCCCGCAGTTGGCCGCTCTGGATCGTCGCCGCGGCCAGCCTTGGGTTCGGTCTCGTACGCGCGCTCGATCCCGCGACGCCCGGCGACTTCACGCTCGTGGTCGACTGGACGACGCAGGTGGTTGGCGGAGTCAACCCGTACACCGCCGGGACCGAGACCGACTACCCGCCGTGGGCGTTGCTGACGCTGTCTCCGCTGGTGCTCGTCTCCCTTTCCACCTCGCCAGTGACCGTGGTGCTGTTGTCGTCGGTGTACCCGTTGTTGCGCGCGGGCCTGGATGTCGTGATCTGGTTGGGCGCCGCCTGGATGTTCGGGGTGCCGCTGGCGCAGGCGTCCCTCGGGGTGGCCGTGCTGGTGTTCGTCGCGGCGGCGGTCGCGATGGCGGGGTTCGGGTTTGCGTCCGCCGCCTTTGCGATCGTGTTCAAGCGCGGCGATCCGATTGTGTGGTTCTTCGGCGCGTTGAGCTTCCTGCTGAGCGGCGTGTTGTACCCGACGAGCCGTCTGCCGTCCGCGTTGTCCGGTGTGTCGGACTGGCTGCGGCTGACGCACGCGCTGAACGGCATGCGCGCGGCGCTCCTGGACGGCGCCACCCTTGCCGGCGTCCTGCCCGCGCTGGCGACGCTCGCGGCCTTCGCGGTGGTCGGGGTGCCGATGGGCCTGGTCGCGCTGGCCGTGGCGATTCGCCACGCGCGAAGGAAGGGAACCCTGGGGCATGTGTAAGACCGAAGGTTGGCACGGGTGGGACACCTACGCGCCGTTCTACGACTGGGAGAACGCGCGCACGCTGGGCCGCCGCGACGTGTCGTTCTGGCGCGACACCCTCACGGCGATCGAAGGCGACGTGCTTGAATTGGGCTGTGGCACCGGTCGCCTGCTGGTGCCGATCGCGAAGCACCGCGATGCCGGGGCCGGAAGGACGGTCGGTCTTGATCGATCGGCCCCGATGCTCGACCGCGCGCGGCGACGCGGGCGGCGGTTGCCAGCCGCGACGCGACCTCACCTGGTGCGGGGGGACGTCCGGGCGTGGCCGTTTACGCCGCGCCGGTTTCGCGCCGTCGTGGCCGCGTACGGACTGCTGCAGTCATTGCTGAACGACCGCGATTTCGACGCCACCGTCGAGGCGGCCGCCGCCGGACTCACCCGCGGAGGACTGTTCGGGATCGATCTGGTGCCCGACCTGCCCGTGTGGGAAGAGTACGCGCGCCGAGTGCCGATCCGCGGGCGGCTGTCACCAGGCACGACGCTGACGCTGGTGGAGTCGGTGCGCCAGGACCGGCGGCGCGGACTGACCATCTTCGACGAGCAGTACATCGAACGCCGCGGCCGGACGACGCGCCGGCACCAGTTCCAGTTGACGTTTCGCACAGTGCCGATGGCGCAGACGCTGGCGCGGATCGAGCGCGCGGGATTCCGCATCGACGCCGTGCTGGGCAGCTACGACGGAACCCCGTGGCATCCCGGGGCGGAGGTCTGGGTCGTTCTCGCCCGCAAACGCTGACGTGCTACCATGCGGCGTCTATTTTTTTCCGCCCGGAAGGGCGCGGTTGACGGCGGGAGCGCACATGTCAGGCCATTCCAAGTGGCACACGATTAAGCACAAAAAGGGCGCGGCCGACGCCAGGCGCGGCAAGATTTTCACGCGCATCATCAGGGAACTCACGGTCGCGGCGCGCAACGGCGGCCGGGATCCCGACATGAACCCACGCCTGCGTACGATCATCGCCGACGCGAAGCAGGTCAACATGCCCGCCGACAACATCAAGCGGGCGATCCGCCGTGGCATGGGCGAAGAAGAGGGCATGGCCTACGAAGAGGTCATGTACGAAGGGTACGGCCCCGGCGGCGTGGCCGTTCTGGTTGACACGATCACCGACAACCGCAATCGCACGGTCAGCGAGGTGCGCCACCTCTTTGGCAAGTACGGCGGCAACCTCGGCGAGGCGAACAGCGTGGCCTGGATGTTCGAGAAGAAGGGCCTCGTCGTGGTGGACAAGACCGCGGCGGAAGAAGAAACGCTGATGGCCGCCGTGCTCGACGCCGGCGCCGACGACATGCGGGAGGACGGGGACGCCTGGGAAGTGACCTGCAGTCCCGACGCGCACGCGGCCGTGGTCGAGGCGGTGAAGGCGCTGGGCATCGAACCCGGGCGTTCGGAAGTGGCGATGCTCCCGAAGACCTGCGTCACGCTCTACGGCAAGGCCGCGCAGCAGGTGCTGAAGCTGATGGACGCGCTCGACGACTGCGACGATACCCGCAACGTCTGGTCGAACATCGACTTCGAAGAACAGGATCTCGAGGCCTCGCTGGCGTGAGAGTGTTCGGGATCGATCCGGGCTCGACGCGCACCGGCTACGGGTGCGTCGAGACCGACGGCACCCGGCACCAGTTGCTTGACTGCGGCGTGTTGGCCGCGCCGGCCGGCGCGGCGTTCGCCGAGCGGCTCCACGTCATCCACGACGGTCTGACACGGCTGCTCCGCGAGACGACACCCGACTGCGTGGCGGTGGAGAATCTGTTCTATTCCCGGAATGTGCGGTCGGCCCTGCAACTGGGCCACGCGCGCGGTGTCGCGCTGCTGGCCGTCGTGCAGGCCGGCCTGCCGCTGATCGAATACACGCCCGCCGAAATCAAGCTCGCGATCGTGGGCTACGGCCGCGCCGACAAGGTGCAGGTCCAGCAGATGGTGAAGGTGTTGCTCGGACTCGACCACGCGCCGTCGCCGCACGACGCCGCCGACGCGCTCGCGGCGGCGCTCTGTCACATCCACTCCGGCACCTCGGCGATCGCCGCGCGCGCCACACGGTCGTTGCCACGGCACTTGAAACACTGGCGCGACTATCGACCGGCCCCGGCGCCGCGGCGACAGGTCCCGTGATCGCCGCCCTGACCGGACTGCTGCGCGAGAAAGACACGCGGCGGGTGCAACGCATCGTGCTCGACGTCGGGGGCGTGGGCTACGAAGTGTTCGCGCCGTTGTCCACCATCTACACCCTCGGCGATCCCGGCGCGCGCGTGTCCCTGCGGATTCACACACACGTGCGCGAAGACGTGTTCCAGTTGTTCGGGTTTGCCACCGAGCTGGAGCAGACGCTCTTCGAACGCCTGATCGCCGTGAACGGGGTCGGACCCAAACTCGCGTTGTCGATCCTGTCCGGCGTCGAGCCGGGCGATCTCGTGCGCGCCATCCGCGGCAATGACCTGAATCGGCTCATGGCCATCCCCGGCGTGGGCCGGAAGACGGCGGAACGGCTCGTCGTCGAGTTGCGCGACCGGCTCGCGCAGGATCTGGGCGAAACGCCCGCCGCGCCCGCGCGCCCCGCCGACGTGCTGCGGGACGACGTGCTCTCGGCGCTCGGCCATCTCGGCTACCAGCGCGCCACCGCCGAAAAGGCCGCCGACCGCGTGCTCGGTCGCGCCGGCGCCACGGAGGCCGGCGTCGAACACGTCCTCCGCGAGGTCCTCAAGGAGTTGGCGCGGTGACCGACGACCATCTCGTCAGCGCCTTGCCGGTCGACGACGACGCGCAGTATGACGCGGGGTTGCGTCCGCGCACGCTCGACGAGTACATCGGGCAGGACCGCGTCCGCGAGAATCTGCAGGTGTCGATCACCGCGGCGCGCCAGCGCGGCGACGCGCTGGACCATACGCTGCTGTTCGGCCCGCCGGGCCTCGGCAAGACGACGCTCGCGTACGTCATCGGGAACGAACTGGGCGTGCCGGTGCGCGCGACTTCGGGCCCCGTGCTCGAGCGGCCGGGCGATCTTGCCGCGATCCTGACGAACCTTCAACTGCGCGAAGTGCTGTTCATCGACGAAATTCACCGGATGAGTCCGGTGATCGAAGAGATTCTGTACCCGGCGTTGGAGGACTTCGAGCTCGACATCCTCATCGGCCAGGGCCCCAGCGCGCGCTCGGTCAAGGTGCCGCTGCAGCCGTTCACGCTGATTGGCGCCACCACCCGCGCCGGGCTGCTGACCTCGCCGTTGCGCGCGCGCTTCGGCATCGTCCATCGTCTCGACTTCTACCAGGACGTGGACCTGACGGAGATTGTGACGCGGTCGGCTCGCATCCTGAGTGTGGAGACCGTGCCGGCCGCCTGTGAGGAGATCGCGCGCCGGTCGCGCGGCACCCCCCGGATCGCCAACCGGCTGCTGCGCCGGATCCGTGACTTCGCCGAGGTCCGGGCCGACGGGGTCATTACCGCCGACGTGTGTCACGATGCGCTGCGCCTGCTTGAAGTGGACGCGCACGGGTTCGACGAAGCCGACCGCCGGCTGCTGCGCACGATCATCGATAAGTTTGGCGGGGGCCCGGTGGGGCTCAACAGTCTCGCCGCGGCCATCGGCGAGGAAAAAGACGCGATCGAGGACATGTACGAACCCTATTTGATCCAGATCGGGTTTCTTGACCGCACCCCGCGCGGACGTGTGGCCACGGCGCGGGCGTACGAATATTTCGGCCTGATGGCTCCGGGAAAGGATCGGCTGTGGTGATTCGACCGGTGAAGATCGCGGGGTTGTCGGCCTACGTCCCTCCGCACGTGCTGACCAACGACGATCTGGAGAAGATGGTCGACACGTCCAACGAGTGGATTCTGCAACGCACGGGCATCCGCGAGCGCCACATCGTGGATCCCGGGATGGCGACCTCCGACATTGCCGAGCCGGCCGCGCGCGCCGCGATTGCCGAGGCGGGGTTGACGCCCGCAGGCATCGGCTTCATCGTCGTGGGAACCACGACCCCTGACACGATCTTCCCGAGCACCGCGTGCATTCTGCAGGCGAAGATCGGCGCGACGAACGCGTGGGGCTTCGACCTGGGCGCGGCGTGTTCGGGGTTCACGTATTCGCTGACGGTGGGGTGGAAGATGGTGGCATCCGGCGCGGTGGAGCACGCGCTGGTCGTGGGCGCCGACGTCATGTCGAGCATCATCGACTACACCGACCGGTCCACGTGTGTGTTGTTCGGCGACGGCGCGGGCGCGGTCGTGTTGTCGCCGGCCGGGCCCGGCGAACCGTGCCTGATCGATTTCATGCACGAGATCGACGGCCGCGGCGGGCCCGCGTTGTGCATGCCGGCCGGCGGCAGTCGCCGCCCGGCCTCGCATGAGACCGTCGACCAGCGCATGCACTTCGTCAAGCAGGAAGGACAGACCGTCTTCAAGTTCGCGGTGAAGAAGAGCGGCGAAGTCGCCGCGCGGCTGCTCGAGCGCCACCATCTCACGGGCGCGGACCTCGACCTGTTCGTGTCACACCAGGCCAATCGCCGCATCATCGAGGCCTCGGCCGAGCGCATCGGCGTGAGTCCGGACAAGGTCGTCATCAACCTCGAGCGGTTCGGGAATACGACGGCCGGCACCATTCCGCTGGCGCTCGTCGACGCGCGCGCCGACGGCCGCCTCACGCGCGGCGACCTCGTGTTGCTCACGTCGGTCGGCGCCGGGTTTACCGTCGGGGCGATCCTGCTGCGCTGGAGCCTGTAGGACGCCTGGAGCGGTTTTCAGGATCATCTGGCCCCCGGGTACCCGGCGTGGCGGAAGTCGTTTCGGCATTCGTCGGGACTGAAAGGCTGCAGGCATTCGCCGAACAGCGGCCAGAGCGTCTCGACCGTGAAGGCCGGAAGGACGGCTTGGCTGATCAAGAAGATCGAGGATGTGAATGCGGCGGGCTCACGGGTGCTTCGTGGCGGGGCGATCTACCACTCCGAGCCCTTCGCCCACGCCGCCGACCGGCGCAGGCACGATCTGGGAGCACGCGCGCGTTGGCGAAGGTAACAATTCAGGGGGGCTGTACAACCTGAGCCGATGAGCGTACCGTCTGGGGCATGGCTCGCCGGTCCCCGGTGCGCCACCGATCAGCGCTACCACGCGACGCGCACGCGCGCCTGACGCAGGAGATTGCGCGGCTCCGTCGGGCGCTCGCCGAGCGCGATCGGCACATCACAGCGCTGGTCAAACGCATTGCGGATTGAGAGCATCAGCTGGCGCGGCGCCAGCAGAACTCGACCACCACGTCGAAGCCGCCGTCCTCCGATGGCCTCGCGGGCCGCCAGCGCGCGCGCGTCCGTCGCCACAAGAGTCGACGCACGCCCGGAGGCCAACTCGGACATCCCGGACCTTGTCGGCCGCTGGTGCCGATCGAGCGCGTGCAGGCCGTCGTTGAAGTGTTTCCGGACACCTGTCGCCATTGCGCGCACGCGCTGCCGGCGCGGGCGCGCGGGCTGGCCGGCGCGCCTCGCCGCCACCAGGTGACCGAGTGGCCGCCGATCGAGGCGCACATCACCGAGTACCAGTGCCCGGCGGTGGTGTGTCCCGCGTGCGGCGAGACGACGCAGGCGCCGTTGCCGGACGACGTCGTGGGCCAGTTCGGTCCACAGTTGACCGCGCTGGTGGCGTACTTGACGGTGGTGTGTCGCCTGCCGCGTCTGCTCGTGCAGGCGCTGTTGGAAGGCGCGCTGCAGATTCCAATCAGTGTAGGCAGTACGCAGAAGGCGTGGGAAGAAGCCAGCGCGGCCGTCGCGACGCCGTACACCGAACTGCAGCAGGCGCTGCCGGATCAGCCGGTCCTGAACTGCGACGAAACGGGGCCGTCGCACCAATGGCGAGAAGCGCTGGCTCTGGGCGCTGGTCGCGCACACCTACGTCTTCTACACGATCGCCACCTCGCGCGGCGCGCACGTGCTGATCCGTCTGTTGGGCGAGACGTTTAAGGGCGTGCTGGGCAGTGACCGACTGTCGACGTACGTGACGTACCCGGCGCGCCACGCCCAATTTTGTTGGGCCCACTTCAAACGGAATCTGCTCAGTGCACAGGCACTCGCCACGACCCCCGCCGCCGCGAGGTTTTGTCGCGAGGCCCTCGCGCTCGAGGCGCGACTGTTCCGGCTCTGGCACCGCGCGCGCGGCGATCCGCACGTGCGCGGTGGCCCCCTCACGCGCGCGCAACTGCTGACGAACACCCAGCCGATTGAAGCGCGCGTCTTCACCCTTGCCCAGCGGCACGTCACTACGCCGAATACGGACGTGCGCAATCTCGCGCACGCGCTCTTCACGCATCACGAACGGTGCTTCACGTTTCTCGTGCACGAGGGCGTGGAGCCCACGAACAACGCCGCCGAACGCGCCCTTCGAACGGCGGTCCAGTGGCGCAAGATCATGTTCGGCACCCGCAGTGACACCGGCGAAGTCGCGGTCGCACGCCTGCTCACGATCGCGCGCACGTGTCAGAGGCAGCACCTCAATGCGCTCGTGTATCTCACGGCCGCGATTCGTTGCCACCGTCGTCGTCAGGCCGTCGCGTCACTGCTGCCAAAACGGGCGTGAGACCCCCTGAACTGTTACTGGCGAAGGCCGTAACGGGACACCTTGCCGGGCAATGAGTCCCTGCTTACACGCGTGAGGCGGGCTTCCCGGGTGGCTGACGGCTAACCAAATTTGTAAGAGAGCCTCCAGGAACATGACACAAGCCTCCAGATTGTGCCATTGACAACCCGAACAGTCATGATCACAATATGATCGAAGATGGGACATTACCCTTGGGTCGGCACCGCGGGCTTGGTTCTGTTTGGACCGTGTCGCGGTACGCCAATCGCATCAACAACGGCAACTCCCACCACGAATTGGTGGTGCTCGCGGGGACCCAACATTCTGAATACTGGCATGTTTTCGAAAATATTCGCGTTCGAAGCTCTCGGTCGGCGATCTGATGATCGTGGCGATCCACCCGGAAAAAGGTCGGACGCGACGATCAACACGCCTTCGGGCTGGATGGGTCAACTAGGCGAGCGCCGGCCGGCCGGATCGATGAGCGCAAAGAGTTTCGACGGCCAGTGTTGCGAACGGTGGGTTGGACATCGCGAACACGGAGTACCGCTACCGTGTGCGGGCGGTGAACGGGAAGGGTATGAGCACGAATTGCTGGGCGCGAGGGCTGTGACGACGCTGGACGTGCCAGTGGCGACCTCTGTGCCGACCCCCGGGCAGATAGTGGACCGGATGCTCGTACCTGCGGTAGTCACGGCACTCACGGTCATCTGGCGAGACTCTGCGTGAGCATCGTAGAGCGTGCAATCCGTGCGGCGTTAGTGTTTTGCGTACTCGTTTTGCTCCCGAGCGCTTCGGCCTTCGCGCAGACGACGCGGACCTGGGATGGAGGTAGTACATTAACTAGTAATTGGACGACCGCCGCGAATTGGGTTGGTGACAACGCGCCCGTTGCCGGGGACAATCTCGTGTTCGGCACGGGCGGAGTCGCGGCGGACAACGCACCGAACAACAATTTCACGGCCGGGACGAGCTTTGGCTTGATCACGGTGTCGGCCAGCGGCTACACGATCGGCGGCAATTCGGTCAGCCTGACCACGGGCGTCCTCGTTAACACGTACACGAGCGGCACGAGCACGATCTCGCTCGTGCTCGGCGGATCCGGTGGCGTGACGATGGCGGCGGACGGCGGTACGCTCGTTCTTTCCGGCGCGAACACGTTCACCGGTGGCCTGACGATACAGTCCGGAACGGTCAGCGGCACGACGAGCGCGACGGCATTCGGGGCGACGAGCAGCGGGATCACCCTCGGCGCCGTCAGCGGTAGCGCCGCCGCCACGCTCAACGGCGGATTCGCCGGGACGTTCGCGCATGCGATCGTCGTCGCGTCGGGGAGCAGCGGAAATACGCTGCGGATCAGGAGCAACGAGGCAACCGTTTTCAGCGGCGCTGTCGTCTTGAACAACAACCTTACGCTTGCGCCGAGGCTCACCTTCCTGCTCACGCTGAGCGGTGGGATCACCGGTACGGGGAATGTCACGGTAACTAGCGCGGGGACCACCGCCGCCCTGACGTTGTCGACCAATCCGGTGAATCCGGCTGGCACGATCACCAACTCGGGCACGAACACCGGGACGACGACGATCTCGGGCGGGGTGGGGGCGAACGTCACGGCGATCACGCAAGCGAGCACGACGTCGGCGCTGACGATCAGCACGGCGGCGCTGACGGTGAACGCGGGCGGGACGACGCTGACGAACACGCTGGGGACGCAGTTGCTCACGGTGTCGGGGGGCGTGACGGGCACGGGGAACCTGGTGCTCGCGAACAACAGCGCGCTGGCGAGCGGGATCTTGCTGTCGGTGACGAGCGTCAATCCCACGGGCACGATCACGAACGTGGGCACGGGGACGGGGGAGGTGACGATCTCAGGCGAGGTGGGGAAGAACGTCACGGCGATCACGGAGAACAGCGCGACGAGCGCGCTGACGGTGAGCGGGGCGCTGACGGTGAACGCCGGGGGGAAGACGCTCACGAACAGCAATGCGAGCGGCACGTCGCTGCTCACGGTGTCGGGTGGCGTGACGGGCACGGGGAACCTCGTGCTGGCGAACAACAGCGCGATCGCGAGCGGGATCTTGCTGTCGGGGACGAGCGTCAATCCCACGGGCACGATCACGAACGCGGGCACGGGGACGGGGGTGGTGACGATCTCGGCGCCGGTGGGGGAGAACGTCACGGCGATCACGGAGAACAGCGCGACCAGCGCGCTGACGGTGAGCGGGGCGCTGACGGTGAACGCCGGGGGGACGACGCTCACGAACAGCAACGGGAGCGGCACGTCGCTGCTCACGGTGTCGGGTGGCGTGACGGGCACGGGGAACCTGGTGCTCGCGAACAACAGCGCGATCGCGAGCGGGATCACGGTGGCGACGACGAGCGTGAATCCCATCGGCACCGTCACGAATTCGGGCACGGGCACGGGAGAGACGCTGATCAGCGCGGTCATCGGTCCCAACGTGACGGGCGTCATTCAGAACAGCGCCACATCGCCCCTCACGCCGTCCGCGGTCAATACCTACACCGGCGCGACGACCGTCCAGGCGGGGACGCTCACCGCGGGCGCGACGACAGCGATCGGCAACGGCAGCAGCACGAATACCCTCGTCCTGGCGGGCGGTACGCTGCGCGCGAGCGGCACGATTTCGTCGCCGAGTACGCGCCCGGTTTCTCTCACGAGCACGAGCACGATCGACGCGAACGGCAACGCCGTTACGATCGAGGGCACCGTGGAAGGCACAGGCGGGCTCACCACAACGGGTGGTGGTACGGTGACGTTCACCGGGGCGACGACAATCGGCGGCAACTTCACGATCGCGTCCGGCACCGTCGTGGCGCCGGCGGCGAGTGGCTTCGCGGTCGGGGGGAACTGGGATAACGGCGGTACGTTCACGAGCAACGGCGGCACGGTGACTCTCAACGGCGCGGCAACGCAGACCGTGAGCGGCACGAGTGCCACTACGTTCGCGAACCTCGTCGTGAATACGGCGGGCGTGACGATCAACGTCTCTCCGACGATCAACGGAACACTGACGTTCACGAGCGGCATCATCAGCACGGGCGCGAACAGAGTATCGATCGGAGCGGCCGGTGCCGTGAGCGGCGCGGGACCATCGCAGTACGTGAACGGCAACCTTCGGCGCTTCATTCCCAACGCGGCCGCACCATCGGCGACGTTCGACGTCGGTGATGCCGGAGCATACACACCCGTCGTCATCGCGTTCGCGGGCACGACGAGCGGTTCGGGCGCGCTGACCGCGTCGACAACGGCGGATGACCATCCAAACATCGCGACATCGGGTGCGAATCCCGAACGAAGCGTGAACCGCTATTGGACGGTGGCAAACGCCGGCATCGGCGGATTCACGTCGTACGCCGGCACGTTCAATTTCGTCGCCGACGACGTCGATGAGGGCGCGACCACGTCCGCATTTGCGGTGCGCAAGTTCGATACCGAAACGTGGACGGCGCCGGCGTCAGACAATCAGACGGCGACGTCAATCCGCGCGACGGGGATGACGAGCTTCAGCGATTTCATTGCCGCTGAGCGTGCCGCGAACGCGGCGGCGTCGACGCTGACGCCGACGAGCGCCAGCATCACGGCGGACGGCGAGAGCACGCAGGTGCTCACGGTGCAGGCCAAGGACGTCAACGGTAACAACCTGACGACGGGCGGGGCGACGGTGGCAATCACGCAGTCCTTGGGCACGGGGACGATCGACGACGTGACGGAC
>JBCKZS010000004.1:0-109554 GCA_038918905.1 Vicinamibacterales bacterium
GGCCGGCAGAAGAATGGCTCCTCGGGCTGGATTCGAACCAGCAACCCTCCGGTTAACAGCCGGATGCTCTGCCGTTGAGCTACCGAGGAACGAGAGGCACACGGATGGGATCGCACCCGCGACAGCGAACCCCAATTCTAGGCCGGCGCCAGAAGGCCACGCAACCCACGGCCCCCTGGACCTCTTGGCCCTTTCTATTTCACTTCCGTCGTGAGCGTGACCGTCATCGACGCGCGATAGGCCACCGACACCGGGCACTTCGACTCGGCTTCCTTCGCCACCTCGGCAAACGTCGCGGCGTCCATGCCCGTGAGGCCTTCGGCGACGACCGACAGCGCCGACGACGTGATCGTGATACCCGCGTCGCCCTTGTCGGCGGTCACCGTGCAGGCGATCTGCGTCTTCGCGATCGCACCGCCCTTGCGACCCATCGTTCCGTTGAGCGCCATCGCAAAACACGCGGCGTGCGCGGCGGCCATCAACTCTTCGGGGCTCGTGGACCCTTCCGGCTCACCGATGCGGCGCGGAAAGGTGACCGGCAGCGAAAACGCGCCGGATCCGGCGGCGACGATGCCCGATCCTTCCATGATCGGACCGGCCCAGTTGACGGTGACGTGACGTGAAAACTCTGCCATGAATCTCTCCTCCATCAGCGGCGGCTGCCGCTGTTTCGTCTACTCTTCCCGCTCTTTGACGTGGTGGCGGTCTGCACCACGGCGCCGGCAATCGCCAGCGCCACCCACGACCCGGTAATCCACCAGCTCGCGGGCCAGGGACCCAACGCGTACACAACCCAGATGTTGTCCGGCGTGACGTTCAACCCGCCGAACCGATCGCCGGCCAACGCGAGCACACCCACCATCATCGTCCACGACCCGGCCAGCGCCGTGCCGGTCACCACCACGTACCGGGACACGGACAACGCGCCCAGCGCGCCCAGCACGGCCATGACAATCAGCAGGGCTGTGGGCGGGTCGCCGCCGATGACCCGCCACAGCAGATGGACGCCCAGCGTCGCCAACCCCGCGCCAATCAGGCCGACCCCGACGAAGTAGGCCGCGATCATCAACCCGGCGCCGAGCAGGCCGCCCACCGCGGCCGCCAGCACCAGGGCCCACACATTCGCGGTGCCCATGACCGACGACGTGATCATGGCGCCGAGGATGAAGCCGTAGACGCCCAGCACGATCCGAAACAGTCGATACCCGGCGAAGCAGGCCACCCCGCCGATGACCGCAAGGATCACGGCGACAGGGATGGCGAACGAGGCGGGGAGCATCGGACGATTATACGGCCGTCCCACTTGACCTGCCGTGGTACCGAAGCGCCGTGTGGGATGATTGCTTCCGTGTGCGCCACGTCACCCCCGGCCGCCCGGTCACGCCTTCCCGGCGCGCTCCTGGCGGTGGCCGGACTCGCCCTCCTGGTCTGGCAGGTCAACCTCGTCGGACTCGACGAAATCGTCCGCGGATTCCTGGCCGTCCACGTCACCGGCTTCCTCGCGATTCTGGCGCTCTCGCTCTTCCGGTTCACGGCGCGCTCGCTGGCCTGGACCATCCTGATTGACGGTCGCGTGCCTCTGCGCAGCGCCACGGCCGCCACCATCAGCGGCGACGCGCTCGGCAACCTGTCGTTCCTGTCGCTGCTCGTGTCCGAACCCGCGAAGGCGATCTACGTCACGCGCCACGTCACGACCGACGAAGCGCTCGGCGCGCTCACGGCCGAGAATTTCTTCTACAGCGTGTCGGTCGCCGTGGTCGTGGTCGCCGGCACGGCCACGCTGCTTGCGACGTTTGTGCTGCCCGATGCCTGGCGGGCGGCCGCGTTGATGTCGCTGGCCTTGATGGCCGGCGTCCTCGCTGGAGCCCTGTGGCTGGCGTGGAAACGACCGGGCGTGACCAGCACGACCCGCGCGTGGCTCGTGCGGAACCCCGACGGCCGCCTCGGCCGCCTGCTCGCGCGCCTTCGCGACGTGGAACACATCGCCTATCGGTCGTTCCGCGCCGCGCCCTGGCGCCTGGGCGTCGTGATTGCGTGCGAGGTGGCGTTTCACGTCGCCAGCGTGGCCGAGGCGTGGCTGACGGTGTGGCTGCTCACCGGCACGACGAGCCTGCTGCACGCGTTTCTGCTCGACACCGTCAACCGGGTCATCAACGTCGTGTTTCGCGCGGTCCCGTTGCGGGTGGGCGTGGATGAAGTGACCACATCCGGCTTTGCGGAACTGATTGGACTGGGCAGCGCCGCTGGCGTCACGATGGCGCTGGTCCGCAAGGCCCGCCTGCTGGCCTGGGCCGGCGTCGGGCTGGCGCTGCTCGGCCGGCGCGCCTGGCGCGCCCGGTGACGGGATGGGCCGGCAACAGGATGTGATCTATCCTTCCCTTCGCCATGGCCACAATCCTTGTCGTTGACGACGAACCGCCGATTCGCCTGCTGGTGGGGCGGATCCTGGAGCGTAAGGGCTACAAGGTCATCCTGTGCGGCGATGCGGCGTCGGCGCTGGCCGTGACAGACCCGTTCGACCTGCTGTTGGTCGACTTCGTGCTGCCCGGCCTCAACGGCCGCGAGCTGACGGCGCGACTGCGCCAGTTGCGGCCGGACCTGCCCGTGATCATGATGTCCGGCTACCTGCCGGAGCCCGACCTGGCGCCGCCGCCGCCGTCCACGTTCATGCAGAAACCGATGACGCCGGCCGTCGTCGTCGAGACGGTTGACAGGATGTTGGCGGGGTAGGTGCTCGGGTGCGCTCGTGCTCCACTCCTGATGGAGGCCGGGTCTTTAGGGCCCGCGGGCCCTGAAGAAGGCCGAGCGACTGCAAGATCGCGGCGGTGTGCGGCGCGGTGGATGGCGCGTGACGCAACCGGTCGGCCAGGGTCTGCAGATCCTCAGGCGTGTCCACATCGTGCCACTCGCCCACCCGGTGCACGCGCAGGCCGTGCGCCACGGCGGCGGCCTCGGTGTCCTCGAGCATGTGAGGTGTGCTCCAGCGCACCGGCGAAAACAGATCCGGCACGCGATGGTCGTGCACGGTCAGGCCGAGCAGGTAGCAACTGCCGTCGCCGGACGGCCCACACACGACCGTCGCCGGATCCGACGTGAGCGCCTGCACGGCCTCTTCAAGACAACTCGGCGGCAGGTCGGGCACGTCGGCACCGAGCATGACGATTTGGTGGAAGCCGGCGTTGGCGAGGTCTTCGAGCACGTGGTGCAGCCGTTCGCCAAAGGTGGCGCCGCGCTGCAGCAATAACTGGTGCCACAACAGCGACGGCCGGTCCATGCGGAGGCCTTCGAGCGGAGGCGTGACGGCCACTTTGACGGTCACACCTGGCTGCGCGGCAGCGCGTTCGACGAGGTCGTCGAGAAACGCGAGCGCCACATCGCGGCGATGATCGGGATCGGGCAGGACCGGCGCGAGGCGGGCCTTCATGCGCGGATCGGCGGATGACCGGGTGAGGATGGCGATCGCGATGGACATCAGGGTGGCGCCGCTCTACATGTCGCGACGGCCTTCCATGGCCTTCGACATCGTGAACTCGTCGGTGTAGTCGAGATCGGATCCGACCGGCACGCCCATGGCGATGCGGCTTACGCGCGCGCCGAGTGGCTTCAGCAGGCGCGCCAGATACAACGCCGTGGCTTCGCCCTCCACGGTGGGATTGGTGGCGACGATGACTTCCTCGACCCCGCCCATTCCCACACGCGCGAGCAACCCCTTGATCTTCAGGTCCTCGGGGCCGATCCCCTGCAGCGGCGCGATGGCGCCCATCAGCACGTGATAGCGGCCGCGAAACCCGCGCGTGCGCTCCACCGCCCACACGTTCTCGGGTTGCTCGACGACACAAATAATGCGTCCGTCGCGCGCCTGATCCGTGCAATACCCGCAGGGATCCACGTCAGTGACGTTGCTGCACGCCGAGCAGTAGGTGACCCGGTCCTTGACCGACACCATCGCCGCGCACAGCGCGTCCACGTCTTCGCGCGGCGTCTTGAGCACGTGAAACGCCAGGCGCTGCGCGCTCCTGGCCCCGATGCCCGGCAACCGCTGCAGGGCGGCGACCAGACCGGCCAGCGGATCGGACGAGGCCATCAGCCGAGGCCCGGCAGACGCATTCCGCCCATCAGGCCCTGCATCTGGCTGGCCAGCGCCTCATCCACCTTGCGATGCGCGTCGTTGGTGGCCGCCACAATCAAATCCTGCAGCATCTCCACATCGTCTTTCGACACCACCTCGGGATCGAGGCGAATCGACACCAACTGTTTGTGACCGGTGACGACGACGGTGACCATGCCGCCGCCGGCGGTGGCCTCGATTTTCATCTCGCCCATCTGTTTCTGCAGGCGCTCCTGCACCTGCTGCGCCTGCTTCATCATGTTCTGGATGTTCACGTGATCTCCTCCACGTTCTCGATCTCTCCGCCGAAGACGTCCAGCACGTGCTGCACCGCGGGTTCCGCCTTCGCGCGTTCGCGCAACGCCGCCTGCCGCGCGTCGTCTCCGGCGCCCGGTCGTGGTTCTGGCTGACTGATTGGCGGCGCCGCAGCGGCACCGGCGGCGGCCGGCGGCGGTACCGCCTGACCTTCCGACACGGCCACCGTCATTTTTCGTCCCGTCAGGTGCTGCGCCTGCTGCTCGATCCAGGCCTTCCTGGCTTCCAGTTGCACGCGCAGATTCCTGTGCGCCGGCGCGAATGTGAAGATGATGCGATCGTTGTCGACGTCGATGGTCTGCGCCTGCGCGATCACCATGCTGTAGAAGACTTTGTTGGCGTCGCGGATGGACGCTAATAACGCCGGCTTGATCGATGACGGCGTTAATTGTGCGGCGTGCGGCGTGCGGCGTGCGACGGTCGGAGTGCTTGGTGCGGCGTGCGTTGTGCGGGGGGCGACGGTCGGAGTGCTTGGTGCGACGTGCGTTGTGCGGGGGGCGGCGTGCGGCGTGCTCGGTGCGGGGGGCGGGGGGCCGGGGGCGCCGCCACCCGCGATGAGCGCCTCGATCGAGGTCAGCTTGCGGAGGTGGATCCACTTGAGCAGCGCCATTTCGAACGTGTGGCGCGGCTGCGACGAAGTGCGGATGTCGCGTTCGGCGGCCGACAGCAGGTCGAACGACCGCATGAGATCTTCGCGGGAGTACCGCCCGGCGAGCGTCGTCAGCCGTTCCCGCTCGTGTTCGGAGGCGATGTCGGGATCGGTGACGCGACCGGGATCGATCCGCACGACCATCAGGTCGCGCATCAGGCGCGCGAGTTCGCGGCACACCGCGCGCAGGTCGAACCCCGCGTCCACGACGGTGCCCGCCAACGCAAACGCGCCGCTCGCGTCCTCGCGCGCGACGATGTCGGCCATGTCGAACTGCACGTCACGGCCGATGAGACCGAGCACCGTGCTGACGTCGGCGGCGGTGACCTGATCGCTCGTGAAGGCCAGTACCTGGTCGAGCGCGCTCAGGGCGTCGCGCATGCTGCCCTCGGCCGCCCGCGCCAGCAGCGCGAGCGCGGCGTCGTCGATCGTGACCGATTCGCGGGTGGTGACGTCGCGGAGCTCGTCGCGAATCGCGGTGAACGGCAGCGCCTTGAGCTCAAAGACCTGCGACCGCGACTGAATGGTGGCCGGCACCGCGTCCAGCTCGGTCGTCGCCAGCATGAACTTCACGTACGGCGGCGGTTCCTCGATCGACTTCAGCAGCGCGTCAAAGGCCTGCTTTGACAGCCGGTGCACCTCGTCGATGATGAAGACCTTGTAGCGGTCGCGCATCGGCGCGATCGACAGGGGCTCGACGATGACCTCGCGCACGGCGTCGATGCCGGTGTAGGTCGCGCCGTCGATTTCCATGACGTCGACGTCACGGCCCTCGGCAATTTCGACGCACGCGTCACAGGTGCCGCACGGGTCGGCGGTGGGGCCGTTGACGCAGTTGAGGGCGCGGGCGAGGATGCGCGCCGTGGTCGTTTTGCCCACGCCGCGGGGGCCCGCGAAGATGAAGGACTGGGCCAGACGGCCCGACGTGATGGCGTTGCGCAACGTGTCGACCACGCCGCGCTGGCCGATGACATCTTCGAAGCGCTGCGGGCGCCATTTGCGAGCGAGGGCGACGTGTGTCATGGCCTGCCAGGACTCTCAGGGACGTGCCGCGCGCGCCCAACCGCGGCCCGGAGGGCCTGCGGCACAGCACAGGATCGACTGAGCGCTGCTGCCTTCCGGCCCTGACGCGGTTCGTCGGCTGAACTTGCACAGGGTCCGGACCGCGGTCTGGCGCGCTACGGTCACGTCAGTCTAGCAGATGGCTGAGGTGACTGAGGTGGCGGAGGTGGCTGAGGTGGCGGGGGGACAGGGTAAGATGAAAGCCGGTTGCGCGCCACGGCGACCGGCACCCCCGAACGGAGAGATGTCCGAGTGGTTGAAGGAGCACGCTTGGAAAGCGTGTGTAGGGGAAACTCTACCGAGGGTTCGAATCCCTCTCTCTCCGCCACCCTTCGCCCGCCTGCGGCGACCTTCGGGTGGCAAGCCAACGAGGCACGACGCACGACCCATGGCGCACGGGAATCGATTTGCCAGGGTGTCGAGATTCTGTGGCGGCTTGATTTATCTCCACCTGGACCCGGGGTACACGCCGTTGCGCGGCGATCCGCGCTTCAGTGAAATGGTGCGGCGGATTGGCCTGAAATAGACGCCTGCACGCTGCACGTCGCACGTCGCACGCCGCACAAGTTTTGGAGTAGCATGCGGGTCTGATGAAGACGACCGCGGATGCGATTGTGATTGGGGGCGGCATCAACGGCTGCTCGACGGCATACCGGTTGGCGGCGCGCGGCGTGAAGCGCGTGACCCTCATCGAGCGAGGCCACATCGCGTCGGGCCCCACCGGTCGTTCGAGCGGCATCGTCCGCCAGCACTACACACACGAGACACTCGCCGCCATGGCGCGCGACAGCGTCACGGTGTGGGACGACTTCGGGCAGGTGATTGGCGGTGATGCGGGTTTCGTGCGGTCGGGCGTGGTCTTCATGGCGGGCGAGGCGGACGCGCAGGCGCTGACGGCGACGGTCGCCATGCAGCAGCGCCTCGGCATCGACGCCCGCGTGCTGTCAGCCGCGCAATTGAAGGAGCTCGAACCCGAGCTGGCGTCAGACGGCCTCGCGTGCGGCGCGTACGAACCAGGCGGCGGCTACGCGGATCCGGCGCTGGCGGCGACGAGTTACGCGGCGGCGGCGGAACGCGCGGGCGTGGAACTCGTCCGGAAAACCGAGGTCACCGGACTGTCGATGGACCGCGGGCGCATCACCGGCGTGCTGACGAGCGCCGGCCCCATCGCGTCGCCGATCGTGATCAACGTGGCCGGGCCCTGGGGCGGGCGCCTCGCCGCGATGGCCGGCGCGACGATTCCGATGCGGGCGAGCCGCCATCCCGTGACGCTGCTGCAACGCCCGGCGCAGTGGAGGAAGCCGACGCCGGTGTGGGCGGACCTCGCGACCGGGTGGTACTTCAAGCCCGAGCGGCAGGACACGTTCATGGTCGGCTCGCTCCAGGACATCGATACGGCCGTCGATCCCGACAACCATTCCACGGTACCGAGCTTCGACGAGATCGAGCGGTACTCGCTGGCCATCCTCACGCGGTTTCCCATCATGAGCGAGGGCGCGGCGCGGGGGGGGGGTGGGCCGGACTCTACGACGTCACACCGGACTGGCAACCGGTGATCGATCGGATCCCGGGCGCCGAGGGGTTCTTCTGCGCCGTGGGTTTCAGCGGTCACGGCTTCAAGATCGCCCCCGCGGTCGGTGTCGCCGTCGCGGAACTCGTCCTCGACGGCGCGTGCCGTTCCTACGACTTGAACATCTTCCGGTACGGGCGGTTCGCGGAGCACCAGTCGAGCCGCGGCGCGTACCGCTTCGGCATTACCGGGTAGGAAGGGGTCGCACACCGCACGGAAGAGGGGGTTGCGGTCGATGTGTTCCGGGGCGACTCGTGTGTCGCCAGCCAGGTGTTTGGCACCGGGAAGGACCTGGCCGAGCTGGCCGAGCTGGCCGAGCTGGCCGAGCTGGCCGAGAGACTAACCTGAATTTTCACGGCCTCCGGTCGCGATAACGCCTTGCCCGCAGGACGGGTGTCTGGCCGCAGGACTCACGGCCGCCGCTCGACGGCGAACCGGCTGAGCGGTACAGGGACGCCCGACACAGCCGTTATCAATACGACGTTCTGATACGACAACTGCACCATGTTATATGGCGAGGCACAGCCGCGCCGCTCGCCTCGTCGGCGCCTTGTCTCCTCAGGGGGTGCCAGAATTCTTTCGAAACACTTGACACCTGGAGGTCATGTAATATACTACAGGTGTCATTAAAGGAACACCCTATATGATTACGTCAGAGGCGCGCTTCTTCCGGGAGCCGAAGCACCCCCGGCAGCGCCAGTACGAGGCGCTCCGCGCCTACTTCGTCGAGGGACTCTCCTCCGCCGAAGCCGCGCGTCAGTTTGGCTACCAGCCGGGGTCCTTGCGCGTGCTCTGTTGGCGCTTTCGCCACCACATGGACCGGGACTTCTTCCGAGCCATCCCGCACGGTCCCCAGTCGCAGCCCCGGAAGGACGCGGTCCGCGAGCGCATCATCGCCTTCCGCAAGCGCCATCTATCCATCTACGATATTCGCGACGAGCTCGAGCGCTCGGGCCAGGACCGGCTCAGCGCGACCGCCATCCAGGAAGTCCTGCGCGAGGAGGGCTTCTCCAGGTTGCCCCGCCGTGCCGAGGACGAACGACCCGACCGGCCCCGGCCGACGGCTGACGCCATCGCCGATGTTCGGGCGTTCTCCCTGGCCGAGCGCAGCTTCACAACCCATGCCGGCGGCCTGTTCCTGCTCCTGCCGCTGCTCGTCCGGTTCGACCTCGATGCCCTGGTGGCGCGCTGCCGCTTCCCCGGCAGTCGGATGATCCCGGCCGCCCACGCGCTCCGCTCGGGACTGCTGCTCAAGATGCTCGGCAAGTCACGCCGCAGCCACGTGATGGATCTGGTCTTCGACGAGGGCGTGGCGCTCGCCGCGGGACTCAACGCCCTCCCGAAGGCGACGTTCATGTCGCAGTACTCGTCACGCCTGGGACGCCAGGCGATCGTGCGGCTCCTGGGGGCCTGGATCGAGGTCCTGCGCGAGGAGAAGCTGATTGACGCCAGCTCGTTCAATCTCGACTTCCACTCCATCTCCTACTTCGGCGACGACCCGTTCGTGGAGAAGCACTATGTGCCCCGACGCAGTCAACGGCGCAAGGCGATCTTGACCTTCTTCGCGCAAGATGCAGAGGGGCAGGTCTTCTGCTACTCGAACGCCGACCTGCGCAAAGGGGAAGAAGCCGACGAGGTGCTTCGGTTCGTCACGTTCTGGCAAAGCAAGTACGGGGAACGGCCCCGCCATCTCGTCTTCGATTCCAAGCTCACCACCTATGCGAACCTCTCCAAGCTCAACCAGATGGACATCACCTTCATCACCCTGCGCCGACGCTCCCCCGCGCTGGTCGCCGAGGTGGCGACGATGCCCCGATCCGCATGGCAGACGGTTCACCTGGACGTGCCGCACCGCAAGTTCAAGACGCCTCGGGTCGTCGATCAGCGCGTGAGTCTGAAGGGCTACGCGGGAACGCTGCGGCAGCTATTGATCCGCGACCTCGGACACGACGAACCCACCATCCTGCTCACCAACGACACGACGTCCACGCTGAAGGCGGTCATCACGCGCTATGCCAGGCGGATGCTGATCGAGAACGGACTGGGCGACGCCGTCGACTTCTTCCACCTCGACGCGCTCTCCTCCGCCGTCGCCCTCAACGTCGATTTCGATGTGCTCCTCACCGTGATCGCCAGCGGGATCTACCGGATGTTCGCGAAGACACTCCATGGCTACGAGCGGGCCGAGGCGCGGCAGATCTTCCGCCGCTTCCTCGACAGCAGCGCGCGCGTCACTGTCTCCGACGAGCACGTGACCGTGCAGCTCTCTCGTCGCGCTCACAATCCGATCCTGATCGACGCCGGGCTCATCGGGCGCACGACGAAGATCCCGTGGTGGCATGGCCGGTCGCTACGCCTTGAGATCGGCTGACCGCCCCGCGGGTGGCGTTATCCGTTTCCCCGGTGTGAAAATTCAGGCTAATCCCTGGCTGGTTACGACGGGTACACCAGGGTGATCGAAAACGCGACCGGCGAGGTCAACGTGCCCGGGTCGTAGACCTGCAGGCAGTAACTGCCGGCGTCCACCGTCAGCTCCAGTTGCGCGGTGGCCCCGGCGGTGGTTTCCACCGAGCGGCTCAGCACACACCCCGACCCATCCGCCAGCGGAATCCCCACACCGAGACCCACCCGCAGGGTGGTCGACGCGCCGACGCTCTGCATGGTCACACTCACCGTGCCGGTACGCGTGGTCGCAAACGATCGCGTGGTGGACCCGCCCAGGGCGAGGCTGCTCGACCAGTTCACCGTGGTCGTATTCGGTCGGGTCGGCGTCGTCGGCGTTTCGGCGTCGTCGCACCCCGCGCCCGCGAAGGCGGCGGCCAGCAACACGGCGACGAGGGCGGTCTGGACGGGAAATGCGGCTCTCATGGCAGTTTCAGGCTCTCTCTCAACCCATCAGGGATACGTAATGCGCATCGCGAAATTCACGGTGCCGGAGAGTGTCCCGACGTCGAACACGCTCGCGCAGTAGGTTCCGGGATTCAGGGTGACCGTCAACTGGGCCGCGAGGCCCGGCGGCGTCGTGATGGCGGTGGCGCGCGTGCACCCCGTCCCCTTGGGCACGCCGACACCAATGCCGACCGGCGTGGCCAACGCCGCGCCCCCGGGGGTTTGGACGGCGGCCAGCATCAGGCTGGCCGGGCCGGCCTGGGACACGTGGAAGGAATAAAACGTCGACCCCTGGACCTGCAGCGCCCCGGCGAAGGTCCGGGTCAGGAACTGGAGAGGCGTGAGGTGGCTGTCGGCCACATCGGGGGCCGTCGTGCTGTTGCAGGCCGTCGCCGCCGCGAGGGCCATTGCGCCAAGCACCACTCGTGTACGACTCATTTGGGGCGGGTGATGTTGAGGGCAAACGTGGCCGCGCTGGTCAGGTTGCCCGGGTCAAAAACCACGGCGCAGTGCACGCCCCGGTTGGTGGTGCCGGTGACCTGCGGCGTGCCTCCAGCCTTGACCGACAGCACGTTGGTGGACACACAGGACGTGCCGCGGGGCACGCCGAGACCGATGGTGATCAGCGCCTCGGACGGCTCGCCGTTCTCGCGCACATCCAGGAGAGTCAGAAACGTCGTGCCGCCCTTCTCCACTGAAAACGAGTAGAACGTCACGCCCCTGAGAGGCAAGGTGCCGCTGAAGAGTTCCACGGTCAGCAGCGATCCATCGACGTCCCCGGGAGGAGACGTCGGCCCCTGTTCGGAACAGGAGACCGCGCCCAGCACGCCGGCCAACACACAGACTCTTAACAACACTGCTCGCACCACACCGGATATCCCCTGTGATGCTGTCAATGGCTCTCGGGGATGTCAAGTCGCACACCGTTGGACCCTTGGACCTCTGAACGCCTGGACCCTTGGACCTTGAGCATGACGCCGGCCAGCGGCGGCAGGGTGAGCACGAGCGACTGGGGATGGCCGTGCGCGGGGATGTCCTCGGCGTGGCGGCCGCCTTCGTTGCCGGCGTTGCTGCCGCCGTACGCGGCCGCGTCGCTGTTGAGCAGTTCCTCGTAGTACCCCGGTGCGGGCACGCCGATGCGGTACCCGTGCCGCACGATGGGCGTCCAGTTGAACACCACGACCACCCAGTCGTCGGGATCCTCGCCACGCCGGATCAGCGAGATGACGCTGGCCTCGTGGTCGTTGCAGTCGATCCACTGGAACCCGCCGGCGCTGAAATCCAGTTGGTACAGCGCGGGCTCGGCCGTGTAGCGATGGTTCAGGTCTTCCACGAACCGCTGGAGCCCGGCGTGCAGCGGCCCGTCGAGCAGGTGCCAGTCGAGCGATCGCGCCTGGCTCCACTCCTGCCACTGGCCGAACTCGGCACCCATGAACAGCAGTTTTTTGCCCGGGTGCGCGTACATGAACGCGAACAGTGTCCGCAGCGTGGCGGCCTTCTGCCACTCGTCACCGGGAATCTTCGCCATCAGCGACCCTTTGCCGTGCACGACTTCGTCATGCGAAAACGGCAGGATGAAGTTCTCGTTCCAGGCGTAGAGCATCGAGAACGTCAGATGTTGATGCTCCCAGCGCCGGTAGACGGGGTCGCGGCTGACGTAGGCCAGGATGTCGTGCATCCACCCCATGTTCCATTTGTAGGTGAACCCCAGGCCCCCCACCCACGTGGGCCGGCTGACCGCGGGGAACGCCGTCGATTCCTCGGCGATGATCGCGGTGCCCGGATGCTGTTCGTGGGTCAGCGTGTTGAGTTCGCGCAGGAAGTCGATCGCTTCGAGGTTCTCGCGGCCCCCATGCCGGTTCGGCACCCACCCCCCCTGCTCCCTCGAATAGTCGAGATAGATCATCGACGCCACGGCGTCGACGCGCAGTCCGTCAATGTGGAACGCCTCCAGCCAGTAGAGCGCGTTGGTCAGCAGGAAGTTGCGGACCTCGTGCCGGCCATAGTTGAAGATCAGCGTGCCCCAGTCCTGATGCTCGCCCTGCCGCGGGTCCTCGTGCTCGTAGAGGGCGCTGCCGTCGAACCGGGCGAGGCCGTGCGCGTCCCTGGGAAAATGCCCCGGCACCCAGTCGAGAATCACGCCGATGCCTTCCGCATGACACGCGTCCACGAACGCGCGAAAGTCATCCGGCGACCCGAAGCGGCTCGTGGGTGCGAAGTACCCCGTCACCTGGTAGCCCCACGACGGCTCGTAGGGATGCTCCATGATCGGCATCAGCTCGATGTGTGTGAAGCCGAGCCGCTTCACATACGGCACCAGCTCATCAATCAGCTCGCGCCACGACAGGGACCGATCGCCATGGTCGCCCTTCCGCCGCCAGGACCCCGCATGAACTTCGTAGGTCGCCATCGGCGCGTCGAGCGCGTTCCCCCGCTGCGCGCGCGCGTCCATCCACGCGGCGTCCCTCCAGCGATGTCGCCCCGGATGCGACGTGATCGACGCGGTCTTTGGCGGATGTTCCGCGGCCAGCGCATACGGGTCGGCCTTGGTGTGCGGCGGTCCGCCCAGCGAGGACTGGATCTCGAACTTGTAGGGCTGCCCTTCACGCACGCCCGGGATGAACAGTTCCCACAGGCCGCTCGCGCCCAGGCTCCGCATCGGATGGGTGCGGCCGTCCCACGCGTTCAAATCGCCGACGACCGAAACACGCGACGCGTTGGGCGCCCACACCGCAAACCCGTACCCGTCGGCGCCGTCGATGGTGGCCGGGCGGGCACCGAGCTTCTCCCACGCGCGCAACCACGTCCCCTCGCCAAACAGATAGGCTTCGTAGTCGGTCACAACCCGGGTCATGCCCCGAGTGTACGCCTTCAGCGCCGCCATCCAACGTCGACCATCACGCCCGGCCACAACAACTCCAGCAGCGACGCCGGCGTGCGCGTGGCCTCCGCAAATCCCGTGGCCGCCTCAAAGCGTTTGACGACCGCCAGCGCGGCGTCCACGGTGAGTTTGTGCGTGGCCTCGAACTCCACGCAGCGCACCACCCGGTCGTCGGTGGTCGCGGTGTAGTGCACCACCTCGCACTCGGCGAAGTGCCACACCTCCAGATCCTTCCAGAGCGCGCCCTGCCAGACGAGGCCCTGCGCGGCGACGAAGGCATCCACGTGTGCCTCCTGATCGCCAGGCCGCAGCGCGAGATTCACCTCCCCGCGCACCTCCGCGTCGTCGGCGATGGTCTTGATCGTCAGCTCGTGCAGCTCGCGGTCGCAGCGGTGCCGGACGACGAACCCGCGCGCGCGTCCGGTCTCCGTGATGAAGTAACGATCGCGCACGCGCAGAGTCTCGCGGCGCGCCGGCGTGAGGGTCCGCAGCGCCTGACGGAACGCTTCGAGATCGAAACGGTCGTCGACGACGAATTTGTGTTCGATTTCCTTGAATCGCAGTGGGGTCATCCCTTACATCCAGCGCTTGAATCGGCCGTACCGGTTGACGCGCGTCCGCACGGCCTGTGGCAGTTGGCCGAACGTCTCGACCGTCACGCGGTCGTTGTCCGCGTCCGCGCGCAACACCTCGAAGATCGCCCGCGCGGGGGCGACCACCCGTGCGTCACGGCTGGCCAGCATCGCCTCGGCCAGCCGATCGTGCGCCGCGTCCTCGAAATTGTAGCTGCCACACGCCACCCACTCGTCGTCCACCAGCACGATCTTCGAGTGTTCCCCGTGGCGGTTTTCGTAGAGGTGCACGCCGGCGTCGAGCAGCCGATCGTAGCTGGCGGCCGCGGCAATCCACGCGAGGTCGGTCGCGGGCAGTGCCTCGCGGTGGGAGTGGTACACCTCCACGTGCACCCCCCGCCGGGCGGCGCGCACGACGGCGGCCATCAATGGCTCCGTGGGTTTGAAGTAAAAGCTGGTGATGAGGAGCGAGCGCGTGGCCGCGTCGACCATGGCGATCATCCGGTCCGTGAGGACGTTCGGTCCGCGCCAGCCCAGCGCGCCCCACACGCCCTGGTGCAGGTTCGGATTGCAGAACCAGTAGTCCAGGGCCAGGTCCGCCGGTTCGGCCGACGCCAGCGTCCGAAGCGCCGCCAGGTCATCAGGCGCGACCACGCCGCCGATCAGCCGGCAACTGTCGAGCAACACGGGGACGACCGGACCGCGTACGGCCATGGCGTATTCGTTCCAGCCCTCGAACGAGGACGCCGTGATGTTGCCGCTGCTGAGGATCGCCTCGCCCGCCTCTGAGACCTGAATCTTCACGTGGTGTCCGCCGCCCAGCCTGCGCTGCAAGACGCGCGGCGGACGATAGAACGTCACCACCGCACCGGCGTTCCGCAGCGCGTCCACCGCCTGGCGCACCGCCGCGCGCTGCGCTTTATCCATCAACACGAGACCGAGCCGCTGGCCAAAGCCGTCGATGATCAGTTGCACCCGCACGCCGCGTTGCTGGGCGTCGAGCAGCGCCGACACCATCCCGCGGCCGTAGGTGTCGTACTCGAGGTAGAAGATCGACTGGTAGAGAAACGAGCGGGCCTCGCGCACCATCGCCAGACGGCGCGCCCACTCGGCCTGACGGTCCCAGAGCGGCACAAACGCGGACGCGGCGGTGCGGGACACGGGCGCTGACTAGAGCCGGTACCCGCCAGCGACATCGATGTTGACGCCGGTCACGTACGGCGCGTCGAGCAGGTACTCCACGGCCTGACTGATATCGGCCATCGTTCCCGCGCGGCCGAGCGGGACCTCGCGGCCAATCTTGCCTGGCGGCGGCAGGTCGATCGAGTTGTCGAGCTGACCCGGCGACACCATGTTCACGCGGATCTGGCGGGTGGCGTATCCGGCGGCCAGGGCCCGCGTCAGCACGAGCAGGCCCGTCTTGCTGACGTAATAATCCGCCCCGCGCCGGTTCGCGCGAATCCCCTCAAGACCGGCCATGCCGATGCTGATGATCTGGCCGCCATCGGGCATCAGCCGGATCGCGTGGTAACAGCAGTAATACGCGCCCGACAGGTTCGTCGCCAGCGTCGCGTCCCACACCGCAGGATCCAGCTTCGTCACGTCCTGCGGGTTGTAGTTGCCGACATTGTTGAGGAGGAGGTCCACATGACCCTCCCCGGCGGCGATGTCGTCGAAGACCCGCTCGACATCCGCGTGCCTGGCAATGTCGGCCTGCGCCGCGCGCGCGGCTCCCCCGGACGACACGATCCCGTCAACCACCGACTGCGCGTCGCCGGCCGATGCCCGGTACAGAATGACGACCCGGTAGCCGCGGGCTGCCAGCACCTCACAGAGATGACGTCCGAGCCGGCGCGCGCCTCCGGTGACGACGGCCACGGGCGGCGCCCCGGCAGGCCGCGCGCTCATGGCCGGACGCGCTCCACGCGCACAAACGAACTGGCCGCCGACGGCACGGCGGCCGGCTTCCGAATCTCGAGGCGCACGGCCACCACCGGCGCCAGCCGGTCGAGCAGCAGCGCGGCCGCCGCCTCCGCCATGGCTTCGATCAACTGGAACTTCCGTGTCTGCAGCAGCGCGGTCAGCGCCGAAACCACGAAGTCATAGTCCACGGCGTTGGCCATCGCATCCGATTGCGCCGCCGGTCCGAAGTCGTAGTCCAGTTCCACATCGAGGACGATCGGCTGCGGCGTCTCGCGTTCGTGCGGATGGATGCCGACGATGCAGTCGATGGTGAGGCGGTGGAGTCCGGTCGTTCCGATCATCGACAGGTCACGCCTTTCCATTGTTTTGGTGACACGCCGCCACACGACCAGTCCTGGCTCTTGATGGAACCCAACGGCCAGCTCCACCGCACATAGTACGCGCGGATGCTGAAGCCGTGCACGGTGTGGGCTTCGTCTTCCAGACCACAAAGCAGGAGTCGACGCATGGCGTCAGGATAGCGCGGACGCCGCGGCGATCAGTAGCGATCTCCGCGGAACGGTTCGGGATCGAATCCCGGCGTCTCGCCGGTCATGAGCTGCGCGAGCAGCAGACCTGTGCCCGGGGCGGTCTTCAACCCCACCATCTGGTGACCGGTCGCGAGCCAGACGTCGCCGCGACCGCGCGCGCGGCCGATGAGCGGCATGCCATCCGGCGTGCAGGGCCGCAGACCGCGCCAGACCTCGCGCACGACAGGCGTCTCGCCCAGGTTGAGCATGGCCTTCGCGCCGCGCAGGATCACATCCACCCGCCGCTGGTTGATGGAGAAGTCGTTCCGCACCAGCTCGAGCGTGCCTGCGATGCGCAGCGCGTCGGCGTGCGGGTTCACGGCCACCTTGCGCTCGATGAGATAGATCGACTGCTTCGGATGCGGCGTGGCCCGCGGCAGCAACAGTGAATACCCCTTCGCGCCCAGCACGGGCAGGCGCAGGTTCAGCATCCGGCCGAGCGATTCGGACCATGGGCCGGTTGCCACGACCAGCCGATTCGCCAGCACCTCGCCGCGCGTCGTCTGCAACCGGTGCTGACCGCCGCTGCGCGAGACGCCGTACACCTCGGCGCCTTCGACGAACACGGCGCCCGCGGCCTCGGCTTCGGCAGCCAGCGCCAGTACCGCGCGATACGGCTCGCAGTGCGCGTCGTCGGGGAAGAAGTAGCCGCCGACCTGAGGGCCGATGATCGCCGGCTCGCGATCGCGCACGTCGCCGGCCGTCCAGCGCTCGGCGCGCACGCCACTGCGCTCGACGAGCGCGACCGATCCGTGTGCCGCCTCGAACGACTCTGTCTTCTCGTACACGGCCAGCAGACCGTGGCGCTCGAAGCCGAAGGACCCGGACGACCGCTTCGACACCTCTTCCCAGAGGTCGACGCTCACCCGGCACAGCTCGACGAGCGCGGCGGTGCCGCGTTCAAACCTGGCGGTGCGTGACGCGAGCAGGAACTCCGCGAGCCAGCGCAGGTACGACGGGTCGAGGCGCGGCTGGATGTAGAGCGGGCTCTCGGGATCGAACATCCAGCGAAACGACTTCAGCAGCATGGCCGGATTCGCGAGCGGGACGGCCAGTGAGGGCGTCAACCAGCCGGCGTTGCCGAACGAACACCCGTGGCCGACCCGGTCGCGCTCGAGGACCACGACCGACGCTCCTCGGCGCGCCAGCTCCAGCGCGCACGCGACGCCCACCACACCACCGCCGATCACCACCACATCGTGGGAGGTCGCCGGGGATTGTTCCTGTGTGGGGGTCATTGTCTGCGTCGGCCTCGCCTCCATCGTGCCTCATTCAGACCGTTCGCGCCAAACGCGAGTGATTGGTATAGTCTGGAAGCGACCCTTGCGACGGGGCGTTTGTCGGCGTTAATCTTGGAGCGCGTTTCAAAAACTGATGGAGGGCGGGACTTTTAGTCCCGCCGAGTCGCCGGGTCTGAAGACCCGGCCTCCATTCTGGAAACGCGCTCTAGTGTCCTGACTGTTCGTGTATTGGAGGATCTCACATGGCGCGTAATCTCGACCTGCAGAAGCAATGGGCCCGTGTCGGCGCACAGGCAAGGCTGAAAGAACTCCTGGCGGAAACCGCTGAAATCTATCGCGTGTTCCCCGTCCTGCGTAGACAGAAGGCTGGCGCGACCGTGGCCGCCGGCACGACCGGCACTTCGAAGAAGCGCAGGTTCTCTGCCGCCGGCAAACGCGCCATCAGCGAAGGCATGCGGAAGTACTGGGCCCGCCGGAAGGCCCTGAAGGCCAGGGCAACGAAGTCGTCCGGCAAGTAGCGCCGGCGGTCGATCCCTCCCCGACCGTCACCTCGCACCCCCCGGCCGTCGGCTGGCACGCGCTGCCGGACGCGGAGGTTCTGACTCGCTGTGACACCTCACGTCGCGGCCTGGATGCCGCGCGCGTCCAGGAGCGCCAACGGGAGTTCGGGGCCAACCTCGTCGCCCTCGTCGCGTCCATGAAACGCCTGACGAAGACGCAGGTCTGATGATTGGAACGCTTGCCGGCGGGATCGGGTTGTTCCTGCTCGGCATGATCCGGCTCACCGAAGGGCTCAAGAGCGCGGCGGGGGACGCGCTCCGCCGCGTGCTCACGCGCCTGACCGGCGGCCCCATCAAGGTGCTTCTGTCAGGCGCGGCGGTCACCGCGCTCGTGCAGTCGTCGAGCGCGACTACGCTGACGACGATCGGCTTCGTCAGCGCCGGTCTCCTGACGTTTCCGCAAGCCGCCGGCGTGATCTTCGGCGCGAATCTGGGCACCACCAGCACCGGCTGGCTGGTGTCGGTCATCGGACTGAAGCTGCCGATGGGCGCGCCGGCCCTGCCCCTGGTCGGCGCACATCGCCTTCAACGTGTTCGCCGGTGTCGTGGCGTTCGCCGTCCTCCCGCTGATGTTGGCGGTCTCCACGTTGCTCGACGGTAATGACGGCGCGGGCGATCCGGTCACGCTCGCCGCGTTCCACACCGTGTTCAACGTCCTCGGTGTCGTCCTGCTGCCGCCGTTTCTCACTCGGTTCGCTGCCGCGATCGTCGGGCTGGTACCAGACCGCGGCCCGGTCCTCACGCGGCACCTGGACGCCTCGCTCACAACCCTGACGCCCCCTGGCCATCGAAGCGGCGACGCGCACGCTGACCACGCGCGAGTGGCTCCGCGCGGACACCGCGCCGCCGGTCGAGGCGCTCGAAGTCATCGCCAGTCAACTCGTCGAGCTGCGGCAGTCGCACCGCCGGCAGTTGCTGGAGCGAACGGCCCCTGGACTGGATTCTCCCGAGGCGGGTGTGCGCGAACTCGACGCCGCGCTGGTTGGAAGGCACCGCCCGCCACCTCTGGCGCGCGGTCCATCACCTGTCAAACGGTGTGCCCGGCGTCGACGCCGCCGACGGCGGCGAGGCGCCCGAACGCCACGCTGTTGAAACGCGGCTTACCGCGCGGGACGACCCGCCGGCAGTTCCAGCCGTTCGAACAGCACGGTCCTGGCCGAAAGATTGACGGTGGCCGTTCGGCTGGCGCGGGCCCACGAATCTGATTGCACGGACTCGGGCACGCCGGTGTCTGCGCGGCTCCACCACTCCCGTTCCAGGCGGGCGGGCGCTGGCAGCGGGAACCCAAGCAGGTCTTCGATCTGTGCGAAGGTCAACACGACCCTGTCGGCGTAGCGATCCTGCAGGAAGGTATAGAGCCGACGGTAATCAAGCACACTCGCCAACGGGTTCACGAGATCCACCATACAGGATTCGGCGAGTGCGCGTATGACCACCCGACCACCTGACCTTTGGACCCCTGGACCTTTGCCCCCCCTCAGAACACATGACTCAGCGCGACGAGCGTACGATGGTCGCGCGCCTGGATGCGCTGCTCGATCTGCAGCCACATGGCCTGGCGGAACCACGGTGGACCGAAGGGCACGTGCACATTCAGCGAAAGAATTCCCGCGGCACGCCGCCCCGGGCCGCTGCGGTCTTCGAATCGGCCGACAGCGGAAACCCACCGGTTGAAAAACAGCTCGCCCTGGATCCCGTAGCGAGTGTCCGTCGTCCCGCGGACGGTCTCGACGCCGCCTGCGGCGGTCAGCAGGCCCCATGAGCCGACGCGGAGCGCGCCAACCGCCAGTGCCAGCCGTCTGTCATCACCGACAAAGGCGTGGCCCCCGATCGAGTTGATGCCGGATCGTCGATACGACTCGAAGACGACCCCTTTGGGTGTCCCACCCACTTCGAAGCTCGCGGCATCGGTCAGCGGAATGGTGAGCTCACCTGGAAACGGAACCGTCACACCCACATACCAGCCGTCGGCCGGACGATCCTGGATCTGCTGCTGCCACATCACGCGAACACCGGGCTGCCGGCCGGCCGGCGAGAAGGCGCCGAGCCCGGTCCGGCGGGACGATGACGCCGGAGGGCCGGGAAGGCTGGCGCTGAAGACCCCTGGCTCGGCAATCGAGAGGCGGCGCGAGACATCCACCTGCGACATCGAGCGGAACTGTCCGACCGTCAGGAAGAGCGGACTGCGGCCGAGCGGAGTGGTCACGAACAGATCTTCAAACCGGCCCGAGCGATTGAGCAGGGTGTTCCCCGACGCGATCTGCTGGCTCAGGAGGCGCCACTCCGCGAAGTACGCCGCCCGGGACCAGCCGATCGGGCCCGCCGAGACCAGTTCGATACGGCCGGGGAAGGCGGTGTTCGTCTGTGAGCGGCGCTCATAGTTGACCGTGTTCCACACGGCGACGGGCACCGTCCGGTGCGAGGGCACCGGCGCGAGGTCCTCCGCCAGGCGGTACCCGCGGGCCAGGAAATCCTCGCCCCGGCCGTTCAGGACAGGAGGCGCGAGATGGCAGTAGGAGCAGTCCCGGCGATATTGCCGGGCGAACTGGGGCGTGGCTTCGAGCGGCGTGCCGGCCAGCCACAGCAGCAGCAACGGTCCGGCAATCAGGCGGATGTGTTTCATTGAGCACCTCATTTGATAGCTCAAACTATCACATTTGACTATTCAAAATCAAAATACCAGGAAATCGACCGGACGCGTGAGGGGGCTCGGGGGGGCCTGGACGGCGACCCGTCACGGGCGGTAGGGGCGTTTCAGTACTTCCGCAGGCCTGCGCGTGTCGCCAGAAGGAACGCGGTCAGGTCCGCGGCTTCACCTGGGGCGAAGCGCGGCCACGCGCGCCCCTGGCGGCGAAGTTCCTGTTCCATCCGGCTTGCGTGATTCCACATCGCGGTGATGATCGAGAGCGGCTCGTCCAGCCCTGGAGCGGCACCGAGGTCTGGCCCGCTCCGAGGACCTCCGCCAATCGTGTGGCAGAACGCGCACCGATTATTGAAGATGCCGGCGCCGCGATCGGGCGACGCCGTGACGGTCGCGTAGCTCACGAAGTACAGATACGCGATGATGTCCGCCATTTCCTGTCCAGAGAACGTGACGTGCGGAATCCCCGACCGGGCGGCTTCCGCCGCCATGACGGGGCTGTGATTCCACATCAGGCCGGCGACCGAGGACACCGATCCGACGAGATCGCGCCTGAGGCGGCCCAAATTCGGGCCGAGCCGGCCGCCCCGGCCGGCGATGGCGTGGCACGCACTGCAGCGCTTCGCCCGAAAGAGCTCCTGCCCGCGGCGGGGGCTGCCCGGTTCGAAGTACACGCGATCCCCGCCGAAGTCATCGTTGCCGGCCTGGAGATAGGCCAGCAGGTCGCCCATCTCACGGCCGCTGAACATCGGCCACGCGATACCGCGCGCGCGCATCACCGGCGCCATCTCCCGGCCGTGGTTCCACATCGTCTGGGCCATTTGGATCGCCGAGAACTGGCCCCGATAGCGATCGAGACTTGGGCCTGGACGGTTCCAATCGTTGCTCGAGCCGTGGCAGCGGTCGCAGGACTTGGCTCGAAACACCCCGAGGCCGCGCGTGGCGTTGCCCGGCACTCCGAGTTCGGTGAGGTAGTACCGGTAGGCGGTGAGGAATGCGACCAGGTCGGCCATCTCGCTGCTCGAAAGCACGGGCGGCGTGATCTTCAGATCGCGCATCTTCTCGGCCATCACCGGGGCGTGATTCCAGAAGGCCCCCGCCACGTCGAGGACGGTGCCGGTGATGTGAATTCGGCCCAGGTCCGGCCCCAGCCGCCGTTCCTCACCGCCGAGCGCGTGGCAGCGGACGCACTGCTTCTCAACGAACAGCCGGGCGCCGGCCGTCGGGTTGTCCGGTAGCTCCACCGACAGGCGAACGGTGTCTGACCGCTGCTCCGCCCGGATCGCTACAGCGGTGCCAACAGCCACAAGACCGATCATCACGAGGGCGCCGCGCATCACACCTCCACGGCCTGCTCCACCCGCGCGGAATCATCCGCCCTGGCCGACGCCTCCTCCTGCTGCAGCTCCCAGATGGAGACGCACGGAAACAGCTTCGTAAACCCCATGTACAGCAGGACGAACGCCGCGAAGCAGCCGGCCATCAGGGACAACTCGACCCAACTCGGGACATACGTGAACGTATGGATCGGCGCCCGCGGATTCGACAGCGACGGCACGACGATGGCGAATCGCTCGAGCCACATGCCGATGGTCACTGAAATCGAGGCCACCACGGTGCCCCGGACCGTGCGGGTTCTGTTATTGGCGAGAATCGCGAACGGCACGACAAGACACGTCACCACCATCGTCCAGAAGTACGGCGCGAAGGGGCCGTACAGCCGGGCATTGAACACCTTGATCTCCTCCGGTTCCTGGCCGTACCACACCGTCAGGTGCTCGGCAAAGGTGAAATAGAACCAGAGACAGGTCATGAGCAGGAGGAGCAGGCCGAGGTTGTTGAAGTGGATGGGCTGCAGGTAGCGCTCGAGCGCATAGACCTTTCGCACGATCGCCATGGCGATGATGATCGCGGCGATGCCGGAGAAGATGGCCCCGACGACGAAGTACGGTCCGAAGATCGTCGAATGCCACATGGGTTGGATCGTCATCGCGAACACCCACGAGACGACCGTGTGCACCGAGACCGCAATGGGGATCACCGCAATCGCCATGACGCCGATCGCGCGCTCGAGCCGGTGCCACTGCCGGGGCGTGCCCGTCCATCCCACCGAGAGGCGAGTGTAGAAACGATGGCGCCAGCCCGTGGTCTGGTCGCGCAGCCGGGCGATGTCCGGAATCAGCGGCAGGTAGAGATAGAAGGAGCTCGCGGCCAGATAGAGGCCGATGCTCATGATGTCCCACAGCAGCGGCGATCTGAAATGCGGGTGCAGGACGACGTCCAAGGCCCGATCGGGGCGCCCAAGGTCGAGCAGCACGTTGCCGACCCCGAAGAACAACACGAGCACCGTGATGACTTCCGCCATGCGCGTGATGGGGCGCCGCCACTCGGCGTTGACGATGCGCAGGATGGCCGAAATCAGCGTGCCGGCGTGGGACACGCCGATGAAAAACACGAAGTTGGTGATGTACAGTCCCCAGTACACTGGCCGGTTAAGGCCCGTCTCGCCGAGGCCGAACCAGAGCTGCCAGACCCAGGCAAAGACCGCCCACAGCACAACCGCGCCCAGACCCATCGTCCATCGCCGGAACGATCGGCCAACCGTCAGGACCGGACGGGTGATGGCCTCGTAGTCGTCGTGGCCGCGTGCGAAGGATCCGTCCACGGTTACTCTCCCTCCCGCAGATACACGACTTTCGGCCGCGTGCCGAGTTCCTCCATCCACCTGAAGGCGCGCGGACTCTCGGCCCAGGCCGACGCCTCGCTGTGCGGGTCATCGAGATCGCCGAAGACCATGGCCTCCGCGGGACACGTCTGGACGCAGGCCGGCACGTAGTCCTCGTTGGCCAAATCGCGTCCCTCGGCACGGGCCTGCTCGCGGGCGCGCATCAGGCGATGGTGGCAGAACGTGCACTTCTCCACGACGCCCTTGGGTCGAACCGATACGTCGGGATTGCGCAACGCCGTCATCGGCTCGGGCCACGCCGGTGTCTGCCAATTGAATAACTTCACCGAGTACGGACAGGCGTTCGTGCAGTACCGGCAGCCGATGCACCGCGCGTAAATCTGCGCGACGATGCCCTCGGCGTTGAGGTACGTGGCGCTCGTGGGACAGACATCGGTGCATGGCGGCCGATCGCACTGCTGGCACATCAGGGGCATCGGCGTCGCCGGACCGTGGCTGCGTGTCTCGACCGCCACGAGTTGGATCCACGTGAGGAGCCGGCCCGAGTTGGACGCCGCCGGCGTCGAAAACGGCACGTTGTTCTCGTGCTTGCAGGCCACGACGCACGCCTGGCAGGCGGTGCAGCGGTCGAGATCGATGACGAGGCCCCAACGTGCCATCAGATGCTCCTAGGCCGGGACGATCCGCACGGTGACGGCCCCGGAACGGAGCTGGTCGTCAGCCGCCAGACCGCGAACGTCTTCGGTAATCTCGCGAGCCCAGCGCCCGGCGGTCGGCAGCGCCGGCAGAAACGCCAGGGCCACGCCCCCGGGCCGCATCCCCTCGACGAGCACGACCGAGGCGCGGACGCCACCAATCTGCGACTCGACGCGAACCACGGTTCTCCCGGTGACGCCTGCCGCGTGAGCCGTCTCGGGACTCATCTCCACCCACGGACCCCACGGCTTGGCGTCGGGCTGGCCCAGCAACTCGAACAGGACTGGTTGGTTCGGGCTGCCGAGCTGGTTCACCGTCGCCGGGACGAAGGTCTCCAGGCGCCACGGGTACGGCCCGCGCGGCAGATCTGGCGGAAGCGGCTCGGAAGGTATCGCCGGCGGCGGCAGAAACGAACAGCCCCCCTGTTCGAGGATGCGGCGGCGAACCTGCCCGGGCTCGAAGAACGGATCGGCCCAGCCGCCGGCTGCCGTCACCAGATCGCCGAACTCCTCGGGCGACGCCGCCGCGGAGGTCCACCATCCACCACGTTCGAGCTGGCGCATCCACTCGGTTTCAAAAACCGACGCGTAGGGCCCGCCGCGTCGAATCCTGGCCAGCCGCGCAAGCTCACTCCCGACCAGTTCGGCCGACGATGACCAGGGGCACGCGGCCGCCAGCGGGCCCGCCACCGCGTCAGTCACGGCCTTGAGGATCTGAATCAGATCGCGGGTCTCGACGAGCGGAGCCGCCGCCGGCCGGCTGAAGGCGATCGCCTGGCCCGGCGCGGACGTGGCCGGGACGATCGCCTGCCAGCTTTCGAGCGGCGTGTGGGCCGGAAGGAGCAGGTCCGCGACACTGGCCGCCTCATCCAGATATGGCGAGAAGGACACGACGAGCTCGGCGCTGCTCAGCGCAGGCAGGAGGTCCGGCGTCGTCGCCATCGAGCGAAATTCGGCGGCGTCGCGCAGGAGGATCACGCGCGGCCCCCCTTCGGCTCTCGCGGCCTCGGCATCGACTGGCAGTGACGTGTACGCCGGCGGCAGAGCCGCGGAGATGCCGCCCGGACGGTCGAAGGCCCCGAGGAGCATATTGAGCGCCAGCACGGCATCGACAAGATCGCTCGAGGCGTCTGCGTTGACGACAACGAGCGGTCGCGCGGCGGCGGCCAGATCCCTCGCCAACCGAAGGCCCGTGACGACAGGCACGCCTGTGGCTGCCGCGACGGCAGCCGGCGTGAAGCGTGTCGTGACGGTCTGTTCGAAGTCGGCCAATCGGCCCAGAGAGGGTTCGAGGGCGGATCGGTCGATTCGATTTTCCCGGAGCAGAACGGCCGCGATGCCATACACCAGGACGACCTGCCGGTCGGTTGGCACGGCGATCCATTCGTCGGCCTTGCGCGCGGTCAGCGACCGGCGGCTCTCGATCTGCACGAGCCGGCCGCGCGGGCGGCCATCAAAACGCCGGAATCGGCCGAAGGATCGCTGCGTCCAGATGGGAGAGAGCCAGTCCTCCACGAGCGGTGCGCCAAACGACAGCACGTGGGTCGCGTGCTCCAGATCGAAGTGCGGATTCGCCGACACGCCCGTGAGCAAGGCCATGCGGTCGCGCAAGCGCGCGGCGGTGGCGGCCTCGGTCTGATGCACACGCGCCCCGCCGGCGCGCCAGACCCTCGTCCAGGCGTCAGCCACCGGGCCAGTCTCGTCGGCCGAGACCGCCAGCACCTGGCCGGGCCGGCCTGTCGCGGCACGCAGGTGGCCGGCGAGCAGGCCGGTGGCCTCTTGCCAGGAAATCCGTTCCCACGCGCCAGTCCCATGAGGTCCGACCCGTTTCGCTGGTCCGGTCAAACGGTCCGGGTCGTAGTAGGCCTCGATGGCGGCCTGTCCCTTGGCGCACAGTCGGCCGCGGCTCACGGGACACAGAGGGTTGCCCTCGAGCTTGACGGGCCTGCCATCGATGAGCCGGACCCGCACGCCGCACGCGGCCGGGCACTCGCGGCACACCGACACCGTCCAGCGCTCCTCTCCCAAGCCACGATCGGCGGCTGCGCGCGCGTCGGCCCACGCCAGTTGACGGCGCGCCAGTTGGCCCAGCGTGACGCCCATCACGGCGGCGCCGCCGTAGAACAGAAAACCGCGCCTGCTCAGTCGGTCGCTCATCGGTGGCACGCCGTGCAGTCTTCGTTGACCCCTTCAGTCCGGTGACAGTTGAGGCAGGTGTTCATGTCCAGGCGCACGGGAGCCCGCGGCGGCGGCGAGGTGCGCTGCCCGATGTCGGCGTGGCACGATGCGCACGCCATCGCGGCCAGCGTGACGTGCCGTCTGTGGGAGAACATGACGTCATCCGGCAGTCGCGTGACGGGCCGCCAGAACCGCGCGCCCTGGGCCTGGAGGCGCTCCCAGTCCGAAGGTGCGACCGACGCCGGTGTCGTGGCGTGGCACCTGGCGCACAGGGCGCCGGACGGAAGTCCCGCGCGTTGGCTGGTCTCGACGCCGGCGTGACATCCCGCGCAGATCAATGGGGCATGTGTGGCGTGATTGAAGGCAATGGCCTGCGACACCGGTGCGGCCGGCAGGATCAGAGACGATCCGACGGCCGACACGAGGCCCACCAGGCTGAACAGAAAGACGCCGCGCACAAGTGATGACCGGAAACCGGAACCGTGGCGCCCGTGGTTACTTGCCCTTGCGCTTGTCATACAGCGCTTTCTTCCTGATCTTCGAGTCGTACGCGAGGAACTCGTAGATCACCCTGCCCTGGTCGGGACTGATGAACGTGCCGGCCTTGTTCATCATGCGCTTCACATACCGCTCCCATTCGTCCTCGAGCACGAAGTCGCAGTTGATGGCCCGCGCGAGCGTGTGGCATTTGCCGCACTTGGCGGTGACTACCTTGTAGCGGTCCCGCATCTCCTTCGGGTACTTGGAGACATCGATCCTGGCGGGGCCCTTATCGTAGGCCTCGATGCGCGGATCGAGGGGTGGTTCCTGGTCCTGGGCCCGCACGGCGATGGTCAGCACGACCACCGCCGCCGCACTCAGGACGCCCGTGACAACACGCAGCCTGGTCATCGTTCTCCTCCTCACTACTGCCAGCGATAGCTCAGGCGCAGCCAGGCACTGTTCGCTCGATACGGCCGATAGAGGTAGCCGAGAAACAGGCTGCCGGGCATGTCGAGTCTGGTCATCGTGGCCGGCCCCATGGCGAAGTCGTCGACGCGATAGCGATCGAACCGGTACAGCAGCCCGAGCGAGACGCGGCTGGACAAGGCCCAACTGAACTCAGCACGCGCCGTTTCCACGATGTTCCGGACAACCGGCAGCGGCATAGGCGCAGCCAGCGTGCTGCCTGGCACGACGCCGTACAGGTACGTCGCGCTCGACCGCGAGGAGTCGTAGCCAACCTGGACATCCATCTTGTCCCGCAGGTTCGTCAGATCGAGACTGACCGACCAGGTGTGCACGCGTTCATCCGAGTTGACCATCCAATCGCGCCTGGCGTCCGTGAACAGGGCGGCGGTCGCTTGGCGCGATCTCTGGAACGCGCTGTAGGTCTCGTAGGCGTACCAGATGCCGACCGCGACTTTCTCGGCCGGCAACAGGTCGACGGACGCCGTCATCATGCGGGTGTCGGCGTCGCGCAGTCCAAACCCGGCCGCGCCGAACTCCGCGTTGTTGTACGTCTCGACGCCTTTCGACGCCGACACCGAGAAGCCGATGACTTTCCAGGGCGCGGCCTGAACGAGGGCCGTAACCCGGTCGCGATCGCGGTTGGCGATATCGAAGTGCCGCGTGGCCGGTTGTTTCCTCGCCAGCAGCTCCGGGCGCAATCCCGACCCGGTGCGTGCCGCACGTTCGCCGATGCCGCGCAGGGTGAGCCATCCAAAGACGGTGGTGTCAAGCGAGGCGCGCACCACGTCCTCGGTGGTGCGTTCGAAGATGCGATTCTCGCGGTCGCTGGCGTCGCGGCTGTATCCGACCCGCAGCGCGGTGAACGGCCTGAGGGTGTAGGACGCGTCCAGGTCGATGTTCGCGCGCGTGAAGCTCAGCGGCCTCGTGGCGATCGCGGTGAAGGTCGTCGTGACGAGCTGGTCCAAGCGAACGTAGGACGGGTCCGTGAAGGCGGGCATGCGGTTGTCGGAGTCGTAGTAGCGGAGCCGGGCCGAAAGCCACAGCTTCGAGTTCGGGCGGGACGTGAGGCCGAGGTTGACGGCGAGGTTCCGCACCTCGGCCTCGGTGGTGGGGCGTGAGAGGGGAGTCTGTGGGAGCTGCGCGTTGATCGTCAGGGGCAGCAGCGCATCGTTCTGCCGCCCCCGACCGATGGTGACGCCGCCGTTGAGGTGTGTGCGCGCCCGCATCCTGATGGAACCGGCCGCTGTGATCGAATGCAACGTGCTGTCCGGCCACAACGCCATCCGGCCCTGCGACGAGCCGAGCGTGGCCGAATCGACGGCGCGCCACGGGTTGTCCCACACGAGTGCCGGGACATGGTTGTCGAACCACGACCCGTCGTACGTGACGCGGAACGTCCGATTGGCCGTCACCCACTCGACGCCGGCCAGCACATCGGTCGTGCGCGTGTCGATCGGCGCGGCGACTTCCGCCGCATTGCTGAAACCGAATGTAGCACCCCAGGGCATGGTGCCTTCGCGCACGGTGTTGAGGAGGCTGAACTTGAGATCGAGTTCGCGCGTGGGCCGGTAGACGACGTCAAGACGCGTGAGCTTGCGGCGCGATTCCATGCGGAACGTCCCGAGACCTGCGACCGCACCCGCCAGCCGGGAGGCGCTCGCCTGCACATCGGCCTGCACCGCGTCGGCAATCCTCAGCACGCCGGGACTCTCGACGGTGTAGAGCGTGCGCGTGTCATCGCTCATCAGCAAGGGCACTTGATCGAACAGGAAAGTCACTTTCAGCCGGCCGCTGTGGCGGTACTGGGCCCAGTACCGCTGATCGCGGCGGCCGACCTGGTTGCCGCCGATCTGGAGGTTCCAGTTCGGACCCCGGCGTTCGACCGACAGGCCGTCGATGAACCCGCCGTTCCCCAAGTCGCGGAAGCGCTGGTAGCGCGCGGCATCGCCTGACACGTCCGTGAATCGCAACCCGAGGTCGACCACGCCGGTCGTCGCGGGCGGAGGCGGGGCCGGGGGCGGCGTTTGAGCGACCGCGGTGCCGGCAAGAACCGGCAACAGGATCGGAAGAAAGATCGCCAGTTTGCAGCGCATCATGCTCTCCTTCTCAAGTCAGCGTTGGAACCGGGAACCAGACGGGTGGTTCGACCCGTGGATCTGCGAATGGCAGTTCACGCAGCTACGATTCACCAGACGATTGCTGCCGGCGAGCAGTTGCGCGCCGTCATATATCGTGACCTGATGGCCGGTCCCCACATGACACCGTTGGCAGAGCATCGGCGGCCTCACGACCAGCATGCGGTCGTTCGACGACCCGTGCGGGTCGTGGCACGTGGCGCAGCTCTCGCGAACAGGCGGATGCTCCCACAGGAAGGGTCCCCGCTTCTCGGTGTGACACGTGGCGCACAGCTCATTCACGGTGTTGCCCGCGCGTAGCATGCGCACGTTCGTGGAGCCATGCTGGTTATGGCAGGTCGTGCACTCCATTTTGCCTTCGCGCACGGGCATGTGCCTCGATCGCATCATCTTCGCGGCTTTGTCCCGGTGGCACTGGGCGCACGTCGCGGTGATCGTTTCCTCTTTGAGTAACATGGCGGGCGACTTCGAGGCGTGGTTGCTGTGGCAGTTGATGCACGACACGTTGCGCGCTTCGTGCATGCTGGCGTCCCACTGCGCGTGCTCCTCGCGGTTGTGGCAGCTCAGGCAGAACTCGTTCACGTCGCGGGGGCTCATCTTCAGGAAACTGCGGAGCCGGCCCTTGGCGCCCACGTCGGCCACGTGTGACTCGCCCGGTCCGTGGCAGGTTTCGCACCCCTGCGCCGCGGCCGGCGTGCGCGGATCCCCCGCGGTGCTGTGGGGACCCTCCCGGTATCCTTTGGCTTCAGGGGCGTGGCAGCTCGTGCATTTCGCCACACCCACGTATCCGCCGGGTTGTCCGGTCGGCGCCGCCGGGTCCTGGCCCAACGCCGGCCCCGGCCGGGAGGCGGCCGCTGCGACGACGAGCGCGGACACGGCCCACACGAGCACCACCAGCACAATTGCCTGCATCGAACGTGAACGTATGCGGCTCGACATGTTTGACTCCAGTGAGCGTGGCGACGTCAGCGCCAGCTCGGTGTCGCGGACTTCGGGGCCAGGCTGATCAAGTACTCGACCAGGTCCTGAAGCTGCGCGTCGCTCAATCGATCACCCCAGCCCGGCATGCGGTATGGCGGCAGCGGCCCCGACGCGTCCGCCCGGCCAATGCGCGACGTGCCGTGCCGAAGGAGGCTGACCAGTTCGGCCTTCGTGTACCCTTCGGCGACTTTGACCACGCCAGGGATCTTCCCGTCGGTCTCCGCGTTCGGGTTCTCCCGGCCACCGTTGCCCTCGGCGCCGTGGCACATGGCGCAGCCGTACCGTTCGTACAGCACCTGGCCTCGTGCCACCGGCGTGTCCTCGGTCGGCTCTGGACCCGAGGCCCGAACCATCTGCGGGTCGGACGGCCCGAAATGCGTACGGATGACGACGCCAACCACGAGCACCGCGAGCACAACCAGCACCCTCACGGAGCCACTCTGACGAAGCAGAATGAAGATTCGATGAAAATCCGGTTACGAGACGTTCATCTGGCCGGAGGGATCGTGGGCAGCAGGATCGTAAAGGTCGATCCCTCGCCAGGCTGGCTGGCGACCTGGACGTGCCCGCCATGGGCCCGGACGATCTGATCGGCAATCGCCAGACCCAGACCGGTTCCGCCCGTGTCTCGCGCACGGGCCGGGTCGGCGCGATAGAAGGGCTCGAAAATGTGCGGCAGGTCCTTCGCGGCGATGCCGCAGCCTTCGTCACGCACCGTGATCTCGGCCCGGTCCTCCGATGCGGTCACCTGGATCTGGACGGAGGATCCTGGCGCTGAATACGTGACGGCGTTGGTGGTGATATTGAGAATCGCACGGCGCAAGTGCAGGGCGGACCCGGAGACGACCGGTGCCCCGGGGGCCGCAACGTCCACCCGAATCTGCCGGGGCTCCCCCAGTGCGCGCGCAATCTCGCCGCACTGTTCGGCCAGGGCCGAGACGTCCACCGGCTCGCGAACGGCCACGACCTGGCCGGCTTCGGCCAGGGCGAACAGCCGGAGGTCGCGCACCAGCATCGAGCTGCGCTCGATTTCAGCGAGCAGGTCGCGCCCAATGGCCGGATCGACGGCTCGCCGCGGTTCGCGCTGCAGGGTTTCGACGGCGGCGCGCATGACGGTCAGCGGGGTTTGCAGCTCGTGCGAGGCATCGGCGGCGAACCGCCGCGTCACGCGCATCGAGGCTTCGATCCGGTCGAGCATCTCATTGAGGGTTGACACGAGGCGGTCGAGCTCCGCGCTTCCGCCGCGCACGTCGAGTCGCTCTCCGAGGCCGGAGCTCTGAATCTCGCGCACCCGGGCGACAATGGCATCGACGGGCGCCAGCGCGTACCGCGTCGTCCGGCTGCTGCCGTAGGCGGCAATGAGCAGCACCAGCAGGATCGCGAGGCCCATGGTCACGGCGGTTTCGCGCAGCGCGGTCTGGACGGGAGCGATGGGGGCCGCCAGTTGAATCGCCAGCCGATCGGTGCCCGGGCGGTCCACGAGCACGGTGGCCACACGCAGCGTGCCGCGCGCCCGATCGGTCACGGCCACGAGCGACGCACGGGGCTCCCTCGCGGCGGCGGCCAGATCCCGCTCGGCCGCCCAGCCGATCGGGGGGAAGGCCGGCGCGCGGTACACGACAGCGCCCCGCGACGTTCTCACGAGCAGGAGCATCCCCGGCACGGTCGGCCTGATGGCGAGGCTGACGGCCGGATCCAGTTCCAGCAGCGCCGATCGGAATTCCGCCACGACTTCATGCGCCCGAATCTCCAGCGCCGCATCGAACTCGCTGTAGAGCGTGCGCGCGCGCGCGAACCAGACGAAGGCCGCGAACCCCGCGAGCGCCACCGCGAGCGTCAGCAGGTACCAGAACGTCAGCCGCGCGCGGATGCTACGAAGCGTCAGCCGCGCGCGGATCGCTGAAAACATAGCCCACGCCCCGTACCGCCTTGAGAAAACTCGACGGCTCGCCGAGATCGATTTTGTCCCGGAGGTGCTTGATATACACGTCGACGACGTTGCTGGCGCGATCGAATGGAAAGTCCCAGACGTGCTCCGCGATCATGCTGCGCGTGTGCACGACCCCGGGGCGGCGCATGAGGAATTCGAGCAGGGCGTACTCCCGCTTCGTCAGCGGAATGAGACGCGATCCGCGCCTGACCATGTGCGTCGACGGATCGAGTTGGAGTTCGCCCACCGACAACACGGGCCCGGCCCCCGCCCCCTGGCGCCTGAGCAGGGCGCGCACGCGAGCCAGCAGTTCGTCGATGGAGAACGGCTTGATGAGGTAGTCGTCGGCTCCGGCATCCAAGCCCCGCACCCGATCGTCAACGAGATCGCGAGCCGACAGAATCAGCACCGGCGTCCGTTTGCCGGCCTGCCGCATGCGGCGGCAGACGGCGAGGCCATCGAGACGCGGCAGCATCAAATCCAGGATGACGGCGTCATAGTCGTGGCTCTCGATGCACTCGAGCGCGCGCTCCCCGTCGTACGCCAGATCGACGGCAAAGCCCTCCTCTGACAGCGCCCTGGCCACCGACAACGCCACGCGGTGTTCATCCTCGACGACCAGCACGCGCATCGGAACGCCCTCCCGCCTCTGGCGACGGACGACGCTCGACACGACAATCCGCATCGCCGCCCGTACCTGTGCCGCCCGTAATATACCCGACCCGTGCAGTCTGGAGCGTGTCCAGCCGGGACGCGTGCCGAGGGTCCGGAGGCTCCGCCCGGCATGACTTGGCCGATCGCCTCGTGCCTCGTCGTCGTACACGGCGGCGATCGCACGTATGCTCAATAGTGACGACACACCGACGCGTCTAGTCGTGGAGACGGCGCCGTCGATCAGGATTCGCCACTTTATGAGGTCGCCACCCACCTGGCTGCGGCGGCGTCCGCCCCCCGCGGCCGAGAAGCCGCTCCGCGACGAACTCCTCAGCATGGAGCGGCTGGAGGAGCGCGCCCTGTCGCTGGCGGCGAGTTTCACCGTGGATCCGAATCCCCGGCACCGCGCGAAAGACACGTTTCCACGGTTTGAAGACAACGTCCGTGTCCTGCGTCACGCCTATCGCACGTTGACCGGCGATGTCCGCGGCGGCCAGTTTGTCGTGTCCGCGGCGGACTGGCTCCTCGACAACTTCCACCTGGTCGCGGCCGAGACCATCGAGATCCGCCGGAATCTCCCCCGCACGTACTCGCGCGCCCTGCCGGCGCTCGCGTCCCGCGAACACGCCGGTCATGCGCGCATCTACGTCATCGCGGTTGAACTGATTCGTCACAGCGACAGCCGGCTCACGCGTCAGCAGTTGGTGCAGTTCCTGAACAGCTACCAACGCGTGGCGCCGCTGACGATCGGCGAGTTGTGGGCGTGGCCGAGCATGTTGAAGCTGGCGCTCATCGAGAACCTGCGCCGCCTGGCCGAGGAACTGCTGTCGGCCCGCGCCGCGCGCGGCGCCGCCGACCGGTACCTGTCGAGCACCGACGACGCCAGCGGCAGTGACGCGTTGCCGCGCCGCTCTGACGCCGCCTTCCTCGTGCAGTTGCTGCACCGCGTCCGCGAGTACGGCGTGCGGCTGTCCCCGATTCGCGTGGCGGTGGACGATCGCCTCGCGCTGCAGCACACGACGGCCGAGGACACGATTCGCGGCGAACTCCAGCGTCAGGGAATCGCCCAGGCCTCGATGGCCAATGCCATCACGAGTCTCCGCCTGTGCGCGACGCTGGACTGGCCGGAGTACGTCGAGTCGGTCAGCCTGGTCGAACGTATCCTGCAGCGCGATCCCGCCGGCGCGTACGGCCGGATGGACTTCCTCAGCCGCGACCAGCAGCGACGCGCCGTGGAAGGGCTGGCCCCGGCCAGCGGCGAAGGTCAGGTCCGTGTGGCCCTGAAGGCGGTCGAAAGCGCGCGTCAGGCGGCCGTCGCGGGCTCATTCGCCGATCGCGCAGCGCACGTCGGGTATCACCTCGTGGATCGTGGGCGCCCCGCGCTTGAAGCCGACCTCGCGTATCGGCCGGGCCCGCGCGTGCGACTCCGGCGCGCATTGCTGCGCCACGGCTCAGGCCTGTACCTCTCCGCGCTCGCCGTCGCCACCGGTGTGCTGGTCGCCGCCGCCGTGGCCTACGCGCGCCAGATGGACGCCACGCTCACGGTGCAGATCCTGGTGGCGTGCCTGGTGCTGCTTCCCGCCAGCGACCTGGCCATCGCCGGCGTCCAGCGGTGGGTCGTGCACCTCGTCAGTCCGAAGCGACTCCCGCGCCTCGACTTTTCCGCGGGCGTACCCGACACGGCCCGTACCATGGTCATCGTCCCCACCATGCTGACCAGCGTGCCGGGGGTCGACGCGCTGCTCGAACACGTCGAGGTGCTGGCCCTCGGCAATCTCGACCCGAGCGTGCACGTCGCGATCCTCAGCGACTTTGCCGACACCGGCGCGGCCGACGTCCCAGGCGATGCGGCCACGCTGGAACGCGCGCGCGCCGGCATTCAGGCGCTTAACCGAAAGTTCGGAGTCGAGCACCACGACAGGTTTTTCCTGTTTCACCGCGATCGGCAATGGAACGAAGGGGAACACGCGTGGATCGGCTGGGAGCGCAAGCGCGGCAAGATCGAGGAATTTAATCGCCTGTTGCGCGGGGCCACGGACACGAGTTTTTCGACGCAGGTCGGCGACCTCGCTGTCCTGCCCTCCGTGCGTTACTGCATTACGCTCGACTCGGACACGCGGCTGCCGCGTGACGGCGCACAGCGACTCATCGGCATCATCGCGCACCCGCTGAATCGCCCGGTGTTCGACCGCGAGTCGGGGCGCGTCACGGACGGGTACGGCATCCTCCAGCCGCGCGTCAGCGTCACGATGGCCAGCGCGGCGGGGTCGCTGTTCGCGCGCACCTACGCGGGCCATACCGGTGTGGATCCGTACACGACCGCCGTCTCCGACGTGTACCAGGACCTGTTCGACGAGGGCACCTTCACCGGGAAAGGGTTGTACGACGTCGACGCGTTTGCCGCGGCCCTTGAGGGTCGCGTGCCCGAGAACGCGCTGCTCTCGCACGATCTCTTCGAGGGCCTCCACGCGCGCACGGCCCTGGTGACCGACATCGAGGTGGTGGACGACTACCCGGCCAGCGTCCTGGCCCACGCGCGACGCCAGCACCGCTGGGTCCGTGGCGACTGGCAGATCCTCCAGTGGCTCTTTCCGTTCGTGCCGTCGCGCGCGGGTCTGCAGCGCAACCATCTGCCGTTCATCGCGCGATGGAAGATCCTCGACAACCTCCGGCGCAGCCTGGTCCCTCCTGCCACAGTGCTGCTCCTTGCGGCCGGCTGGACGATGCTGCCGGGCCACCCGCTCGTGTGGACGGCGGCGGGCCTGGTGGCGCTACTGTTTCCGTGGCTGTCGTGCGCGCTCGAGGCGCTGCGCGGTCCGCGGCGCGGACGCGCGTGGGGTGTCTTCCTGCGCACGGCCGGCGAAGACCTCGAGACCGCGGCGGCGCGCGCCGGGCTGCAACTGGCCTTCATGGCCAACGACGCGTGCGAACGCCTGCATGCGATCGGGATTACGCTCGTCCGGCTTGGCGTCACCCGCCGCCGTCTGCTGGAGTGGGAAACGACGGCGGCCAGCGCGGCGCGCGGCGGTCCGGCGCTCTTGCCCGCGTTCGTCAGCGGGATGAAGTGCAGCCCCCTGCTGGCGATCGCGCTGGTCGGAGCGGTCCTCGTCCTGCGCCCGGACGCGCTGCCTCCCGCGCTCCCGATCCTTGGCCTGTGGTTGGTGGCGCCCTGGATCGCTTTTGCGCTCAGTCGCCCGATGGCGCGGCGCCGGGCCCCGCTGACACCCGACGACGCCGCGTATCTGCTCGACGTCGCCCGCAAGACCTGGCGCTACTTCGACACGTTCGTCACTACGGAAAACCATGATCTTCCGCCTGACAACGTCCAGATCGCCGCCGAGCCTGCCCTGAGCCCGTCGAACGGGCCTGCCTTGAGTCCGTCGAACGGGCCTGCCCTGAGCCCGTCGAACGGGCTGATGATCGCTCACCGCACCTCACCGACCAACATCGGTCTGGGTCTGCTCGCCACGCTGGCGGCACACGACCTTGGGTTCATCGACCAGGCCGCACTCGTCCAACGCGTCGATGCGACCCTCACGACCGTGGAACGGCTCGAACGCTTCGAAGGCCACCTGCTCAACTGGTACGACACGCGGACGCTGGCGCCGCTGCCACCCGCCTACGTCTCGACCGTGGACAGCGGCAATCTGGCGGGCGCGCTCCTGACCTTGTCGGTGGGCCTGCGGGATCTCGCGCCCTCACTCGCTGCGCGCGCGAATGCGCTCTTCGATACGATAAACTTCCGCTTCCTGTTCGATGCGAAGCGGCAACTCTTCGCGATCGGCTACCGCCTCGCCGACGCCGACGGGCCGGGCCGGCTCGATGTCGGGTCCTACGACCTGCTGGCGTCGGAAGCGCGCCTGGCCAGCTTCCTCGCGATCGCCAAGGGCGACGTGCCGGAGAAACACTGGTTCCGCCTCGGGCGCGCGGTCACCAGCGTGCGCGGCACTCCCGTGCTGCTCTCCTGGAGCGCGACGTTGTTCGAGTACCTCATGCCCCTGCTGGTCATGCGCACCTACCCGAACACGCTGCTCGACGAGTCGTGCCGCATGGTGGTCCGTCGCCAGATCGACTACGCCGCCGCGCGCGGCGTGCCCTGGGGTATCTCGGAATCGGCCTACAACCTCATCGATCGGCACGGGCAGTATCAATACAAGGCGTTCGGCGTCCCCGGGCTCGGGCTGAAGCGCGGCCTGGGCGATGAGGTGGTCGTGGCGCCGTACGCGTCGGCGCTGGCGGTGGTCATCGATCCGGCCCTCAGCACGGCCAACCTGCGCCGGCTCGCCACTCTGGGCGCCGAGGGCGCGTACGGCTTCTTTGACGCGATCGACTACACCGATCGCGGACTGGACGCCCTCGCGCCCGATGAAGAAGGCCCGCGCATGGGACCGCCGGCGGGCATCGTGGTGCCGACCTACATGGCCCATCACGCGGGCATGACCCTGGTCGCCCTGACCAACGCGCTGCTGGGCGATCGCATGGTGGAACGCTTCCACACGGAGCCGAGGGTGCAGGCGACCGAGCTCCTGCTTCAAGAGCGTGTGCCGCGCGACCGCGCGACGCTGGAACCCCGGCCGCGCGACGACAGGCACGAACCCGCGCCGGTGGCGTCGATGCCGGTGCGCCGCTTCCGCACGCCGCACACGCAGGTCCCGCACACCCAGTTCCTGTCGAACGGCACCTACGTGACCTCGGTCACCAACGCCGGCGGCGGCACCAGCGTCTGGCGGGATCTGCCCGTGACCCGCTGGCGTCGCGACGGCACGCGTGACGCGGACGGCCAGTTCATCTACCTGCGCGACGTGCGCAGCGGCGCGGTGTGGTCCGCCACCTATCAGCCGTCGCGGCGCGAACCCGAGGACTACGCCGTGACGTTCTCGGCCGACCAGGCCTGCATCCGGCGGCGGGACGACGACGTCTCGACACAGCTCGACATTGCCGTCTCGGCCGAAGACGACGTCGAAGTGCGACGGCTCACGGTGCGCAATCACGGCACGCGCATCCGCGAGATCGACGTCACGAGTTATGCCGAGATCGTGTTGGCGTCCCGGGTCAACGACCTCGCCCACCCGGCGTTCGGCAAACTGTTCATCGACACCGAGTTCCTGCCTGAGAGTGCCGCCCTGCTCTGCCATCGACGGCCGCGCGATGCGCGTGATGTCGCCGCCTGGGCGTTCCATGCGCTGAGCCTGAGCGATCGTCCACAGGGACCGGTCGAATGGGAAACCGACCGCGCCCGGTTCCTGGGTCGCGGGCGCAGCCTTCGCAATCCCCTCGCGCTGGATGGACGCGCGTTGTCAGGCACCACCGGCATCGTGCTCGATCCCATCGTCAGTCTGCGTCAGCGGATCCGGCTCGTCCCCGGCGCCAGCGTGCGACTCTGCTTTGCCACGGGCGTGGCCTCCGATCGCCATACGGCCGAGGCGCTGGCGCGCAAGTATCACGACCCGAGCGCGGCGGCCCGCACGTTTGTACTGGCGATCACACACGCGCAGAGCGCCCTGCACCATCTGGGTGTCTCCCCCGCCGACGCCGTGTTGTTCGAGCGCCTCGCGTCGCGGGTGCTGGGCACGGATGGATCCTTGCGCGCGGATGCGGACACGGTCGCGTCAAACACATTGGGACAGCCAGGGCTCTGGCCGCACGCGATCTCCGGCGACCTGCCGATCCTGCTCGTGCGCGTCATCGGCGACAGCGACGTCTCGCTGGTCCGCCAGGTGTTGCAGGCCCAGGAGTACTGGCGTCTCAAGGGGCTGCGCGCCGACGTGGTCATCGTCAACGAGCACCCGATCGGGTATCTCGACGACATGCAGACGCAACTCACGGCGGTCCTCGATGATGGCCCGTGGAGCGCGTGGCAACATCGCCCTGGCGGCGCGTATCTGCTCCGGGCCGACCGGATCGCCAGGGCCGAGCGCATCCTGCTCGAGGCCGTGGCCGCGGCCATTCTCCGCGGCGATCGCGGTGACCTGCGGACCCAGCTCGAACGGCCCCACCCGCGGCCGGTGCTGACGACGCCGCTGACGCCCCTGTCACCCCCGCGCGGCGACCCCGGCACCACCAACAGCCCCGTGCCGGCGATGACGCTGACCAACGGCCTCGGGGGCTTCGCTGACGACGGCCGGTCGTATGCGATCGTCCTTAACGGCGCGGACGAGACGCCGATGCCCTGGGTGAACGTCATCGCGAATCCGCGGTTCGGCACCCTCATCACCGAATCAGGCGCGGCGCACACCTGGTCGGGCAACAGCCGCGAGCACCGGTTGACGCCGTTTGCCAACGATCCGGTCAGCGACCCCACGGCGGAGGCCCTGTATGTGCGAGATGACGAGACGGGCGAGGCCTGGTCGCCGACGCCGGGCCCGATGCCTCGTGATTCATCCAGCGGCCGGTGTGTGATCCGCCATACGGCGGGCCTGACGCACTTCGCCCGCGCGACCCACGGCGTCGAGCACGAGCTGGACGTCTTCGTCGACGCGGACGATCCCGTGAAGTTCTCGCGGTTGACCCTGACCAACACCGGCCCGGCGGTCCGCACACTCAGCGTCTTCGCGTACAACGAATGGATTCTCGGCCCCCCCCGCGAGGGCCAGCACGCGCACGTCGTCACAGACCGTGACGAGGTGACCGGCGCCCTTTTTGCGAGGAACGCGTACAACGATGAGTTCGCGACGCACGTCGCCTTTGCGCATGCCGGCGACGCAGCAACTTCCTTCACCGCGGACCGTCGCTCGTTTCTTGGCCGAACCGGCGACGTGGCCCAACCGGCGGCCCTGACGCAGGCGGCGCTCTCCGGTGCCGTCGGCGCGGCGCTGGATCCCTGCGCGGCTTTCCAGGTCCAGTGCGTGCTGCAACCCGGCGAACGCCGTGCACTGCTCTTCCTCCTTGGAGAAGGCACCACCCGCGAACACGCCAGGGAGTTGATCGCGCGGCACGGATCGATCGACGCGGCGGCGGCCGCCCGCGCGCGGGTGCGGGGAGGCTGGAACGACACGCTGACGGCGATTCAGGTGCGCACGCCTGACGATTCGTTTGATGCGCTGCTCAATCACTGGCTGCTGTATCAGGCGATCACGTGCCGGTTGTGGACGCGGGGCGGGTACTACCAGCCCGGCGGCGCGTTCGGCTTCCGCGATCAGTTGCAGGACGTGATGGCACTCACCTTCGCCCGGCCGGATCTGGCCCGCGAGCACCTGCTGCGCGCGGCAGGACGCCAGTTTGTCGAGGGAGACGTCCAGCATTGGTGGCACGAGCCCGCCGGCCGCGGTCTTCGCACCCGCTGTTCCGACGACCTCCTCTGGCTGCCGCACGTCGTCGCCGAGTACGTGCGCACGACGGGCGATACCGGGGTGCTGGACGAGCGGGTCCAGTTCCTGACCGCTCCCGCGCTCACGGGCGATGAACACGAGGCCTACGGGCTTCCGCAGGTGGCCGATGAAGACGGCACCCTGTTCGAGCACTGTGTGCGCGCCATCGAGCGGGGCACGACGGCCGGCGCCCACGGCCTCCCGTTGTTCGGGACCAGTGACTGGAATGACGGCATGAACCGCGTGGGTCACGAGGGACGCGGCGAAAGCACCTGGCTCGGCTTCTTCCTGCACGGTGTGCTGACGGACTTCGCCGAGCTGAGCGATGCGCGGCACGAGGGCGCGCGGGCGACGCAGTATCGTGACGACGCGCGGCGCCTGCGCGCCGCGCTTGAGCTGACGTGGGACGGCGAGTGGTACCGCCGGGGGTACTACGACGACGGGACGGCGCTGGGGTCGGCGCAAAGGGACGAATGCCGGATCGATTCGATCGCGCAGTCGTGGGCGGTGCTCTCGGGCGCCGTGCCGCAGCGGTTTGCCGAACGCGCGATGGATGCGGTCCGCACCTTCCTCGTCGCCAGGGGACCGCAGCTCGTGCTGCTGCTGGATCCGCCGTTCGACAAGTCCGCGCAGGATCCTGGCTACATCAAGGCGTATCCGCCGGGCATCCGCGAGAACGGCGGCCAGTACACCCATGCCGCCACGTGGGTCGTCATGGCGCTGGCCCGGCTCGGCAGCGGCGACGAGGTCGCGGAGCTGTTTCACATGCTGAACCCGATCAATCAGACGCGAACGCCAGCGGATGTGGCGCGGTACAAGACGGAGCCGTACGTCGTCGCGGGTGATGTGTACGCGCGCGCGCCGCACGCCGGCCGGGGCGGGTGGAGCTGGTATACCGGATCGGCGGCGTGGATGTACCGGGCGGGCCTCGAGAGCATGCTGGGGCTGCGGCGCCGCGGCGACACGTTTTGCGTCGACCCGTGCATTCCGTCATCGTGGCCCGAGTACGAGATCGCCTGGCGCTTCAAGACCACGCGGTACACGATCACGGTCTCGAATCCCGACCACCAGTGCCGGGGGGTGGTGTCGGCCACGATCGACGGCGCCGCCACGAACGCGGCCGCGATGCCGCTCGTGGATGACGGCGGCACGCACGACGTGCGCATCGTGTTGGGGGCAGCGCCGGTGCGCTGAAACCGCCCGATTTGACGGGTGACAAGGAGTGGCCACATCGTGGATACGCTGACGCCCACACGCGGAACAGTGCGAGATGGACCAGGCATGATCAATCGTTGGCTGCACGCCATGCTCACGACTCTGTTCATCGTCGCCTTCTTTGTGCTCGTCGTCTGGCTGGTACAGCGCCGCCTGATTTACTTTCCGGACGGTGACGTGCCGTCGTCGGCCGCGTACGGACTGCCCCACGCCGAGGTCGTGACGCTGGAGACCGACGATGGCTTGCGGCTGAGGGCGTGGTTCGTTCCGGCGGGGGCGCCGTCCGCGAACGGAACGATCGTCGTGTTCAACGGCAACGCCGGCCATCGCGGGCATCGCGCGGCGATCGCGGCGCGGTTCGCCGCGCACGGGTTCGCAACGCTGCTGGTGGACTACCGTGGCTACGGCGGCAATCCCGGGCACCCGTCCGAAGCGGGCCTCGCGCGCGACGCCCGCGCGGCCTGGGCCCACGTCGCCTCGCGACCGGACGTGGACCCTTCGCGCGTCGTGTACTTCGGCGAGTCGCTCGGGGCGGCCGTGGCGATTCGCCTCGCCGTGGAGCATCCGCCGGCCGCGCTCGTCCTGCGATCGCCGTTTTCGTCGCTCGCGGCGCTGGGCCAGCGGCACTATCCGTTTCTGCCCGTGCGCTGGATGCTCAAGGATCGATTCGAATCCATCGAACGGATCGGCGCCCTTACCTGCCCGATTCTGGTGATCGCCGGCGACGCCGACCGCATCGTGCCGTTCGACGATACCCAGGTGCTCTACGACGCGGCCCGGCATCCGAAACGGCTGGTGGTCATCAGAGGCGCCGGCCACAACGACGCGGCGCTGATCTTCGGGCCGGAGGTCGTTCAGGCGATTGTGGATTTCGTCCGGCAGTAACTGGGCGAGGCGCTGACGCGCCCTTACCCGAGCGCGACGTCGAGCGTCATCATCACCGCGAAGCCCACGATCGTGCCGAGGGTCGCGAAGTCGCCGTGGCCACCCGACTGCGATTCGGGAATGACCTCTTCGACGGTGACAAAGATCATCGCGCCAGCCGCGAAGGCCAGCGCATACGGCAGGATTGGCTGCAGCATCGTCACCGCCAGCGCGCCGGCGACCGCGGCGACCGGCTCGACGGTGGCCGACAACTGGCCGTACCACCACGCCTTCGCGCGCGACAGGCCCTCCCGGCGCAGCGGGACGGACACGGCCGTGCCTTCCGGACAATTCTGGATGCCGATGCCGATGGCCAGCGCGATCGCGCCCGCGAGCGTTGCCGACTCATACCCGGCAGCCACGGCGCCGAACGCGACACCAATCGCGAGTCCCTCGGGAATGTTGTGCAGGGTAATGGCCAGCACCAGCAGCGTGGTGCGCCGCCAGGAGGTCTTCACACCTTCGGCGTCCGACATCGTGCCGAACAGATGGACGTGCGGCAGCACGTAGTCGATGAGCCGCATCGAAAACGCGCCGGCCAGAAAACCGATGAGAGGCGGCACCCACTTCACCATCCCCATCTCCTCGGAGAGGGCGATGGCCGGATTGAGCAGCGACCAGAAGCTGGCCGCGAGCATCACGCCCGCCGTGAAGCCAAGGGCCCCGTCGAGGGCCTTTCTACTGACTTCCTTAAAGAAGAAGACGGCGCCGGCGCCCAGGGCCGTCAGGCCCCAGGTGAAGGTCGACGCGGTGAGAGCCTGCCAGACCGCTGGCCACGATGCGAAGGTTTCGAGCACTCAAAATTTATATCACGAGTCCACGAAATCTCACAGACGTGAACGACGAGCCACGCCCTGGATCCATTCAGATCCAGAACGCGGCACGTCTTCATCGTCTGTGTTCAGGCGAGCCGAACGTTCTCGGCGCGCGGTCCCTTGGGGCCCTGGCCGGTGTTGAACGTGACCGCCTGGCCTTCGCGGAGCTGGTCGAACTGACCGGCCTCGCACGCGGACTGATGAAAGAAGTACTCATTGCCGTCCGCGGCTTCCACGAATCCGAAGCCCTTTTCACTTACCAACCGCTTAATCGTTCCAGTCATTGTCGTCATGTGATCTCCAAAGTAGCGTGCGTGCGTCTATTCCAGGCCCGCTGCGCGGACCGAGATGATGTGCCCGGGCGTCCGCGGCTGATTCAGCTTGCGGCAGTACGGGCAAAAATATTCGTGGTACGTCTCGTACTCGGCCACACCCGAGACCCCGTCACACGTGAGTTCGACGCCGCGGGTGCAACTGGTGCACCGCAGCGTGACTCGCGCTTGAACTCGTACCGATGAAGGGGCACGGACCGGCGAAGGCGTGGCGTTCACACCCATCCGAGGTGCAGTGGTCAACATTGATCTCAACCCAGACACGGGGCACAGCTCAAGCGCTGGTGGGCTCTGTGTGGCGGGACGAACTCCACTATACAGGATCCGGACGCCAGGTGTGTTTCGGCCCCGGTGCCGGGCGGCGCGGCCCTGTCCCCGATTGAACAGGGCCGTCCGCACTGGCGGCGGACTTCGACGAGGGTGCGGTGTTTGTGGTGACCGCGCCGCCTCTGGCCGTTCACACGGCCCGGATGACCGCGTTTTCGCCGCGCGAAGACGATGGAGAGCGCACCTGGCGATGGATGAGACCCGAGGCTTCATGGACCGTGGTGAACAGCCGCAGTCAGACCATCGCCGCCACGGTCGACATCGAGATTTCGGCGTTCGTCGGCACCCCAGGGGGCACCCGCGGGCTGACGATCCTGCTTGACGACGTCGAGGTGCAGGCGCTGGTGGTTGAGGAAGAGCGTCGTGTCCACCGGATCGGCTCGCTGGCGCTGACGCGGGGCAACCACACACTGGTCTTTCGTCCGACGGAACCTCCCACCGTGGCCGACGACGTGTTGAACAATGGGGATCGGCGTCCGCTGGCGTTCGGGTTCGGCACCTGGCACTGGACCGTGGAGGAACGCCCGTTGTGACACACGCGTACCGTCGTTTCTGGGCTGACGTGGGCGAACGGTTCCCCGATCTTGGTGGCGCCGCGTCCACGCGCTACTACACCGACAACGAGCGGCGCCTGTTCACGGAGCACTTCCCTGCCCTGGATGGGCTCACGATTCTCAAGACGGACCTTTGGGACGAGGCGAAGAACACGCGCATCCTCGCCTGGACCAGTGAACGAGGGGCGCAGACGTACGGTGTGGACATCTCGGAGCCGACGGTGCGGCAGGCGCACGCGGCGTTCGCTCCAGGCGCGCTGCGGGGCGCGGTGGGGGATGTGCGTGCGCTCCCCTTCCGCGAGGCGAGTGTCGACGCCATCTACTCGATGGGCACGATCGAACACTTCGCGGAAACCCAACAGGCCCTTGGGGAGATGGCGCACGTGCTCAAGCCGGGCGGGCGCGCCATCGTCGGGGTGCCGAATCGTCACGATCCGTTCCTCCGGCCGTTGTTTGCCACGGTGCTCCAGTGGGTGGGGCTGTACGGGTATGGCCTGGAGAAGTCCTACTCGCGCCGCACGTTGAGGGCGATGCTCGAGCGGGCCGGTTTCATCGTCGTGGCCGAGACGGCGATTCTCTTCATCCCCGGATGGCTGAGGATGCTCGACCTGGCGTGCCATTCGTGGTACCGGCCGCTCGCGAGGATCACGGCCGCGGGTGTGCGGCCGTTTGTCTTGCTCGACCGCCACGTGCCAGCCGTGCGGAGACACGGCTACCTGCTGGCGACCGTCGTCACGAAGCGTGCGAACGCGACGCCGGCTGGCACCTGAGCCAGCCCAGAGCTAGCCCTGTTGGCGAAGCCAATACTCCCGGAACGAGCGAAGACGAGGCAGCGACTCGCGGTCCTTCACCCGATTCGTGGCGGCCTTGCTGGCGATGATGTCGTCGATGTGGCACACCGGGAACCCCTCGACGTCGACGTGTCGCCGCCATGCGTCTTCGAACGACTCGATCCCATCCGGCGCGAAGATCAGATCCAGATCGAACGGACCGTTCTTGAGCTGGACGAAGTCCTTCCCGCGCCCGATCTCGCCGGCCTGCGCGTCGCTCAGGCCAAAGCCGAGCTCCCGCAACGCGGAGACGAGGGCCTGGCCGTTGGCAGCCGTGCGCTCGGCGAAGACATCGGCGTCCTGAGTGGTGTCGGGGAATCCCAGCAGGATCGCGCCAGTCTTGTCGATGAAGAGATACCGTACGCCGTGGCGCGCAAAGACGTCGCGGATTTCCTGGGCCTGACGGTACTCAAACGCGGCCATAACCCAGCCAGTCGGGAAGATGCGCCTCGCACCACGCTCGATAGTCCGCCATCGTGTCGAACGACCGGTAGCTCGCCTCATCAAGGACCGGCTTGTAGGTGTGAATGAATGCGTAACGGAAGCGAATCTCGAGGGGGCGCCGCGCGGCGGCCTCGAAGTCGGCGAGCCACTCACCCGAGGCGTCGGGTTCTGGCCGATCGATGGGTTCCGGCGGGCTGGTGGCAGGCATCCTCGATCCATGCACGCGTTGACGCGTCGTGACGATTATAAGCGACGAGGATCACGGACGCGGGTGTGCGGCCGTTTGTCTGGCTCGACAGCCACGTGCCAGCCGTGCGAAGACACGGCTCCCTGCTGGCGACCGTCGTCACGACGCGTGCGGACGCGACGTCACAACAGGTCAAACTTCCGGTTTCGGCCCCACCGATAGACCGTGAAGTCGCTGTCGAACGTGAGAATGCGCGCCTCCTCGTGCACCTCGGCGCATCGAATCAGTGACGCGTTGGCCAATGAGATTGGGCGGCCGGCATATTTCCTCAAGAGGGCTTCGATATTCGGCCAGTGGTCCTGGAGTCCCAGGGCCATGGTGAACACCCCACGACGCCCGAGAGCCACCACCTCAGCCGGGCCGGCCGCATGGACCTGACGCATCAGAAAACAGGCCTCCGCGACGACGGTTTCGCAACACCGGAACGGCGGGCGGCATTCTGCGAACCGCTCTCGCGCCCGCGCGTGATTGACGTCGCCGGCTGACAAGAGCGCCACCAGCGGACCGGTGTCGAGCAGGACGCCGGCGGGGTTCACTCGCCGTAGCCCTCAAGGTGTTTCGGGTTGGTGGAGAGATCACGCGGTCCACGCGTAAATCGCCCAACGCTCGGTCCGGCGAGGTCAAGGGCACTCTGCCGCCGACGTGTTTCCTGCTCCACCAACTTCAGGCCACGCCGAACGATCTCGGATTCGGTCTTCCCCGTCGACACCTTCAACTCCTCGAGCGCGGCCCGCTCGTCGTCGCTCAATCTGGCGTGGATGTAGGTCTTCACGGGCCGAGCGTAGCACAAGACAGACATCTCGTGCTACGCCCCGCGCCGGCGTGTCGCTCACGGCGCGCTTCAACACTCGTCGGTCGCGGGTCCCGTCGCCGGACAGCCCCATGCGGTGCTCGCCGCAACACCGCGTGCCACGGGAGTGGGCTCCGCGCCACGCGGGGCGGCCCCGTCCGGCGCCACCCACCCGGCGGCGACGAGGAGATAAAAGCGCTCTAAACACCCTGTCGGCGCAGCGCAGAGAAACCGGCCAGAGCCAGGAGCCCCATCAGCATGATCATCGCCCAGCCGGCAAGCGTCGGGACGGGAGTGAGCGTGATGGCCGTGAACGAGATCTCCGCGACACACCTGTTGGCATCCGTGCCGCGCACGGTGAACGTCGAGGTGCCCGAGGTGGTCGGGGTCCCCGTCAGCACCCCGGCGGCGGTGAGCGTCAGGCCCGCCGGCAACGCGCCCGCCGTCACCCCGAAGCTGTAGGGCGCCGTGCCGCCGCTGCCCAGAAGCGTCTGCGTGTAGGCGACGCCCACCGTCCCGTTCGGCAAGGTCGACGGCGAGAGCGTGATCGCGGGACACGGTGGAGGTGGCGCCGGCGCGCACGTCGAGGCCTCGACGCTGTTGGTGTCCATCGTCACCGCGCCATTTCGCGCCAGGGTCCTGCCGGCTGTACGCGCGCCGGTCGTCAGAGTGATGCTCGTAAGCGCAAGGATGTTTCCTGACAGCGCCGTGTCTGTGCCAAGGGTCGCCGAGCTGCCGACCTGCCAGAAGACGTTACAGCTCTGACTGCCGTTGTTCACGACCACCGCCGAGTTGGAGGCGGTTGTGAGCGTGCTTCCCATCTTGATCTGAATGCCGGCGTCGAGGTCGCCGTCGTACTCGATGAAACCCAGGCGCTTGAACTTGTTCATGAAGAAGTTGACGCGCGCCCGTGTCGTGCCGACCATCTCGGACAGCGTTTCCTGCGAAATCTTCGGCACCACCCGTCTGGGCTTGTCCTCGGTGCCAAAACGCGCGAGGAGCAACAAGGCCCGAGCCAGGCGCTTTTCGCTGGAGTTGAAGAGCTGGTCGATCAGGTCCTTCTCGATGCGGACGTTTCTCGCCAGCATGTGCGCGAGGAAGCGATCGGAGAGGGCATGCTGTTCGTGCAGGACCTTCGCCATCTGCGTCTTCTCGATCACCAGGACGCTGCTCCGGGTGGTCGTGGTCGCGTTCCCCAGGCGCAGCGGTTGCCCCGCCAGGGAGCCCTCGCCAAAAAATTCGCCTGGGCCCAGCATGGCCACCACGGCCTCCTTGCCCTTCCTGGACAATACCGACAGTTTCACGCCGCCTTTTTGCAGGTACATCACGCTGTCCGTGGCGTCACCCTGCGAGAAGACGGTATCGCCTCGGTCGTACTCGATTTTTTTGAGAGTTCGGCCGAATCGAGAAACGCCTGCGCGTCGAACCTGGGGGGGCGCTTGGCCATGCCTGAGGATACGCGGCACAAGCCGCCGGACGCTGTGCAATTAAACACACCTGCGCGGCTGGCTGAGGTGGTGAGCTGCAGAGGTGGCAGAGGTGGCAGAGGTGGCGTCGGGGATTGCGCGGTGGCCGCAGGGGTTTTGTGAAGACGTCGATTCGCGTGCCGTCCCCGGCCGACGCCGTTGCGGCGGTGATGGTCTGGTCATCATCGAATCAGTCCCGAGGATCAAGCGGCCACAAGTCCGCGTACGCGGCGCAGCATCGCATGCAGCCCCGCTTCGTCCACCGCCACGGATCTGTCAGAAGGAAGTCGTCCAGGTGGTCCAGCAAATACGCGCGCGCCTGATTGATTTCCTTCATGGTTTCGGTGGCGAGCCGCTTCCGCCCGGGAAGACAAAACCGATCCGGGTGGTGAGTTTTGACCAGCTCCCGATGTGCCTTGATGACTGCGTCGATCGTCGCCGGCAGGTGCAACTCAAGTCGGTGCAGGGCGGCGATGATGTCTCTTCGGCTTGGGCGACGCGATCGCATTGAGAGATCCCCGTGCCGACTGGTGCAAGCCGCGTGCCACGAATAAGCATTGCCACTTCACCAAGCGGGCCCCGTGCAGACAGTGCAATCCTGAGTGGCACCGGTCAGAAGTGGTGTCACGGGCGCATACTGCAGCATCGGCGGAACGCGCGTTCACGTTGAAACGGAATGAACGCTCCGATGAGGTTGTCGCATTACCAAGGACGCTTCTAAGTCAGCGTCGGCAGGCCGAAAGCGTGATGCGATGAGCGCGGTGCCTCGTTCGAATAAGGCAAAATTGGCGGAGAGGGTGGGATTCGAACCCACGTGCCCTTGCGGACAAGACGCTTTCGAGGCGCCCCCGTTACGACCACTTCGGTACCTCTCCGCAGAGGGGGGACGGGCCCGTCAGGATCGCATAACCCCGAAGGAATCGGCAACCGCCGGGTCTGAAGACCAGGCCTCCTGTTTTGAATCACACCGCCAGGAGCACCCGAGCACCGGAGCACTATGACCCCCTCCGTCCTCTAAAAAACGCCTGGAGGGTTTCCCGGCACTCCGCGGCCAACACGCCTGACACGACCGCCACCCGATGATTCAGCGCGGGATGTTCGTGCGCGCGCTGCGTCGACTCCATCGCGCCCGCCTTCGGCTCGGTCGCGCCATACACGACCGTCCCGATCCGCGCGTGCATCAACGCGCCCACACACATCACACACGGCTCAAGCGTCACATACAGCGTCGCGCCCGGCAGCCGATAGTTGCCCGCCCGGGCGGCCGCGTCGCGCAACGCGACCACCTCCGCATGCGCGGTGGGATCGTGACTGGAGATTGGTTGATTTCGTCCGCGCCCGATCACCGCGCCGTCAAGCACGATGACGGCGCCGATCGGCACCTCGCCGATTGCCGCCGCGCCGGCGGCCAGCGCGAGCGCCTCGCGCATGAACCGGTCGTGCTCGACCATCGGGCTACTTTCGAATCGACACCATCACGCGCATCGAGACGCCGCCCAGATTCTTCTCGCCAAACGCCTCGAACGTGCCGCCAGGGTCTGGCACGTTCACCGTGCGATACGCGACCTCGGCGCCCGCCGACACGAACCGCCACACCGGCACGTCCACCCCGCCAAACACCACGGCGCCCCGGTCGCTTTCATTCACCCGATCGGACGGCCCATCGTCATCCGACTCCTCGCGGTAGCGGAGGAAGACGACGCCGCCCCCAACGTAGGGCGCGATCTTCCGCGAGCCCAGCGGCGTGAAGCGCCAGCCCGCGGCCACCTCGATCGGCATCATCGTGATCTCGAGCGGAATGCCGAGCCGAAAGACCTGTCCGTCGAACACGAACACGCGCTCGCCCTCGACGCGCAGGCGCGAGACCGACCCGCGCACAAACACCTCGCGCCACAGCCGCTGGACCTCGGCGCCGCCTCCCGGCCCCCGCACGGTCGTCGTGCCCGCCACGGCGTCGAACGAGTCTTTCGCGATCATCTGCTGCCAGTCGCCCCACCCGAACGCGCGGGCCCCGAGCCGCGACGCCCGGGTGGGCGCCGGAGACGACTGCGCAAACGCCGGCGCCGCGACCGACACCATCAGGCCCACTGCCAACACACCGATCAGTCGCCGCATGACTACCTCACCACCCCAAAACCGCGCAGCGCCGCGCGCGGTTGAATCAGTCCGGCCCCGAAGTCGTTGTCGCGCCCCGGCGTTCCCAGGTCCGTTGCCGTTTTCGTGATCAGCGCCTCGACGGCCGCCGGCAACGTCACGCCCTGACTCATCAGCAGCGCCGCCAGCCCCGCCACGTGCGGCGACGCCATCGACGTGCCCTGCAGCGCCGTGTCCGAGTACCGATCGAACCTGGGAAGGATCACGACGGACGGGTTGTAGTCGGAGAAGAAAATCCCCGCCTGCCAGATGAGCCCGGCGCTGCCGCCGTCGCTGCTGTCGCCGCCCGGTGCCGCGATCTCCACGAACGTGCCGGTGGTCGAGTACGCCGCGCGCCGCGAAGAGCGACCGACCGCGCCCACGGCCATCGCCCCCGGCACCTGCGGCCCATACGAGGCGGGATACGTGGTGGGATTGCCGTCGTTAAACTCGTTGCCGGCGGACATCGCCACGAACGCGCCGCGGCTGACGGCATAGTTGAGCGCATCAAGAAAGGCCGGCGACGGGTTCGTGCCTCCGAGGCTGAGATTGATGACCTTCGCGCCGTTGTCGGCCGCATGCCGGATCGCCGCGACCACGGCCGACGTCGGACACCCACCCGCATTGAGTGGCGCATACCCGGTGACGCCCGCCTCGGATCGCAGGATCTGCACGTCCCAGAAACTCAGGCACGCCTTGAGCGGCATCACCTTCGCGTTGAACGCCATGCCGGCAAACCCCAGGGTGTTATTGGTCGTCTGCGCCACGGTGCCGGAGACGTGCGTCCCATGTCCATGGCTGTCGAGCACGGCTCCGGTCCAGAACACGAAGTCGCGGCCGGCGGCGATCCGCGCGGCGTCGAAGTCTGGGCTGATCGCAAACGCCATCGGGTGCGTGACGATGGCCGATCCGTTCCACGTTTTGAACCCGTACGTCGCCGTCACGCTGGTCATGCCCGTGTCGATGACCGCCACGGTGATGCCCGCGGCTCCCGCGTTGATCGCCCACACCCGCGGCATGTCCAGCATCGAGAAATTCCATTGACGCGACGCGTACGACGTGTCGTTGGGCACGAGCATCGGACGCAACAACCAGTTGGGATGCGCGTACTCCACCTCCGGTTGACGCGCGAGATTGGCCGCGATACCGGGCGAATCCTGGTCGTCCTCCATTCTCAGCCGAGCCGTCCGGTCGCCAATCCACCGCAGCCGCTCGGGCAGCGGACGCGAGCGCAACGACGCCAGGGCCCGCGCCTGCCCGTTCACGGTGGTCCCGATCCGGAACTTCACGATGACCTCGCCGGGGATGTACCTGAGGCCGCTGACGGCGGCACGTTCAATCGCCTCGCGCTCGGCCGGTGTGGTCAGAAATTGCGGCGCCCCGGGTTGCTGTGCGCGGACCGGCGCGTCGTGCAGCGAGAGCCATGCCGCCAGCGCACACACCCCGGCCGTTACGGTGAATCGGACAGTGGTAGCCGTCATGGGAGAAGACTATGACAGAAACGGGCGGCGTGCGGGGTGCGACGTGCGGGGTGCGACGTGCGACGTGCGGGCGGGGGGGGCGGGGATTGACTATTGACCAGCTAATCGTGTCAAATGACCAGCTATGGTGGTCGTCTCTCAATCCTCGCCGTTCGGCTCAGGCACACGCACCCGGGTGCTGTTGGCGCTGCGCCTGATGGGGTCGTCGTACCCCAGGGAACTGGCGCGGCTGCTCGGGGCCGCGCTCAACGGCGTGCAGGGCGCGCTGCGCAGTCTGGAGATCGACGGCCTGATCGCCGGCCGCCCGGTGGGACGCACCCGCCTTTTCGAGCTGAATCCGCGCTTTTTTGCCGCCACCGAGGTGCGCGCGCTGCTCGACAAACTCGCCGCCGCCGATCGCGACTTGCAGGACCGCATTGCCACGCTCCGCCGGCGCCCGCGGCGCACGGCAAAACCACTGTGACGCGCACCAGGCCACTCACACCCGGCTCCACGCTGCGAGACGTCATCGAGGCCGTCTCGGCCGCCCTCAGGCGACACCGGATTGACGCCATCCTCACCGGCGGCGCCTGCGCCAGCCTCCACGCCAGAGGCGACTATCTCTCATACGACCTGGACTACATCGTTCTGGGCACCGTCACGCGAGCGCAGTTGGACCGGGCCATGGCCACGCGCAGCTTCACACGAACGGGTGCGGAGTATCGACACCCGAAGGTCCCGTTCTTTGTGGAATTCCCTCCAGGCCCGCTCGCCATCGGCGACGACGACCTGGTGGAGCCGGTCGACATTCGCGTCGGCAACACGCGCGTCTCAGCGCTGTCAGCCACCGACTCGTGCCGCGACCGTCTGGCCGCGTTTTACCACTGGAACGATCTGCAGAGTCTTCGTGTGGCCGCCGCCATCGCGCGGCGACAACGCGTCGACCTTGACGCCATTCGACGCTGGAGCGTCAAGGAAGGTTACGCCGACGCCTTCCGACAGTTCGAGCGGGAGATTATCGATTGAATCGAAGCGTTCTTCTCAGTGCTTGACGAGTCCGCCGACGTGTACGCGGAAGGGAAACGTCTCGTCGTGTCCCATGGCGTCAAAGGCGTTCAGGCACATGACGCCCGTATTGTGGCGGCAATGGCCGCAGCCGCGGCGATACCCGCCAGATCCGGGACGGCAGAGTTGCGGGGGTCGGGAACGAAGGGAGAGGTGGTGCGCCCTGCAGGATTCGAACCTGCGGCCTCCTGGTTCGTAGCCAGACGCTCTATCCAGCTGAGCTAAGGGCGCGCGCAACCTCGGAAGTATAGCGGTCCAGGAGTCCAGGAGTCCAGACGCTTGCGCCATCACCGGATCAGCCCGAAGCCGGCCTCGTACATCCCGGGCAGGGAAATCGGCAGGCGGCCGCGGATGGGCACATCGCCGGCCAGAGCCCGAACCGCCGACGCCTCGGCCAGGTCGTAGAAGTCGTAGGTCAGCAGCACCGCCGGCAGGTCGGGCAGGAACATCGGCACATACGGGTTCCCGAAGAACATCGTCACAAACGGTTTCGGCGTGTTGGCGGTCACGCGCGCCAGGTCGCTGAGCAACTTCGTCAGCGCAGGGGCCAGATCCATCCGGCCGCTGCCTGACGACGCGCGCACGAAGACGGAGACGACGATGGCGTCGTATCGAGGGGCGGTGGCGCGGACGAGGTCGATCTCCGAGGGCGTCGAACGGTCGGACAACTCGATGGCCGTCACCGACGGCCATCGCTGGCGCAACTCGGGAATCACCGTCCGGCTCGGTGCCGCGATGCGCCAGCCCGAGGGATAATCGAGCACCGAGAGATACAACACAGACGAGTCGCGCGGCACCCGCAGCGGCACCTGGTTGCGATCGTCCTTGAGCAGCGTGATCGACCGCTCGCTGACGGCACGCGCGACCTGCGCGTGCTGGCGCCCGCCGACCAGCGCCGGCACGTCATCGAGCGACACCTGTTTGCGCCGGTGCAATCCCAACCGTGCCTTGGCGCGCAGGATGCGACGCACGGAGGCGTCGAGCTGCAGCATCGGGATCCCGCCCTGCTCCACCGCCGCCTTGATGCCGGCCACGGCGGCCGCATCGTCTGGTGAGTGGAGCACGAGGTCGTTGCCGGCCTGCACGGCGCGCACGGCCGCGTCCCCCGGCGACAGACGCCTGGACACGGCATCCATCCCCATCGAGTCGGTGACGATCAAGCCGTCGAACTTCATTTCTCCGCGGAGCAGGCCGGTGACGATGGGCCGGCTGAGGGTGGTGGGACTGAACTCGGCCGGGTCCAGCGCGGGTAACTGGATGTGCGCGGTCATCACCGCGTCGGCGCCCGCCGCGATGCCGGCCTGAAACGACGGCAGTTCCACGGCGTTCAACCGAGCGCGCGGATGCGTGATGATCGGCAGGCCGATGTGGGAATCCACGTCGGTGTCGCCGTGGCCCGGGAAGTGTTTCAGCGTCGAGAGCATGCCGCCCGCGCGCAGGCCCCGGATGTACGCGACGTTCAGCCGTCCGACGTCGGCGGGCACCTCGCCAAACGCGCGGGTGTTGATGACCGGGTTGCGCGGGTTGTTGTTCACGTCGGCGATCGGCGCGAAGTTGAGGTGGACACCGAGCGCGCGCCCTTCCTGCGCCGTGATGCGCGCCGCCTCGAAGGTCAACTGGTCGTCGCCCGCCGCGCCGAAGGCCATCGCGCGCGGGAACGCCGTCGCGCCGCTGATGCGGAATCCCACGCCGGCCTCGAAGTCCGCGGCGGTCAACAGGGGGATCGCGGAGACCGCCTGCAGGCGATTGAGCGTGGACGCCGCGGCCAGCGGCTGCCCGAGGGTGACCGTGCCGTAGGTGTTGTTGAGCAGCACCGACGGCGCGCGCTCGGACCCGCCAAACACAATGAAGCCGCCCAGACGAAGCGTCCTGGCCTTCCCGGCCAGCGCGTCGAACTGATCGGTGTCCGACGACAGATACATCGAGTCGATCGACGACATCACAAGCTGCCCGACCTTGTCGTCGAGCGTCATCTTCCTGAACGTGTCGTCCACCCAGCGCTCGGCGATTCGGTCGAGGGTGTCGGACAACGCGGCGGCGGGCACGGGCGACACCGGTGGCGCGGCCGGCCGCTGCGCGGACAGCACCGCCGCGAGCGACAGCACTGCGCCGGCGACGGCGATACGGAAGCGACGCGTCATCGTGACGCCTCTCTGACCACGTGGCCCAATTCGGGGAGGATCAACTTTTCCATCGCCAGCCGGACGGCGGCTTCCGAGCCTGGCAGGACAAACACGACACACCCGGCGGCGACACCCGCGCACGCGCGACTCAACATCGCGGCGGCGCCCACCTGCTCGTAACTCAACATCCGAAACAACTCGCCGAACCCATCAAGGTGTTTGTCGAACAGCGCGGTCACAGCCTCGTAGGTGCTGTCGCGCGCGGCGATCCCGGTGCCGCCCGTCGTGATGACGGCCCGGACGTCCTGGCGGCCGAGGTGCGCGCGAATCACTTCGCGCACACGCGCCGGCGTATCCGGCACCAGCTCGCGCGCGGCCACAATGTGTCCGGCGGCCACCAGCAGATCGGCGATCGCCTGCCCGCTGGTGTCCGTCTCGCGCGTGCGGGTGTCGCTGACGGTCACCACGAGGCACGGCACCGAGGCCGGCGCGGCGTCACGATGGGCGGTCACGGACATGAAATGGATGATACTTGAACGCCATGCGCCCCTTCACCGGGACCTTGCCGTTCGATCAGGCGCGGCGATTCGTGCTTGAGGCGGCCCGGCCCGTCACCCGCACCGAACGCCTTCCCCTCTCAGAGGCCGATCGCCGCGTGCTCGCCACCACGATTGTGGCCACCCGGGACGTGCCGGCCTTCGACCGCGCGGCCATGGACGGCTACGCGGTCATCGCGTCTGACACGGCGGCCTCCACCTGTGAAGCCCCGGTCGCGCTGCGCCGTCTCGGCCGGGTCTTCACAGGCGAAACCACACAGTCGACGGTGGTTTCCGGCACGTGCATCGAAGTGGCCACCGGCGCGCCGCTGCCGCCGGGTGCCGACGCGGTCGTCATGGTGGAACACACGACGCGTCACGATGACCGGGTGCTGATCCAGCGCCCGGCCATCGCGCGCCAGCACGTCGGCCCGCGCGGCGCTGACATCAAGAACGGCGAATCGGTTCTGACGCCTGGCACGATGCTGACACCCGCGCGCCTGGGCGCGATCGCCGCGCTCGGTCACACGACGGTCGACGTCTTCGCGCGCCCGACCGTCGCGATCATGTGCACAGGCGACGAAGTGGTGAACCCCGGCACGCCGCTGGGCCCGGCGCAGGTCTACAACGTCAACCGCTTCACGCTGGAAGCGGTCGTGCGCCGCCACGGCGGCGAACCGGTGATCGTGCCGACCACGGGCGACTCCCTCGACGCCCTCGATCGCTCGCTCGCCCTCGCCCGCACCTGCGACCTCATCGTCACCTCCGGCGGCAGCTCGGTGGGGGAACACGATCTGGTGATCGACATGCTGCGCGCACACGGGGAAGTCATCTTCCACGGCATCGCGATCAAGCCGGGCAAACCGACCGTATTCGGCCGCATCGGCGACACGCTGCTGCTGGGCCTGTCGGGTTATCCGACATCGTGCCTGTCGAACGCGCACCTGCTGCTGGTGCCGCTGCTCCGTCTCACGGCGCGCCTTCCGCCGTGGAATCCGCGCACGGTCGCGCTTCCGCTCTCGCGCCGCGTGACCTCGTCGCCCGGACGCCTGCGGTTCTACACCGTGCGCATTGTGGACGGCCGCGCCGAATCCGCGTTCAAGGCGTCGGGCGACATCACGAGCATGGCGCATGCGGACGGATACATCACCATTCCGGCCGAGGCCGAGGCGATCGAAGGGGGCACCGTGGTGGAAGTGACGCTGTACTAAGAAAATGAGCTCGTAGCTGATTTCAAGGAATCACCTCCGAGCTCATTTGACAGTCTCCTCAGGGACCGACCCGGCCTCCCAGGTCCGGCGATCCGCTACAGGCGCTTCGCGACTTCGTTCCAGTTCACCACGTTCCACCAGGCGGCGAGATAGTCGGGCCGGCGGTTCTGGTACTTGAGGTAGTAGGCGTGTTCCCACACGTCGATCCCCATGATCGGACGTTTGCCGTCCATCATCGGATTGTCCTGATTGGCGGTGCTTTCGACGGCCAGCGTGCCGTTGGCCTCCACCAGCCACGCCCAGCCGCTGCCGAACCGCGTCGCACCGGCCTTCTGCACCAGGTCCTTGAACGCATCGACGCTGCCAAACGCGCCGGTCAGGGCCTCGGCGAGTTTGCCGGTCGGCGCGCCGCCCTGGCCGGGCCCCATGATCTGCCAGAACATCGTGTGGTTGACGTGGCCGCCGCCGTTGTTGCGCACGGCGGTCCGAATCGCCTCGGGAATCGCGTTCAGGTCCTTGATGAGGTCTTCGGCGCTCCTGCCCGCCAGCTCGGGATGTTTCTCAAGCGCGGCGTTCAGGTTGTTCACGTACGCCGCGTGATGTTTGCCGTGGTGAATGTGCATCGTCTGCGCGTCGATGTGCGGTTCGAGGGCGTCGATCGCGTACGGAAGGGGTGCCAGTTCGTGTGCCATCAGTCAGACTCCTTGAAGGTGGTGGCCAGCATTGTATCAAGCCCCCCGCGCACGCCGGTGTGCGTTACGCGGCATCGGGCGGCGTGACGACGTTGTAGAGGGTGTCGCGCTCCACGGGCAAGCGCCCCGCGGCTCGAATCAGGCTGCGAATTCTCGTGGTCGTCAGAATCTCGGGCGTGCGCGCGCCGGCCATGTGGTAAATCTTCTCCTCCTGCACGGTGCCGTCGAGGTCGTCGACGCCGTACCAGAGCGAGATCTGCGCCACGTCCACCCCCGTCGCGATCCAGAACGCCTTCACGTGCGGGATGTTGTCGAGCACGAGCCGGGCCACGGCGTGCACGCGCAACGTGTCGCTGGCCGTCGGCGCTGGCAACTTGCGCATCTGGTTGTTGTCGGGATGGAACGCCAGCGGGATGAACGCCTGAAAGCCGCCGGTCTCATCCTGCAACGCGCGCGCCCGAATCATGTGATCCACGCGTTCTTCCATCGTCTCAATGTGGCCGTACATCATCGTCACGTTCGAGCGCATTCCAAGGCGGTGCGCGATGCGATGGATCGACAGATACCGATCGGCGTCGGCCTTGTCGTGGCAGATCTTGCGCCGCACGCGCTCGGAGAACACCTCGGCACCGCCGCCCGGCAACGAGTCGAGCCCCGCGGCCATCAATTGCCGCAGGACCTCCTCGTCGCTCATCGCGTAGAGCTCGGAGAAAAACGCGATCTCGACCGCGGTGAAACACTTCAGGTGGATACCGGGGCGGATGGCTTTCAGGCCGCGCAGCATGTCGAGGTAATACGAAAACGGCAGGTCGGGGTGGAGACCGTTCACGATGTGGACTTCGGTCAGCGGCTGGTGCGCGCGCTGGCGAAGTTTGTCGAAGACCTGCTCGAGCGTCATGGTGTACGCCTGCGCGTCGCCGGGCCTGAGCCGGGAGAACGAGCAGAACAGACACGTTGCCACGCAGACGTTCGTGGCTTCGAGGCGCAGGTTGAAGTTGTAGAACGTCAGGCCGCCATGGCGCTTCTCGCGTTCGCGGTTGGCCAGCCAGCCCAGCGCGTGCAGGTCCGGACACGCAAACAACCGCACGCCATCGTCACACGTCAGCCGTTCGCCGGCGTCGAGCCGGCCGGCGATGTCGGTCAGACCCAGCGAGGCCAGTCGCGTCTGCATCTCAGACGATCCCCATCACCTGCAGGCGCTCTGACGACACCACGGCGAACTGCCCGGCCCGCACGTGGCACGCGCCCAAGGCCGCCACCACGGGTGCCACGGGTTCTTCGCGCACGGCGATCGTTGAACTCCTGCGTATCGATTCCACGCGGTCCATCTTGCCATGCTATAGTCAACGCTGACAACCGACGCTTGCCCGGCGGCCATCGGGAAGTGGGTGCAAGTCCCACACGGTGACGCCACTGTCAGCGGGGAGTCCACGTTCATGTGTCGGGGTGCTTCGAACCTCGACCGTCACTGGGTCGTCCGGCACGCGCCGGCCGCTTCCGGGAAGACGCGAAGGTGTGACGACGATCCGCAAGTCAGGATACCTGGTCTCCGGGCCCGTCCTTTTCGCTGGTGGTCGCATTTCGCGGCCCCGGCCCGGCGCGTAACACGCCGGAGAAGGAGACCCATGATCCGATCACGCCTGCTTGCCTGCTCGTTTTCCCTCTGCTCAATCCTGCTCGTCACCCTCGCACCACGCCCGGCCTTTGCGCGCGCGCAGGACGCCCTGCGCGGACACGTCGTCGATGCCACCGGTGCGGCCCTCGGACGGGTGCCGGTGCGCCTGGTGGACGAGGCGGGCATCACGCGCGCGTCGGCGCTCTCCGATGCCATGGGGGCGTTTGTCTTTGCAGCGTCCTGCGACACGTGCCGTGTCGTCGCCTCGCTTCCCGGGTTTGTGACGGCCAGCGTCACACCGGCCGCGGGCGTGGACACCCGGATCGTGCTGGCGGTCGCGCCGGTGCGGGAATCCGTGATTGTCACCGCCACGCGTGACGCGGCCCCGTCGAGTCAGGTCGCCGCCAGTGTCACGGTGTTTGACGCGGCGGCGATCGCGCGGCGCGGCGACGCGCCCGTGGGCGATCTGCTGCGGCAGGCCCCGGGCGTGGCGGTCGTGCAGCACGGCGGCCGCGGCAACGTCACGTCGCTGTTCGTGCGCGGCGGCGAGAGCAGCTACACGAAGGTGCTGCTCGACGGCATCCCGCTGAATGAACCTGGCGGCTCGTTCAACTTCGGCGGCCTGTCATCGGGACACTTCGAACGGATCGAACTTGTGCGCGGCGCCCAGTCGGCGCTGTTTGGATCGGACGCGATGGCGGGTGTGCTGCAACTGGTCACCGCGCGCGGCGCGCAGGGACCGCGTCCCACGATGTCCGCGGAGGTGAGCGCCGGCGAGTACGGGTCGGCGCGCGGCCACGCGACGGTGTCCGGCGGCGCGCGTGGCTGGGACTACTCCGTCCATGGCAGCCGCTACGACACGGACAACCGCGCGCCCAACAACCGCTTCACGTCATCCACCGTGTCGGCCAGCGCCGGCGGCGCACTCTCGGCGTCGCTCACGCTCCGCGGCGTGGTCCGGTATGAAGACGGCCGCGCGGGTGCGCCGGGGCAGACCGCCTTCGGACGCCCCGACATGGACGCCTTCTTCACGCAGGGCCATCTGGTGGCGGGCGCCGTGCTCGAACACCAGACGTCGTCTCGGTGGAAGCAGCGGGTCACGTATGCGCTGGCAACGTCGGACCAGGCGTCGACGAATCTGCTGTTCGACGCGCCGTACACCCCGTCGTACCAGGGCCGCACGTCGCCGTTCCAGTTCTTCGACTTCACCTACGACACCGCGTCCGAGTTCCGTCGCCATCACGCCGGGTATCAGGGCGACCTGCGCCTGACCCGCGGCGGCGCGCTGGCGGGCGCGGAGTTCTTCACCGTCGCGTTCGACTGGGATGGCGAACGCGGCACGCTGCGCGACCGGATGGCGGGCACATCGATTTCGCCGTCGCGCAACAACGCCGGGGCCACGGTGCAACATCAACACGTCAGCGCGCGCCTCGCGATCACCACGGGGGTACGGCTCGAGCGCAACGCCAGCTTCGGCACCGCCGTGGTGCCGCGCGTCTCGGCGGCGGTGCTCCTGCGTACCGGCAACGACACGCTCGGCGCGACGAAAGTGAAGGGCAACGCCGGCAAGGGCATCAAGGAGCCCACGCTGCGCCAGTCGTTCAGCCTGTCGCCGTTCGACCTCGGGAATCCCGACCTTGACGCCGAGCGGTCGCGCACGGCGGACGTGGGCGTGGAACAGCGATTCTTCGGTGACCGCGCCAAGGTCGAGGTCGTCTGGTTCGACAACAGGTTCGAGCGGCAGGTCTCCACGCGCACGGTGAGTTTCTCGCCGTATCAGGCGCGGTACTTCAACGTCGGCCTGACGCGCGCCCGCGGCACCGAGGTCGTGGCTGAAGTGGCGCCGCGCGCCGGGCTTCGGATCATCGCCAGCCACACGTTCGTGGACTCGGAGATCGTCGACAGCTCATCCGAGTTCAGCGAAGCGCTCGCCGCCGGCCAGTGGGCCCTGCGACGACCGCGGCACTCCGGTCATGTGCAGGCGCTCTTCGATCGTGGACGCCTTTCGTGGGATCTGGCCGGCACGTTCCTCGGACGCCGCAACGACAGCGACTTCTCGTCGCTCGTCCCGGCCATCACGTCAGCCGAGGGCCACGCGCTGTGGCGCGCGCAGGCGGCCGTGCGCATCACGACTCAGGCCACGGCGTTCGTGCGCGTCGAGAATCTGACCGACGTCGACTACATGGAACCCCTCGGGTACCCGGCGTGGCGGCGCACCGTCCACGCGGGTGTGCGACTGAAATTCTAAAGGCCGATGCTGCGCGCCACCAACCTGGACTTCGCGTTCGGCGCGCAGCGCGTCCTGCACGGGGTCTCGATTGACGTGCCGGAGGGTGGTCTCGTCGGCGTGCTCGGGCCCAACGGCTCGGGCAAGACGACGCTGCTTCGACTGCTCGCCGGCACGTTGACACCCACGGCCGGCGAGATCGTGTTTGATGGGCGGCCGCTCGCCAGCCTCGACCGTCGCGGCGTCGCCAGGCGTGTGGCGGTCGTCCCCCAACACACACACCTCGTGTTCGATTACTCAGTCCAGGAAGTCGCGCTGATGGGGCGGTATCCCCACCTCGGCGCGTTTGAACTCGAAGGGCCGGCCGATCTGGCCGCGGCCCACGCGGCGCTCGGCGCCACAGGCACGGTCCATCTGGCGCCTCGGGCTTTTCAGACACTCAGCGGCGGCGAACAGCAACGCGTCGCCATCGCCTCCGCCCTCGCCCAGTTGGACGTGCGGTCGCCCTCGGCCCCGGCCGAGTCGCGCCTCCTGCTGCTTGACGAACCCACTGCGTCGCTGGACCTGCGGTATCAGGTGGAAGTCGCGTCCCTGATCTCGCGGTTGCACACGCGCGCGTTGACCTCCGACTCCCCCTTGTCGATTGTGCTGAGCACGCACGACCTGCACTTCGCGGCCGCAGTCTGCACGACGCTCTTTCTCCTCTCGGACGGGCGCGTCGTCGCGCACGGGCGACCGGAAGACGTCCTGACAGTCGACACCCTGTGTTCGGTGTATGGACTCACGCGCGCGCTGGCCGAACCGCTGCTTCCGCGGATCCTGGCATGACCCATCCGCTGACACGAGGCGTGCCGATGGTGCTGTTGTGCGGGGTCGCGGCGGTCCTGGCCGTGCTCGCGGCACCATTTGTGGGCCCCACGCCGCTTCGCCTCGGGCGCGTGTTCTCGCTGAGTCTGCCGTTTATCGAGAACGTCGACGCGCAGATCTTCTTTCTCGCGCGACTGCCGCGCGCGCTCGCCGCCGGACTCGTCGGGGGCACCCTCGCGGCGGCCGGTGTGGTGTTTCAGGGACTCCTCCGCAACCCGCTCGCCACGCCGTACACCCTGGGCGTGTCCGCGGGCGCGTCGTTTGGCGCGATGGCGGCCATCACCTTCGGCGGGTTCCTGTCATTTGGCGGCGTGACCGGTGCCAGCCTCGCCGGCGCGGGCCTCGCGGTACTCGTCGTGTACGGGCTGGCGTCGGCCCGGCACGCCGGGCTCTCGACCACCGTGCTCCTGCTGGCAGGCGTGACGATGAACTCGTTTTTTTCGGCGTTGATTCTCTTCGTGCAGTACATGAGTGACTTCACCGAAACGTTCCGGGCCCTGCGGTGGTTGATGGGCGACCTCGACGTGGCCGGCTACGATCCGATCATCGGCGCGCTCCCCTTCATCATCGTCGCGCTCGCGGGTTTTGCGTGGCTGGCGCGGCCGCTGAACCTGCTCAGCATGGGCGCCGACGCGGCGGCCACGCGGGGCGTGGATGTCGTGCGGGCGCAGCGGCTGGCGTTTTTTTCGGGATCGCTCGCGACCGGCGCCGCCGTGTCGGTCGGTGGCCCCATCGGGTTTGTCGGCATCATCGTGCCCCATCTCGTGCGACTGTTTGTGGGGGCCGACCACCGGCTGGTGCTGCCCGCGTCGTTCTTCTTCGGCGCGGCGTTCCTCGTCTGTTGCGACGTCCTCTCGCGCACGATCATGGCGCCGCTCGAGCTGCCGGTCGGGATCATCACGGCGATGATCGGCGGGCCATTTTTCCTGTGGATGCTGATTCGGGGGTCGGCACGATGACACGGTCCGGGTTCGGCATTCCGGGCGTGGTGCGCGGCGCTGTCGCGGCGCTGGCGCTGCTGGCCGTGGCCGTGGCCGCGCAGACGAGGCCGGCGCGGATCATCAGTCTGATCCCGGCGGTGACCGAGATGTTGTTTGCGATCGGCGCCGGCGATCAGGTGGTGGGGGTGTCGAGTTTCGACACGTTCCCGCCGGAAGTCGGGAGCCGGATGAAGGTGGGTGGACTGTTCGATCCGAGTTTCGAGCGGATCCTCGGACTGCGGCCCGATCTCGTCGTCGTCTACGGATCGCAGGACGACCTGGTCGCGCGACTGAGCCAGGCGCGGATTCCGATGTTTTCGTACCGGCACGCCGGTCTGGCGGACATCACGGCCACGATTCGCGAGTTGGGCGAGCGCACGGGCCGTGCAGCACAGGCGCGGACGCTGGCCGACGACATCGAACGCGAGCTGGCTGCGGTGCGGCGCGCATCGGAGGGGCGCCAGCGACCGAAGACGTTGCTGGTGTTCGGGCGTGAGGAGGGCGCGTTGCGCGGCATCTACGTGAGCGGCGGCACCGGATTTCTGCACGATTTGGTGCTGGCGGCCGGTGGCGACAACGTGATGGCCGACGTGCCGCGCGAGGGCCTTCAGATCTCGCTGGAGCACCTGCTCACGCGCGCGCCCGAGGTCGTCATCGAGTTGCGCGGCTCGGAAAGCTGGTCGCCCGAACGTCGCGCCCGCGAAGCCGCCGTGTGGCACACGGCGCCCGTCCCCGCCGCGCGCGCCGGCCGCATCTATCTGCTGGTCGATCCGTCCCTGACGATCCCCGGCCCGCGCGTCGCGGCGTCCGCCCGCGCCCTGGCGCAGGCGCTGCGCTGACGCGTGGGGCCCTTTCCAGTCGCCGGCTCATCCAATTTGAGCCACTTCCTCGGTGCGTCCGCGCTTCGTCCTTCCCGAAGGACTGGCGTCTCGGCGTGTGCGTCACGATGCCGCGATCCGCCACAATTTGCACGCTGGGCGTGGACAATTGCCCAGCGCCGCCAGGATGCCGATAAGGCAGGACCAATGACCTCCCCTCTGTTGATTGACTTCAAGAGCACCTTCTTCGGCCGGGGCTTTGTGGCTGAGGTCAAGGCCCGGGGCCAACTGTTGGCCACCCGGGAGTCCGAGGGCTGGTGGCTGTACGGCGTGCACCCCGGCGCGATTGCCGCTGATGGCGAGTCGCTCCAGGAGGCGCACGACCACCTGCGCTTCGCGCTCCGCGAGGTCATGTTCCAGTTCGCACAGGATGCGGTCACCTTCGACGCATTCCGATCAGCCGTCGAGGAGTTCTTCCACGACACCGATCCGGTGACGGCCCGGGAATGGGACGACGCCGTGCTCCGCGTCCGTGCTGAGAAGCTGAAGTTGGAGACGCTGCCGACAAAGTCAGCAGCGTTGCCCGTTGAGATCAGCGTGACACTCACGACGGATCTCCGGGCACTGACGCCCGCCAACAACGTCACCGACGCAGACCTGGCACAGGCCGCGTAACCACTACTGGAGCGTCTGGTGGCACGGCCGAATCTATCCCCGCCTCCCCCTCGGCGGTCACGGAAAAAGCGTCGAACCGGGCGCGCAGAGATCGAGACGGGGCATATCCGCCGGCTGGCGCGCTTCTTTGACATCGAAGCGTGTGCTCGCGACCACATTCCTCAGTTGAGGTCTTGACGGACACAGGGTGCCCATGCCCCGCCGTGCAAATCTCCGGTTTCCAAGCATGACCCGCAAACCGCTCGACCAGGGAACCATCACACATGTTTGAACAGACCTTCCAGCCGGAGCCGCGATGATGAGACAAAACGTATATATTTGCATTCAGTCCCGACGAATGCCGACACGACTTCCGCCACGCCGGGTACCCGGGAGCCAGATGATCCTGAAAACCGATCTAGCCGTCACGAGAACGGTCTGACATTCCAGAAACACGCCGTGTACACGCGCTGGAGGACGCGGCTTCTTTCGACGGCCGGAACGACCTGGCCCCATCGACTGGACTGGTGGTGCGCAGAGTAGGAGCGCTACAATCGGGGCGTGGTCCTCCGGTTCTTCATCGATCCGTCGACGGGCGAGCCGCACATTCTTGGGCACAACGTCAACGAGGACGAAGTCGAAGACGTGCTGACGCGGCCGATCGAAGACCGCCCAGGGTCGGAGGGTTCGCGCGTGGCCGTGGGGCAGACCCAGGCCGGTCGATACTTGCGAGTGATCTACGTGCCAGATCCGATACCTGCATCGGCGTTTGTCATCACGGCGTACGATCTTGGGCCCAAGGCCCTGAAGGCGCTCCGGCGCAGACGGAAGAAATCATGAAGCAGGCAAAGTATCCAGCGGGCTGGAACGAGGACCGCGTGAAGCGAGTGCTCGCGCACTACGAGCAGCAATCTGACGACGAGGCGGTCGCCGAGGACGAAGCGGCGTACGAGTCCACGACGCACACGGCCATGGAAGTCCCCGTCGATCTGGTTCCGGCTGTTCGGGAATTATTGGCCAAGCGTCGCGTCGGCTAGAGCTGCGGCAGGCACGCCGTGACGGCTAACCTCCGAATGGAGCCGTCGCGCGCTTGAATCAGCGGCGCGCGCGGCTCATTCGTGGCGTCTGATGCCTTCGCTCCGGTCGGCATGACCGCGAACACAGGAGGGTGTGATGGCTCGATCGGCATGGACCTCACAGGCGCGCGTGGCGGCGCTGACGACGATCGCCGCGGGCGCGCTGCTGATCGGCACCAATATCACGGCGACGACGCAGGCGCCTGATACGGCGGCGGCCCTGTCTGGTGGCTGGAAACTCAACGAGGACGCCAGTGTGAACCCGAATGGGCCCGGCGGCCGGGGCGCGGCCGCGCGCGGCGGGGGCGGCGGCCGCGGCGGGGGCATGAGTGGTCCCCCTCCGGGCGGCGATCTCGGGCGCGAGGAGATGCAGCGCTTCAACGCGCACCTGGCGCTGTTCCGGCAGGCTCCGGCACTGCTGGGCATTCAGGCCACGGCGAAGGATGTGCTGTTGATCCACGATCCCGACCCGGCCAGGGGCCTGATCTACAAACACACGACCGACAACAAAAAGTCCACACTCCCCACGGCTGCGGGTCCGATCGACATCCGCGTGAAGTGGGACGGCAAGACCCTCAGGCGTGAGATCGAGACAAAGGAAACGCTGAAGGTGATCGAGGAGTACACCCCAAGCGCCGACGGCAAACAACTGGTCGTCACCGTCAAGACGTCGAGCACCATGGTACGCATGCCGCCGGTGGAAATCACGCGGGTGTACGACCGGGTGCAATAGCGGCCAGCCCCAGCGGCCGGTCTACACGAACTCGACCGTCACCGGCGCGGGAATGAGCTGCTTCTCGAACGCTTCCGCGAAGAAGCGTTCGAGCGCGGCGCGGCCACGGGGGCCGTAGTCGAGCGTCAACTCGTTCACGTACATGCCGACGAACGTGTCGGTGTCCTTCCGGTCGAGGCCGCGGCTGAACTGCTGCGCGTACTCGACGCCTTCGGCGCGGTGTGTCAGCGCATACGCGATGCTGTCGTGCAGCATCGTCGACACCGTCTTCATCAACGCAGGCCCGAGGTCGCGGCGGATGATGTTGCCGCCGAGCGGCAGCGGCAGGCCGCCGGTGCGCTCGAACCACCACTCGCCGAGGTCCACGATCTTGTGGAACCCCTCGGCCTCGTAGGTGAGCTGGCCCTCGTGGATCAACAACCCGGCCTCGACCTTGCCGTCGATCACGGCCTGCTGGATCTCGTCGAACGGGATGATCTCGTAGTCGAATCCGGCGTCGTACATCCGCAGCGCGAGAAACGCCGTGGTCAGACGGCCGGGCACGCCCACCTTGACGCCCTTGAGCGACCCCGACATCGGGCGCCGCGCCACCAGGACGGGACCGTACTGGTCCCCCATGCTCGCGCCGTGCGGCAGCAGCGCGTACTTGTCCTGCAGATGGGCGTAGGCGTGGAACGAGACGGCGGTGACTTCATACCGGCCCTCGAACGCCGCGCGGTTCAGCGTCTCGATGTCCGAGAGGACCTGGTCCACCTCGATGCCCTCGACCTTGACGGCCCCGCTGGCCAACCCGAAAAACATGAACGCGTCGTCGGAATCCGGACTATGGGCCACAGTGATCTTCATCAGCGATAACTCCGACGGCTATTGTGGCTCCCAGTGCGCCGGCGCGGTGTCGCGCAGGCGCCTCACGACCGTGGCGAATTTCTCGATGGTGTACTCGATGTCGGCGTCCGTCGTGAACCGGCCCAACCCAAACCGGATCGTCGCCGGCGGCACGCCGGCGTCCCCGAGCAACGCGCGCAGCACGTGCGAGGGCGTCGCTGACGCGGAACTGCACGCCGACCCGGACGACACAGCGATGTCCCCGATGCCGATGATCAGCGACTCGCCGTCAATGCCATCAAACGCCACGTGCAGGTTGTGGGGCAATCGGTGCTCCATCGATCCCGTCACTCGAATGCTTCCGACCCGTGCGCGTAACCCTTCCAGCAACCGATCGCGCAAACGCTGAAGACGCGCGCTCTCTTCGGCCATCTCGCGGCGATCGATGAGACACGCCTGCCCCAGCCCGACGATGCCGGGCACGTTGAGGGTGCCCGACCGGAAGCCGCGCTCCTGCCCGCCACCGGTGATGAGTGGCGCCAGGCCCGTGCGGCGCCGGACAAACAGCGCGCCGCACCCCTTCGGCCCGTACATCTTGTGCGCCGTCAGCGACAGCAGGTCGATCTGCGTCGCTTCGACATCCACCGGCACCTTCCCCACGGCCTGCGCCGCGTCCGAGTGCACCAGCGCCCCCTTCGCGTGCGCGATCGCCGCGATCTCGGCCATCGGCTGCAACACGCCGACCTCGTTGTTGGCGGCCATCACACTGACCAGCGCGGTCTGCTCGGTGACCACCCCCTTGAGCGCGTCGAGGTCGATCCGGCCATCGCGGTGCACGGGCACGACGGTCAGCGACCAGCCGGCCTGCTCCAGACATCGACACACCTCGAGCACCGACTTGTGTTCGATGGCCGAACACACGAGGTGCCGGCGTGAGGGCGGGGCGGACGCGGCCACACCCTTGATGGCGAAGTTGTTCGACTCGGTCGCGCCGCTCGTGAAGACCATCTCGCGGGCCGAGGCGCCGAGGAGGCCCGCCACCTGCCGCCGCGCCGCTTCCACAGCCTCCTGGGCCTTCCATCCCCAGGCATGGCTGGAGGAGGCCGGATTGCCAAACACTTCCGTAAAGTAGGGCAACATGACCTCGAGCACCCGGGGGTCCACCGGCGTGGTGGCGTGGTAATCGAGGTAAATCGGGGGCCGCGCCATGCCCGACAATTCTAAGGGATCCGTCGGGGCTTCACGGAAAACTCAGGTTTCCCTCACAACTTCGGCCCGCTGGTAGCGTAGATTGGTCCTGGCCAGGCACGAGGGCATGGCCCAACGAGGAGCATTCACGATGCGACGCGTGTGTTTCGCTCTGGTGGTGTTGATGGTGGTTGTGGGATCTGCAGCCGCGGAACAACGCCTGTTCGAACTCAAGATGACCGACGGCTCCACCATCGTCGGCTACGTGGAGGCCGAGACGCCGGAACGCGTGGTACTGAGGACGCTCGGCGGCGCCGTCATTGAGGTGGCCCGCGCCAACGTGATCTCACTCATCGAAGCGAAGGGGCGGGTCGTCAACGGCCAGTACTTCAGAGAGGATTCCAACCCGACGCGACTCTTCTTCGCGCCCACCGGCCGCTCGATCAAGAAGGGGGAAGGCTACGTCGGCGTCTATGAAATCTTTCTGTCCTTCGTGCAGGTCGGCATCACTGACCGGCTCTCGATCGGCGCAGGCACGCCGCTCTTGTTCGGGTTTGACGGCGATCGGCCGTTCTGGGTGACGCCGAAGGTGCAGGTCTACGAAGGGCGCACGGCCAGCGCGGCGGTGGGCGTGCTCCACTTCCTGAACATCGAGGGCGTGAACCTCGGCATCGCGTATGCGGCCGGCACATTCGGCACGCGCGACGATGCGCTGACGGTGGGGCTGGGGTGGGCCTACGCCAACAACAATGACAACAACGAAGGGTCGGTTGTGGTGATGGTGGGGGGCGAGCGGCGCTTGAGCCGGCGCGTGAAGTTCATCACCGAGAACTACGCCTTCACTGGCGGCGGCATCGCCTCGGCAGGATTTCGCTTCCTGGGGGAGTCGTTCTCGGCCGACATCGGACTCTTCGCGCCACTCGGCGTCGGCGACCTGCTCATTGCGTTGCCGATCGTCAACTTCGTCTGGAAGTTTTGATAGCCAGGGCCTGGCGGGCATAATGCGGCATGCGCACTACACACCGCCCGTTACTCTTGGCAGCCCTCGTCGCCATCGTGGCAACCGCGCCGGCCTGTGGACGTGAAACGGCGGCACCGGCCGCGTCAGACACACCCCCGGCGGCGCAGTTTCTCGCCGCCGTCGCCGGGCTCTGCGGACAGGCCTTCGCCGGCCGGATCTCGGACAACGAACCCGCCCAACCCAACGACCCGTTTGACGGCCAGACGCTGGTGATGCACGTCCGCACGTGCGAGGCCGATCGCGTGCTGGTGCCCTTCCACGTCGGCGAGGATCGCTCGCGCACCTGGGTGCTGACCCTGCAGGGCGACCGCCTCCGCCTGAAACACGATCATCGGCACGAAGACGGCACTGACGACGTGCTGACGATGTATGGGGGCGACAGCGTCGAGGCCGGTAGGGCCACGCGTCAGGAGTTTCCGGTGGACCCGTTCTCGATCGACCTCTTCACCCGGGAGAACCGCACGGTGTCCAACACCAACACGTGGGCGATGGAGATCCATCCCGGCCGCATGTTTGCGTACGAGCTCACCCGTCCCGGCCGGAAGTTCCGCGTCGAGTTCGACCTGACGACGCCGGTGCCGGCGCCGTGGGGGCAGTAGAAGGTCCGTGGGCCAATGACTCGCTACCTGCGGTGGAGGGTGACTCCGATGGCCAGCGCGGCCGTCCACCCGCCCTGCTTGGACGGGTCGTCCAGGTAATTCGCGACGAGGACGGTGAGGCTCGGTTGCGAGAGCTTCAGGATGCGCCCTTCCGACTGGCCGATGACCACCACACCCATGCGCTGGATCATGTTGAGGGCGTCGTTGTTGACGCGCATCCGCGCGTGCGTCAGCCCCCACGAGAGTCGGCCACCCGACGGCCGGCGATGTTCGTACAGCACCGCGCTGGTCATCGTGACGACGCGGTCGCCGTCAGCGTCGAACAGCGTGTCGCGCGTAGGCTCGTAGAAGTACGGACCGGCCGCGTTGGACGACCAGCGTTCGAATTCGGCGCTGGTGGCGGCCATGATTCGCCCCAGCCTGAACCGAAGCGTGGGCCTCGCGTAGAGCCGGATCGCCGTTCCGGAGACGGCCCCGCCGCGCGCTTTTCGGACGTCGGTATCAAAGGCGTCGTGGCGACTGTCGAAGCTCATGAGCGAGTTGAACGTGCCGAAGAAATACGCCCGTTCGATACCCACGCGAACGACCAGCGGCGACACCGGCGCCACCTCGGCCCAGACGCCGGCGCGCGCGTGCGCCGGCGTGAGTGACGACGTCACACCCGCCGACACCTGCGCCTCGGACCACCACACGGATGGCGAAGATGAGATCGGCTTCCTCCACGACAGCTCGAACGTCTGCTGCGCGCCCAGGTTATTGACGGACGCGCCGAAGGTGCCGCGCAGCTCCCGGACGACGGGCTGCGATGTCTGCGCGGCGCAAGGCGCCGGCGCCACACTCAGGGTCCCGACGCTGCACACCACCCAGAAGGCCGACGTGACGACCGTTCGAGACATACCCACCTCCACGCTGGCTGATGGCCAGCAGGATAAGAATGTACCAGCAGCCGTCACAAGTGGTGAGGAAAGACTGAGGACGGGCTGAATCTGCCTGGCCTACTCGGTCCTGGCGGGCTCCGGCGCGTTGGTGAGCGCGGCCTTCAGCGTGTGCCACGCCAGCGAGGCGCACTTGACGCGCGCGGGGAACTCGCGCACGCCCGCCAGCACCGCGAGTTTGCCGACGGCGGCCTCGTCAACGGGCCGATCGATCGGGGTCGTGACCATCTGATGGAAGCGGTCGAACAGCGCCGTGGCCTCGTCGATGGTCTGGCCCTTGATGGCGTCGGTCATCAGCGAAGCGGACGCCTTGGAAATCGCGCACCCTGAGCCTTCGAACGATACGCCGGCGATGCGATCGCCCTCGACCTTGAGCGACAGCGTGAGTTTGTCGCCACAGAGCGGATTGTGCCCCCTGGCCGACTGCGTGGCGCCGGGCAGCGGTCCGAAGTTGCGCGGGCGCCGGTTGTGGTCGAGGATGACCTCCTGATAGAGGTCGTTGAGGTCTTGCATCAATGGGCACCCACTTGACACGCCATGGTAACGAGACTGCACGCCCCGCTGACACCGTGGCGAGTCAAGCGGGGACCCTTGGGCATCAGAACCCCAGTGTCAGCTTCGCGACTTCCGACATCCGGTCCTTGGTCCACGGGGGCTCCCAGCCGATCTCGACCTTCGCGTCGGTGATTCCAGGGATCGCCTTGACCTTCAACCGCACTTCGCTCGGGATTTGCTGCGCCGACGGGCAGGCGGGGCTCGTGAGAGTCATGTTGATCAGCACGCACCGTTCCGCGTCCACGATGATGTCATAGATGAGACCGAGTTCGTAGATGTCGACCGGGATCTCAGGGTCGAACACGGTCTTGATCGCTTCGACGATCTTGCCCTGCAGCGCCGCGGTCTGCTCCGTATCGAGCGGTCCCACCTCCAGCGCGTCCTTCGCGGACTCGGGCCTCGGCGAGGTCAACGCCTCGGTGTTCCACGCGTCGGGCGCCGTGACCGGCGTCAGCGCGGCCTGCGCGGGCGCGGCTTCAACGGACGGCGACACTGGCGCAGGAGTGGTGGGGGCCGCGGCAGACGTCCCCGTGGCCGGTGCCTCCGTGGCCCGCTCGTCCTTGCTGCCCGTCAGAAAAGAAAACATGCCCATCGTGATTTACCTCAGCACCTGACGCACCCGGCCCAGCGCGAGCACGAGCGCGTCGATGTCATCCGTCGTGTTGTACATGGCCAGCGAGGCTCGCGCGGTCGCCGGCACGTCGAAGCGATCCATCACCGGCTGCGCGCAATGATGGCCGGTGCGGATCGCCACGCCTTCGCGATCCACGATCGTGCCGATGTCATGCGGGTGCAGGTCGCCCATCACAAACGACACCACACCCGCTTTTCGCTTCGCGGTGCCGATGATCCTGAGATCCGGCACAGCCGACAGGCGCTCGGTGGCATAGGCCAGCAACGCCGACTCGTGGGCGCCGATCGCCCCGAAGCCGACACCCCGCACGAAGTCGATGGCCGTGCCCAGCGCAATCGCACCAGCGATGTTCGGCGTTCCGGCTTCGAACTTGTACGGCAGCTCGTTCCACGCGCTCTTCTCGAACGTGACGGAGCTGATCATGTCGCCACCTCCCAGAAACGGCGGCATCGCCTGCAGGATCGACTCGCGGCCATACAGGACGCCAATGCCCGTCGGGCCGTAGACCTTGTGACCGGTGAACACGTAGAAGTCCGGGTCCAGCGCCTGGACGTCCACGGCCATGTGGTACGCCGCCTGCGATCCATCAATGAGGACTGTCGCGCCGGACCGTCGTGCCAGCGCGATCATCTCCTCAACCGGATTGATTGTCCCGAGCGCGTTCGATAGATGGACAACCGCGACCATCTTCGTCTTCGGCGTGAGGCGCCGCCCGAACTCCTCCATGATGACGTCGCCATCGTCGTCAATCGGCGCCACCCGCAGCGTCGCGCCCGTACGCGCGCACGCCATCTGCCAGGGCACGATGTTCGAGTGGTGCTCCATCGCGGTGATGAGCACCTCGTCGCCCGATTTCAGATTGGCATCGCCCCACGCCCTGGCCACGAGGTTGATGCTCTCGGTGGCGTTCCTGGTGAAGACGATCTCCCGCCAGGACCGCGCGTGCAGGAACTGCTGCACGGTCCGGCGCGCGCCCTCAAATGCCTCGCTCGCCCGCTCGCTGAGCGCGTGCACGCCGCGGTGCACGTTTGCGTTGTCGCGCTCGTAGTAGTGGCGCAGCGCGTCGATCACGGCCTGCGGCTTCTGCGTGGTGGCGGCGTTGTCCAGATACACCAGCGGCCGGCCGTGCACCTGCTGCTGCAGCGCCGGAAACCGCGCGCGAATCATCGCCACGTCGAAGGCCGACGCGAACGCAGGCACGGAGGCAGCGTGAACGGTCATAACGGCAGGTGCAGCTTCTCGACCAGGACCTCTTCGAGCCGCGCACGTACGGCGTCGTATTTGATCCCGTTCAGGACGTCGCTCGCAAACGCGTGAATGAGGATGTTGCGGGCGTCCTGTTGACTGATGCCGCGCGCCCGGAGGTAGAACAACGCATCCTCGTCGAGCTGGCCGATCGCGGCGCCGTGGGTACACTTGACGTCATCGGCGAAAATTTCAAGCTGAGGTTTGGTGTTGATCGTCGCGTCGCCCGAGAGCAGCAGCGCCTTGTTCGTTTGCTTTGCATCGGTTTTCTGCGCGTCAGGACGCACGATGATCTTGCCGTTGAACACGGCCTTCGCGCGCCCCGTGAGAATGCCCTTGTAGACCTCATGGCTCGGACAGTGCGGCTGCGCGTGATCGATCGTCGTGTGGGTGTCGACCAGCGTGTCCCCGTCAGCCACGTACAGGCCATTCAGCGTGCACTCGGCGCCTTCGCCCGCGAGCGTGGCCGTGATGTCGTTGCGCGCGATGCGCCCGCCGAACGTAATGGCCTGCGACGTGAACGTGCTCGCGCGGTCCAGGTGCACGAACGTGCTGGCCATGTGGAAGGCGGCGGCCGTCTCGCGCTGGATCTTCACGTGATCAACCACCGCGCCAGGTTCCAGCACCACGTCGGTGACCGCGTTGGTCAGCACCGGCGTGGTCCCGACACTCGCGTAACTTTCGACCAGCGACACCTGCGCCCGCGCGCCGGCCACGACCAGGCACCGCGGCGACACGAGCGCCGGCGAAGCGCCAGGGACCGAAAGAAACAACACATGGATCGGTTCGGTCACCACGGTGTTCGGCGCGACGTGAAGGAAGACGCCGTCCTCAAACAACGCGGTGTTGAGCAACACAAACGGATGGTCACTCCTGAGGCTTGGCCCCTGCAACGCCGGCTGCGTCGTGAGGGCCTCCGCCAGACTGCTGAACGTCAAGCCCTCCGGCGTGCCGTGCACCGACGACAGGGCCGGCGAGAACCGGCCGTTCACGACGACCGCCTGCCACCGAAAGGTGTCGGCAAAGAGGAAAGGCTCGATCGTCTTCGCGTCAACCGCCGGCGCGTCCGTGGCGCGCTGAAAGGCGGTGTTCGCAATGGCCGAGATATTCGTGAACTTCCACTCTTCCTCACGCGCGGTCGGAAATCCGCGTTCGAGGAACCGCCCGAACGCCGCCGCGCGCGTCGTCCGCAGCCACTCCGGCCCGAAGGCCGGCGTCGTGCGCAGGGCCTCGAAGCCGGCCGTGTAGGTCTCGTGTCGTTCCGCCACCTGGGCCATCGTTACGCTCCGACTCCGGCTTCAATCCAGCCGTAGCCCTTCGCTTCAAGTTCGAGCGCGAGCTCCTTGCCGCCCGATCGCACGATGCGGCCGGCGCTGAGCACGTGGACAAAGTCGGGCACGATGTAGTCGAGCAACCGCTGGTAGTGAGTGACCACGATGATGGTGCGCTCGGGGCTGCGGAGGGCATTGACGCCGTCGGCGACCACGCGGAGGGCGTCGATGTCGAGGCCCGAATCGGTCTCGTCGAGAATCGCCAGCGTCGGCTCGAGCACCGCCATCTGGAAAATCTCGTTGCGCTTCTTCTCGCCGCCGGAGAACCCTTCGTTCACGGCGCGATTGAGCATCGACTGATCCATCTCGAGCAGCTTCGCCTTCTCACGGATAAGCTGCATGAACTCCACCGCGTCCAGCTCCTGCAGGCCACGGTACTTGCGCACCGCGTTGAGGGCGGCCTTGAGAAAGTAGGCGTTGTTCACGCCGGGAATCTCGACCGGGTACTGGAACGCCATGAACATGCCCTCGCAGGCGCGCACCTCCGGATCCATGTCGAGCAGGTCCTGGCCCTTGTAGGTGACCGAGCCGCCGGTCACTTCGTAGCCCGGGTGCCCCGACAACACGCGGGCGAGCGTGCTCTTGCCCGAGCCGTTGGGCCCCATGATGGCGTGCACTTCGCCAAGGTTGACCGACAGACTGAGGCCCGTGAGGATGTTCTTGTCTTCCGCCTTGACGCGGAGGTCCGTGATTTCGAGCAACATGTCTAACCGACGCTTCCTTCCAGACTGATTGAGAGAAGTTTCTGGGCTTCCACGGCGAACTCCATCGGGAGCTCGCGGAACACTTCCTTGCAGAAGCCGCTGACGATCATGTTCACGGCGTCTTCGGTCGCGATGCCCCGCTGACGGCAGTAGAAGATCTGGTCTTCGCCGATCTTCGACGTGGACGCCTCGTGCTCGACTATGGCCGTCGCGTTCTTGATCTCGAGATACGGGAACGTGTGCGCGCCGCACTTGTCGCCGATGAGCAGTGAGTCACACTGCGAATAGTTACGCGCCCCGTGGGCGTGTTTGCCGATCTTCACGGCGCCGCGGTACGTGTTCTGGCCGAAGCCGGCGGAGATGCCCTTCGAGACGATCGTGCTGCGGGTGTTTTTCCCGAGGTGGATCATCTTCGTGCCGGTGTCGGCCTGCTGGTGGTTGTTGGTGGTCGCCACCGAGTAGAACTCGCCCACCGCGTTGTCGCCCTGCAGGATGACGCCCGGATACTTCCAGGTGATCGCGGAGCCGGTTTCCACCTGCGTCCAGGTGATCTTCGCGTCGGTCATCGCCTTGCCACGTTTGGTGACGAAGTTGTAGATGCCGCCCTTGCCGTGTTTGTCGCCGGGGTACCAGTTCTGAATCGTCGAGTACTTGATCGTGGCGCGATCGAGCGCGACCAGTTCCACCACCGCCGCGTGCAACTGGTGCTCATCGCGCATCGGCGCCGTGCAACCTTCGAGATAACTCACGTGCGAGCCCTCGTCGGCGACGATCAGCGTGCGCTCGAACTGCCCGGTGTTCTTCGCGTTGATGCGGAAGTACGTCGACAGCTCCATCGGGCACTTCACGCCCTTCGGGATGTAGACAAACGAGCCGTCGCTGAACACGGCGGAGTTGAGCGTGGCGAAGAAATTATCGGTGTACGGCACGACCGAGCCGAGGTACTGCCTGACCAGCTCCGGGTAATCCTTCACCGCCTCGGAGAACGAGCAGAAGATGACGCCAATCTCCCCCAACTTCTCCCGGAACGTCGTCGCCACCGAGACGCTGTCGAAGACGGCGTCGACAGCCACGTTGGCGAAGAGTTTCTGCTCCTCGAGCGGAATGCCGAGCTTCTGGAACGTCTTGAGCACTTCCGGATCGACCTCATCGAGGCTGGCGAGCTGCGGCGTCGACTTGGGCGCCGAGTAGTAGCTGACCGCCTGATAGTCGATCGGCTCGATCTGAAGGTTTTGCCAGGTCGGTTCGGTCATCTGCAGCCAGGCGCGGAACGACTTGAGCCGGAACTCGAGCATCCACTCGGGTTCGCCCTTCTTCGCCGAGATCGCGCGGACCACGTCTTCGTTCAGGCCGGGCGGAAAGGTGTCCGCCTCGAGAATCGTTTCGAAGCCGTACTTGTACTCTTGGGTGACGAGTTGTTCGATGGTTTCCTGTGACGTAGGCATGGGTCCTCTTCTGAAACGGCCGCTTACACTGAGAAAGACACGCCGCAGCCGCAGGTCTTCTTGGCGTGAGGGTTCTGGAACACAAAGCCCCGGCTGACCAGGCTCGTGTCGTAGTCGAGCGTGGTGCCGTCGAGCAGGCGGTGGCTGCGGGCATCCACCCACACCCGCACGCCGTCGGGGCCTTCGAAAACGAGGTCCTCGGCCTTCGGGGCCGGTTCCCACGTGAACACGTACTCGAATCCCGAGCAGCCGCCGGCCTTGATGCCCACCCGCAGTCCGCGCGTGTCGCGCTGTTTCGCGAGCAACTTCTGCATCTGCGTCGCCGCGGTCGTGGTGACGGCAATCATGAGCGCCTCACCATCTGCATCGGCATGGTGCCCGGCGCCAGCGCCGGCACGGCCGGCGGCATCTCCAGCACCAGTTCAGCGACCGACGTCGCGGCAAGCATGGCCACAATGCGGTCCTTGATCCGCCAGAGCGGATCGCGGACGGTGCACTTCGCGTACTGGTTGCAACTGTGGTCGTCCTCCGAACACGCCGTGACCATCAGCGGACCGTCCACGGCCTGAATCACATCGGCCACCGACATGCCGGCCGCGGGTCGCGCGAGCGCGTAGCCGCCACGAATGCCCTGCCGTGACTCAAGCAACCGGCCGCGCACCAGCTTCTGCAGCACCTTGGCCAGCAGTTCCGCCGGGATGTTGTAGGTCTCGGCCAGCTCGCGGGCCGACACCGCACCCCGGTCCGCGTGGGTCGCCAGATGCCGCATGGCGAGCAGCGCGTAGTCCGTCTTTTTTGAAAGCCGCAACATGTCCTTGCCTCGTTGATTGGCGGCCGTTGATATCCGACCGAATTGGTCCATCTTAGACCGCCACGGAAAGAATAGCAAGCCCGAGACGGTCGGTCTGTTAATGAGACGGGTCCAGGGGTCCAGAGGTCCAGGGGTCCCCAGGGGTCCAGGGGTCCCCAGGGGTCCGGGGGTCCCCAGGGGTCCAGGGGTCCAGGGGTCCAGGGGTCCAGGGGTCCAGGGGTCCAGAGGTCCAGGGGTCCAGGGGTCCAGGGGTCCAGGGGTCCAGAGGTCCAGGGGTCCGTGGGGTCCGTGGGGGCGAGGCCGGCCTCGGCCTGGCAGCCCGTGGTGGAAGTCGGCCGTCGCACCGAGGCGGACGATGCGCCAGGTTGGCCAGGCGCGACGACCGAGAATACCGAGTGTATTTGAGGGAGGAGCAACGCCGCCAGGCGGGATGCAGCGCGCGCCGAATGCAGGCCGACTTCCACCACGGGCTGCTAGCGGTGGCCGGCCCTGCGCCAGGCCTGGATGCCGCCTGTGAGATTCACCGCCGTGTACCCCTTCTGCCGCAGCGCCGCCGCCACCCGTGCGCTGCGTCCGCCGGACTGACACTGGACCACCACGGTCCGGTCGGTCGGCAACACCGCCAACTGCTGCATGACGGTGCCCATGGGGATGAGAACCGCTCCCTCAATCGAGGCCGACGCGTGCTCGAAGGGCTCACGCACGTCGATGAGCATGTGGGGGCGGCCCGACTCGCGCCACTGGTGCAATTGGTCAACGGTCACCGCAGCCACCTCAGCCACCTCAGCCACCTCAGCCATCTCACAAACTTGATCGTAGGCGACCAGCTCGCGAATGGTCGGGTGGTCGCCGCAGACCGGGCACTCGGGGTCGCGCGACAGGCCGATGTCGCGGAACCGCATCCGCAACGCGTCATACAGCAGGAGCCGGCCGACCAGCGGCTCGCCGAGACCGGTAATCAACTTGATCGCTTCGGTGGCCTGCACGGTGCCGATGATGCCGGGTAAGACTCCCAGCACACCTGCCTCCGCGCAACTGGGAATCAGCCCGTCCGGCGGCGGCTCGGGATGCAGACACCGGTAACAGGGACCACCCGGCGCGGCAAAGACGGCCGCCTGCCCTTCGAATCTGAAGATGCTGCCGTAGACGTTGGGCGTCCCGGCCATCACACACGCGTCGTTCACGAGATACCGCGTCGGGAAGTTGTCCGTGCCGTCGATCACCACGTCGTACGCCTCGACCAGCCGCCGCGCATTGCCCGCTCCGAACGGCTCCTCGTGCAGCTCAAGCTGCACGTCGGGGTTGATCGCGCGAATCGCCTCGGCCGCCGACGCCAGCTTCGACCGCCCGATGTCCGCCGTGCCGTGAATGATCTGCCGGTGCAGGTTGGTCTCGTCGACGACGTCGAAGTCGACCAGGCCGAGGGTGCCGACCCCAGCCGCGGCGAGATAGAGCGCCGCGGGCGACCCAAGCCCGCCCAGCCCGATCAGCAACACGCGCGCGTCCAGCAGCCGCTGCTGCCGGTCACGGCCCAATTCGGGCAGCAACACCTGCCGGGCGTACCGGAGCGCGTCGGGGGAAGGCATGCCCTGATAGTAAATGAGCTCGTAGCTGATTGCGACGCAATCAGCTACGAGCTCATTTATGCCGCCCTCGTCCGCGCAGCGACGGCGGGGGACGCGGCGGCGATGGAACAGTTGCTGATGCGGGCGCAGGAAGTGGCGTTCCGGTTTTCGCTGCTGGTCTGCGGCCACGCGCACGATGCGGAGGTTGTTGCGCGAGATGGAAGGCCTGTCGCCGCGCGGCACCTGCGAGACATTGCCCGACCAGATCTCGGCCTGTCAGGTCGCGCGCGCCCGGGTTCGCGTTGCTCGTCGCTTGCATACACTGGGTATGCGCGCTCCTCGCGCCTGGCCGGCCGGGCGCCTCGACACCCGGAATTGGCACCTTCATTCATTTCCAGGCCCTTACTCAGAGCATCCGCCAGAACGAAGACGCCGGTCTCGCGAACTTGAAACGTGCGTACCACGCACAGGCCGGATACAGCGCAATCATTGTCGCCGCCCAGACCAGATACATCACGGCGAACGACGCGCCTGACGCGAACGCCCAACTGAGCGCACCGAAGATCCACAGGTGCGCGAGATAGAAGAAGAACGGCGCACGGCCAAACACTTCAAGGGGCGCCAGCCACCGGACGGGCCACCGCGAGAACGCCGCAAGGAGTGCCATGTCCAACCCCAGCATCAGCGTGAAGAATGCTTCGCCAGGCGGGTACTTGGTGACCGTCAGCCAGCCAACGATCCCCTCGGCGGGTTGATGCGCATCACCCGCACCGATGAGGCGAAGCAACACAAATGCCCCCAGTACAGCCAGTGCGGCCTGCGCGGCGACAATGGCCACGCGATTCGGTTCCCGAAGGAAGACACGGCCCAGCGCGATCCCCCAGGCGGCCGGCACCAGCCAGACGACCCACGGATAGAGGTTCTGGACGATGCCGGTGCGTCCGGGCACAAACAGCAACAGCTTCCAGGTCGGAATCGCTTCGGTCGCCGCCAACAGGTCAGGCGTCATCTTTTGACTGAGCCCCAAGGCGCCCAGACCCACCGCGAGAATCACCCACAGCGGCGCGCGCCACCCGACGCCCCACACGATCATCGCGACACCCAGCGCGCTCAACACGCCAAACGCGAGCATCACCCCGCCACCGGCCCCGGGCAATCCCGGCATCAGGGCTTCCACCGCCGGGTCGACCGAGACCACGCCCAGCAACCAGGCCGGGTTCTCGACGAGATGCTGAACGATCAGCAGGATCGCGCCACGGGTGACGAAGAATCGCGTGATGCGACCGCTGGACCACCCCGCGGCGCGACGACTCTCCGCAAACCACACCAGGCCGATGCCCATCACCATGAAGAACCCGGGCGCGCACAGGTGCGTCACCCAGCGCGTCAGGAACGCCGCGACGTCGGTGTAATACGGCGGGGGCGCGGCCCACGTCTCGGCGGGATGGACCCGCGCGATGAAATAGCTCGCGTGATCGACCGCCATCAGGACCATAATCAGACCCCGAAGGCGATCGAAGGCAGCCACGCGTGGCGTGACCAGGGCTGTCACGCCGTGAGCTTAAAACATTTCCGATGACCGAAAGACTCGTGTTTTTTGTGCTCGGCGTGGCACTCGGTGCCGCGGCCGCCGCCGTCTGGTTCCTGACCCGGCGTCAGCGCCTGGTCACAGATCTGGCCCGCGTCACCGCGGAACTCGACGCGGTCCGGCGCGCGGCCGACCAGCAGCGCGCGCTGCTCGAAGACAGCCAGGCCCGGCTCCGCGACTCCTTCGCCGCCCTCTCGCAGGACGCCCTCCGCGACAACCGCGCCGACTTCGTCCAGCGCGCCGAGGCGCTGCTGAAACCGATGCGCGAGACGCTCGACAAAGTGCAGGCCCAGGTCGCCAGCGCCGACCGCGATCGCGAAGGCTCGTTCCGCGCCGTTACCTCACAGTTGAGCGGCCTCGCGCAGACGCAGGAACAACTCCGCAAGACCACCGAAGGCCTCTCGCAGGCCCTCCGCTCCCCCAACGCTCGCGGGCGCTGGGGCGAGATCCAACTCCGGCGCGTCGTCGAAATGTCTGGGATGCTCGAGCACTGCGACTTCGAAGAACAAGTGCAGGCGACCACCGACGACGGCGGACGACAGACGCCGGACATGATCGTGCGCCTGCCTGGCGGCGCGATGATCGTCATCGACTCGAAGGTGCCGATCGACGCCTACCTGCGCGCGGCCAACGCGCGTGACGACGCCGAGCGCGACGCACAGTTGACCGCCCACGCGCGTCAGGTGCGCGAACACGTGCGGTCGCTGGGCGGCAAGGCGTACTGGACGCAGTTCCAACCCGCGCCTGAGTTTGTCGTGATGTTCCTGCCGCTCGAGCCACTGCTGGCCGCGGCGTTCGAGCGCGACGCCTCACTGCTCGAGCTGGCGTCTTCCATGCGGGTGGTGCTGGCGACGCCGATGACGCTGATGGCGATCCTGCGCGCGGTCGCGTACGGCTGGAAGCAGCAGCAACTGGCGGTGAACGCCGAGGCGATCCAGCAGATCGGCCGCGACCTCTACGACCGGCTGTCGACCATGGTCGAACATCTCAGCAGCGTGGGATCCAGCCTCAAGCAGGCGGCCAACAGCTACGACCGGCTGGTGGGATCGCTGGAGCAGAAAGTGCTGCCCGGCGCGCGCCGATTCAAGGAGCTCGGCGTCAGCTCCACGAAAGACCTTGAAGTCGCCGAGCCCCTGCACCTGAACGTGCGCCGGGTGCAGAAGGACGAACTGACGCTGCTCGACCGCGACTCCGACCCTACCTGATTTCCACCGTCAGCACGACGCTGGCGCGGATCTCCACCTCCGAGGGCGCAATCGGCGTGGACACCGCCGCGTCTCCGGCACGCCCCGCAAACATCATTCTCTCCTGACCGATCGGCTCGACCCCACTCCCACGCTCGTCGATGCGGACGATGCGGCCGACGGTCGTCCCGGCGCCCGCCGCCATTGCCTTCGCGCGCGCCAACGCGTCTTCCACCGCGGCGCGCAGAGCGTCGCGTTCGAGCGTCGTCCGATTCTTCAGGTCGAAACGCAGTCCAGTGATCGTCAGGTTCGAGGAAGCCGCCAGCGTCAGTCCACCAACGGCGTCAAGCACATCGGCGACTTTGGCGATCTCATCCATCCGCACCTGCACCTGGTTGGAGACGATGAACCCGCGCATCCGCTGGCGGCCGTTCACATACTCGTAGTCGGGACTGAGCGAAAACCCGATCGTCTTCACCGCGTCGGCAGGCAAACCGGTGGCCTTGAGCGCAGCCATGACAGACGTCATCGCGATCGCGGCAAGCCGGCGCGCTTCCGGCGCGCGCGTGTCACGGGTTTCGATCGCCACCGTGGCCCATGCCTGATCGGGCTCCGCCTTCAGGACGCTCTGGCCCTGCGCGACGATGACCGGAGGCTCGGGCGGCGTCTGCGCAACGACCGGCGAGGCGAGCGCCACCCCCGTGAGGGCGATGAGCGCAACAAAGAAAGACTGTCTCGTGAACCCCGAAGGGCATCGTCTGGTCATAGAATCCTCTGTACACTCTACGCCGGACCAGAGGGTCCGCGCCGTTCTCATGCGTATCGCCATACTCCTCGTCGGCTTTGGTCATGTGGGTCGCCGGTTCGTGCAGGTGTTGCAGGAACAGCGCCGAACCCTCGCTGATCTGGGTGCCGAACCCGTGATCGTTGGCATCACCACAAAGAACCGTGGCGGACTTTTTGACAGCGCGGGCCTCGACGCCGTTCGAATCGCTCGTCAGGTGGCCGGGGGAGACGCGGTTGGGCCGGCGTCCGCCTCGCAATCGGCCTTCGCCCTGATTCCACAACTCGTTGCCCAGAGCGCCGAAGCCCACGTAATGGTTGAGACGACGACGCTGGAGGTCGAGTCTGGGGAGCCGGCGATTTCCCATGTGCGCGAAGCCCTGCGGGCCGGCGCGCACGTCATCAGCGCGAACAAGGGACCGGTCGCTCACGCCTACAGTCTCCTTGAGGCTGAGGCCCAGGCGGCCAGGCGGTTGTTTCTGTTCGAAGGGGCCGTGATGGATGGCATCCCCATCTTCAATCTCGTCCGCGAGACCATGCCGGGCGTGACCGTGCGGGGATTTCGAGGCGTGATCAACAGCACGACCAATCACATCCTGATGGCGATGGAACAGGGACAACCGTTCGACGCGGCGCTCGCGCGCATGCAGGCCGACGGCATCGCCGAAGCCGACCCGTCGCTGGACATCGACGGCTGGGACGCCGCGGCCAAGGTCGCCGCGCTGGCGAACGTGTGGCTGGATGCGCGGATCACGCCGCAGCAGGTAAAGCGCGCAGGCATCGGTCCGGCCGACGCCGCCCGCGCGCGGGCGGCGCTGGCCCGCGGTCATCGCCTGAAGCTGGTGGCGTCCGCCGCCGGGAGGGGCGACGCCGTGGATGCCCGCGTCCAACTCGAAGAGGTACCGCTGTCAGATCCCCTTGGGGGCCTCGACGGCCAGGCCAACGCGCTTGAGATCGAAACCGACTGGCTCGGCCGGATCGTCATTACCCAACGTGACGGCGGTCTGGAACAAACCGCATACGCGCTGTTTACTGATCTGGTCACGGTGGCGAAGGCGGGAACGACCTCTGAGGTCGTTTCCGCGGGCGGGCCGCTGGCCGGGATCACCGTCCTCGACATGACCCGCGTGCTGGCAGGGCCCTACTGCACGATGCTCGCGGCCGACATGGGCGCGCGTGTCATCAAGATCGAACACCCGACGCGCGGCGACGACACACGCGCGTGGGGCCCGCCGTTCCTTGAAGGCGAAAGCGCGTACTACCTCAGCATCAACAGGAACAAGGAAAGCGTCGCGCTCGACTACTCCACCCCCGACGGCCGCGCGGCGCTCGACGCCCTCATCGCTCACGCCGACGTCATCGTCGAAAACTTCCGGCCCGGCACGCTCGACGCGCGCGGGTTGGGGTACGCCGACCTGTCGGCGACGCATCCCGGGCTGATCTACGTGTCCATCTCAGGCTTCGGTCACACCGGACCGCGCCGCGACGAGGCCGGGTACGACGCGGTGATCCAGGCCGAGGGCGGCTTGATGAGCATCACCGGCTCGCCCGACGGCCCGCCCGTGCGATTGGGCGTGGCCATCGCGGACATCGCCGCCGGCATGTTTGCCTTTCAGGGATTGCTGCTGGCGCTTGTCGCGCGCGGCCGCGAGGGTCTGGGACAACACGTCGATGTCGCGCTGCTCGACTCAGTCGCCGCGTTGCTCACGTATCAGGCGGGCCGCTACCTTGCAACCGGTGAGTCGCCCGAACGCCTCGGCAATCGGCATGCGACGATCGTTCCCTACAACACGTTCGACACGGCCGAGGGGGTGCTCGTCCTCGCCGTCGGAAACGACGATCAGTTCCAGCGCTTCTGTCAGGTGGCCGGCCTCATGCCGCTCGCATCGGATTCGCGCTTCACCACGAACGCCGGACGCGTGGTGCACCACGATGCCCTGCAACCGCTCGTCGCCCGCGCCTTGTTGGCCCGCCCGGCCGAAGACTGGGCCACACACCTGCGCGCGGCCGGAGTCCCGTGCGGCGCGGTCCGTTCGATTGGTGACGCGTTGACCGACCCCCAGATCCTCGCGCGCGCGATGGTGGACACCGTGAGCCATCCGACGATTGGGTCACTGCCCGTGCTCGGCCTGCCCGTCAAACTCTCGGCCACACCAGGCGCGCTCCGCACGCCGCCCCCCAGGCTCGGTGAACACACGGCGCAGGTGCTCCGCGACGACCTGGGGTATGACGACCTCCGGATTCAGCGGCTGGCCGACGCCGGCGTCATCCACCTCCTGCGGACGTAGTACGATCGCGGCCATGGAAGTCGCCGAACTCCGCCGTCAGATCCTTCACGAAATCGACCGCGCCCGGATCGAGGTCGCCCAGCGACGGCAGGTCGGCGATACCGCCCACGCCGCGTACGCCAGGTTCATCGTCGATGTGGCCGGTCCGCTCGTGCGCCAGACGGTCAGCGTGCTGCGCGCGGAGGGTCTGGCCTTTCAAGCGCAGACACCGGCGGGATCGGCGCGCATCGCGTCCGACCAGTCGGCCGACGACTTCGTGGAGTTCGTGCTCGACACCAGCGTCCGCCCGCCCAGAGTGCTCGGGCGCTCCAGCATCGCCATCAGCCGTCACAACGTGGTCGTCGAAGAAACGCCGATCGCCCCTGACACACCCATCGGACAGTTGTCCGACGCCGACCTGCTGCCGTTCCTGATTCCCGCGGTCGGTCGCCTGGCTGCGCGCTGAACGGATCCCCATGCTTCCGTCCCAGACGGTCGAGAACTACCTCAAGACGATTCACCTCGCTCAGGCCGCCAATCGCGGGCGCGCGCAGGGCGACGGCAGCGAAGGGGCCCTCGTGCCGATGGGCCAGTTGGCATCGGCCCTCGGCGTGGTCCCCGGCACGGCGACGACGATGGTGAAGGCGTTGACAGAGTCAGGGCTCGTCCATTACGAACCGTACATGGGTGTGCGGTTGACCGACGCGGGCGAGAAGCTCGCGTCGCTCGTCCTGCGGCGTCACCGGTTGATCGAACTGTTTCTCGTCAAGGTGCTCGGCATGAGTTGGGCCGAGGTGCACGACGAGGCGGAGCGCCTTGAGCACGCGGTGTCGGAGCAGTTGATCGATCGGATCGACGAGATGCTGGGCCGGCCGGAGGTCGACCCGCACGGCGACCCCATTCCGACGGCCGAGGGTACCGTGTCGCACAGCGAGTACGTGGATTTGATGACGGCCCCGCTCGACACGGACCTGATCATCACGCGCGTGCTCGATCAGGACTCCGAGTTCCTGCGCTTCATCGAACAGCGCGACCTCATGCCCGGCAGCTCCATCGTCATAGAAGCCCGCGACGCGATGGCCGACGCGGTGCGTCTGCGGTCGGATGGCGACCGCCACACCACCATCGGCACGCGAGCCGCATTGAAGGTGCTGGTCCGGCTGTTGAAATGAGCTCGTAGCTGATTTGCGGCAAATCAGCTACGAGCTCATATAGTGCGCGGCCGACGAGGGGGTCTCCCAGAAGCGGACGGCGGCCACGTTGAAGCCAAGGGCGCGCGTGGTGTCGAAAATGAGGCGCGCCAGCCGCTCGGCGGTGGGATTGCTGTCGAGCAGGTAGAGCGGCTCGCCCTGCGCCTGCAACACGGCCACCAGCGGATCGTCCTGGCGCAGGATCATCTTGTGGTCGAGTTCCCGATCGATCCAGGCCTTCACCAGCTGTTTGACTTCGGAAAAATCGACCACCATGTTGCGATCGTCCAGCGCGTCGGCTTCAATGTCGATCTCGACAAGCGCATTGTGCCCGTGCAGGTGCCGGCAGACACCGTCGTGGTCGAGCAACCGGTGCCCGTAGCAGAATTCAAGACGTTTGGTGACGGAATACATTGGCTATTGGCTATTGGTTATCGGTCAGTCGTGCGTCAGCCGAATCGACCCGTCGCCCGTGCGCAGGATGAACCGGTGGCCCCCGGTGCCGAGGCGGCCGCGCAGGGAACGGGTGTCGCGGGTGCCGCCCACGGCGTCGGCCAGCGCGAGGTCGGAACGCGCCCGGCTGCCCGACCCGGGCTCGGCTTCGATCATCGCGTTGAAGTCGTCTGGCAGCTCGGCCACGATCGACCCGTCGGACGTGGCGACCATCCAGTCTTCGGTCATGACCGTGCCACGGCGAATCCGCAACACGACCGAGCCATCGCCGGACCTGAGCCGCAACACCGACGGCATGCCCGAGACACGCACGGTGCCGTCCTGTGTGCGGGCTTCCACACGGCCGGTGACATCCTCGATGTGGATCGATCCGTCTCCCGACTCCACCAGCAACTCACCCGCCAGATCGGTGGCTCGCACGGTGCCGTCGCCGGTCCTGAGTTCGATCCGGCCGTCAAGCCGATCGGCCACGACGCTGCCATCGCCGGTCCGCACGACGACATTGACCCGGCGCGGCGCGCTCACGATCAGCTTCGCGCGCGGCGACCGGAACGTGCCGATCCCGATGAACCGCGATCCGCCCGCGTGGCGCACATCCACGGTGATCACTGAGCCCTTCTGCTCCGCGAACACCTGGATCTTGTCGACGGCTTCCTTGTCCTGCGCCCGCTTCTCGATCTCCACCACGACGTCGGCGCGGTCCCACCCCCGCACCTCCACCGCCCCATCAAACGTCATGAGGTGGAGGTCAGCCACGCCCTCGACGGCAAAGCGCTTCTCTTCGCGCTCGATGTAGCCCTGGCTGTCGACGTTGATGGAACAGCCAGACACAACGGCCGCCGAGAGCAGGAGTCCGGAGGTCAGGAATGGCTGGCGCATGCGTACCTCTACGAGAGTTCAGGGTCCCCGGGTTCAGCGGTCAGCGCTCTGGCCCCGGCAATCCAGGTCTGCGACACCCGCAGGGTCGGGGTCAGGACCGCCAGGTCCGCGAAGTAGCCACAGGCGATGGCGCCCTGGGTGGTGAGGCCGAGTTCACGGGCCGGGGTGGTGGCACAGACGATGGCGGCGTCGACCAGCGACTGGCCGGCCTGTGTCACCAGCATGGCCAGCACGCGGTCCATCGTCGCCACACTCCCCGCCAGCGTCCCATCGTCAAGCGTCGCCACGGTGCCGACCGTGATGCGGCGCCCCCCGAGGCGGGCGCACGCGCCCGGCGCCAGGCCCGAGCCTGCCGTGCCGTCGGTGATCGCCATCATCCGCGACGGTCCCTTCACGGCCAGGGCGATGCGCACCACGGCCGGGTGCACGTGATGGCCGTCCGCGATGATCTCGGCGGCGATGTCGTCGCGCTCGAGCACCGCGCCGACGAGGCCGGGGTCGTGATGCGTCATCGGCGACATGCGGTTGAACAGGTGTGTCGCGTGGCGCGCCCCCAGCGCGATCGCTTCGATGGCCTGGTCGTACGTCGCGCCGGAGTGTCCCAGTGACACACGGATGCCTGCCCGCACACACGCGCGCAGCAGGTCCAGGCCGCCCGGCATTTCAGGCGCCAGGGTGAAGATGCCGATGTCGGGGGAGTGGAAACGACCTCTGAGGTCGTTTTCCCCCTCGTACGTCCGCAGCCACTCCACCGGCTGGGCGCCGCGGTAGTCCGGATTGATGAACGGGCTCTCGAGGTGCGCGGGCAGCACGCGCGCGGCGCCCGGCTCGGGGGTGAGGCGGGCCTCGCCCACGGCGCGCAGCAACGTGGAAAGGGTGTCAGGCGCGCACGCCACCGCGGTCGGACAAAACGCCGTCACGCCGTACCGTGGCAGCGCGCGGGCCACCTTGCGCACCGCGCCGGCATCGTCAAGGATGTCGAGCACGTCCACGCCGCGCACGCCGTGCACGTGCACATCGATGAAGCCGGGCACGATGAGATGACCGGTGAGGTCGACCCGCGTTTCGCCGGGCGCGACACCGCGTGGACCGGACGTCAGATCCACGATGCGATCGGATTCAATGACGATCGTGAGGCCGGACGCCACACGGTCGGGCAGCACCACATCGGCGCCGCACAGGAACGTGCGCGGCACGGCCACGCCTACACACCCATGGCGTGGAAGCCGCCATCAACGAGCAGCACCTCGGCGGTCACCGCGCGACTGGCCGGGCCCATCAGGAAGACCGCCGCGTCGGCGACTTCACTCGTCTCCACCGTGCGCCGCAGCGGCGCGCGGTCGCGGTAGGTCTGCAGGATGCTCGAGAAGCCCGAGATCCCCGACGCCGCCAGGGTCTTGATCGGCCCGGCGGAAATCGCGTTCACGCGAATGCCCTGCGGGCCGAGGTCGCTCGCGAGGTAGCGCACCGACGCCTCAAGCGCCGCCTTGGCCACGCCCATCACGTTGTAGTTGGTGAACACGCGGTCGCTGCCCAGGTAGGTGAGCGTCAGGATGCTGCCGCCGCCGCGCGCCGCCATCAGCGGAGCCGCCCGCCGCGCGAGCGCGACGAGGGAGTAGGCACTGACGTCGAGCGCGATGCGAAATCCCTCGCGCGAGGTCTGAGAGAACGGCGCGGCCAGGTCTTCGCGCAACGCGTACGCGGCGCCGTGGAGCAGAAAGTCGAGCCCGCCGTGTTGGGATTCGATCGACGCAAACAGCGCGTCCATCTGCGCATCGTCGGTCACATCGCACGGCAGGACCGTGGTGTTGGGCAACGTGGCGGCCAGTTTGCGGACGTTTTCTTCGAGGCGCTCGCCGGCGTAGGTGACGACGAGCATCGCGCCTTCGGCGGCCGCCGCCTGCGCGATCGCCCAGGCGATCGAGCGTTTGTTGGCCACGCCCACGATGAGGCCAACTTTGGAGGTGAGTTGTGCCATCGGAAGGTCAGTTCGCCGGACGCGGATTCTTGTTGCGAGGCCGGCGCCGGCTGCCGCCCGGGCGCGGCCCGTTCGGCGCGCCAGGCTGATCTGGCTGGCCGTCGCCCCGGAACGGGCCACGCGGGTGCCCAGGCCCACTGCCATTGCCATTCGCACTGCGGTCCCAGCCCTGGCCTGCGCCACCCTGGCGGAACTGCTGAGACCCGCGCACATTGCGCTGGTGCATCGTGAACTCGGGAATGGGTCGGGGAGTGGGGGGGTGGCTGTCGTTGCGCGGGAGGCTCGCGCGTATCAGCGTCCGGTGGAGGGTCCACCCCTCCTCAACGGGCGGCGCCGCTGGCGGGGCCGGTATCGCAGCGACCTCCACCACGTCCGGGGCCGGCGGCACCAGTTGAGACTCCGGGACCGTTGCGACCGTGTGACTGGCGGTGACACCGGCGAGCACCTGTTCGTAGAGGGCCGCCTTTTCGTCCTTCTTCTTGCGGACGGGCACCTTGCCACCCTTGTAGACGTGTTCGGCTTCGCAGGTGGTGCAGCGGGTCTGCCGAATCGCGTCTTCAACGATGGCGACGATCGCGTGGTTGGTAAGGCGGCGTTCTCTTGGACAGTAGTCGTCCACAAGATCGCCCAAGCGCGGCGTGCGCTGATCCATTCGTCTTGTTACTCCTGCAAGTACGGACACCCGAAACCAAGGTCAGACATGACCTCAAAGCGGAAAACATCGAGCGTTCGTGTAGGTCGAGGGAGGATAACAACAAATCGCGGCGAATGGCAAATGCCGCCTACTGGCGGTCGAGCCAGCGCAGGGCGGCTTCGAGCGGCTCGTCCCGGCCCCCGAGCAGGGCCTGGCGCGACAGGGGCACGACCTCATCGGGGATGACCCCCTCCCCCTCCAGGCGGCGTCCCGTGGCGGTCACGAAGTCGCCGACCGCGTACATGAGCAGGTCCCCGTTCGGGAGCCGCCGGGTCGAGGCGGGCAGGGCCTGGCCGAGCGTCTGGCGCCCGAAAATCCGGGCCCGGCCCAGACTCTGCAGCGCTCCGGCAAAACACTCCGACGCGCTCGCGGTCAGTTCATCCACCAGCACCGCGACCGGCCCGCCGTACGGGGCCACGCGGCGACCATCGGGCATCACCAGACGAGGATTTGCGGCGAATTCGAGGTCGGACGTTCGGGTCTTCATCCGGCCAAGCACCGCGGGCCCGTCAAACAGATGTCCCGCGACGCCTCGAATCATTGCCGCCAGTCCGCCGGGATTGCCGCGCAAATCGATCACCAGGCCCCTGGCGGCGCGATGCCGATCGATCGCCTCGGCCAATGCGTCGTTGGCCGACGCCATCCAGACGTTGAACCCCACGAGCCCGACGGCCCGGCCGGAGGGTGTGGCCAGCGCCCGGTCGCTGACCTGCACAAAAAACGGCGGCAGGTCGCCCAGCACGACTCGCTCACCCCGGGCCGCCGCGCGGGTGACGTGCAGGGTGCGATCGCCCTCGCGGCCGCGCACGCGCAGGGTGGCGCGGGACCCTTCGATCCCACGCAGGCTCCGTTGCGCTCGACGCCAGACGTCGAGGGCCCGCACGCGGCTGTCCGTCCCGTCGGGCATCGGCCTTCGCCACGCGCCGGCCTCCTCGTCATCCACGGCGAGCAGGAGTTGACCGGGCGTGACCCCCGCCCGCGCGGCGTCTGACCCGTCGGCCACACGGGTGACCACCACGCCGTCGGCCATCACGCGCACGTCGATCTCCACCATCGCGTCGCCTGCTGGCGGCCGATCATCGGCGGACCCCGCGGCCGGCATCAGGGCGAAGTGCGAACGCTTCAGGCGCGCGAGCAGGTCGCCGATCACCGCGCGCGCGGCGTCCGGTGTCGCCGCCGTCTCGACCCGTGGCCGCAACGTCTCGCGCAGCGCCACCCAATCGAGCCCCCCAAACGCCGGGTCGTAAAACGAGTCGTTGATCGTGGTCCACGTCTCGTCAAAACTCGCCAGGGCGGCGTCGCGCCACGGCTCGGTCCTGATGATCGCGCGAATCATCGGCGGAGGATCGAACGCCGTGGACGCCAGCGTGTTCGCTTCGTACGTCTCGAAGACGAAGTGCTGTTCGAACCCCAGTGCGGATTGGATCAGACGCGTCGGGTACTTGACGACGCCAAACGCCCGATAGTCGCGCAAGGTCACCTTCATGGGGATCGTGCCCATCGGCGTTTCACTCTGGCCCTCGGTGCCGATCAGCAACCCGGTCTCCACGTCGAAGAACTCATCCCGGCGTTGTCCCGACACGAAGATGACGAGGGCCTTGTAGGCGGGCCGGCCGTCGAACTCGACCCGGCCGACAGTGGTCACCGAAGCCACGAGGTCTGGCGGGTGCAGGGCCGCGTCGAAGTGGGCGTCGTTCTTCATTTCGGCCAGGGGCCCGCCGGTGACGAGCGACGGACCGACCATCGGATCCAGGGTCCATCCGACCTCGCCATCAAACCCCGACTCCGCGGTGCCGAGGCCGCCCAACTCCATCCGCAGGATGGACCTGGCCGGTCTGGCCGACAACATCTCGAACGTCCCGCGCATGTTCTGCGCCGGCAGTTCGGTGGTGCCCGTCGCGCGCAGGGACGAGACGCCGCGCCACGCCTGGGCGCCGCCAATGGCCGCGACGTGACGCGCCACCAGCTCCGCGCCCGTCGGCAGGCCGTCCTGTCCGCGTGCGGTCACGGCCTGGCCGGCCATCCAGCCTGCGGCCAGGGCGCCCCCCAGTGCCGTCACGCGGCGTGTCCATCGGCCCCGGGATCGTGTCAACATGAGGTCTCCGTTCGTGATCATAGTGCGGTCCACGCCGCGCAGGGCTGGGGAGCCCGCGGTTTTTGCCGCCACGGTGGAGGGAACGACTGTCGCAGGTGTCGATGACGCGTGCTGTATTGATTGCTGGTGTGGTGGCGGTCGCCCTCGCGGCCGGCCTCACCGTGTCCAAGGCTCCACTCACCATCGGGGCTTCTGCGCACGCCCAGGCCCCAGCGCCAGGTGGCCATTGGCCGCAGTGGCGTGGGCCGAATCGGGACGCCATCTCGACCGACACCGGTCTGCTGCAGTCGTGGCCGGCCGGTGGCCCGCGGAAACTCTTCACGGCGATCGGCATGGGCGGCGGCTTCTCCAGTATCGCCATCGCCGGTGGACGCCTCTTCACCATGGGCGACCGCCGCGACGGCCAGTACGTCCTGGCGTTCAACGAAGCCGACGGGCAACCGTTGTGGGCCACGCGCGTGGGCGGCCCGCACATCGATCAATACGGCGGCCCGCGGGGCACTCCAACGGTCGACCACGATCTGCTCTACGTGGTGAGCACCGAGGGCAGCCTCGTGGCGCTTGACACGGCCACCGGCAGCCAGCGCTGGCGCAAGAGTCTGACACGCGACTTCGGCGCGCCAACCCCCGGGTGGCAGTTTGCCGAATCGCCATTGGTGGACGGCGATCGCGTCGTGATCACGCCCGGCACGCGACGCGCGGCCATGGTCGCGCTCGACAAACTCTCGGGCCGGGAGGTCTGGCGCGCGTCCATGCCGGCGATCGGCTCGAAGGGCCTCGACGGTCCCGACTACTCCTCGATCGCCATCTCCACGGGCGGCGGCGTGAAGCAGTACGTGCGACTCATCGGCCGCGGCGTCATCAGCGTGCGCGCCAGTGACGGCTGGTTTCTCTGGAGTTACAACGGCGTGGCCAACAACGTCGCCAACATCTCCACCCCCCTCATCAAAGACCACGTCGTCTTTGCCTCCACCGGGTATCAGACGGGCGCCGCCCTCCTTGAACTGTCGCCGGCGGCCGACAACCGCGTGACGTCCTCGGCGCGTTACTTCCTTGAGGGCCGCACGTTCCAGAACCACCACGGCGGCATGGTGCTCATCGGCGACCACCTCTATGCCGGGCACGGCCACAACCGCGGCACCCCGATCTGCCTGGAACTTTCGACCGGGCGCGTCGTCTGGGGCGGCGACATCCGCAACGCCGGCGAAGGCTCGGCCGCCGTCACCGCCGCCGACGCGCACCTCTACTTCCGTTATCAGAATGGCGTGATGATGCTGATCGAGGCCACGCCGTCGGGCTACCGGGAAAAGGGCCAGTTCCAGATCCCCGGCGTCCGCCACCCCAGTTGGTCGCACCCGGTCGTCACTGCCGGCCGGCTGTACTTGCGCGAGCAGGATGCGCTGCACGTGTATGACGTCAGGCGATAGCACGGGCACTCCTGGTGCTCGGGTGCTCGGGTGCTCTCGTGCACACCGCACCAGAGCACAAGCACCTGAGCCCCCGAGCACCCGAGCACTTGAGCACCCCTTATGCTTAAAGGTACGCGCGCCGCCATCGTCCACCGCATCCAGTCGATTTCGATTCACGGGCAGATCTCACTCGACGTGTTCTGGACCGACCCTGAAGACCCGACTGGCGAAATCCGGCACGCGCGGGTCGGCAACGAGGCCGCGCCCGGGAACATGCAGCCGGGCGACGCCGTGACCCTGCACTACCTCATGGGCATGGTGACGGAAATCTCACCAGGTGCGTCCCGTTAATTCACACGAGACGTGAAGCTCGTGGAGGAAGAACCCCAACCAATCTTCACGTCTTCATGTCTCGTGTGAACCATATCCGCCGCCTCCAGGGGTTTCGACCCGGAGGCGGTCACCAGCACGGAGGGTCATCTGCACCTTGCCGGGCAAGGGCGTCTCCTGGCCGTCACGGATGAGCGTGTTGCGGCCCACACCGCCGGGCCCGCCACCCAGCACGCCATACGGCGCCAGGCGCCGGCGATCGGTCAGCAGCGTCACCGACGTCTCCGTCAACACCTCGTACTCGCGCACCAGCCCCTCACCACCAGGCGCCTGTCCCTTTCCACCGCTGCCGTGCCGCAGACCATACCGCCGAATCCGGACCGGCAGATAGTGCTCGATCGCCTCAACGGGGGTGTTCCGCGTGTTGCTCATGTGCGTGTGGACGCCACTCAAACCCGCCAGGCCCTTGCGCCCGCCCATGCCGCCGCCCATGGTCTCGTAGTAAGCAAACCGGCGGCCGGTGCGCGGATCCGTCCCGCCCAGCGTCACGTTATTCATCGTGCCCTGGCTCGCGGCTGGCCAGCGCTCGGGCTGCGCTTTCCCGAGCGCGCCAAGCACGACGTCCGTGATGCGCTGCGACGTCTCCACGTTGCCGCCCGCCACCGCCGCCGGACGCAGGGCGTTGACGATGGATCCTTCGGGCGCGATGACGTGAATGGGCCGGCCCACGCCGGCGTTATACAGCACGTCGTCCTGCACCAGACACCGGAACGCGTAGAGGCACGCCGACAGGGTGATGGCGTAGTTCGCGTTGACACTCCCAGTCACCTGCGGCGCTGAACCGGTAAAGTCAACGATCGCCCGGTCTTTCTTCACGGTCACCTTTACACGAATCGGCACCGGCCCCTCGCTGAATCCATCGTCGTCGAGCGCGTCTTCGAAGACGTACTCACCGTTGGGGATTCCGGCGATCGCGTGACGCACCACCCGTTCGGTGTAGTCCTGCAGCGCCGCCGCGTACCGCATCGTCTGCGCCCGGCCGTACCGCGCGACGACGTCGCGCAGGCGGGTTTCGGCCACGCGATTGGCAGCGATCTGCGCGGCGATGTCGCCCTCGCGTTCGTCCGGCGTGCGGACGTTCGCCAGCAACAGCGCCATGACGTCATTCACCACCTGCCCCCGGCGCACCAGTCGCACGGGCGGGATGATCAGGCCCTCCTGGTAGATCTCGCGCGCGACGGGCATCGACCCCGGGCTCATGCCGCCCACGTCGGAGTGGTGCGCGCGGTTGGCGACGTAGAAGGCCGGGCGGCCGATTCGGCGGTGACGCACGTAGGGCGTGGCTTCAGCCCCGCCGGTTGCGCCACCCAGAAACACCGGCGACACCAGCGTGATGTCTGGCAGGTGTGTGCCGCCCTGGAACGGGTCGTTGAGCATGACGATGTCGCCCGGTTCCATGTCGACGGCATCGATCGCCGCGCGGACCGAGAGGGGCATCGCGCCCAGGTGCACCGGCATATGATCGCCTTGCGCAATCGTGTTGCCGCCGGCGTCGTACACCGCGCACGAGTAGTCCAGGCGCTCCTTGATGTTGGGCGAGAACCCCGTGCGGCACAGCGTCACGCCCATCTCTTCGGCGATGGAGAGGAACAGGTTCTTGAAGACTTCGAACTCGATCGGATTCGGTTTCATCGTTGTGCAATCACATTGCCGTAGCCGTCGACCTTGAACTTCCAGCCGGGCGGCACGACGACCGTGGCTTCGCCGCCGGCGATGACGGCGGGGCCTGTGGCTGAGGCGCCGGGCACCAGATCGTCCCAGCGGAAGAACGCGACGGGCACAAGCTTGCCGCCGAAGCGGCCGGGGCGCACGGCTGACGGTGTCGCTTTCGTGGTCTGTCGAATCCTGGTGAACGGGAGCCGCGGCTTCTCGGTGACGCCCGTCGCCGACACGCGCACGTTGACAACCTCGGTGGCGCGGGCGGGGTTCGAGTAGCCGTAGGTCTGGCCGTGCCGGCGGTCGAACTCGTCGCGGTAACGCGGGGTGAGCGGTAACGTAATCTCGAACGACTGGCCGACGTAGCGGACGTCCACGCTCACCGTGATGACCTGTCGTTTCGGTCCGAACCCTTCGCCCTTCAGTTCGGCCTTTGCGGCGTCCACCAGGGGCGCGCAGGCGCGCTCGAGGTCCTTGATCGTGAGGCCCTCGCTGGGACGAAGGACGCTGGCGGAATAGTCCTTCGTCACATCCGCCACCAGCATGCCCAGGGCGGAGAGCACGCCCGCGTGGCGCGGCACCATCACCGTGGCGATTTGCAACTGCCGCGCGAGGTCGCACGCGTGCATCCCGCCGGCGCCGCCGAACGCGAGCAGGGCAAAACGGCGCGGGTCGTGGCCGCGTTCGACCGACACCACACGAATGGCGCGCTCCATGTTCGCGTTGGCCACGCGCACGATGCCTTCGGCGAGCTCGGCCACCGGCATCTTCACGTGTTTCGCGAGCGCGGCCGCCACCCGTTCGGTGCGATCGCGGTCGATCGCCATGCGGCCGCCGAGGAAGTACTCCGGATCGAGCCGGCCCAGCAGCAGGTTCGCATCGGTGACCGTCAGTTCCTCGCCCACGCCGTAACAGACCGGGCCCGGATTGGCGCCCGCGCTTCCCGGTCCCACGCGCAGCGCGCCGCCGGTGTCGAGGTACGCAATCGACCCGCCGCCGGCGCCCACCGTGTGGATGTCGATGACCGGCAATCGTACGGGGAAGTCTCCCACCTTCGAATCCGTTGTTCTCCCGATCTCGTCGTTGATCAGGCTGACGTCGGTGGAGGTGCCGCCCATGTCGAAGGAGATGACACGGGGGAATCCAGCCGCGTGTGCGACGGCGCTGGCGCCAACGACCCCGGCGGCCGGGCCGGACAGCACCGTGCGCACCGCCTGGGCACGGGCCGCGGACGCCGAAGTGCACCCGCCGTTCGACTGCATGATCGAGAGTCGGGTATCACGACCAACGTTCCGGCTCGTCTGTGGATCGTCGGGCGTGGCGTTAGCCGCGCCCTTGCCGGGTTGTGCCGTCAGCGCTCGCTCGAGTGTCCCGAGGTACCGGTCGATGAGCGGCGTCACGTAAGCGTTCACGACCGTCGTGCTCCATCGTTCGAACTCGCGGTATTCCGGCAGCACTTCATGCGAGGTGCACACCGCGAAGCCCGACTGCCGCAGCAGCATCGCCACGTGCCGCTCGTGCGCGGGGTTCACGTACGAGTGCAGCAGGCAGACGGCGACGATGGTGGCTCCGCGATCGTGGAGGAGCCGCGCAATCCGGGCGACATCGTCTTCGACCACGGGCTCGAGCACGGCGCCTGACGCGTCGAGTCGCTCGGCGAGGCCGAAGGTCAGGGCCGGCTCGACCAGCGGCGGCCGGGGCGCGACGAACACGTTGTAGAGTTCCGGCCGCGTCTGCCGGCCAATTTTCAGGACGTCCTCGAACCCCTTCGTCGCCACCAGCGCCACGCGCGCGCCCTTCCGCTCGAGCACCGCGTTGGTCGCGACGGTGGACCCGTGGACGATGTCGGTGCCGGCGTGGCCGCCCGTCAGGTGGTGAATGCCGTCGAGAATGGCCCGCGACGGGTCGTCGGGCGTCGAGCGTCGCTTGTGGACGACGAGGCCGTCTGGCCGGAGTTGGACAAAGTCCGTAAAGGTGCCACCGGTGTCGATGCCGAGACGAGAACGCACGGCACAGATTCTAAAGGTCCAGGGGTCCAGGAGTCCAAAGGTCCTACTGAGGTGGCTGAGGGGGTGAGGGGGCTGAGGTGCTCACCTCATCATCTCAGCCACCTCGGTCAGCTCGGCCATCTCAGCCGGCGGGTCACCGCGGCAGGCCAATGTCCCTGCAAGTCACGACCACGCCATCCGCCCGCCGCACAAAGTCCAGGTTGACGGCATCGGCGGCCGCGGGCAATTCGGTCCACTTCGACTCGAACAATTCGAGGCGCCCTCCGGCGTCTGACACAACGTCCACTTCACGGGTCCGATCGCGCCAGAAAAACAGCCGCGCCGACCGCAGGCGATCGCTGCAGTTCCTCCATGGACTGGACGTTGAGCAGCGCGCACAGCAGCCCCGTGTCGGCGAGGTAGAGTTTCGGGCTTTTGACGATCGACTTTGTCCGGCTCGTGCTCCGCCTGCGCGGCCTCAGTGGGCAGGTCCAGCGAGACGAAGTGACGCGCCGAAACCAGGCGGCGCAGCGTCGCGGTCTTGCCCGTCTGACGCGGGCCGGTCAACACGCCGGCTGCAACAATTCCGTAATCATCTGAACAGAATAGAAACGCGCATCAACGAAACGCCGACCACATTCGTCGGGTTCCATGCAGAACTGTGATCGGAAAACTCAGGCACGGACCTTGCTCTGTCACGGCGGGAATCGCCTGAATTCGCGGCATGCGCCGCAAAGAGCTGGGGAGCCGGGGGATTCATTGAAAGGCCCGCGTCGCGCGGGCCTTTTTGCCACCTACCCGATCGCGCCTTCGGGGTACTGCAGTGCGAGGCGCAGTTCCTTGGCGAGCTGGTCGACCGTCGAGCCCGTGTGTTTCCAGGCGCCGTCGGTTTCGAAGCGCAGGTCGCCGATGCGGCGGCCCCAGGGGGCGATGATGCGGCCGATGGCGCGGAAGTCGGCACGGTCGGCGCGCTGCTGGTCGAGGTGCTTGACGATGTCGGGCGCGACGCGGATGAAGGCGCGCAGGGCGGCCGCCGACCGGACGCTGTACTTGCGGCCGTTCCAGGCGGCGGTAAACACCACGGCCACCTGCTTGAAGTAGTTCACGAAGAACCGCGTGGCCTCGTCGCGGAAGTCGTCCGCCCTGCGGCCCTGGCCAAACGCGTCACTCCCGAACAACTTTTTCAACTCCTGCGCCAGCGGCGCCTGCGCGACACGGCCGTGGCCCACACCGAGCAGCTTGATCTCGCCGTACAGCGGCGAGTCTTCGCGCTCGCTGAGCGCGCGGACGACGTCGTGCGCGGCCGCCAGATTTTCGTCGCGATAGAGCTGGCGGCCGGAGAGCGACACCAGGTGCGACGGGTTCAGGCGCGTGTGTTTCGCGTTGATCGTGACGAACATCTGCACGACGTGGTCCTCGGGCAGGCGGTCGAAGATGACCGCGGGCACCGTGAACGGCTCGTCGGCGAACTGATCGATGCCCGCGTGCAGCGCGAGCAGGCGATGTTGCCCGTCGATGGCGCGCAGGATGCCTTCACGCTCGGGCACCTGGAGGATCCCGAGCGACGGCTCGCCGGGCATCGGCTCGAACTTCAGCGTCTCATCGCACGAGATGATCACCGCGCCGGGAATCGACGGCAGGTCGCGCGCCTGGCGGCACTGTTCGTAGTAGCTGACCAGCTCGTCGATCTTTTTCCTGATGATCTGGCGCTGGTACGCCTTGTCGGTGGCGGCGATGCGGCGCTCCAGGAAATCCCAGCGCACCTTGGACTGCCTCGCATTGCCACGGACTCCGGGCGTCGAGCCGCGCACGCCATAACTGAGCACCTCAAACCTCACCAGTTTGTCGATGTCTTTGGCCGTGAGGGAAGCCTGATAGAATTGCACGCCAAATTGCTGCATGCGGAGCGCGGCGACGCTGATCATAGGCAAACGGGGCCCTCTCGTGCCCCAGATAACGACGTGTGGTTACCGTCGCGATTGTATGGTCGCAGCCTGTAGAATCTCAAGTCTCGTGTGGATCCCCTGCCAGGAATTGTCCAAATGACCGCCCCTGAAGGAGTTACAAAAATGAGAGCCGCCGGTCTTCCCCGCCGAACCTGGTGGACGTCCGCCCTGGGCCTGGCCATCTTCGTGCTGGCGGTGGCCTCCGCGCCCGCCCAGCAGTGGGTCACCGAGACCCGGGACCCGAAGCAGGCCCAGGACGAAGAATTCGCGAAACTCTACAAGGAGTGGACGGGCGACCCGATGTACGGCAGCCCCCTGGTGGACCACCTCCCCATCGTCCCGGGCATCCCGACCCCCAAGGACATCCTCGGCTATCACATCGGCGCGCCCGGGAAACTGACCTACTACGCCGACATCCTCAAGTACTACCGCGCGCTGGCCGCCGCGACCCCACGGGTCCGTGTCGAAACCATCGGTAAATCCGACGAAGACCGCGAGCTCGTCGTCGTCTGGGTCTCGTCCGACGACAACATGGCGAACCTGCAGCAGAACCGCGACAACCTCAAGCAGCTCGCCGATCCCCGCGGGCTGTCGGACGCGCGGGTCCAGCAGCTCATCGCCGGCACCAGGCCGCATTACCACTTCATCGGGGGCCTTCACAGCGGCGAACTCGGCCCGCCCGAGATGACGATGGAGCTGGTGTACCGGCTGGCGGTGGAAACCTCGCCGCTTATCTCGCAGATTCGGAACAACGTGATCGTCTCGGTGACGCCGGTGGCGGACGCGGACGGCCGCGATCGCAACCTCGACTGGTTCTACCGCAACCTTGAAGATACGCGCGCGGCGCCCGTCGCGGCCGGCGGGGGCGGGGCGGCGGGCGGGGGCGGGGCGGCGGGCGGGGGCGGGGCGGCCGGCGGGGGCGGGGCCGGGCGCGGCGGGGGGGTCCCTTACTGGGGCAAGTACGTCTACCACGACAACAACCGCGACATTAACCTCTCGCAGGTGCAGATGCGCGCGCTTGGCGACTGGTATTTCACCGCGCACCCGCCGATCATGCACGACCTGCACGAGTCGCTGGCGCTGCTCTACACCTACAGTGGCGGTCCGCCCCAGAATCCCAACCTGGATCCGGTGCTGTTCGCGGACCTGTCGTTCTTCGCGAATTTCGAGCTGTCGCAGATGACGAAGTACGGGATGCCGGGCGTGTACACACACGCCTTCATGGACGGCTGGTCGCCGGGGTACCTCGGGTCGATCGCCTACAACCACAACGGCATGATGAAGATGTATGAGACCCAGTCGGGCCGTGATGGCGGCCCGGGCACGGCGGCAGCCGGCGGAGGAGGACGAGGCGGCGTGGCAGCGGCGGGCGGTGGACGCGGCGCCGGTGCCGCCGCGGGCGGTGGCCGAGGCGGCGCGGCCCAGGCGGCGGAAGCCGCGGGTGGCCGAGGGACTCAGGCGCCTCCGGCCGCGCGCGGCGGAGGCGGCGGCGGCGGACGTGCCGGCGGCGTGCCGACGGGCCGTGGCGGCGGGCAGCCGCGCGAGTGGTATCGCGGTCTGCCGGTGCCGCCGGATGCGGTGGCGAACTTCACGCGCCGCAACAACACGAACTACATGCAGACCGGCGTCCTCTCGGCGCTGCAGCTTACCTCCATGTTTCCGAACATGGTCGTCGAGCACTTCTACACGAAGACGCGCAACTCGATCGCCCACGGCCTGAACGCGGCGCCGCACGCCTACGTCATTCCGGTGCAGCGCGACATGACCCGTGTGGCCGAGATGATTCGCATCTTCCGCATCCAGGGCATCGAGGTCAGCCAGGCGTCCCGCGAGTTCAAGATCGGCGAGGACACGTTCCCAGCCGGCTCGTACCTCGTCAAGGCCGGCCAGCCCTACTGGCGGCTGGCCAAGAACCTGCTCGAGAAGCAGGACTACCCCGACGAACGCCTCCCCACCTACGACGACAGCGGCTGGACGATGGGCCCGGCCATGGGCGTCGAGGTGAAGGAGATCAACGACAAGGCGGTCCTCGACGTGCCGGCGACCTTGGTGACGGCGTCGACGCACAAGGCGCGCATCGCCGGCAGCGGCACGGGCGCGATCGCGGTGGCGCACCTGGGTTCCAACAGCATGATCTCGTTCCGCTACGCGCTGAAGGGCGTACCGATGAAGGTGGCGCGCCAGAGCTTCACGGCGGAAGGGATCGAGTTCCCGGCCGGGTCGTTTATCGTGTCGGCCCCGGCGGACCTGGCGGCGGTGCGGGCAGCGGTCGAGACTTTCGGGCTGACGGCGGCGGCCCTGCCCTCGGCGCCGACCGTGGAGACCCACGACGCGGACGTGCCCCGTGTGGCCATCTACTCGCAGTGGAGCGGCACCCAGGAGATCGGCTGGTATCGTCACGCGTTTGACCAGTTCGGCATTCCCTTCGACCTCATCTACAAGGAGCGGGTCATGAAGGGGAATCTCGAGGCCGACTACGACGTCATTGTGATGGCCTACCAGGGGATCAACCGGCAGACGGTGATGCAGCCGGCGGGCGCCCGTCCCGTGCCGTACGTGCAGTCGGACCAGTACAAGTTCCTCGGCATGTACGGCGAATCGCCCGACGTCACCGGTGGTTTCGGGCAGATCGGCGTCGACGCGTTCGCGGCGTTCCTTGAGGCCGGCGGCACCCTCATCGCCGCGCACAACGCCCTGCGGTTCCCGGTGGAGTTTGGATTCACCCGCACGGTGGACACCGATCAGGTGTCGGGCCTCACGGCCCAGCGTCCGCTCGTGCAGGCGGAAATCTCGAAACCGGAACACCCGGTGTTTTATGGCTACGCGAACAAGACGTTCGCCGTGAAGTACGTCGGCGGACCGTTCCTGCGGGTCGGCATGGCCGAGCAGGGCAACATCCTGGCGCGGTACGTCGGTGGTGACAGCTCGATCATCTCGGGCCTGATGGTGGGCGCCGACAACCTGGCGCAACGTCCGCTCGCCGTGGACGTCCCGAACGCCTACAACGGCAAAGGCCGGGTGATCCTGTTCGCCAACAACCCGATCTACCGCTGGCAGAACCACGGCGAGTTCAACCTGGTGTTCAACTCGATCGTGAACTGGAACGACAAGTAAGCGTGCATTGCAAAAATGGAGGCCGGGTCTTCAGACCCGGCGTTTGGCGGGACGAAAGTCCCGCCCTCCATCAGTTTTGCAACGTGCTCCAAGGACCCCTGGACCGTTGGACCTTATTTGACGACGGCGCGCCCCGGCGCCTGCACCGTGTGCGTGCTGCCGTCGGCGAGCATCAGGGTGTAGGTGCCGTGCGGCAGCGTGACCGCAATTTCCGCCCCGTCCGGGCCGTGGGATCGCTCCTTGAGCAAGTCGTCGTACTCGAGGGCACATGTCGAGCCTGGAATGCCGGCGATCTGAGCACCGATCAGGCGCGCGGTGGGAGCGGGCCGGAAGGTCCTGGCGGCGCCTGGGTCTTTGGTGGGGTCGGGGACGGGATCGGGCACGACAAACACCAGCTTCCCGGTGGCCTCAGGCACCGCGACTCGTTGCAGCGGCGCCTCCGTCACCTGGTGGCATGTCACCCCCCAGTGGAGGGTTCGAATCGAGAGCGCGGTGCCGGGGGCGATCGTCGCCAGGTTGATACGCCCCTCGTCGGAAGTCGTGCTGTTGACCGCAGACGGCACGGTGTAGAAATACGCGCCCCGGGCCGGCTGGCCATCGGCGGTGACCACGTCGAGCCAGCCCGTGCGCGACACCAGGTCGATCGTCACCTCCGGACGATACCGGCCAGGCGCCCGCAGCGCGGCCACGTACGTCCCGTCTTCCGCGACCCTCGCGGCTTCAAACCGTGTGCCGCCGAGGGCGGAGACCGGCGCATTCGCCGTGAACTGCACAACCGTGTCACGCACCGCCGCGCCTCCGGCCATCACCCGGCCGCGCACGATCACCGCCGGCCACGTGAGTGGCACCTCGGTCCACGCCTGGCGAATCACGTTGACCACAACCACATACGGCGGCAGCAGTGTGGTCGGCGGCACGACTCGAATCTGGTACCGACCTGGCGACAAGCCCGCGACCTCGCGCAGGCATGTGGGCGAGGCAGGCTTTGATAGGCCGGGAACGGGACGCTGTTCGAGGCCCGCAGACCGAGCGTCCACCACGACCGCCGCCGAAACAAACTGCCACGTGTCGGACATCTCGCACATGCCGGAGTCGGCGAGGAACCGGAAGCCTCCCACATCGCTGACCGGCAGTCGAACCTCGGTGGCCCGGCCGGGCTCCACACGCAGGGCGATCGGAGAGCCCTGCACCGTGCCCTGAAACAACGCGTGCACCTGATAGTCGCCTGCGGGGAGGTCGTCCACACGGACGGCGGGTGTGTCAGTGAAGAACACCTCGCGGCTGAGTGGTCCGGTGAGCGCGACACCGATGGGCATCACCGCCGCCTTGTCGGCCTGGACCACCATCTGCCCGTGCTGCGCGCCAGCGGACTGCGCGCCGACGAAGCCGAAGAAGCCGAAGACCAGCGACAGCAGCCACCACACCATGTTCGCTACCGAATCACCACCGGCTCCCCGGGGGCCTTCAGGACGATGGGCATCGCGCCGAATTCGTAGATCACCGGCACGCCGTTCGGCAGATTCCGAATCTCGAACCCGGCCGTGACCCGCTGCCAGTCAAACTCGTCGAGCGGCACCGTGCAGGCGTCGCTTTCGTTGAACCGAATCCGCCCTGGCGGCTGGCGCACGGTCATGAAGTCGTAGCGCATCTGCAGCGCCGCCGCGTCCGACCGCATCGTCACCACATTCTCAACGTCTGGCTGCAGGACGATGCAGGCGGGGATGAAGCCGGGGGCGCGCAGGATGAGCTCGGTGCCGGGAGAGACGCGACTGATGTCAATGCCGTCGGTGCCGGTCGCGCGCAGCAGTTGCGGGCCCGCACGCCCGGGACAGCCGTGCCGGTGGTATCCGCCACCCGGAGTGTCGCGGTCTGGGGCTGCAGGTCGAGCGTGAGGGCGCGCACTCCAGGCGTCTCGTCGATGACGAGCGGCACCGCCTGAGAGACAAACGCCGGGTCCGTGCTGGCGCGCACGGTGCAGGTGCCGTACGGAATCAGGACCGACTGCATCTTCATGCCGTTCTTCCCGTCCACAGCCCTTATCAACCCGCTGTCATCGTGAACGTCGTCTTGAACTCAAGGTCGGGGCGCAGGGTGTTCGAGACCGAGCAGTACTTCTCGCGCGATAACTCCAGCGCGCGCGCGACGACGTCCTCCGGGACGTTGCCAGTGACATCGAATCGCAGGTGCATGTGCGTATAGCCCTTCGGATGGTCGGCCGCGCGCTCGCCTTCGAAGTGCACCGTCAGGCGTTGCAGGTCGTGGCGGCCCTTCTTCAGGATGTGCACCACGTCCATGGCCATGCACCCCATGGCCGCGTACGCCAGGAGTTGGGTCGGCGACGCGACGTTGGGATCGCCGCTATCCATCCGCACCGGCGGCTGCGTGCCTTCGATGTTCGCGAACCGCATGTCGCCTTGCCAGTCCAAGGAGAAAGTGATCATGCAGGACATGTTACAGGGGTCCAGGCGTCCCCTCTGCTGTGACAAAATCATGGCCACACGCGCACTTGTGTCGACCGCACTGATGCTGCTGATAGCCTGCCCGGCCCCATCAGCGGGTCATGGAGCGGAGGACGCTGGACCGTCGCCACCGATGCGAAGGCGCGGACCCGCCGTCACACTCGAAGAGCGCTTCTGCCGACGGCTGATCTCCACGCCGGGCGTGGATCGCCGCCAGTTCAGTGCCTGGTGCGAGGCTCATCGAGTGGGTGCCTTCTTCGTCATCGTCGCCAGCCAGATTTCACCTTCGGTGCCGGTCTCGGTGCAGGTGATCCACGTGCCGTCTCGCGTCACGCCCAGGCTGCGGCCCACGATGTAGCCGCCGACGGAGATCAGCAGCGTCTTCGCCTGCGTGGCCGGGTTCACCAGCCAGATGCCCTGCGTATCGCGCAGCAGGAAGCGCTGGCTGTCCGGCAGCCACACCGGGGACCAGGTTCCAGCCGAGACCGGTACCAGCGTGAAGCGCTGGGTGGCAAGGTCGTAGATCGCGGTGCCGGAGCTGGTGCCATCCGGACGCGTGGTCGCGCCGATCAAACGCCGGCCATCCGGCGACCACGCCGGACTCCAGTCCACCGCCACGTCGTTGGTCACCTCGACCGCGCCTCGCTCCAGCTCGGACCCGTCGGCCGCGACGGTCCAGATGTCGCGTTGACCGCCCGCGCCGCGCAAGCCCCAGAAGGCGATGCGGGCGCCGTGCGGCGACCAACTCGGCTGCACCGCGTCCACGTCCTTCACCACCGCGCGTTTCTCGCCGGTCGCGACGTTCACCGCCCACAGGCCGAGCGCGGTCGATCCGCGGTCGGTCGGGGACAGGAACCGGCCCACCGACAGCGCGATTTCCTTTCCGTCGGGCGACCAACTGGGGTTGAAGCCGAAGTCGGTCAGGCGCTTCACGGATTCGCCGGTCGCGCTCATCACGAAGATGCCGCCGCCCTGGCGCTCGGATCGAAACGCAATCCGCTCGCCGTCCGGCGAAAACGCCGGTTGGCTGTCCTCCTCGGACGCATTCAGCGTGAGCGGGATCGGCGTTCGTGAGCCGACGCGCCGCAGGTAGAGACGTGACGATCCCTCGGCCACCTGCGCGTAGACCACGCTCTTGCCATCGGGTGAGAGCGAGGGCTCTGTTTCGACGCCGGGCGAATCGGAGATCTGCTGAAACGCGAGCGGCTGCGCCAGGGACGACGCGCCAGCGCCGGCCCGCAGGAAGTGGCCGGCGATCGCGCCGATGGCGAACACCGCCGCCCCGGCGATGGCCAGCCGCCACCCTCGGCGTGTGGGCGCGGCGCTCGCGACGGTCGCCGGCCCACTCGCCGTGGAAGCCTCCCCACAGCGCCTGCAGCGCGAACGCGAGGTCGCGGGCGGACTGAAAACGTTCCTCGGGCTGTTTTTCCAGGCAGTGACGGACGACCCGATCGAGCGCGGCCGGCACCCCCCCCATCGGCGCGCGTGAGTTCCGGCACGTCCTCGCGCAGCACCGCCGTCATCGTTTCGGCCGCGGTGGCGCGCTCGAAGGCGCGGCGTCCGTTCACGGCCTCAAACAGCACGCAGCCCAACGAGAAAATGTCAGACCGGTGATCGGCGGCGTGACCCTTCACCTGCTCCGGGGACATGTAGCCGACCGTGCCCAACACGGTGCCGGGATTGGTGGCGTTGATGACGGTTGGCGCGTGTGGATCGCCGGCCGCCGGTCCCTGCGTCTGGCGCGCGAGGCCGAAGTCGAGGATCTTCACGTGTCCGGTGGCGGTGATGAACACGTTCTCGGGCTTGATGTCGCGATGGACCAGGCCCTTGTCGTGCGCGGCGGCCAGTCCCTGCGCGATCTCGCGGGAAATCTGCGCGGCTTTTTTCACCGGCAGCGGGCCTTGGGTCAGTCGATCGCGCAGCGTCTCGCCTTCGAGCAACTCCATCACCACGAAGCGGGATTGATGTTCTTGAAAGACGCAGGGCGAACGATTCTTGGCCACGACTGTTCGGGCTCCGGCCGTGGCGCAGGCATGTCGGCACGGAACTTTCATCCAGTGCCCGCGTGGAATCGCCCGCCGCTCAACCCAAGCCGCGACTCCTTGACCAAGTCCATCAGGCCCTTCGTCTGGGTCACGACAGTCCTCGCACCGAGGAGGCCTACGTCTTCTGGATTCGGCGCTTCATTGTCTTTCACGGGCGGAAGCACCCAGCCACCATGGCGGATGCCGAGGTCGTCGCGTTTCTGACCCATCTTGCCGTCAAGGACACCGTGAGTGCCTCAACCCAGAATCAGGCCCTGGCGGCAGTCGCGTTTCTTTATGTGGTCAATCGGGGCGGATTGGGCGTGCGGAACCCGGCCGACCGGCTGTGAGTCGTCTGGTGTTACGGAGCGAAGCCGTTCGGCGTTATGCTGCGGAATTCCGCAGGGTTTTCCGGCAGGGTTTTCCGGCTGTGCTCCGCTGGCCGTTCTGTGCTAAGTTTCGCGCGTTCAACACGTTCCGGCGGTTCCTGAGTCGCGCGCCTGGGGTCTTATGCAGCGAGTTTTCGCAGGGATATGGCCGGGTGTTGCAGGTGAATACTTGTTGTGGACCGCTGATCGAAGAACCAACCGGATCGAACGTTTCTCGGATCCGGATCTCGGCATTCGGAGGACTCGGCCGACGTCGGGGTCACCGCGCGGGACGACGCTATACTCGGGGCATGCCTGTCATCGCGATCTTCTTTGGTATCGTCATCCGGATGTACTACAAGGAGCACGAGCCCCGGCACTTTCATGCAGAGCATCAATCGCAACAGGGCAAGTTCGACTTCGACGGCAACCAGGCCGTGGGTAACATCGCTTCGAGGAACGCCCTCAGGTTGATTCGGCAATGGGCCCAGCTCAATCGCGCGGCGCTGGACCTGAACTGGGCTAACATCTCGGCAGGCAAGCCCCTGAACCGTATTCCGCCCCTAGAGTAGGAGCGCACATGGTGTTTCTTCCCAACGTGGTCCGTGCCAAGTACGACGCCGAGTTTCGAATTCGGATCACCTTCAATGACGGTACCGAGGGCAACGTGGATTTCCGGCCGTGGCTGGCGGGACCTGTATTCGAGCCGCTCAAAGAGGTCGCGTACTTCCGGAAATTCTTTGTCGACGGTGGCACTGTGGCGTGGCCAAATGGGGCCGACATAGCGCCGGAAACGCTGTACGAGGCGGCGAAGGCCACGCGGTCCAACCCAGCGCTGCATCCGACGGCGGCCGCGACGGCCCGCCGTCGCGGCTGAGCGCTCACTGTTAGCCCGCTTGACGAACAACTGGGATCGTCGAAAATCCTGACACGTTCGCATCAGGTTCGTTGGAGTGTACAATTGAGCGGTGCCCAGCAGAATCCTGGACAAGATCCGCGCTCGGGTTCGCTTCCGCCAGTACGTGATGACGCTTCACGCCGAAGAGGAGATGGAGGAGGATGGTTTTGCAATTTACGACGTGGAACATGCCCTCTTGACCGGCAGGATCATCGGGCGTCAGACCGATCGACGATCGTAAAGAACGGAAATACTTGATCCGAGGCCGAAATGCCGATGACGCCAGGGACGCTGTTGTCCTCGTGAAGTTTGGGCCAATTGACTTGCTTGTCATTGTGACCGTCTATGCCGACGAATCTTAATTCCACCGTCGAAACTTCGCAGTGCGCGGTTTGCGGAAAATCCGGAATTCGGCTGCGTCACGTGACCCGCAGTTACGGGCGTGGACCTACGCTCCTCGTCATCGAGAACGTGCCGGTCTTCTTCTGCCCCCACTGTGGCGAGAGCTACGTGACCGCTGACACACTCCACGCCTTGGAGCGTATCAAGCTTCATCGCCGGAAGCTTGCCGCACCGAGGCGAATCGCCGTTGCAAGTTTCATGCGTCAGGCATCCGGACAGCGCGGGCTCACAAGCGAATGGAGCCGACGCGCCCGGCGGTCCTGAAGGCGCGCGGCTCATTCGCAGCCGTTAGAGCGGTTT
>JBCKZS010000005.1:0-99912 GCA_038918905.1 Vicinamibacterales bacterium
ACTTCGCCGTAGGTCACGCCCTTCGCCCACTCGAGGTCGTAGACGTTGTCGACGCCCTGCAGCGACATCGCGAACCGCTCGAGGCCGTAGGTCAGCTCGACGGAGATCGGCGCCAGGTCCTGGCCGCCGGCCTGCTGGAAGTAGGTGAACTGGGTGATTTCGAGGCCGTCGTACAACACCTGCCAGCCGATGCCCCACGCGCCCAGCGTAGGCGACTCCCAGTTGTCTTCCTCGAAGCGCACGTCGTGCGTGCGCAGGTCGATGCCGCAGGCCTCCAGGCTTTGCAGGTAGAGGTCCTGGATGTCGTCGGGCGCGGGTTTGAGGACGACCTGGAACTGATGGTGCTTGAACAGGCGATTCGGATTTTCGCCAAACCGTCCGTCGGCGGGGCGCCGCGACGGCTGCACGTAGGCCACATTCCACGGCCGCGTTCCGAGCACCCGCAGGAAGGTCTCGGGGTGCATCGTGCCGGCGCCCATCTCGGTGTCGAGAGGCTGCTGAATCAAACAGCCCTGCGCGGACCAGTAGTCCGACAACTTGAAGATCAGATCTTGAAACGTCACGGCTGCGGCCTCAATTCCCTTACCACTCGTGCTGATCGCAAGTCCCGCTCCAGGTGCATCGCGATCAGCCGCGCATGCACCGACTCCAGTTCCCGCAACGGCGTGGCGTCTCCGCCCGCCGCCGTCACCTCCGCCGGGGTTCCCGCGGCCGCGCGCCGCAGCCAGGCGAAGGCCTCGCGCGAGACACGCACCGATCCTTTCCCGCCCCCGGTGCCGCTGCCGCACCCCGCGCACACGAACACCCAGTCATCCATCATGAGCGCGGCCCCGTCGGTGACGGCCTGCCCGCATCGCGGGCAGAGGTCCATCGCCGGGTACACGCCTTCGAGCCGCAGCAGCCAGAACTCGAAGTACCGCGCGAGGCAGTCCGCCGAGCCGCCCCCGCACAACGCCTCGCCCACCGAGGCCGCGAGCCGGTACAGGCGTTCGTTCGCCATCGCGTCCGGGGCCCACTCGTCGAGCAACTCCGCAAAATAACTCGCGTACCCCAGCACCTGCGCCGCCTCGTCATCGGCCCGCCCCGCCACGGCGCGCATCGGGCTGTCGTGCGGCTCGATGCGGTCGAGCCGCACCAGCTCGCGTCCTTCGCGCTCGACGTACGTCACGCGTCCCTTCGTGAAGGGCTCGAGCGCCGCGCCGAATCGCCGCCGCGAGTTGGTCGCGTGTTTCGCCACCCCTCGCTTCTTGCCGCGGTCTTCCGTCAGAAAGACCACGATGCGATCCGCCTCCCCGTAGCGGTACGTCCGCAACACCATGGCGTCGGCGACGTGCGTCCGCATCTACTGGTTCATCTCCACGGGCCCGCTCACGGCGCGATGTACAGGAATCTCAGGAACAACGTCGCCAGTCCCAGGAACGCCAGAAATCCGAACACGTCGGTCAGCGTCGTGATGAACACCGACGAGGCCAGGGCCGGGTCCACCTTCGCGGCACGCAGGCCCAGCGGAATCAACGTGCCGGCCGTCGCCGCGATGAACATGTTGATCACCATGGCCAGACCGAGAATCGCGCCCAGCGCCCAGTCGCCGGCCAGCAGCCACGCGCCCAGCATCGCGACCACCCCCAGCACCACGCCATTACCCAGGCCCACGAGCCCTTCCTTCACCAGCGCCTGGCGCGCGTTGCTCCACGTCAACTCGCCGAGCGCGATGCCACGCACCACCACGGCCAGCGTCTGGGTGGCGGCGTTGCCGCCCATGCCGGCGACCACCGGCATCAACGCGGCGAGCATGACGACCTGGGCGATCGTGTTCTCGAATCGACTCACGACCCACGCCGCAATAAACGCGGTACCCAGGTTCACCAGCAGCCACGGGAGCCGTCGTCTCAACGAGTGGAGCGGGGCCGACAACACGCTGTCATCCGCCGACACGCCGGCCAGCCGGAACACGTCCTCGGTGGCCTCGTCCTTCAGGACGTCGATCACGTCATCGACCGTGATCACGCCGACGAGTTTGTTCTCGACATCCACGACCGGAATCGCCAGCAGGTTGTACGACGCCACCTGCCGCGCCACTTCCTCCTGGTCCACGTCCACGCGCGCGCTGTAGACGTCGGTGGTCATGATGCGCTTGAGCGGCGTGTCCGGCGCGACGAGCAACAGCCGGCGCAGCGAGGTGACGCCCACCAGATGCCGGCGCTGGTCGACGACGTAGAGGTAGAAGACCATCTCGACGTCACGCGCCGTCTGGATGGCCGTGATCGACTCGCCGGCGGTCAGGTCCTCCGGCAGGGCGAACACGTTCGGGTTCATCAACCGGCCGGCGGTCTTTTCCTCGTACTCGAGCAGTTCGGACACCCCCCCGCCGGGCTTCGGCCGGATCAGGTCGAGCACGGCCGACGACAGGTCATCAGGCAGGTTGTCGATCAGCCCCGCCGCGTCGTCGGACGGAATCTCCTGCACGAGCCTGGCGATCTCCTCGGCGGACCGGTCGGCGAGCAGGCCGGCGCCCTTTTCGGGCCCCAATTCGCTGAGGGCCTCGACGGCCAGCTTGCCGTTGCGTTCGACAAGAATGTTAAAGACCGCGTGGCATTCCTTCTCGCTCAGCTCGGCAAAGACCTGGGCCACGTCGGCCGGATGCTGCTTTTGCAGGAGATTCAGGAGGTTGGGGGTCGCCCCCATCCGCAGCAGGCGCCGGACCGACTCCAACACGAGTTCATTTCTGCGGTGCGCGGCCATTCAAACATTTTAGTCTGGTCTGGGACTTGCAGGGGCCGTTTATTTCACATGGAGTTTTGGAGGAGTGGAAGGTTGCCTGGGGGCCACCCTCCACACCTCCATGTCTAAAAAAGGGGCTCGGACCTGCGCGGGTGAGGCAGGACTCGCCCCTACGAGCGCTTCGGCAGCCCGATCTCGTCGAGCAGGCGCTCGTCGTCGCGCCAGTCTTCGCGGACTTTGACGTGCAGGTCGAGGAAGACCCTGCCTTCGAGCATTTCTTCGAGGTCCTTGCGGGCCTCGGTGCCGATGCGCTTGATCATGTCGCCGCCCTTGCCGATGACGATGGGCTTCTGGGAGGCGTGGTCAACGATGATCGACGCGTAGATCCTGGTGACCGCGCCGGGCGTCTCGGGCTCGCCGAATTGGTCGATCACGACTGCGGTGCTGTACGGCAGTTCGTCGCGCGTGTGGAGGAGGACCTTCTCGCGAATCAGCTCAGAGGCCAGGGTGCGCTCGCTCTGGTCGGTGAAATAGTCCTCGTCGAAGAGGGGCTCTCCCTCCGGCAAGGCAGCGAGCATTTCCTTCAGCAGGCCATCCACGTGTTCGCCCTTCAGAGCGGACAGGGGAATCACGGCGTGGCACGTGATGCCCTTGGCGTAACTTTCGATGCGCGGGAGCAGGTTCACCTTGGACTTGATGCGATCGACCTTGTTCAGCACGACGATGAGGGGTTTGTGGAGGTCGGCGAGCAGCGCCATGACGAAGCGGTCGCCGTAGCCGGCCGGCTCGGCGGCGTCGACGACCAGCACGACGAGGTCGGCCTCGCGCAGGGTATCGAGCGCCGCCTTCACCATCCGCCGGTTCATGGTGTGTTCCGGCTTGTGGATGCCGGGCGTGTCGATGAACACCAACTGCCCTTCCGCGGTGTTCAGCACGCCCGTGATGCGGTGCCTGGTCGTCTGCGGCTTGTCCGACACGATCGAGAGCTTCTGGCCGACGAGCCGGTTCATCAGCGTGGACTTGCCGCCGTTCGGCCGGCCGATGAGCGCGACGTAGCCGGCCTTCACGCGATCCCGGCCTCGGCGTCTGCCACGACGCGCCTGACGCGCACCTTGTGGATGCGGCGCCGCTCGGCCTCCAGCACTTCGATCTGGAGGCCGTCGGCGTCGATCAGTTCTCCCACCGCCGGCACACGGCCCGCGCGCGTCAGCACGTACCCGCCGACGGTTTCGAATCCCTCTTCAGCAATGGCGATCCCGAGCCGTTCGGTCATTTCCTCGATGGCGACCTTCGCGCTGAACACGATCGCCCCGTCGGCTTCCTCCACGATGGGTTCGGCCTCGAGGTCGTACTCATCGCGAATCTCGCCCACCAGTTCTTCGATGAGGTCTTCGACCGTGACAAGCCCGGCGATGCCGCCGTACTCATCCACCACCATCGCCAACTGGAACCGGCGCTGCTGGAACTCGCGCAGCAGGTCGGCCACGCGCTTCGTCTCTGGCACGAACGCCGCCGGCCGCATGATTTCCGTCACTTTCGACTCGGACGTCACCGTCTCCGACTGGATCAGATCTTTCACCACCACGAGACCGACGATGTTGTCGAGGTTGTCGCGGAAGACCGGCAGCCGCGAGTATTCCTGTTCGCGCACGAGCGCGCGCAGGTCATCAATCGTCGCTTCGGCCTGAATCGCCACCACATCCGGACGCGGCGTCATCACCTCGCGCACGAGTGTGTCGCCAAAATCGACGACCGAGCGAAGGAGCCGGCCGTCTTCACCCTTGGCACGCGCATCCGCGGGCTGCGCCGGCGACGATGCCCGGTTGCCGTTGGCGCGCAGCGGTTGTCGCTCGACGGGACCGAGCCATCCGATGATCAGGGCCGTGAGTGGCGTCACGACGTTGGCCATGGCCGTGAACGGCGGCAGCAACATGCCGAGCAGGCGTTCGGGCGCGCGGCGCACGATCAGCGCGGGCAGCAGGTGTCCCGCCACCATGTTGATCGTGCCGGCCGCGCCAAACAGGACCAAACCGCCGTACCAGCCCGTGCCGATCGGCTGCACCAGGAGGACGACGACCAGAATGAGGAGCAGCCCGCGCATCAACCGCGCCGGCACAAACAGTTTGAGCGGGTCTTCGAGGTACGTGGCCAGGCCGTCGACGGCGCCCTCGCGCTCGGCCTCGAGGCGTTCGGGCAGGCGCATCAGCATCCCGAAGGCTGTCTCGACCACCGCCAGGCAGGCCATCGCGCAGGCCACCAGAAACACCGCTAAAGGAATCATCGTGACTTGTGCCGTGCCGCCCGGGCAATCAACCCGACCGGCAACCCGGCGCGACGCCGCAGCCGTTCTTCGGCGCGCGCCATCGTTCCGGTGCCAGCGTCGTGATCGTAACCCAGAAGGTGCAGCAGGCCGTGCAGGGCCAGAATCCTGAGTTCCACGGCCTCGGCGTGGCCCAGGGCCCGGGCCTGGCGGGCCGCCACGCCCCGCGCGATCGCCATATCCCCCAGCACGCCCGGCGCGTCCGACGGGAACGACAACACGTCGGTCGCGTAGTCGGCCCCGCGAAACCGGGCGTTCAGGCGACGCATCGCGGCATCGGTGACGAGCGCGATGGCCACCTCGCCACGCGCGGTGGCCGGCGCGTGCCGCGAAAGCCACCGGCCGAGCGTGGCGCGCGGCCACGGGCGTCCGCGGCCGTCAGTGACGCTGACACGCAGGCGACGCGGTGGGATGGGGCGTGCGCGCACGTCAGGGGGTCATCTTTGCGGTGTAGGCGTCGTACGCCTTCACGATCTTCTGAATCAGCGGGTGGCGCACCACGTCACGTTCGTCGAACAGGACCACGCCGATGCCTTCGATGCCGGCCACGATCTTCAGCGCCTCGATCAGGCCGGACATGCGGCCGGCCGGCAGGTCGATCTGCGTCACGTCGCCGGTGACCACGGCCTTCGAGCCGAATCCCAAACGCGTCAGAAACATCTTCATCTGCTCGGACGTCGTGTTCTGCGCTTCATCGAGGATGACAAACGCATCGTTCAGCGTCCGGCCGCGCATGAACGCGATGGGAGCCACCTCGATCACGCCGCGTTCGAGCAGGCGTTCCACCCGCTCGGCGTCGAGCATGTCGTGCAGCGCATCGTAGAGCGGCCGCAGGTACGGGTTGATCTTTTCCTGCAGGTCGCCCGGCAGAAAGCCGAGTTTCTCGCCGGCTTCGACGGCAGGACGCGCGAGGATGATCCGGTTCACGCGTTTCGCCAGCAGATACGCGACGGCCTGCGCCATCGCCAGATACGTCTTGCCGGTGCCGGCCGGGCCCACGCCGAACACGATGTCGTGCGCCTCGATGGTGTCGAGGTACTCGCGCTGCCTGACGCTCTTGGGCGCCACCTGCCTGCGCCCCGCCGCGCGCGCGCTGCCCCGCAGGAAGTACTCCTGCAACTCGATGTTGGGATTCTGCGTGAGTAACGCGGCGGCGGTCTTCACATCGCCGCGGCCGAACCGATACCCGGAACTGAGCAACCGGCTCATCTGGTCGAGCACCCGCTCGGCGCGCCCCACCTCGTCGGTTTCCCCTTCGATGATGAGTTGGTTGCCCTGCGTCTTCAAGCGCACGCCCAGCGCGCGCTCAAGCGTCTTCAGGTGTTCGTCAAACGGGCCGTACAGGGTTTCGATGCCCTCGTCGGGCATCTGGAGGCGGCGAACGGTTAAGGCAGGCATTCAGTGACAGGCCAGTATATTTACAATTGACAACTTACAAATTCATAAATTCAGGCCACAACCAGGCGGCGCCTCGGACGCCGCTGGCGTCTCCGTGGGCGGCGGGTACCAGGCGCGTGGCCACCGTGTCGGAAAAGACCCAGGGCCCCCAGAGGCCGGGCACCCGGGTGTACAGCCGGGTAATCCGCGAAAGGCCGCCGCCGACCACAATCACGTCGGGATCCACCACATTGATGACGGCCGCCAGCGCGCGCGCCAGGCGTCCTTCCCATAGCGTCAACGTCTCGTCCGCACGGGTTTCACCGCGTAACGCGCGTGTGACGATCTCTTCACCCGGCACCGCGACCCCGTCCGTCTGCGCGTAGTCGCGCGCCAACGCGGGCCCCGACAGCCAGGTTTCGATGCACCCCCGGCGGCCGCAGTAACACCACTCCCCCGGCCATTCGGTCGCGTCGGGCCATGGCAGCGGATTGTGCCCCCACTCGCCGGCGATCGCGTTGGCGCCTTCAAGGACCGCGCCGTCCACCACGAGTCCGCCACCGGTGCCCGTGCCGAGGATTACGCCGAACACGACGCGCGCGCCCGCCGCGGCCCCGTCCGCCGCCTCCGACACGGCCAGACAGTTGGCGTCGTTCGCAAGCCGCACGTCGCGCCGCAGACGCGTCTCGAGATCCTGCTGCAGCGGCTGGCCGATGAGCCACGTGGAATTGGCGTTCTTGATCAGCCCGGTCGCGCGCGACACCGCGCCTGGAATCCCGATCCCCACCGCACACGTCGTGCCCGTCGCGGCCTCGGCCTGGCTGACAATCGCGGCGAGTGTCTCGATTGTGGCGCCGTAGTCGTGGCGCGGCGTGGGCACCCGCGTCTGCCAGATGACGACGCCGGACGGGTCGAGCACAACGGCGGCGATCTTGGTGCCCCCGAGGTCGATCCCCAGCCGCATGCGGTCGCCCTACTCCACGGTCCGGATGTGCAGCTCGCGCAACTGGCGCGCGTCCACCGACGATGGCGCGCCGGCCATCAGGTCCACGGCCTGCGCAGTCTTCGGGAACGCCATCACTTCGCGGATCGAGGATTCACCACACAGAAGCGCCGCGATGCGATCGAGGCCGAACGCGATCCCGCCGTGGGGTGGCGTGCCGTACTCCAGCGCCTCCAGGAAGAAGCCGAACCGCGCGTTCGCCTGCTCGTCCGAAATCCCCAGCAGCCGGAACACCTGCCGTTGCACGTCGGGCCGATGGATACGGATGCTGCCACCGGCAATCTCGGATCCGTTGAGCGCCAGGTCGTACGCCCGCGCGCGCACGCGACCGGGGTCTGTCTCAAGCCGCGCCACGTCCTCGGGCATCGGTGACGTGAACGGGTGGTGCACGGAATCCCACCGCGATTCTTCGGGGTTCCATTCGAACAGCGGGAAGTCGGTCACCCACACGAACCGGAACTCGCCGGGATTGAGCAGATTCTCCTTGCGCGCAATCACGAGGCGCATGGTGCCCAGCGACGAGGCCACCGCGTCAGCGGCGCCCCCCTGAAACAGCAACAGGTCGCCCTGTCCTGCGCCCGCGGCGTCCAGGAAACTGGCCAGGGTGGCCTCACCGAGCAGCTTGAGCGCCGAACTCTGGACGGCCTGCTCCCCGCGGCGTGCCCAGGCCAGACGCCCACCGGACACCCGCAGGCACTCCGCCACCAGGTCGTCCAGGTCCTTCCGGGAATACCGCCCTCCTCCCTTCACCACAAACCCGCGAATCGCGCGCCGCGGTTCAGGCACCTCGGCAAGGAAGGCCGGAAGCGGCGCGGCAAGGCCCTCCATCAGGTCGACAATCGGCATCCCCGGCCGCAGGTCCGGCTTGTCCGATCCGTACACCCGCATCGCCTCCCCGTAACTCATCCGCACAAACGGAGTCGCGACCTCATGCCCGGCGGCGGCCCACATCGCGGCGACCGCGCCCTCGACGATGGTGAAGACGACGTCTTCGGTGGCAAACGAGACTTCGACGTCGATTTGAGTGAACTCGGGCTGACGGTCGGCGCGCAGGTCTTCGTCCCTGAAACAGCGGCAGATCTGAAAGTACCGGTCCATGCCGGCCATCATCAGAATCTGTTTGAAGAGCTGCGGCGATTGCGGCAACGCAAAGAACTCGCCCTTGTGGACGCGGCTCGGCACCAGGTAGTCGCGCGCGCCTTCGGGCGTGGAACGCGTGAGGATCGGTGTCTCGATCTCCAGGAACCCTTCCGCGTCGAAGTACCGGCGAGCGGCGAGCGTCACCTTGTGACGCAGGATGAGGTTCTGCTGCAGCGTCTGCCGCCGCAGGTCGAGATACCGGTACTTCAAACGCGTCTCTTCGGAGACCGGCGAGTCCTCGTTGATGGCAAACGGCGGCGTGCGGGCCTCGTTCAGAACCTCAATGCTGGTCGCGACCAGTTCCACGTCGCCAGTCGGCAGCTTCGCGTTGGCGGAGGCGGCGTCGCGCGCCTCGACCTGGCCGGTCACGGCGACGACGAACTCGGGGCGCAGCCGCGCCGCCTGCGCGTGCGGCCCGCCGGCGCGTGTCACCACCTGCGTCAGGCCGTGCCGATCGCGCAGATCGAAGAACGTCACGCCGCCGAGGTCGCGCACCCGGTGCACCCACCCCTGCAGAAACACGGTCTGGCCGACATGGTCGCGGCGCAGGGCGCCGCAGGTATGGGTGCGGTAAAGCGGAGGGGTCGATGGCGTCACAGGAAAGTCCGTACGGTGTCCACAATGGCGTCGCGCGCGACGGCGCGCTGGTCGCCGGTGACCATGTCGCGCAGCGTCACGTCGCCGCGCGCCAGTTCGTCACCGCCCACAATCAACGTGACCCGGGCCGCGACGCGGTCGGCCCGTTTCATCTGCGCGCGCACGCCGCGCGCGTCAAACTCCATCTGCGCCGGCAATCCGGCCTGGCGCAACTCGCGCAACAATATCCACGCCGCCGCGCGCCCGTCGTCACCAATGGCGACAATGAAGGCCTTGGCGGAGGCGGCCACCGGCGCCGACTCGGGGAGCGCGAGAACGAGGCGTTCGAGACCGGCGGCGAACCCGATGCCCGTGCGGTCCGCGCCCCCCAGCGTCTTGACGAGGCCGTCGTAGCGGCCGCCACCCAGCAGCGCATTCTGCGCGCCGAGGGTCTGCCCCAGAATCTCGAAGGTCGTGCGCGTGTAGTAGTCGAGGCCGCGCACCAGCCGGTGCGACTGCTGCCACGGGATGCCGGCGGCGTCGAGATATCGCCTCACGCCGGCGAAGTGCGTCGCGCACGACTCGCAGAGGGAGTCGACCGAGTGCGGCAACGCGTCGATGATGGGTTGGTCGGCCGGCACCTTGCAGTCGTAGATGCGCAGCGGATTGGTGGTCGCGCGCCGCTGACAGTCGCCGCACAACGCCGGCAGGTCCGTACCCACCGCGTCGAGCAACGCTTTCTGGAACGCGGGGCGACACGCCGGACACCCGACAGAGTTGATGACCAGTGCCGCCTGCGGAATGCCCAGCGCTGAGACCAGCGACCACGCAAGGTCGATCACTTCCGCATCAACGGCCGGGTCGTTGACGCCGAACACCTCGACGTCGAACTGGTGAAACTGGCGGTATCGCCCCTTCTGCGGACGCTCGTAGCGGAACATCGGTCCGAGCGCGAACACCTTCGCCGCCGGCAGCACGTGTTCGAGATTGTGTTCGATGTAGGCCCGCACGATGCCGGGCGTGGCTTCCGGGCGCAGCGTGATGCGATCACCGCCCTTGTCTTCGAAGCTGTACATCTCTTTCTGCACGATGTCGGTGGTTTCTCCGGTGCCCTTTAAGAACAGTTCCTCGCGTTCGATCACCGGCGTACGCACCTCGACGTAGCCGTAGCGGTCGCACAACGCGCGCGCCACGCGTTCCACGTACTGCCACTTCTCTACTTCGCCGGGAAGAATGTCGTGTGTGCCCCGAATCGCTGCAATCATCGTCGTAACCCGTCCATTATGCCGGGTCACGCCCGTTCCCACCAACCACGACACCGCTCGGATCGATGACCGGCAGGCGGCCGCGGCAGGGACGACGGCTCATTGTTTGCGAATCGTGGGGTACACGATCCCCAACTGCTCGAGATAGGTCTTGTACTTTGTCGGATCGAAATAAAACGGCCGCATCTGGTCGCGGTACTTCGCCATGATGTCGCGATTGAGCTCGATGGCGGGTGTGTCTTCGGGACGGATGAGCGGTTCGTACTTCTGATCGCGCGTCTGGATGTCGGTGAAGTAGGTCCACGCCGCGTCCACCAGCTCGGGTTTCAGGAAGAGGTCCACGAGGGTCATCGCCTGGGCCTTGGCGCCGGCCGTGACCCCTTTGTGGGCGATGGGCGTGGCCATCGCGATGCCGTCGGCCCAGTTGTGCCCCGGCAGGCCAGGGATGTTCGAGGGGTACGACAGGGTCACCGTGGGCACGTTCCACGAGATGTCGCCGATGTCGTCAGACCCGCCGCCGCGATTGTCGGTGACCGGCTGGCCGAGCGGCGAGAGCCGCGTCGCAAGACCACTCTCGGTGACGCCCAGTTCCTTCTGCACGGCGCGCGCGAGTGCCTGATCGGCTTCGCTCCATTCTGGCAGGCCCACCTGCTGGATGTTCGCGTAGGTGGCTTCGGCCACCGCCCGGTTGAAGTGCCGCGGCCAGGCGGCGCCCAACACGCGCACCTGCGCCACTCTTGTCCCGGTCATCATCGCGGCGCCCTGCGCGATCTGGTCGCCGATCTGCCACAACTCCTTGATCAAGGGATAGGTCAATTCGCGGAAGTAGTACCAGACGGACGCGTTGCGCGGCACGACGTTGGGTTGATCGCCGCCGTTGCGAATCACGTAGTGCGACCGGTGTTCCAGCCGCAGGTGCTCGCGGCGATAGTTCCAGCCGACGTTCATCAGCTCGACCGCGTCAAGCGCGCTGCGCCCGCGCCACGGCGCGCCGGCCGAGTGTGCGGTCTCTCCCTCGAACGTGTACTCGACTGACACCAGCCCGGTGCCGCCCGCCGCGCCCCACGACACCGACAGGTTGCGGCCGACGTGGGTGAACAAGGCCACGTCGACGTCCTTGAACAGACCCGCGCGGACGAAATACGCCTTCGTGCCCACCAGTTCTTCCGCCGTGCCCGGCCACACGCGGATCGTGCCGGGAATGCGGTCGCGCTCCATGATGCGCTTGAGCACGATCGCCGCCGTGACGTTCACCGCCTGCCCCGAGTTGTGGCCCTCGCCGTGGCCGGGCGCGCCTTCGACGATGGGCGAGCGGTAGGCGACGCCGGGCTTCTGCGACGACTGTGGGATGCCGTCGATGTCCGACCCGAGGGCGATCACCGGCTTGCCGCGGCCCCAGCTCGCCATGAACGCCGTCGGAATCCCCGCGACCCCTTCTTCGACGGTAAACCCGTGCTGGCACAACACGCCGACCAGATACTTGTGCGTTTCAATCTCCTGGAAACCCAGTTCCCCGAAGCTGAAGATCTGATCGACCATCTGCTGCGTGAAGTCGCGCATCTTCTCGACTTCGGCCACCACTTCCTGCTTCAGGGCGGTCACCCGGGCCGAATCGGCCGGCACCACCGGCTGCCCCGCCGCCACGGCCGGCACCAGGCCCATCGCGGCCACCATCCCCATCGCACCAATCCACATGCGCATACCGCCTCCGATCGAAGGTCCAGAGACAACATTATAGAGTGCGAGGGATGGAGGATTGGGGATTGAGGATTGAGGATTGGGGATGGAGGATTGGGGATGGAGGATTGGGGATGGAGGATTGGGGATGGAGGATTGAGGATTGAGGATTGAGGATTGAGGATTGAGGATTGGGGGGCGAGGCAGTGCCATAATCAGGGCGGATGTCCATCCTCGACACGCTGGGGCGGCCGCTGCGCAGCCTCCGGCTCTCGGTCACCGACCGCTGCAATCTGCGCTGCCACTACTGCATGCCCGAGGACGAGTACGTCTGGCTGCCGCGCGAGGATGTGCTGTCGTTCGAGGAGACCGTCCAACTCGTCGACCTGTTCAACGAACTGGGTGTGGACCGCATTCGCCTCACGGGCGGCGAACCCCTGCTGCGCCGCGACCTGCCGTCGCTCGTCGCGCAGCTCGCGCAGAGGCCCTGGCTCACCGACCTCGCGCTCACGACCAACGGCGTGTTGCTGGCCGACGCCGCACCCGAACTGAAGCGGGCCGGCCTTCACCGCGTGACCGTCAGCCTCGACACGCTGCGCCGCGACCGCTTCCAGGCGCTCACCCGGCGCGACAGCCTGCCGCAGGTGCTGGCCGGGATCGATGCCGTCCGTCAGGCGGGTTTCCAGGACCTGAAGATCGACGCCGTCATCACCCGCGGCGACAATGACGATGAGCTGGGGGAGTTGCTGGAGTACGGCCGGACGGTTGGCGCCGAAGTGCGGTTCATCGAGTACATGGACGTGGGCGGCGCCACCCGGTGGCGCCCTGACGCAGTGGTCTCGCGCGTGCAGATGCTCGACCGCCTGGCCAGCCTCTACGGCCCGATTGCGACACTCCCGAGTCCTGCGTCCGCGCCCGCCGACCGCTTCCGCCTGCCCGACGGCCTGCCGTTCGGCATCATCGCGTCAACGACCCAGCCGTTCTGCAGCACGTGTGACCGCGCGCGCCTGACCGCCGACGGCGTGCTGCTGCTCTGCCTCTACGCGCACCATGGCACCGACCTGCGGCGTCCTCTGCGCGCGGGCGCGTCACGCGACACGCTCAGCAACCTGCTCAAGGCCGTCTGGAAAGGACGCGCCGATCGCGGCGCCGAAGAGCGCCTATCGGTGCGCGACCGCGGTACCTACATCCCCCTCACGATGCTCAAGCGCGACGCGCACCTGGAGATGCACACACGAGGGGGATAAGACGGTCCAGGGGTCCAGGGGTCCGAAAGTCCACACTTCCATGACGGATAGACCATCATCCCCGCACTCACGTTCCGGCGTCGGGGCGATCCTGCTGTTCGCGTTTTTCCTGTCCGGCGCGGTGGCGCTGATCTACCAGGTCCTGTGGACCCGCCAGCTCGGGCTGGTCTTCGGCGTCACCATCCAGGCCGCCAGCACTGTGCTCGCCTGTTTCATGGGCGGTCTGGCGATCGGCAGCTACGTCGCGGGGCGCTGGTCGGATCGACTCGCGCGACCCCTCCGGGTGTTCACGATCGTTGAAGTCCTCATTGCGGTGAGCGCGCTGCTGACGCCGTTGGCGCTGCGGGCGGCCGACACGTTGTTCATCAGGGTGGCGCCCAGTCTGGACGGCGCGCCCGTGTTCACGACCGTCGTGCGCGTGGCGTTGATCGCGCTCGTGTTGATCGTGCCGGCCACGCTGATGGGCATGACCTATCCGCTCGTCCTGCGCGCCGCCAGCCGCACGCCGGATGGCATTCGCCGGAACGCCTCCCTGCTGTATGCGGTCAACACGACCGGCGCCATCCTGGGTGTGTTGTTCGGCAGCTTGTGGCTGGTGCCGACCCTCGGTCTGCAACTGACGTTCCTCGCGGGCGCCGGCCTGAATCTGTTCGTGGCCATCCTGGCCTGGTGGGCCAGCCGCGCGGAGTCTGCGGCCGGCACGGTCCCATCCACCGAGGCGTCGCACGCGCCGACGCTCACCGGCGAACCCCTTTCGCCGGCCGCGCGCATGACGGTGCTGGTCGTCATTGCGCTGTCGGGCGCCGTGTCGCTCGCGCTCGAGATCATCTGGTTCCGCATCCTCGTCTTCTTCCTGCGGCCCACGACGTATGCGTTCGCGAGCATGCTTGCGGCCGTGCTGATCGGTCTGGCGATCGGCAGTTACGCCGTGACACCCTGGTTGCGCCGGCGCGCCAACTGGCTCGCCCTGCTCGGTGTTACGGAGGTCGGGATCGCGTTGACGGGCCTCATCTCGGCGTTTGCGCTGGTGCGCGCGAATGACGTCATGGGTTGGCTGTTCACCGTGTTCAAGGACCTGACACCGCCCTACGACTTCGTCCTGTCCCTGCTCATCGCCGCCGCGTTTGCCATCGTGCCGACCGCGGTGCTGCTGGGCGCGGCGTTTCCGCTCGGTCTGATTCTGTGGACGACCGGCGGTCCGGAAGGCGACCGCCGCGTCGGTCGCAGAGTGGGCACGCTGTACGCGCTGAACGTCGCCGGAGCGATTGTCGGTTCGCTCGCGGGTGGCTTCGTGCTGATTCCCCTCCTGGGCGCGCAGACGAGCCTGGTGGTCGTCACCGCCGTGCCGCTCCTTGGCGGGCTGCTGCTGCTCTGGTTGGCGCGCCCCCGCGGCCGTGCCGCCCTGGTCCTGGCCTCGACCAGCGCATTCGTCGTCATTGCCGCCCTGCTTCCTGATGTGTTCCAGGACGTCATCATCCGCCGGTATCCGGGCCACCATATCCTCTGGCACGCCGAGGATGCTCAGGCGACGGTCTCAGTCGTCCGGCACGGCGACACCCGCATTCTGCTCATCGACGGCATGCACCACGCCAGCGATGGTGAAAGCATGGCGGTCTATCACCGCGCCATCGGGGCGCTGGCCGTGGCGGTTCACCCCGACCCGAAGCGGGTGCTGATTGTCGGCATGGGCGGCGGCACGACGGCCGGAGGCGCCGCCGTATTGCCCAACGTGTATACGACGGTCGTGGAACTGTCGCCGTCGGTGGTCCAGGCCGGCGTCTGGTTCGAGCGCATCAACCGCAGGGTGCGGCACAATCCGAACGTCGAGTTCCGCATCGCCGACGGCCGGCACTTCCTGCGCACGACGGGGCAGAAATTCGATGTCATCACGGCCGATCTGATGCTGCCGCACCTGGCCGGCGCCGCGAACCTGTATTCGGCCGACTACTACGCCCTGGCGCGTCAGGCGCTCGCGCCCGGCGGCATCATGGTGCAGTGGTTGGCCGCCGACAGCGATTACCAGCACAAATTGATGCTGCGCAGTTTCGTGTCGGTGTTCCCGCACGTTTCGATCTGGGCGGGCGGCGGCATCGTGATTGGATCCGACGCGCCGGTGATCCTGCGCCCGGAGGACTATGCCGTGAAGGTCGCATTCCCGGACGTCCAGCGTGTGTTCAGCGAGGTCGGCATCGGCACGTTCGACGATCTGCTCGCGCAGTACTTCACGGGCAACGCGCAGATCGAGCGGTACCTCGGCACGGGACCGATGTTGCGCGACGACAAACCCGTCATCGAGTACTTTCTCTCCATGCCCAGGCACAGCCCACCAGCCGACCTGACCCCGTACGAGGGCTCGAAGGCGGACGTGCTGCCGAAACGCTGACGCCAGACAGCCTACTTGACGATCGCCTCCACGACGTTCCCCAGAAAGTCGTTCAGCGCGTTGCCGCGGTCGGCGCCCACCGCGCGGCCAGATTTGATCCAGCGCACGACCACCACCAGATCGTGGTCCCAATCGACATAGACGATGTTCTGGCCGTTGCCGCGGAAGGTGACGCTCGACTCGGGCGCGGCGGGCAGAGACGTGCGGCCAGGATTCAGGAACCAGTTCATGAACCCGTACTCGGGGTTCACGCCGCCCGTGCGTGCCATGCCGATCCACCGTTCGGAGATCAACTGACGGCCGCCCCACTGCCCGTGGCGGAGGAAGAGATACCCGAACCGGCCGAGGTCAAAGGCGCTGATGAACATGCCGCCGCCCCAGTGGCCGCCGCCGGTCGAGGCCTGCACCTTGGTACCGTCGAGATCCAGCCAGGCGTTGTCGTAGCCTTCCCACCGCCACGTGTTCGACGCGCCGATCGGATCCATGATCCCCGCGCGCAGCACCTGCGGCAGGGGGTCGCGGAACAGGTGCAGCGCCGCCAGCGCCAGGACGTTGACGCGCACGTCGTTGTACTTGTAGCGGGTGCCGGGTTCGTAGAGCCGCCGGTTCCGGCTCTCCTCTTCGGTCTGCCCCTCGGGCCGATCCGCCCAGTCGGGCTTGCCCCACAAGGTGCCCTGCCAGTCACTCGTCTGCCGCAGCAGATGATTCCAGGTGATGGGCGCGTTTTTTTCGGACGCAAACAGATCCACGTTGGGCGGCATGTACGCCGCCACGCGGTCGTTGACGTCGCGAATCAGACCCCGGTCGAACGCCAACCCCACAGTGGTCGACAGAAAGGTCTTGGTCACGCTGAACGTCATGTCGGCCCGCGCGGTGTCGCCCCACTCGGCGACGATGCGCCCGCCGCGAATGATCAGGCCATTGGCCGCCGCGCGCGGCGACGTCGGGCCAATCAGCGCGTTGTAGGGCGCTTCCCGGCGGAATGTGTTCAGAATATCGACGGCCAGGTCCTTCGTCGCCGGGTTCTCGTTTTCGATCGCGAAGTCGACGGCAGCCTTGAGCCTGGCCGCGTCAAACCCGGCGTCGGCCGGCGCCTGCCGCGCCCAGTCGTGCCGCGGTGGAAAGTACGGCGCGGCCGCGGGGCGCTGCGCCAGCAGCGCGGACGCGGAGAGGACCACCACGGCGCCGAGGCCCGCCAGCGCGCGACGGAGAGGTACGGACATGCGTGAACTCCTTCAGAAGGTGTTCGCGCAGTCTACTACGGTGGTCCACCGAAGCGCCCCGCGAAGGTGGACGCCCCGCCCCTGCGGTTGCTTCGGACCTTCGGACCCCTGGACCCCTATTTCTTCAGCCCCTGAATCCGCGGCCCCGTGGCGAGTTCGGGTCTGGCTTCCTTCAGCACCACCTGGCGGCAGAGTTCGGCCATCCGGGCGTCTTCGTTCGCCCGGTCACGCGCGCGGAGTTTTTCTTCGCGCGCGGTTTTGGCGATGCCCTTCTCGTCGAGGTCCGTCTGCCCGCCTCTGGCGATCGCGTCCGGGTCGAGCACGAGCGAGTGCGCGGCCGACTCGAGGCCGACGGACTTGCCGCCGGCAAAGATCTCGTAACGGCCCTTCTCTTCGTACCATCTGGTTCGGAACCTGGAAACGTGTCTGCCAGGTGTTTGAAGAACGCCGCGTCCATCGAGCGGGTGAAGTGGCACTTCGCGGGGACTACTGGACGACGTTGAACCGCCGGTAATCCGTCACCGAATCGGCCTTGGACCAGAGCCCGACCCGCCCCGAGACCGGCGCCGGCAGCGTGAACCGCAGCGCCTCGGTGTCGTTGACCCAGCCGGTGATCGTCGCGCCCTCCACCCGCATCCGCAGCGTGCGCCACTCGCCCAGCGGGACATCGATGTGCACGCCGCCATGGTGGATGCGCACCCGCTCGCCATCCACCACCTTCCACAACGCGGTATCACCGTCCCTGGTGTTGTACCGGAACGCGTGATGATTCCCGTCGTCATTCAACCCGAACAGGATCGCCGCGAACTGGTCGGAGGCGCCACCCACGAGTTTGAAGTCGACCTGAATCCAGCCGTCGGAGAAGGTCGGCGTCGACGGCCACACCACGTAGGGGAACTGCAGCCCGGCCCTCACCCGTTGTTCGAAGGCCGCAGCGTTCCCGGGAAACAACGCAGCTGCCTTGCGCGAGAGGTCGTCGGGTGGTGTCCCGGGCGTCCACGACGAGCCATCGAGTCGAAGCACCCGTCCGCCGGCGTCCTCGGCCACAGTCCAGTGGCCCGCCAGCACGACAAATTCCTCAAGCGCATCAGGCGCAGCGTCGGCCACGCGAGGCGCCTCGCCGCCGCCACAGCCCGCCATCAGCATCAACGCGGCCAGACTCCCGATCGCCTTCACGCCCATCAACCCTCCCGTCAGCACCCCGGCGGGGCTTCAGCCCCGCCGGGACCAATGGAGGCCGGGTCTAAAGACCCGGCCTCCATTGGTCAGGAAAGCGCCGCCCTGGCTCGTAAGCCGCGCCCTGCGTGCCGGCGGCGGCGCGTCGCTTCTGCCACGTGAATAGCACACGCGCCAGCAGCAGGACCAGCAGGATCGATCCATAGGCATACGGCTTGAACTCGGGCACCTTCGTCTTCCAGATGAAGTGAATGACACCGGCAGCGCCCGCCACATACACCAGGCGGTGCACCGTCCGCCACTTGCGTCCGAGCCGGCGAATCCACCCGTTGGTCGACGTAATCGCCAGAGGCACCATCGCGAGAAACGCCACCATCCCCGACAGAATGAACTTCCGTTTCACCACGTCGTCCCAGATCGCCGCGACGTCGAAGAACTGATCGAACACGAGATAGAGGGAAAAGTGCAGGAGGGCGTACACAAATGCGAAGACACCCAGCATGCGGCGAATGCTGACGAGGCGGTTCCACCCGGTGAGCTTGCGTAAGGGAGTGACCGCCAATGTGGCCAACAGCAGCGTCAGGGCGGTCTGGCCGGTTTCGTGGGTCAGGTACTCGATCGGGTTGACCCCCAGATCGCCCCTGGACGTCTGAGAGGCCAGCATCAGGAGCGGCGCCGCGCACAGCGCGAAGGTTGCCGGCTTGATGGCCCGCGTCCAGACCGACATCAGTAAAACTTCTTGAGGTCCATCCCCGCGTACAGCGAGGCCACTTGATCGGCGTACCCATTGAACATCAGCGTCTTGCGACGGAACAGTTCGCCGATCCGGCGCTCGGACGCCTGGTTCCACCGGGGGTGATCGACCATCGGGTTCACGTTCGAGTAGAAGCCGTACTCGTTGGGGGTGGCCGTGTTCCAGGCCGTCTTTGGCTGCGCCTCCGTCAACCGCATGCGGACGATCGACTTGATGCTCTTGAAGCCGTACTTCCAGGGCACCACGAGGCGAATCGGCGCGCCGTTCTGGTTCAGCAACTCCTTGCCGTAGAGGCCGACGGCGAGAAACGCCAGCGGGTGCGTCGCTTCGTCCAGGCGCAGTCCCTCGGTGTAGGGCCAGTCGAGGCCGCCGGACCGGAGCCCCCGCATCTCGCCCGGACGCAGCAGCGTGGTGAACTCGACGTACTTCGCCTTGCCGTCCGGCTGGACGCGAGTGATGACGTCGGCCAGCGGAATACCCACCCACGGAATCACCATGGACCAGCCCTCCACGCAGCGAAGGCGGTACACCCGCTCCTCGAGCTGATGGGGCTTGATGAAGTCCTCGAGGGCGTAGTCGGCCGGCCTGGCCACGAGGCCATCAACCTTGACCGTCCAGGGCTTGACCGTCATCTGCCCGGCATACCGGGCGGGGTCCGACTTCTGCGTGCCGAATTCGTAGAAGTTGTTGTAGGTCGTGATGTCGTCAAACGAGTTGATCGCCTCGCCGGGCACCGTGTAGCCGGACTTCTTCACGTGGGCCAGCGCCGCCTGTGCCGACAGCGCGTCCTCCAGCAGCGACGCCCCCGTGAAGGCCCCCACGGCTCCCGTCGCGGCGGTCCGCAGAAACTCGCGCCGCGAGCGGTACACGAACTCTGGCGTGATTTCTGATGAGCGGATATCCGGTGCGCGCTTGATCAACATGATGGGTGCCCCCGGCCCTCATTCTATCCCGACGCAGGAGGTGGCAGAGATGACAGAGGTGACAGAGATGACAGAGGTGCCGGGCTTCACCTCAGTCATCTCCGCCATCTCCGCCATCTCAGCCACCTCAGCACCCCAAAAATTTGGCGCTCTCGGACCAGATGAGGTCCACCGAATCCGTGAGCTGATGCCCGTCCGGCAACATGCGGAGGTCGACCCACTGGCGGCCTTCAGCCCAGCGCTGGACCATCGCCGGATCGACCGACTCGTCGTGGTCGCCCTGGAAGACCAGGGTCGGGAGGCGTGTCTCGAGTGTCAGCGCGTCGTAGCGAGCCGCGTCGGCAAACAGCTCGTAGCCGATGTCGCGCGCCTCGCCCCATGCGTAGTGAAACACGCGCAGGCGCCCCGACTGGCGCCACTCGTCGATGCCGTGCGGCCCGAGTTGCCGCAGCCGGTTCCCCCCGAAGTCGAGCGCGGGAGCCATCAACACGAGGCGATCAATGCTGGCGGTCCGCCCCGTCTCGGCCCGATCGGCCGCGTGCACCGCGACAAACGCGCCCAGACTCGACCCCACCAGCGCAATCGGTCCCTCCGGCACCCGAGCCACCACCTCCCGCACCTGCGCCAGCATCCTCGTCGTCGTCAACGTCTCGAACGCGGGCTGGTTGAGGTCCGGGCACGAGAAGCCCACGCCGCGTGCTTCAAGCTCTTGCCGGAAGCGTTCCGCCTTCCCGGACGCGGGCGACGAGGCGAAGCCGTGGAGGTAGATGACGTGGCGGACGGGCGTGGGGATCATGGTCGGCGGGGCGTCAGATTTTGTTGGAGCAGGCCGGATGGCAGCGGCAGCGCATGCCCGCTTCACCTGCCGTGTTGTAGTCGTAGCTGAGCTCGTCGCCCTTCGCGATGTTCTTCGACGCGCGAAGCCACACCACGTCGTCGACGACCTCGGAATAGCAGTTGCCGTTGCAGGCGTGATTGATGAACCGCGCCGTACTGCCGCCGACGTTGCCGTCGCGGAACCAGCGGCGGTTCAGCGTGAAGCACCAGATCTGGCCCTTCTTCTGGTACTTCCGTTCGCGCCGATCGGCTTCGCCGGCCGAGATCTTCTCACCCGTGTATTGCAGGATGCGCTTGTTCTTGTTGATCGGTTCGGCCGCATACACGCCCCACCCAGCGATCGGCGATTGCCTGCGGATGATGCGGACGCCTGTCTCGGTCACTTCCACTCGGGCACGTCGGGTCGTCATCGAACGATCATTCTACCAACGCGCGCGGCTATACTGCGCGCGCGACCCACGATGATTCCCGGACTTGCCGGCTATCTGATCCTGATGCTCGTCATCGGCGCGTGGGCCTTCGGCCTCGCGTACACATTGCTCGGGGGCCTGATGGCCGACGCCATCACCGACGTCGTGCAGGGGGTTGCGCTGGCGATTGGCCTGGTGGTCATCTGGATTGGCGTCATGAGCCAGGCGGGGGATTTTCGGCCAGTCTGGCGTCGTACGCAGTGAGTCCCGCTTCGCGCGCAAGTCGAACGGCGTCGGCTGGCGGGACACCGACGCGGGTGGCGCGCACGTGCCACGCGGCATTCAGGGCGGCAGCGATCTGCGGAATCGCCTCGGGCTGTCGACGCGCCTTTTTCCACGCGATGTTGGCCAGTTCGTAGTCGACCAGCGTCGGCACCAGCAGCGTCTGCCCGGACAAGTGCGCGGCCAGATCCGCGCCTGCGGCTTCTCGAAACGCGATCGCCGCAATCACCGAGGCATCAACGACGACGGCCATCACGATCGGGCGTGAGGATCGCGTTGGCGATGCCCGTCTCGCCTTCGAGCGAGAGAAAGACAAAACCCTTCGCCGTGCCAGGGCGACACAAACACGCCGTCGACGATGACGGGGTTGCTTTGCATTTCCTAGCCTTTGAAGGCGTCGTGCGAATCGTAGGTCCACGCCACCTGCGGGCGCGTCGCGTTGGTGCGATCGATCTGGCTGAGCGGTGAGTAGCGGATGTTGTCGATCCCGCCGTTCAGAGGCCACGCGTTGTCGACGCCCGCCGCGTGGGTGACGACCAGCAGCCACAGCAGGAACGCGAGGGCGAGGAAGCGTCTCACGGGAGGGATGTCAGTCGAAGAAGAGGCGGGCGGGCGTACGCACCGCCGGCCGCCTCAACATGACAGAACGCAGAACGGCCTTTCTCAGCCCCACCGTGTTCCCAAACCTGACGTGATTCACCCAGCCTCGTACCGAATCCGTCACCAGTGCCGTTGACAGAAGGCCGCAATCCCTCTGCTTCACCATGGCAGACAGACGCCGCACGAAGAACACGCCTCTGCGCCGCTTCAAGCGGCGGCGCGTCGGGAACACGACGAAACCGAGGAATGGAAAACCCTCGGCAACGGGCCTCGGGTGCGCGCCCTCATGCACGACAAGGCGCAGCGCGGCCAGCCGTTCCTTGACGGCGCGCAGCCATGCCCACAGGGCCGGCTTGTCGTCTGCGAAGAACAGCAAGTCGTCGACGTAGCGTACGTAGCCGGCGCATCGAAGCTCCCGCTTCACGTAGTGATCGAAGGCATTCAGATACACGTTCGCCCAGAACTGGCTCGTCAGATTGCCGATCGGCAGGCCGCGCGGACGAAAGACGGCGAAGAGGTCGTCGCCCGGAAAGCACACGGGATCGTAGGCCTCGCTCAACACTCCGTCGCCGCTCCGCATGATGCACTCCGCCACGTCCAGCACGCGGGAGTCATCGACCACTCGAGCCAGTTCAGCGCAGAGGAGGGCGTGGTCCACACTCGGAAAGAACTGGCGCACGTCCGCCTGAAGGCTGTAACGATACCTTCGGGCCAGGCGTTGCGCACGGTCGAGCGCGCGGTGCGTGCCTTTGAGTTTGCGATTCGCGAATGAGTCCGCAACAAAACGACGTTCGAACAACGGCTCGATCACGTTGCACAGCGCATGATGGACGACGCGGTCCCGAAATGGCGCGGCTGAAATCAGGCGTCGTTTCGGCTCGTGGATTGTGAAGGTCGTGTACGCCCCGGGACGATAGCTCCCGGACCGGAGTTCGTCTCGAAGCATTAGGAGGTTGTCTTCGAGCGTCATCTCGAACGACGCCACGGCGGGACGGCCGCGCTTCCCTTTTGCAGCCTTCCGGTACGCGAGCAGCAGGTTCTCCCACGAACACAGAGCATCGAACATCGTCACCGCGACGAACGAAAAGGTGGCCCCGCACCAGGACGCTTCGAGGGTGCGGGGCCGTTGTTATTCGCCCGGTCCGGCGGCGCCGGACGCGGCCAGGAACAGACTCCGCCATTCTTCACCTCGGCCCGCAAGCACGAGCGCCGCCGGCGGGCAATTCCGGTGCAGGAAGAACGTGGACACCACCAGCCGACACCCCACGTTGTTGTTGCGATTGTCGGGCGTGTTCCTGTTACGGATCGCGGCGCGCACGTTCCTCTCGTTGTTGTTGAACGCGCCGCCACGCACCACACGGGTGTCTGAGTCTGCCCCTCCGTCTCCGGCGCCACGAGGCGCCGAAGGCAGCTCGATGCGCGACGGATCAACGCGCCGTCGCCTTTTGCCACCCTCCGAGCAGGCGGCCGATTTCCGCAATCATGAGCGATACGTGCTCGTATTGCCCCGCCGTGAGCCACCCGAGCTTGGCGGCGAGCCGGACGTACACGCGAACGCGTCCGAGGGCAGCGTCCGCCTCGATCAACCGATCACGCCGCTCGTTCTGACGTGCGTTGGCCTCCTCGATCCGCTCGCGCAGATCGAACGCGGCATCGAGGAGCCTCCGTGTCAGCGTGTGTCGATGCGCCCGCGGAAAGTTATTGGTCGCGGGCAGGAGCCACGACAGAAAATCAAACGTGCGCGTGAAGATCGTCATTTCCGAGTGCAGCATGTCGAACCTCCAGAGTGCAGGGCGATCAGAGTTCAGAGTACGCAGAGTTCAGAGGATCAAGAGCGGAATGGGGACACCACCAGCCGACACCCCACGCGGTCGTAGCGAAGGTCGGGCGTGAACCAGTGACGGAACGCGGCGCGCACGAACCCCTCGTGGCTGAAGAACGCGCCGCCACGCACCACACGGGCGATGTCGTCAGCCGCGGCGAGGTCCTCTCGACGGGCGTCGAGCGTATAGGGGTACCCAAACTCGGGTTTCGGAAAGTCTTTCCCCCACAGACTGCGCGTCCATTCCCACACGTTGCCGCTGAGCTCCTCGACATCGTACGGACTCGCGCCACCGGGAAAACACCCGACCGCGCTCGTTCCGTTGATGCCGGTGTCATCGTAGTTGGCGCGATTCGGGTCGGCCTTCTCACCCCAAGGATAGATGCGCGCGTCGTCGCCGCGCGCGGCCTTCTCCCACTCGGCTTCGCTCGGCAGCGTCACCTGCCACTCGGTGCCCGGGGTGCCGTTCAGCAGGCGGCGTAGCGGTGCCGGCGTCGTGTCCGACTCGCGCAGCTTCTTCGTCAGCCACCGGCTGTACGCCAGCGCCTCGTGCCAACTCACCCACACCACCGGATGATTCGCCACGCCTCGCAGGCAATCCGGATCGCCCGGTTGGAATCCCTCGTTGTCCGGCGCGTCGACAAACGCGCGGAATTGCGCCACCGTGACCGGCCAGCGCGCGATGTAGAAAGCCGGAAGTTCAACAGTGTGCTGAGGCAACTCATCGTCATAGGCTTCCGGATCCTTCGCTTTGTCGCTGCCCATCGTGAACGAACCGGATGGCACTTGGACGAAGCCAAGCAGCGGCTCGTCTGGCAGGCACCAAGCATCACGCCGGAATCTCGGATCGCCGATTCGTCCGAGCGCCGTCCCGGCCGCCGCCCGCTCTCCAGCGGTCAAGCGGCCCTTTGTGAGCAATGAAGCGAGGCGCTGCCGCACACGATCGGCGTCGTGACGTTTCGCGTCGTCCGCATTCGCGCGATCGACGCCGAACTCACCGAGCACCTCTCCAGCGAACCAGGCTTTCCGCCACGCGCGATCGTTCTCCGCCTCGACCTCAGGGCACAGGCGTCCGATGAGCAACACCGGCTTGTCGAAGTCATTTGACACGTGGACCAGGTGGCCCACGCTCAAGAGAATCGTCTGGAGCCAGTAAGGCCCGTCATCCAGAAGTTCGTCGGCCGTTTTCGCGAAGTCTCTATTCGTCGACAGGTGGACGCCGGCCAGATGTTCCTGAAACGTCCGATGCGGAAAACTGAAGACGTGCGGCGCGCGCTCGATGAGGAGTCCCGCGCGCAATTTCATTGCCGTGACGACCTCGGCGGCCCAATCGTGGCTTTTCCTTGGGTGACGCTCCGCGAGACGGTCGACAAGCGTCGCCTCCGGAATGTCGACCACGGCGTCGGCATCCCCCGTCTGGCGGTTACCTTGGGCCTCGAACGCGAGCTGCGACAGGATCCGTACGATGTCGGTTTCGGCCAGCCCGGCGTCCCGAATGAGCTTGCGCAGCATCGGCTCATTCCCGCGCGTCGCCTTGATCTCATCCCAGCGCCACAGGAGCAGGTCGATCACGTCCCGGTAGACGAGCGCGCGCGCGTCCGGCAGCCGGCCCTTGTGCGTGTTCACAACAGCCATGACCGTCAGGAGCAGCGGGTTTGGCGCCAGTCGTCGAAGGTCGACCCGCTCGACGGACGTCCGCAGACGGGCGCCCAGATTCTCCGCGTCGATGTGATTCAGCGTGCCGATACGTTCGAGCTCGTCGTACCAGGCCCGAATGAAGCCGTGAATCTTTTCTCGATCGAACGGGGCAATCTGGAACGACGTCGCACCAGCAAGCTGCACGCGACTGTCCTGATAGGACAATGTCCGACAAGTGACGACGTGGCGGCTTTTACGGTACCTGCCGATAAACGCCGCCACCGCATCCCGCGTCCGCGCGCGGGCGTCCGCATCGGGGATCTCGTCCAGCCCATCGAGTAGGACGATGGCCCGACCCTTGTCGAGCGCGTCAGCCAACACAGGCTGGGCGAACTCGAGCTTCTGCGCACTGAGCTGCGCATCGATGAAGTCATGCAAACTGCGAGGCTCCACTGCGTCTCGGCCGTCACGTCCCGCGGCGAAGTCGCGAAGCACCACCACGATTGGTACCAAGTCGGCCAACTCGCGCGGCCACGCGCGAGCATCGGGCGCCGCCTTCCTGTTCGCGGGTCCGTCGGCGAGGCGGAACGCGAGGTAGTTGACAAACGTGGACTTTCCCGATCCCGGATCGCCGAGGAGAACCACGGGGTTGTGCTGTGCGACGGCGTGCAGGGCGGTCAGCGGTTTCGACTCCCGATCCAGCGGTGGTTCGCGCCTTCGCTTCGGGTCATCGGTCGATTCCGCGCTTGTCGTATCCAGCTCGACGTACACGCTTTCCAGGCTGATGCGCTTCGTGTCGCCTGTCGCGTCGCTCGTCGCCACGTCGAGCCCGCGCAGCGACAAACTCCCGAGCGTGCGCGCGAGAACGTCCCGATAGATTGCGAGCGCTTCCTCAGGGTTCGTGGCCGGCGCACCAGCGTAGACGTTGCCGACGATCGTCACCTGCTGTCCGGCGATCGCCATTCCCCCTGACGCGGCCTGCGCGACGACGTTTCGATCGCCAATAAGGGCGGCCTGGAACCGCGGAAGGGCGCGGATCTCCTGGAGTTCGCGCGCCAGTGCTTCGGTGAGCACGCGTGCGTCTTCGGCAGCGAGCGACGCCCGAATGATGCCGGCGGCGTCCAGCTTCGCCAGCAGTTCATCCAGGCCATCGCGACTTGCGGGATTCCGTTCGACTTCGGCCGCGATCCATCCAGCCACGGCGTCTGGCGTCGTGCGCCGAGCGCGCCAGCGCTCGAGCTGAGCGGCGATTAAGCTGCCGAACACACCCGTCGTCAACGAGCCAACAACCATGCCCGTACCGAGGAGATTCCCGCGCTGCACTTCTTGAACGAGGGGCCACATCACCGCTGCGGCAAAACCGGCGTACACGGAGGTCAGTCCGCCGGTCCTGGCATGGTCGAACCAGCCCGGCAGCCTGGCGGCGACGCGGTCTTTCAACGTCTGTAGATCGATGGCCATGAGTTTGCCGGTTCAGAGATCAGACCGCAACGGTGACAGGAGCACGCGAAAGCCAAGGTCGAAGTCCCGAGCGCCGGGGCCACGGAAGTTGCGCGAGGCAGCGCGGACGAACCGCAAAGTACTGCTGAAGCCGGCGCCTCGCACAACGCGGAGGACTTGGGCGGCGGCGCGCAACCACCCATCGTCGGGCGTGTACGGATACTGTTCATCTAGACTGCGCGTCCACTCGAACGTGCGCGTGAAGATCGTCATTTCCGAGTGCAGCATGTCGAACCTCCAGAGTCCAGGGCGATCAGAGTTCAGAGTACGCAGAGTTCAGAGAATCAAGAGCGGAATGGGGACACCACCAGCCGACACCCCACGCCGTAGTCGCGAGCGTCGGGCGCGCACCCGCAACGGAACGCGGCGCGCACGAACCCCTCGTGGCCGAACGCGCCGCCACGCACCACACGGGCGACGGCGTCAGCCGCGGCGAGGTCCTCGCGGCGGGCGTCGAGCGTATAGGGGTACCCAAACTCGGCTGTCTGAAAGTCCTTCCCCCACAGACTGCGCGTCCATTCCCACACGTTGCCGCTGAGCTCCTCGACATCGTACGGACTGGCCCCACCGGGAAAACACCCGACCGCGCTCGTTCCGTTGATCCCGGTGTCACTGTAGTTGGCGCGATTCGGGTCGGCCTTCTCACCCCAGGGATAGATGCGCGCGTCGTCACCGCGCGCGGCCTTCTCCCACTCGGCTTTGCTCGGCAGCGTCACCTGCCACTCGGAGCCTGAGGCGCCGTTCAGCAGGCGGCGCAGCGGCGGCGGCGTCGTGTCCGACTCCCGCAGCTTCTTTGTCAACCACCGGCTGTACGCCAACGCCTCGTGCCAATTCACCCACACCACCGGATGATTCGGCACGCCCCGTAGACAGTCCGGATCACCCGGTTGGAATCCCGCGTTGTCCGGCGCCTCGACAAACGCACGGAATTGCGCCACCGTCACCGGCCAACGGGCGATGTAAAAGGCTGGCAGCTCAACGGAGTGCTGATCCAACTCGTCGACCCAGGCCGTCGGATCCGTCGCTTTGTCGCTGCCCATCTTGAATGACCCGCCCGGCACCTTGACGAAACCGAGCAGCGGCTCGTTCGGCAGGAACCAGGTGTCGCGCCGGAATCTCGGGTCGCCGATTCTCCCCAATGCCGCGCCCGCGGCTGCCCGGACCGGCGGCTTCACGGCGTCCGCGTTTCGCATCGTGGCGGAGAGCGCCTTGACGAGGACGCTCAGACTTTTCGCTGCAACGCCGTCCGGCGCCGCGTCTGCCGCAGCTTCTCCAGCAACGGCTACGGCAACGCCGGGAGGCCCCGGCGCCTCTCGAATGAGGCGCTCGATCACCGCGCCTGCTGCCTCATCCCTGCGTTGAACCACGCCGAGGTACTCAATGGCGAGCAGGATCACCTCGCGCCATTCCGGCGACGGTAGACGCTTGGCGATCATCGCGACCGCTGGCCCCACGTTCTGCTGACCAAGATTCGCGATCGCAACGCCGGCCAGGTACTCCTGAAACGTCAAATGCAGGAAACCAAACTGGCCTTCCCCTCGCTCGGTGAGCAGGCCCGCGTAGTCCCGTGCGTCTTCGAGCAGCCGCGTCGCAGCTTCGCGCGGTTCGGGATCGTGACGCGCACGGAAGATCCGGACGAGCGCCCGCTCGATCTGCGGCAGGTCAACCAGTCCGACGCCTGGAGTCGTTTCGTGCATCCACAGGGCCAGCGATGACAGCACCCTCACCGTGTCACCGACGGCCAGCGGCCGTTCCTGCGGACGGTCGAGGCTTCTGGCGACCTGCCAGTGCTTCAGGAGCGTCTGCACGTAGTTCTCGTACAGCTCGACGCGCCGATCGGGCAGCATGACGCCCTGGCGTTTCATCAACGCGAGAATGGTCAGCAACAGCGGGTTGGCGGCGAGACGTCGAACGCCGGGATTGCGACCCAGCACATCAGCCAGCGCGCTCTGCTCACGCGAGGCCGCGACCTGTGCCGCCGCGGCGCCTGAGCCCGCAGCCCGCTCGACGGCTGCGGTCCACCGGTCGAGAAACGCCGTGATGTCGGCATCATCGAAGTCGACGATCGTGCACTCCGCGAGGTCGTCCAGAACGGGCCGCACTTTGTCGTAGCCGATGCTCCGGCTCGTGATCAGAAACTTGTTGCCGGCCCCGCGGTGGGCCGCGATGAAATCGACCACGCGGTCGACAAGAAGACGACGCGCTGAGAGACCCTTCACCTCGTCCAGCCCGTCAAGCAGGAGCAGGGCCTGTCCGGTCGCGATGGCATCCGACACCAAATCGCCAATTGGGAGATCGAGCCCTCTGTTGCGGTAGTGCTCACCGATAAACTCTTCGAGGCGCACGTCACGATCGGCCAGTGCTGTGGCGTATGCCGCGACCGGGACGAGCACCGGAAGCCTCCGTCCCAGATTCAGGTCGTTCTGGTCTGACGCGAGCGCGAGCGACAAGTACTTCAACAGCGTCGTCTTTCCAGCGCCGGGATCGCCGAGGATGACGACGACGGAGCGCGTCCGTATCAGATCGAGCACCGGCGCCCTGCCATCGTTGGCCCCCTCACGACCGAGAGCCGCCGCTCGCTCTCGTGTGGGCGGACGGCTGTCCCGGACGACGACCTTGAGCGGCACGTACATCTCGACCAGCCCGATCCTGAGCGGCACCCTGTCGGTGACGCCCATGCCCTTGAACTCGAGGTACTGGTAGCGCTGGCGGATGTACTCGAGGAACTGGGCGCGGGTCGTCTCGAACGCCTCACGTGTCAGTCTGGGTCGACAGGTTGCGACCGAACCGCCCGTCACGCGCAGCGGCGTCAAGTCCGTGAGCAGCAACTTGAACACTTCGTCGTGCTGCCCGGCATCTGAGAAGTCACGGTAGACGAGGCCCACGAGCGTGCGGGGCATCTTGCTCGAGTCGAGCTTGATGGGCACCACCCGCCGGTGCCGGGCACCAACATCCAGCGCCTGCACGAGCCTCCTCTCGAACTTCGTCCAGTCGCTGCGCCTCCAATTCGCGCTGATGACGACGACGGTCTTCTGGCTCGTGCGGACGGCGCGCGCCATCTCCTCGAAGATGTCCGCCCCTCCTCTGAAGCAGTCGATGTCGAGACACACCCGAAGTCCCGCCGCCCGGAGCCTCGGCACGAGCCAGCCGCGAACAAACTCTTTGTCACCGTCGCTGTGGCTGTAGCTTACGAAGACGTCGTACTGAAACCGGTCGCGCACCGCTTTCTTGGTTGCCATCGTGTTGCCCTCGTCTACCTCGTCCAGAGTCCAGGGCCATCAGAGTTCAGAGTACGCAGAGTTCAGAGAATCAAGAGCGGAATGGGGACACCACCAGCCGACACCCCATGCTGCGGTAGCGATCGCCGGGCGCGGACCCGCCACGGAGCGCCGCGCGCACGCCCCCTCGTGGAGCGAACGCGCCGCCACGCACCACACGGGCGACGTCGTCAGCCGCGGCGAGGTCCTCGCGGCGGGCGTCGAGCGTATAGGGGTACCCAAACTCGGCTGTCTGAAAGTCCTTCCCCCACAAACTGCGCGTCCATTCCCACACGTTGCCGCAGAGCTCCTCGACATCGTACGGACTCGCGCCGCCGGGAAAACACCCGACCGCGCTCGTTCCGTTGATCCCGGTGTCACTGTAGTTGGCACAGTTCGGGTCGGCCTTCTCACCCCAGGGATAGATGCGCGCGTCGTCACCACGCGCGGCCTTCTCCCATTCCGCCTCGCTGGGCAGCGTCACCTGCCATTCGGAGCCTGAGGCGCCGTTCAGCAGGCGGCGCAGCGGTGCCGGCGTCGTGTCCGACTCGCGCAGCTTCTTCGTCAGCCACCGGCTGTACGCCAACGCCTCGTGCCAACTCACCCACACCACCGGGTGATTCGCCACGCCTCGCAGGCAGTCCGGATCACCCGGTTGGAATCCCTCGTTGTCCGGCGCCTCGACAAACGCGCGGAATTGCGCCACCGTCACCGGCCAACGCGCGACGTAGAAGGCTGGGAGCGTGACAGGGTGTTCCGGCCCCCCTTCCTCAAGCCACTCGGTGTTCTGCTTCTTGCCACGGCCCATGGTGAATTCACCGGCAGGCACCTCGACGAAACCCAGCAACGGATCGTCCTTCAGAAACCACGCATCGGCGCGGAAGCGCGGGTCGCCAATCTTGCCCAGGGCGGTGCCGGCCTCACAGCGCTCGCGCGCCGGGATCGAATCGCGCATCGTCTTGCGCAGAACCGCCCTCAGCCGGTCTTTGACGGCGTCCGGAAGGCGAATGCGGCGTCGGCTGAAGATATCGAGTGCGTCCGCGGCGACAAGGGCGGCGCCACGCTCGCCGCGGTGTTGCTCGATCAGACCTGTCACCAGCCGCACCGCGCGCTCCGGCGTCGTGCTGGTCGCGAGCAGATTGCCAACGACGAACGACAACGTGTTCCGCCATTCCGGAGCGGCGGCACGTCTGGCGATCGCGTCGCGTAACCCTTCGGACTCGACATCGGCAAACCGCTGCGCCGCCAGAAACTCCTGGAACGACAGGTGGAAGAACGCGCCCTTGTGCCCGTCACCCGGCAGCAGCAGCCCGGTCTGGCTCAGCAGCGCCTCGCGATCCTGCGCGACGCCGAGCGTTTGATCCTCGGTCCACCCGCTGCGCTTCTGATACGCCCGCAGCATCCGTTCGATCTCGATCTCCGTCACTTCGGCCTGTGGAGTGGCTCGCTTCTCTTCGAGGCCTTCGCCCGTGTGCATCCCGTGCGCGACGACCGACAAACGCGCCCGCGCAAGCTGTTGTCCAGCGCGATCGGGAATGCGGCTGTACAGCACCGTGTCGACAACACGGTCGTACAGCTCGTGCTTGTCTTCGGGCAACCGTCCACCGTCGCCGAACACGATGCACATGGCGGTGAGCAGCAGCGGATTCTCCATGAGCGGCGCGAGCCATTCCTGCGCGCGCACTTGATTCCGGAGTTCAGACGCCGCAGCGTCAGCCTTGTCGGCGTCGTCAAGCAGAATCCGAAACCAGCGCCGGACCAGAAGGACCTGCAGCGAATTGGGCAGCGCCTGGATCGGCGCGTGTGGCAGACCCAGGCGCCGCACGTCGGTCTCGTTCAAGCCGTACGGGCGTCCGGTCAACAGCACACGGTTCCCTGACTTCGTCCAGCGTGGCAGCGTCTCGGCCAGCGCGGTCACGAGCAAGGCGCGGCGATCGACAGGCACCTCGTCGATGCCGTCCAGAATCAGGAGCGCGCTGCCATGGGCCAGGTGCGCAGCCGCGGCTTCAGCGGTGAGGCCCGGGGCCTTGCTGTCCCGCAGCCATTCGACGATGGCGCCTTCGAGTGCTTTGGCAGAGAACGGTGCCTGGCCTGGCACCAGATGCCAGAACGCGCGCAGCGGCACGAGCAGCGGCAGGCGTCCCGCAACGGAGTCTGGCAGCGTCTCGCGCAGGTCGTCCGGGGCTTCAACATCCGACTGCGGCACGCGGCCTTCGCAGGCGAGGAACGCGAGCCACCGGCAGAACGTGGACTTCCCGGATCCGGCCGCGCCGGTGACGTAGAGCGACTCGTGACCGAGACGTTCCAGGAGGAGTGTGGGCTTCTCGTCCCGCTCGCGCTCGATCCCGGGGCGCGACTTTTCTCGCAATTGCTCTTCTGCCGCCCGCGCCGGCGCCGTCGTCGTCAGCGGCACGTACACGTTGTTGAGCCTGACCGTCTGACCTTGTCTAAGCCGAAGCCCGGGCAACTCGACGCTGGCGCATTCGCCCTTGAGCCAGTCGAGGTAGGCCGGTGGAACGATCAACGATTGGCCTTGGCCTTTCTTGCGCGCGGAGCCGTCCGGCTCCAGTCGCTGAAGAATGAGCGCGGCCACTTCCTTCGGCGTGCGCGTATCGATATCGACGTAGCCGTCGGTCGGAAGGAGTCCGGCGATCTCTGTGTCGTCGAAGCGGAACGGCATCACACGGTGTTTTTCGCCCGGTTCGAAAATGACCGCACGAACGTATCGCCATTCGAGGCCGCACCACTTCTTCTTCTCGTATTCGGCGCAGAGGAACGGGACGATCAGCTCGGAATGCGCCCGGTAGAGGTCGGGCAGATAGGTGTCCAGCTCAACACGGGCCAACTCCGCGGTGAGGTAGTCGTCGTAGAGCACGCGCTCCTGGCCGAGCGTTTTCGCCAACGCGTCAGCCACCTGACGAACGTACACTCGCTTCTCACCGGGGAATGACAGAGCGACGGCAAATCTGCGGGTCGTCATTGGGGTACCGGTCGCAGTCTACATTAAGTCGTGCGACTGGGGTGGTGGCCCATCGTGCGCCAACGCCTCGACGCGCTCGGCTTTCACGGACACCGCGCCGTCCTGATTCTGCAGAATGCCTTCGATGAGCAGGTACGGCGCGTCCACCACTGTGCGTTTGTGCAACGCGAACACATCGGGTGTGAGAATCGCGTTGGCGATGCCCGTCTCGTCTTCGAGCGAGAGAAACACAAACCCCTTCGCGGTGCCCGGCCGCTGGCGTGTGATGACCGCGCCGGCCACGCGCACGCGCCGGCCGGGACGTCCGTGCGCCAGGTCCGTGGCGCGCACCACCCCGCGCGCCGACAGTGTCCGTCGCACCAGCGCCATCGGATGCGGGCCGATCGTCAGGCCCGTCGTCGCGTAGTCGGCCTGGACGCGTTCGACAAGCGACATGGGCACCAGCGGGCTTGGTGCGGGGGGGATGAGCTCGGAGGTGATTGGCTCCCTTCGCTCCCAAATCACCTCCGAGCTCAGCAGCTCCCCCGCGGGGCGGGCGGCGCGTTCGGCTTGCCAGAGCGCCGATCGGCGATCGCCGCCCAGTGAGGTAAGCGCGCCCGATTCGGCCAACACGCGCAGCTCGTCGCGGCGCAGGCCGGTGCGAGCAACGAGATCATCCATGGACGAAAACCGCAGATGGATGGCGGGGCTGAAGGTCGAGGCGATCTTGCGGCCGACCTCGGCGCGCAGGCCCTGCACGTACATCAGTCCCAGTCGAATCACGCCGTCGTCCTGAATCGTGCACGGCCAGTCGGAGAGCTGCACATCCACGGGCGCGAAGCGGACGCCGCGGCGTTGCGCGTCTTTCACCAGCGTGGCCGGCGCGTAGAAACCCATCGGCTGGTTGTTAAGAAGCGCGGTGTAGAACGCCGTCGGGTAGTGCGCTTTCAGATACGCGCTGGCATAGACGATGAGCGCGAAGCTGGCGGCGTGGGATTCGGGAAATCCGTAGAGCGCAAACGACGAAATCGACAACACGATTTGATCCGCCACCGCGCCGGTGATGCCGTTGGCTGCCATCCCTTCACGCAGCCGGCCTTCGATCTGCTGCATGCGCTTCGCCGACCGCTTGAACCCCATCGCGCGACGCAATTCTTCCGCTTCCCCGCCGCTGAACCCGGCAATGACCATCGCCATGCGCAGCAACTGCTCCTGGAACAACGGCACCCCCAGCGTGCGTCTGAGCACCGGCTCCAGACTGGGATGTGCGTACGTCACCGGCTCGTCCCCGCGCCGTCGCTTGAGATACGGATGGACCATCTGGCCGACGATGGGGCCGGGGCGGATGAGGGCAACTTCGACAACCAGATCGTAGAAACACGTCGGCTTGAGGCGCGGCAAGGTCGCCATCTGCGCACGCGACTCCACCTGAAACACCCCCACGGTGTCGGCCGCCTGCAACATGCGGTACACCTCGGGGTCGTCGGGCGGCAGATGCGCGAGGTCCACCCCCGTCAGCGACACGGCTTCTTCCAGCACGGCCATCATGCCGAGCCCGAGCAGATCGACCTTCACGATACCGAGATCCGCGCAGTCGTCCTTGTCCCACTGCACCACCACACGGCCCGGCATCGAGGCCGGCTCGAGCGGTACCACGTCATCAAGACGTCCCTGGCAGATCACCATGCCACCCGAGTGTTGGCCCAGATGCCGCGGTAGATCCTGCACCTGCTGCCACAACCGCGCGAACTGCGTATACACCTCGCGGCCGGTATCCACGCCGGCTTCTTTCAGGTGCTTCGTGACGGTCTCTTCCGGATCGACGAACTCGAATCGGCTCATCGTCTTCGCCAGCCGGTCCACCTCCCCGTCGTCCATGCCCAGCACCTTGCCCACTTCGCGCGCGGCGCTTCGTCCTCGATAGGTGATCACGTTGGCCGTCATGGCTGCTCCTGGCCCTCCGGAGGCGGCGCCAAGAGCACCGTAGCGTTGATACACGTACTGAATCACCCGTTCACGCCGATCCCCACTCGGCAGATCGAGATCGATGTCGGGCCACTCTCCGCGTTCCTCAGAGAGGAATCGCTCGAACAACAACTCCATCCCGACCGGGTCCACCGCCGTGATCCCGAGCGAATAACACACGGCGCTGTTGGCCGCCGACCCGCGCCCCTGCACGAGGATGCCCTGCTGCCGGCAGAAGTTGACCAGGTCCCAGACGATGAGGAAGTAGCCGGCGAGGTTGAGCGTGTCAATGAGATCGAGTTCGCGCTGGAGTTGCCGTTTCGCGCGACCGTCAAAGGCGTCGTCCAGCGGACGATACCGATCCCTGGCGCCGGCCATCGTGAGCCGGCGCAGAAACGACGCCTGCGTTTCGCCGGCCGGCACCGGGTACTCCGGAAAACGGTACCCGAGGTTCGCCAGGGTGAAGTCGAGCCGTTCGGCCAGCGCCTCGGTGCCCGCCAGCGCCTGAGGCAGATCGCTGAAGAGGCGCGCCATCACCTCTGGCGGTTTCAGATAGCTTTCCGCATTCGCCGACAATCGCCGCCCCGCCTGCGCCAGCGTTGTTTTATGCCGCAGGCACGTGAGCACGTCGAACACGGGACGATCTTCGGGCGCGGCGAAACGCACGCCGTTGGACGCCATCACCGGCACTCTGAACGCGGAGGCCAGGTCCAGCAACGACGCGTTGGCCGCTTCCTCGTCGCGCCGGAGATGGCGTTGCAGTTCGATCCATACGTTTGCGCGACCGAAGATCCCCACCACCTGATCGACCAGACCGCCCACGCCGTGCCGCTCGGCCGCCAGCGCCGGCCGTCCCACCAGCGCGACGAGCCCCGCCGTATGGCCGTCGAGATCCGCCAGCGTCAGCGACGACCCGCCCTTCGGGGCTTTCAACTTCGCGCGGGTCACCACACGACACAGGTTGCGGTAGCCAACATCGGACTGCACGAGAACGGGCAAAACCCAGTCGGGGCTCAGTGCGGCGTGCGGCGTGCGGGGTGCTCCGTGCGTTGTGCGAGGTGCGGCGTGCGCCGTGCCGACCGTGAGTTCGGCGCCAACGATGGCGCGCAGGCCCGCGGCTTTGGCGGTGCGATAGAACTGCGGGGCGCCGTAGACGCCGTCGCGATCGAGCAGCGCGACGGCCGGATACCCGAGCGCCGCCGCGCGCGTGACGAGCGTCTCGGGCAGGGACGCGCCGGCCAGGAACGAAAACGCGGAGGCGGTATGAAGTTCGAAATACACGGCAGGCCCTAGTCGATCACGCCTTCCACTTCCCAGCGCTCGGTGGCGCGGTTGCGGGTCAGGCGATAGATCGCGCCGCTGTCGACTGCCACGTCCCACTCGTCGCGATCCCAGGTGTCGCGGTCGGCGGTCCACCACTGGCCCGACGTGCGCCACGGCCCGGCGCGGGCGATGACTCTCCCCTTCGACCCGTCCTTTCGGGGCTCGCTCAGGGCAAGCCCGCTTTCGCTCAACACCACCTGCACCGGCGCACCGCGATCAGCCACCACACGCACGGACATCGGATGACGGAAGCGGCGCACCGCACAGTGCGACGTGCGGGGTGCGACGTGCGCGGTGCCAAGTGCGGAGTGCGATGTGCGGAGTGCGGAGTGCACGGTAAAGGGCTTCAGTGATGATCGGCGGGGGTTGTGCGTGTCGACCACCACGGGCGCGCCGACGCGCGAGTCGCCCATCAGCGCCTGCAGTCGCGCGATCAACGTGGCGACGTCCTCCACCGCGGGCACGTCGCGCGCCAGCAGCGATTTCTGCACGATGCGGCCGGGCGTGACGCCGCACTCGACTTCGACGATGTCGATGGCGGCCGAGGGGGGATGGGCCTCAAGGTCGAGCAGGATCAACGTGCGCAGGACCTTTGCGTCGCGCATCGGCGCGGGCAGCGTCAACACGCGTTCGTGCAGGGCCTTCGTGACCAGCGTCAGCCGCGTGAAGATCGTCACTGCGCCGCGATCGGCGCGGGCCAGCATCGCAGACAACGTGTCACACACGCGCGCCAGCACACACGACAACGGTTCGAGTCCCTCCACCGGCCACTCGAGTTCGACACGTTCGACGAACCGCGGCGCTTCATCCGACGCCACCAGCGGCCGCGCGTCCTCCCCACACGCGGCCTGGTGCAGTCGCTCGCCGGCCAGCCCCAGGCGCGACGTCACATCGGCGCGCGGCAACCGCGCCAGGTCTTCAAGTGTGGCGACGCCCCAGCGATCGAGTGTGGCCAGGGCGTCGCGCATGAGTTGTATGGAGGCCGGACGTTTCGACCCGGTGTTTCGGCGGGGCTGAAGCCCCGCCCTGCGTACGGTCTCACCCACCCTGCGAACGGATCCGCCCGCCCTGCGAACTCCGGGCTGGCACTCCGGCAGCAGGGCGAGCGCGCTGACGGGCAGACGCGCCAGCGCGCGGGCTTCGTCGCCGGGCGCGATCACCGTGATGCCGGGCCGCAGATGAGCCAGCAGCCACGCGGCCGTGTGCGAGCCGGCGATCGCCACACGGACGCCCACCCCACGCTCCCAGGCCATGCGGCGCATCTCGCCGGCCACCACCGCCGGCGCCCCCATCACCCGTGTGAGCCCACGCGCCTCACACACCACCACATCGTCGCCATACGGTTCCACGCGGGGGGAACAGGCGCGCGCCACGGATTCCAGGACGCCGGGGACCGAGGGACTCAGCGAATCTCTGACGAGGCAAAGAAACACGCGGGGGCCTCCGTTCCTGCTCCAGCGGCCACACCCACGCGCCGCGCGCTGCGGACCAGTTGCGGGTGCACTTCGAGCCCCGCGAGCCGGCGGCTGCGCGCGCTGTGTCCCGCCCAGTGCCCTGTGGCGCGCAACGTCACCGACACGCCCCACGCACTGCGGCCCATCGGCGTCGTGCCCAGCAATAATCCGACCGTGTCGCGGCCTTCGAGCACATGCGCCACGCGCCGCCACGTGGCCGACGGCAACGCGCGCAGATGACGCGCCGGCACGTCGGCCACATCAAACGTCACCACCGCGAATCCGCCCGCGCGCCCGATCAAATCAAACGCGCGGAGTCCGCGCTGCACCGCCAGATCGCCAACGGTCGAGTGCAGCGCCATGCCCGGCCCGCGCACCCACAACAGCCGATCGAGATCCACTCCGGCCGCCGCCGCCGACGGGGGGTCGAGTCGATCGGCCACATCCACCAGCGCCACCACGCCTCCTTTGCTGGTGACCGCCGCCAGCGTTGCGAGCAACACGCTGGTGCGGCCGGATGACGAGGGGCCCACAATTTCGGAGAGCTGGCCGCGCGGCCACCCGCCCGCCAGGATGTGATCCAGTTCGGCGACGCCGGTCCCGGTGCATGGCCGGCCCTGGTCGACCGGCCGGGTGACCGTCCCGTCGAGTTTTCGGGACTGCAGCAGTGCGGTGAGATGTGCGAGGGCAGCAGACGCCATAAAGTTTCGTCAAACTTTCGCTTCCTGGCGGCAGTATAGGCCAAAACCGGACAGGCGATCAAGAGGCGAAAATTCAGGTATTCAGGTGGGACAACGGCAGAGACTGGGCACTCAGCCTTCGATGGGACTCCCGGTGGTTGGCGATGTCATCTCAGGCGGATCCGTCCACAAAACAGCCTTCACGAAGCGTGACAGGTGTCCGACGTTGGTGGTGACGACGACCACATCCTCGCTGTCGTGAGTCGAGGTCGTGGCCTGTGCGGCGAGAATCACGTCGGCGTCGAGCGCTTCATCAGAAGCAGTGGGGTGCCTCTGCTGCCTCGCCTCTGCCCAAAGCTCTGCCGCCTTGAGCATCGCGGGGGTCGTAATCGGCTCGAACCGGATCATCGTCCGCAGCTCGTCCAGCCTCCTCAACGCGCGAGCTGAGTTGAGCTGCAGCAATTTGCGCCGGAGTTCGTAGTCGACGATCTCCGGAAGATGGACCGGCACGGCATTATCAAGAAGGTTCTGAAACCATCTCTTGCACGCGACCGCCTCGTCCGTATTGTTGGGGTGCGTGACGAGACCGAGAACGCCGGTGTCCAAGAAGATGCGCGTCATTTCGCGAACCGTGCTACCTGCTCAACGCGGTCAGGCGCCACTCGGACTGCGGTTCTGCCATTGCTCCATGAGGTGCCACTGCCACGAGCCTGTTAAGATCAGCACGCTTGTCCACGCCCGCCGCGCCCCCCTCAGATCCCGCGTCTGACGCCCCCCGGTCCTGGGCCGGACGCGTCGCCGGCGCGCTGACGCACCGGGATTTCCGGCTGGTCTGGTTCGCCGCGCTGGGCTCGACCATCGGCACGTGGATGCAGAAGTTCGCCCAGAGCTGGCTGGTGCTGGACCTGACCGACTCGAACTTCTATCTCGGGCTCGACGACTTCCTCTCGCAGTTGCCGATCCTGATGTTCATGCTGATCGGCGGCGTCATCGCCGATCGCCACGACCGTCGGCGTCTGCTGACGTGGTCGCAATACGTGCAGGCCTTCTCCGCCTTCGCCCTGGCGGCGCTGGTCTTCTGGGGCCACGTCACGATCTGGCACGTGCTGACGCTGTCGTTCCTCGCAGGCATCGGCCAGGCCTTTGGCGGACCGGCGTATCAATCCCTGATTCCTTCCCTGGTGCCGCGGCGCGATCTGCCAAACGCCATCGCGCTCAACTCCACGCAGTTCAACCTCTCGCGCATCCTCGGCCCGATGGGCGGCACGGCCGTGCTCGTCTCGCTCGGCATGGCCGCGTGTTTTTTTCTCAACGGCCTCTCGTTCTTCCTGGTCGTCATCGCGCTGATGCTGATTCGCGCGCCGGTGCCCGTGCCGCATGACGGTCCGCGCAAGGCCATCCTGACGGACCTGCGCTACGGCCTCTCCTACGTGCGGCAGCAGCGCCTGATGCTGACGCTGATGGTGCTGGTCGTGATCAGCACGTCCCTGGCGATGCCGATCCTCACGTTCCTGCCGACGTTCGCGCGCACCGTGCTCGCGTCGGCGGGCGGCACGCCTGAAACACGCCTCTCCCTCCTCATGGCCTGCCAGGGCCTGGGCGCGATCGCGGGCGCGCTCCTCATCGGCGCGATCGGCGGCAGGTTCAAACACATGGGCCGCATGCTGCTGGGCGTGCAGTTTGCCATGGGCCTCATCATCATGGCGTTCGGATGGTCGACGACGCCGCTCGTGAGTTACGTGCTGATCTTCTTCGGCGGCATCACGTTCATGGGACTGTTTTCGATGAGCTTCTCGATCGTCCAGCTCGCCGTCCCCGAAGAACTGCGCGGCCGCGTCGTCAGCATCTACATGGTGGCGCTGCGCGGTGGCGGCCCGATCGGCGCGCTGGTGTCGGGCTACTTCGCCGACATCTACTCCGCCCCGACGGTGATGATCGTCAACGGCCTGCTGCTGGCGCTCGTCACGGTGGGGGTCGTCATATCCGGCAAGGGGTCGAGTCTCAGGAGCATCTGAGGGCGCGCTTCGAAATTGGAGGCCGGGTCTGAAGACGCACACGGTGCAGCCGGGTCTAAAGACCTCCTAAGCAAGTCCGCGTCAGTACCCGCGACGCGGATCGATGACGTTCTGCAGAGGCTGGCCCTGGCGGAAGCGCGCCATGTTCTCAAGAAAGAAGTCGATCGCCGGTGTCCAGTAGTCGCCGTCAAACGCCGACGTGTGCGGCGTGAGAAGGGTGCGCGGTGCTGACCAGAGAGGACTCGTCGCGGCCAGCGGCTCCCGGGTGAAGACGTCGAGGCCGGCGCCTGCCAGCCGGCCGTCGATGAGCGCCTGCGCCAATGCCTCCTCGTCCACCAGGCTGCCGCGCGCCACGTTCACGAGCACGGCCGACGGTTTCAACAGCGCCAGTTCCTTCACACCCAGCACCATCCCCGTCTCGGCGGTGTGCGGAAGGGCGACGATGACGGCGTCGGCCTGGGGGAGGAGATCGGGCAATGCCGTGAGAGGCTCGACGCGGGTCACGCCGGGCGGCGCGGGCCGACCCAGATCGCGCCGGATGCCGGTGACGGTCATGCCAAGCGCGGCCGCGTGACTCGCCACACGCGCGCCGATCGCGCCCAGCCCCAGTATCAGCACGTGTGTCGCGCTCAACCGGGGCACGACAACGCCTGACAGTTCGTGCTGCGCCCAGTCACGTGTGGCCTGCCGCCCGGCAGCCGTGGGAAATTGCCGGCGCAGGGCGAGCAACAACGCGATCGCGTGCTCGGCGATCACTTCCGCGTGGACGGCCCGCGAGTTGGAGACTGTAACGCCTCGTGCCGCCAGCGCCGCGACCGGCAGGCCGCCGACACCGACGGCGGTCGTGTGGACCCAGCGCAGCCGCGTCGCAAGTGCCAGCGTCCCGGCCGTCATCCGCGTCGCCACGGCCACGTCGGCCTCGCCAATCGCCGCCCGGCACGCCTCGTCGTCTCGCACATCCACCACGTCGACGTCGGGCAGGGCCCGGCGAATGCGGTCCACCTGCGCCGGCGGCACCGACCAGACGGGCAGGTCGTGGACATGCACGAGCAGCGTCACGGACGTAGAGCATGCCATGGACTGGTCCGAGGGACCCGACACGATTTCTTGCGGAGTTCCTCAGGACTTCCCGTGCGAACAGGCGTATGGTCTTCCGGACGGGCGCGCTGGCGGATATCAGGGAGGCGGAATGGGCATCATCGTGTTTCTGCTCGTGGTGGCGGTGGTTGGGCTGCTGGTCACGGTCGTGAGGTTGTCGACGCGCGTGGATCTGCTGACGACGGATCAGCGGCACGTGTCGGACAGGGTTGACGCTCTGTCGCAGCGTGGCGGGCCGGCACCGGCGCGGCCGCTGGCCGTCACGCCGCCCCCGATCGTGGCGCCGCCACCGCGCGCGGCATCGATGCCGGCATCGATGCCCGAGGCACAGGACGAACCGGCTCCAGCGGTGCCCGCCGAGTCCTGGGAGATGGTGGTCGGCACGAACTGGCTCAACAAGATTGGCGTGTTCGTCTTCGTGATCGGGATCGCGCTGCTCGTCAGCTACTCGTTCTCGCGCGTGGGTCCCGGCGGTCGTATCGTCATCGGCTACCTCGCCAGCGCGAGTCTGCTCGGCGCCGGCCTGCTGCTGGAACCCAGGGCGGCCTTCCGTCGCTACGCCTACGGCCTCATCGCCGGCGGCTGGGCGGGCGTGTACTTCACGACGTTTGCGATGCACGGCGTGCCGGCGGCGAGGGTGCTCGACAACGCCTGGATCGCGAGCGGCCTGCTCCTGCTGGTCGCGGCCGGCATGATCGCGCACTCGGTGCGGTATCGATCGCAGGTGGTCACCGGTCTCGCGTTCCTGGTGGCGTATGCCACGCTGGCCCTCTCACCGCTCACGGGGTTCGCGCTCGCCGCCTCGATCCCGCTCGTGCTGGCGCTGCTCGTCGTGTCGCAGCGGTTCGGCTGGCCGCACCTCTCCGCGCTCGGCATCGTGGCCACCTACGCCGTGTATGCGATTCGTGGGTCGTCGTTCGCCGACTCGGCCGTCGATCCCCATTCGGTCGTGCCGTATCTCACGCTCGCCGCGTACTGGCTCACCTTCGAAGTCTGCGACCTGGCCACGTCGCGCCAGCCGAAGACGTCGATGGTCTGGCTCAACGCCGTCGGCCTGACGTTTGCCCTGCTCCTCACCCTGCCGATCGATCACCCGCGCTACTGGTCCGTCAGTCTGTTCACCGCCGGCCTGGCCTATCTGGTGAGCGCCATCGTTCGCCGGCGCCTGCCGGCGACCGGTACCACGACGCCCGAGGCCTTCGACACGTCCCACGCCGCCATCGCCATCGCGGCGGCGCTGTTCGTGGGGGCGATCACCAGGGAGTTCTCGGGCCACCGCGAAAGCCTGGCGCTGCTGCTCCTGGCCCAACTGCTCTTTGCGACCGGCATCACCCTGGGTGACCGGTACATCGGCCGCATCGCGGCGCTGGTCGCGGCCAGCGCCGCGCTGCACATCTGGAGTCTTGGCCTCGCCTGGGATGACTGGCAGGTGGTCGCATTCGCCGCGGTCGTGTTCCACGCCAATCACGAAGTGTTGTACCGGCGGACCCTGGCGTCCGACCGGTTCGCGCCCGTCTATTCCTGGATCGGCACGGCGCTGGCGAGCACGGCGATCCATGTCGGACTCGTCCCGGCTCAGCAGGCCCTGGCGGGACTCGCCCTGTCGGTGCTGTTGCTCGAAGCGGGTTTCCGGCGTGGCGCGCACCTCGCCTGGCAGGCGTACGCCACCGGACTCGGCTGGGCCTACGCGCTGATCCTCGCATTCGTCCTGCCCGTGACTGCCCGCGGCACGATTGGCGCCGGTTGGGGTCCCGCGCCCACGCCCGCCGACGAATGGATCGTGCTGCCGGCCGCCATCGCCCTGGCCGCCTATGCAGCGTGGCGGCTGTCGAAGGCCGGCGCCGCCCACCCTCCCCTCCCGCAAGCGCCCCTCGCATCGGCCTGTGCCGGCGCCATCGCGCTCGCGCTGCTCGTCTTGTTCGAATGGCGGGTGGTGCCGTCACGCGGGCTCACCGCCGCGTGGGCGGCGTCGGGCCTGATCCTCGTCATCGGCGGCCTCTTCCTGCGCGGCCGTCAACTGCGGCTCTCGGGTCTCGCGTTGCTCGCCGCGTGCCTGCTGAAACTGTTCCTGGTGGATGCGAGCGCGCTCGATGCGGTGGCGCGCATCCTGTCGTTCGTCGCACTCGGCGCGATACTGCTCGCGATTTCGTGGACGTATACCAGGTATCGAGAACACATCAGGCGGTATCTGTAGTCCAGAGGTCCAAGAGGTGACTGAGGTGGCTGAGGTGGCTGGGTGGTGAGGTGGGCATCTCGGTCATCTCGGTCAGCTCAGACATCTCAGTCGGATGCCGCATCATCGCCACTCCTCACTCACCTAGGAAACCGATTCGGCGCCGAGGCGAAGTGGCGGGGGCCAGGAGTCGCCTCAGCGCGGTGAACATCCGCTTGAGGTCAACGTCGTGGGCAACGACGCGCCGTTCGAGCGTCGCCAGTTGCCTGGCGAATTCCGCGTGGGTGCCTGCAAGGTCACGCAGACTCACAAATGCGCGTACGACGAACACGCTCATCTCGACTGCCCTGGGGCTGTTCAGCACCGAGGCGGCCATGATCGCTCCGTGCTCGGTGAACGCCCACGGAAGGGTCCGCCGTCCGCCCCGGCGTGGGTTTGAGATCACAGATTGTGATCTCAAACCCGCGGCGTCGGACGCGGTCAGGCGAAAGGCGAAGGCTGCAGGGAATCGCTCCGGGTTGCGCTGAACCGCCTGATTGAGCGCCCGCGTTTCGACACCGTAGACCGCCGCAAGGTCCGCGTCAAGAATCACCTTCAGGCCACGTGACTCGACGATCCGGTGAGCGGGCAGGGCCGGCAGGCGCGTCACCCGCGTCATGGGTCGGGCCTTCAATGTCCGTCGTTTGGCGGGCACGCGCCCATCCTACCGTCGTCCGCACCTTCATCTGCCGCTGCACGGGGCAGTCACGTGGTTATCTTGTTTCCAACGTCGCCAACGACGGCGGTAAAGACCGCGTTGATCAGCAGCAAGGGATACTGCCGGGCGGCGGGTGCCTGTGCGATGCGTTCCAGCACGCGCCGGGTGATCGGCACGGCGGGGCCGACGTTCGCCAGCCAGGTGTAGGTCATGCCGAGTTCCACGGTGGTGGTCGCTAACTGGTCGAGGCACCGCAGGGCATCGTCAAATGCGGCGGCTGCCCGCGCTTCGTCGGCCGCCGCGATCGGATACGTGGTGGTTTTCTCCGGATCCGCCGCGGCGCCGGCCTGATAGAGGTGGTGGGCCAGCGCCGCGTGGTGTTTCTCCAGTGACGTCACGGTCCGCGCGCGGCGCCGGCTGCTTCTGGGGATCCCTGACGCCGAAGCGGTAGTGCAGCAGCGCTTCAAAGCGGACGGAAAAACATCGCGCCCCTTGCGACCCGGCCCCATCTGGATCCATCATCCACAGTGATGAGCGCACACACACCGGCCCAGCCTCCGCGTCGCGGTTTCCTGAAGACTCTTGGCGGCCTGGCCGCGGCCGTCACGGCCTGGCCGGCGTTGACGAGCGCGCAATCCTCCGTCCCGAGCCGGCGCGCCGGGGCGCGCTACATGGGCGACTTCGCGGCGCCGAAGCTCGACAAGGTGCGGGTGGCGATCATCGGCCTGGGCGCCCGCGGCTCGGGCCATGCCCCCCAACTGGCCGACATTACGGGCACCGAGGTCGTCGGCCTCAGCGACCTGTACGAAGACCTGGCGCAGCAGTCGGAGCACCGCGTGAAACAGCGCGGCCATTCGCCCAGGGTCTACCACGGTGATCCCAACGGCTGGCGGACCATGCTGGCGGAGACGCAGCCGGATGCGGTGTTCATCGCCACACCGTGGGAACTGCACGCGCCCATGGCGGTCGCGGCCATGCAGGCGGGCGCCCACGCGTTTGTCGAGATTCCCATCGCCCTCACACTTGAGGAGATGTGGCAGCTCGTGGACACCTCAGAGCGGACCGGACGCCACTGCATGTTGCTGGAGAACGTCTGCTACGGACGGGAAGAACTGCTGTACCTGAACATGATCCGGCAGGGAGCGATCGGCGAACCGCTGCACGCCGAGGCCGCCTACATCCACGACCTGCGCGCGCAGATGAAAGAAGTCGAGCGCGGCACCGGCTCCTGGCGCACGTACCACTACGCGCGGCGCAACGGAAACCTCTACCCGTGCCACGGTCTTGGCCCCGTCGCCCAGTGCATGAGCCTGGCCCGCACCGACGATACGTTCGGACGGCTCTCGTCCTTCTCGTCACCCGGACGCGGGCGCAACCTCTACGCGAAAGCCAACTTCCCCGCCGATCACAAGTGGAACGCGCTCGACTTCACGGGCGGCGACATGAACACGTCGATCATCAAGACGGTGCACGGCAAGACGATCATGGTCCAGTGGGACGAGACGTCGCCGCGTCCGTATTCCCGCCACAATCTGATTCAGGGCACCAGAGGCACGATCGCCGGCTTCCCGAATCGCCTGGCGATCGAGGGCGTGAACAACCCGCACCGCTGGGCCCAGGGCGAGGAGTTCAACACGATCACCGAGCAGTACGAACATCCGCTCTGGAAGCGTGTGGGTGAACTGGCCAGGACCATGGGCGGGCACGGCGGCATGGACTTCCTCATGCTCTTCCGCATCATCGAATGCCTGCGAGGCGGTGCGCCCCTCGATCAGAATGTGTACGAGGGTTGCGCCTGGTCGGCGGTCGCGCCCCTGAGCGAACAGTCCAATCGGGACGGCGGCGCGGCACTCGCCTTCCCGGACTTCACGCGGGGCGACTGGAAAACGACCAGGCCACTCGGCGTCGTCGCGTAGGACAAACCGGAGGTCCAGGGGTCCGGGCGGCATACAATGGCACCCGTGGCGCGGATTCTGGTCGTCGAAGACAGCCCCGACATCGCGGACCTCATCGCGCACTACCTGCAGGGCGCGGGACACTCGACGACGCTCACCGCCAGCGGCAGCGACGGGTTGCGGCTTGCCCGCGCCGCTCCCCCCGATGCCATCGTCCTCGACCTGATGCTGCCTGGCATGGACGGCCTGCACGTGTGCCAGGCCTTGCGTGGTGAGGCGGCCACGGCGGCGATTCCGATCATCATGTTGACGGCCCGCGGCGAGGAGGCCGACCGGATCCGTGGTTTGGAGCTGGGCGCGGACGATTACCTGACGAAGCCCTTCAGCCCGAAGGAACTGGTCGCGCGCGTGGCGGCCCTGCTCCGTCGTGTGCAGCGGCCGAGCGCCGCGCCGAAGGTGCTGACCTACGGCCCGCTGGCCATCGACATCGACCGCCATGTGGTGACGCTTGGCGCCGACGAGATCAAGCTGACGGCCAAAGAGTTCCTGCTGCTGCAGTACCTGATCGAACACCGCGGTCGCGTGCTGTCGCGCGACCTGTTGCTGACCGACGTGTGGAGTTACCAGTACACGGGCGGCACCCGCACGGTGGACGTCCACATCCGGCGCCTGCGCGAGAAGCTGCCCTTCCTCGGTGACGCGATCGCCACCATCAAACAGTTCGGCTACAAACTCGAAGACCCCGCCCCACGCTCGTGACCTTCCGCACGCGGACGTTCGTCGCCGTTCTGGTCGGTAGCACGCTGGCCCTGGCCGCCTCGACGACACTCGTCACGGTGGCTCTGCGCCGCGCGTTGCCAGACGACGCGGGGGCGGCGCTGCTGACGCAGGTCCAGTTCGCCGCCTGGATTGGGCTGGGCGTGGCCCTGGGCGCCGCGCTGCTGCTGGCGTGGGCCACGTCAGCGCGACTCACGCGCCGCGTGCAGGCGATCGCCACACTGGCGAAGCGTTCCCGCGACGGCGATTTCTCGCGTTCGACCACCGGCTTCGGTCGCGACGAGATCGGGACGGTGGCGCGGATGCTCGACGACACCGCCCGCGATCTGGGGGCCCGTCTGGCCGATGTCGCGCGGGAACGCGCGCACATGGACGCCATCCTGCAGGGCATGGTGGAGGGCGCGGTGCTGGTCAACCCGCAGGGCAGACTCGTGATCAGCAACCCGGCGGTGCGCGCCATGCTGCGGCTGACCGACGCGCCCGAAGGCCGGCACTTCCTGGAAGTGGTCCGTCACCCGGAGATCGCCGCGCAACTGACGGCCGCGCTCATGGGCACGCGACCGGCGCCGGCCGAAGTCCACCTCGACCCCGAGCGACGCCGGTCGTTCATCGCGCGCGTGGTGCCGGTCGAGGCCGACCGCGGCGGCGGCGCGGTGCTGGTCCTGCACGACGTCACAGAGCTGCGCCAGGCCGATCAGGTCCGGCGTGACTTCGTCGCCAACGTCTCACACGAGCTGCGCACGCCGCTCACGGCCATCAGGGGCTACGTGGAAGCGCTGACCGACAGTCCCGTCGCGCCCGAACAAGCACAGAAGTTCCTCGACATCATCGCCCGGCACGCCGCGCGTATGGAACGGCTCGTCACCGACCTGCTGCGCCTGGCGCGTCTGGACGCCAGACAAGAAGTGCTGCAAAGGGCACACTGCCAGGTCGGCCCCCTGATCGACAGCGTGACGGCCGAGATGGAGCCGGCCATCACCACGCGCCGCCTGTCAGTCGTCACCACCATCGGCCCTGGCGCGGAGGGGACCTATGGCGATCCGGCCAAGCTGCACGACGTGTTCCGCAACCTCGTCGAGAACGCGATCAACTACAGCCCGGAAGGCGGCACGATCGCCATCACCGCCACGCGCGACGGTGGGACGATCGCCGTGACGGTCAGCGACGAGGGGCCGGGAATCCCCGAGGCCGAACTGCCCCGCATCTTCGAACGTTTCTACCGCGTGGACCGGTCGCGCGCCCGCGACCCCGGCGGCACGGGCCTGGGCCTGTCCATCGTGCGGCACCTGGTCGAATTGCACGGCGGCAAGGTCTCGGCGCGCAATCGCGAACGCGGCGGCGCGTGTGTGTCGGTGCGCCTGCCTGATTCGCCGGCCGAGTCATGATCGACCCGCTCTATCCCGCCTACCTGTCGCTGACGTTTGCGCTGGTCATCACCCCCGGCGCCACCACGGCCGTCGTCGTGCGACACACACTGGCGGGGGGCTGGCGCGGCGGACTCGCCGCGGCCGCGGGTGCCGCCGGGGGGAACTCGACGCACGCGCTCGCCGCCGGCCTGGGCCTCGCGGTGGTGCTCGCGCGTGTGCCGATCGTTCTGGTTATCGTGCGGATCGCGGGCGGCGTGTATCTCGCGTGGTTGGGCGCGCGCAGCGCCCTGCGCGTGTTTCGCCGGGAGGCCGTGCCCGTCTCGGCCGATGCCGGCCCCACCCGTCACCATGGCTGGCGCGAAGGCGTCATGGTTAATCTGCTCTACCTCGCGGTCGTGCCCTCGTTCCTCCCGCACCCCGCCTCGCGCGGCTCCTACGCGCAGCTCGCGGCCACCCACGTCGGCCTGGCGTTTGTCGTGCACAGCCTGTGGGTGCTGGCGCTCGATCGGCTGCGCCACCTCCTCGCGCGCCCGGCCGCGCGACTGACCCTCGAAGCGATCACGGCAGGGGCGCTGTGGCTGCTGGCGGGGCGGGTCCTATCGTCGGCGATCGGGGGACGCGGCTGACCAGCACGCCCTTGCCGGCCCGCGACGCGTGAGCGTAACGTCGAATTAACAAATTACCGTGCGCTTCCCGGTCCGCGCACGTCGAGGGAGACGGACTTGATGAGCGCGTGCAGGTGGCGGCCTTCGGTGATGGCGAGGCGCGTGACGGCGTCGTGCGTCACTTCCGCCAGCAGGCGCAGCGCACCTATCGCCAGTTGCACCACCGCGTGATCGGACTCGGGGTCGCGGTGGATCGCGAGCACGCGTCCTTCCAGCACGTTGTGCAGACTCAGGCCGGTCGGGACATCCGTCGCGAGGATGACCTCGCGCGCCGGAATACGCACGCGCACCACCGTCCCGATGGGCAGGTAGCGTTGCGGCGCCACCAGCGTGCCGCCCTCGAACGCCAGCTCCACAAGTCCGCGCGCGGCGTCCACACGCGCGACCGTCGCCTCCACCAGACTGCCCAGTCCCACCGCGTCACGCATCCAGTCCAGATCGGGACGACTCGTCACGTCCTGCAACGAACCAGACGCGACCACCCGTCCCGCGTCGAGCATCAACAGGTGTGTCGCCAGCCGCGCCACATCATCGAAGTCGTGGGTGACGAGCACCAGTGGAATATTGAGGTCGCCGCGCAGACGGTCGATCTCATCCTGGAGCCGCCGGCGCACGGCGCGATCGACTGACGCAAACGGTTCATCCAGGAGCAGGACCGCCGGCTCGCGCGCCAGCGCCCGCGCGATCGCCACGCGCTGACGCTCGCCGCCGGACAGATCCGCAGGCCGCCGATCCTGGTACTCCGCCATGTGGACCTGGGCCAGTAACGCCGCCGCGCGCGGCCGGCGCGCGTGGCGCGGGTGGTGGCCCAGGGCGGTGATGACATTGCCGAGCGCCGTTTGATGCGGAAACAGCGCACTGTCCTGAAACACAAAGCCCACCGCGCGCTGGTGCGCCGGCCGTGCGACGCCCGCTGACGTGTCAAGCCACGTCTCGGATCCCACGCGCACCTGCCCTTCCCGCGGCGTGTACAACCCCGCCAGGCTCCGCAGAATCGTCGTCTTGCCGCTGCCCGACGGGCCGAAGATCGCGAGCACCTCGCCTGGCGCGCAGGTCAGCGTGACGTCGAGCGCAATCGGTCCTGCCTGCCGCAACGTGGCGGTCAGGGTGCCGTCACGCACGCGGACCTCCCACACGCCGACCCAGCACCGCTGTGAGCGTCAGCGTGGCGACGGCCACAACCAGCAGGACGGCCGCCATCAGACCGGCCCCGCGCTCGTCGAACACCTGCATGCGGTCGTAGATCGCGATGCTCATCGTGCGCGTCTCGCCGGGGATGTTGCCGCCCACCATCATCACGACGCCGAACTCTCCCAGGGTGTGCGCAAACGTCAGGACCGCCGCGGTGACAATCTCCGGCCAGGCCAGCGGCAGGTCGATGCGCAGGAACCGCTGCCACGGGGTGAGTCCGCAACACGCCGCGGCCTCACGCACGGCCACCGGGATCCGTTCGAAGCCCCGTTGAATGGGCTGCACCACAAACGGGATGTTCACGATGGCGGAGGCGACCAGCAGACCTGGAAACGAAAACGCCAGGGCGTGGCCCACGACGCTTTCGAAGGCCGTGCCCAGCGGCGACCGCGATCCGAACGTGACCAGCAGATAGAAGCCCACCACCGTCGGCGGCAGGATGAGCGGCACGGCCACCAGCGCCTCGATCAGTCCCTTGCTCCTGGACCGGCTCGCCGCGAGCCGGTGACCAAGCCACAGGCCGAAGGGCAACAACACAATGACGGTGCCGGCTCCGAGCTGGAGCGACACACTGAGGGCGGACCAATCCATCACGTGCGCAGTCTATTCCGGAAGCACGAAGCCGTAGCGCTGCAGGAGGGCGCGCGCGGCAGGGGTCTGCAGGTAGTGATAGAACCGGTCGGCGACGTCGCTGCTGCCGTTCAGCCGGACCATGCGTTGGCGCAGGGGGGCGTGATCGGTGTCGGGAATCAGCGCGAACGTGCCGCGGTCCCTCAGACTGGGCGCGAGCGCCAGCGCGTAGGCGATGATCCCGCCGACGGCGTTGCCCGTGGTGGCAAACTGCGCGGCTTGCGACACGTTGTCGCCCAGCACCAGTCGGGGTTGCACCGCGTCCCACACGCCCCGGTGACGCAGCGCCTGTTCCGCCGCCCGACCGTAGGGCGCATGATCCGGATTCGCGATCGCAAAACGCGTGACCTCTCCGCGTTCCAGCAGGCGCGCCAGGCCGTCGAGTCCCTCGCCCGGCACCAGCGGGGATCCCGTCGGAGCAAACAACACAATGCGGCCAACGGCATAGAGCGTGCCGCGATCGCGCGTCAGACCGGCGTCCGCGAGTTGCTCGACGAACGCTTCGTCGGCCGACAGGAAAAGTTGAAAGGGTGCGCCGTCCCCGATCTGGCGCATCAGCGTGCCCGACGACCCGTACACGATGTCCACGCGCTGGCCTTCGTCACGCGCGAAGCGATCAGCGATCTCGGACAGCGCGAAACTCAGGTCTGAAGCGGCCGCGATCGCCGGAGGGCGCGGCGCCTTGCCCGCACCGAATCGCACAGCCACCACCACGAGAATCACGGCCAGCCCGATGAGTCCGACTGTCAGCGCCCACCGCCCTCCTCCTGGCCCGTTCTCAGTCCCTGTGGGTGGCTGCACCGACACAGCCTACCGGGTCCAAGGGTCCAGGGTCCAGGGGTCCAAAGGGTCCAGGGGTCCCGTCGCGTAGAATGACGACGATGCACGACGTGCTCACGATCGTCCTTGGCGGCGGGCGCGGAACGCGCCTGTTTCCGCTCACCCATTCGCGTTCGAAACCGGCCGTGCCGCTCGGGGGCCAATACCGGCTGATCGATGTCCCGGTCAGCAATTGTCTGCACGCCGGCCTCAAGCGCATCTACGTGCTCACGCAGTTCAATTCCGCCTCGCTCAACCGGCACATCGCGCAGACCTATCGCCTCGATTCCTTCTCGGAAGGGTTCATCGAAGTGCTGGCGGCCGAGCAGACGCCTGAGGGCGAGCAGTGGTTTCAGGGCACGGCCGACGCCGTCCGCCAGGCCGCTCGGCACTTCCGCGGCATCGACGCGGACTACTACCTGATCCTGGCCGGCGATCACGTGTACCGCATGGACTTCGGCGAACTTATCGAGTCGCACATCGACCGCCACGCCGACATCACCATCGCCGCCCAGCCGGTGTCGGAAGAGGATGCCTCGCAGATGGGGTTGCTGCGGTGCGATCTGGAGCACAACGTCGTGGGCTTCGACGAAAAACCGCAGGGCGAGCGGCTCGCCGCCCTGCGCGCGTTGATGCCGCACGGCGTCGGGGGTCCGGGCCTGACGCCGGATCGGCCGTTCATTGCGTCGATGGGCATCTACGTGTTCTCGCGCGACGTGCTGCACGAGGTGCTGGCGCGCGATCGCGCCGTGGACTTCGGCAAGCAAGTCATTCCGCACGCGCTGGGCACCCACCGGGTGCAGGCGCACTTCCATCGCGGGTTCTGGGCGGACGTCGGCACCGTGCAGACGTTCTACGACGTCAACCTGATGCTGACGCGGCGCGGCGCGCCGTTCAATTTTTTCCACCCGACGCGGCCGATTTACACCCGCCCCCGGTTCCTGCCGGCGTCACGGCTGCACCAGTGCCACATTGACGAGGCCATCGTGTCGGAAGGCTGTTACCTCGACAACTGCGAAATCCGCGAGAGTGTCGTCGGTATCAGGACGTCAATCCAGCACGGGGCGACGATCACACGGTCCGTGCTGCTGGGCGCCGACGTGTACGACGATCGGCAGAGCGAGATTCCGCTGGGGATCGGACGGGGCGCGGTACTCGACCGCGTGATCGTCGACAAGAATGCGCGGATCGGCGAGGGCGCGCGCCTGGTGAACGAACGCGGCCTCCAGGATGTGGACGGCGACGGCTACTACATCCGCGGCGGCATCATCATCGTGCCGAAGGGCGGCGTCGTGAAGCCCGGAACGGTTGTCTGATCGGGGAGGGCGCTCACCCGTCGATCACCATCTTCGGCGTCAGCAGCCAGACGAGCCGGCCGCCTCCTGCCGACAGTCCGCCCTCCAGATCGACGCGGGCCACGCCGCCATTTTTGAACGGGATCGCCGCGTCGGCGCCGATCAGCCACGCGGCCAGCCGCCCCAGGTCCGGTTCATGCCCCACGAGCGCCGGCGGCCCGTCGAGTGGGAGGGACGCGAGGGCGCGGGCCACACGCGAAGGCGTAGACCCGGGCGCAAGTTCCTCGAGTACCTCCACGCGCGGTCTGGCCATCCACGCGGCCGCCACGATGTCAGCAGTCTGACGCGCGCGCACCAGCGGGCTCGACAGCACCCGCGTCACCGACACCCCGCGGTCGGCCAGTCGTTCAGTGATGAGACGCATGCGCGCCGCGCCCTTCGGCGTCAGCGCGCGCAGGCTGTCGTCCGGCCACGCCGGCCCACGTGCCCCGGCAATCGCATGCCGTACCAGATACAGGTGCGTCGTCATGGCCCCACGGCCTTCGCCGCCACGCGCGCGAGGGCGGGCACCCGTGCGAGCACCGTGGCGTGCAGGGCGCGGCACTCGCGTTCCAGATCCCCCGCCATGTGTTTCAGCGCGCTGAGTGTGGCGCGCGGCTGCTCGCCCGCGCGGTACGCGCGATGGATACGCTCCTGGAGGCCCTGCAGGTCGTGCAGCCGGCCGAGCGTGTCCTGCGCGTCCTCCAGCGTCCGCCGCTCCCGCGTCCACCCGCGTCCCGAGACGTTCTGTTCCCACTCCAGCGCGTATCGCAGCTTCTTGACCGCCAGGCGCACGGCGTGGAGGTGGTCGGGCACGTAGACCGCGCCAAGCGCCACCAGCCGCCGGTCCAGCGTCAACGCCCGCGCGCGGCGTCTGGCACGCTGGGTCGCGGCCATCGACGCGCGTTGGACCATCTCACGCGGCGCCCGGGCGGCGCGGCGCAACGCTCGGACGACAGACTTCCAGGACTCACGGGCGATCACCTCCAGGAGCCGGCGATGACGACGGGCCCGATCCGCGTCCAGTTGGCGGACCAGCCGGGTCGTCTCAGCGACCGGCCACTCGTGGCGCGCCGCCTCGGTTTCGGCCAGTTCGCGCGTGACGTCACACTCGCGCACGTCGCCGAGGGCTCGCGTCAGACGCCGGACCACCCGTCCGGCGCGCTTGCGTTCGCCGGACGCCACCACACCTGCGAGCAGCGGAAGCCCTTCGCGGAGGCGGCGGGAGGCTACGCGGGCGTGGTGCACGCCGCGCACCACGCCACGGCGCGCGCGCGCCACTTCGCGCACGAACGTCGTGAGCTGCGCCTGCAGCACACGTGTCAGGCTGTCGGCCGTCACCGTGGTAGCATGACGCGTTCCTCCGTATTTCGGTATAACGCGAGTGTAAAACATGCGTTTAGCGGCGATCGACATCGGCACGAACTCCGTGCACATGATCATCGTCCGCGTCCGTCCCGATCTGTCGTTTGAGGTGGTCGACCGCGAGAAGGAGATGGTCCGCCTGGGCGCGGGGGGCCTCGATGGACGGCGTCTGGCGCCCACGGCGGTCACCGCCGCGCTCGAAACCCTGATCAAATTCAAACGACTCGCCGCCACGCACGAGGTGGACGAAGTGCTCGCCACCGCGACCAGCGCCGTGCGCGAAGCGGAGAACGGCGGCGATTTTGTGGCGGCCGTGCGCCGCGATCTGGGGATCCGGATCCGCGTCATCTCCGGCAAAGAAGAGGCACGGCTGATTCACCTGGCCGCGGTGTACGCCGCCGGCGTCGGCGCGCATCCGTCGGTGGTGATCGACATCGGCGGCGGCAGTGTGGAGATCACGCTCGGCACCGCGGCCCGCATGCAGATGGGCGGCAGCTTCAAGATCGGCGTGATTCGGTTGACCGAACGGTTCGTGACGACCGATCCGTTGTCGCGTCACGACGAGCAACGCCTGGTGCGGCACATCCGCCGGCAGACCGCGCGGCACGTCACACAGATCGTCACGCGTGGTTTTCGCCGCGTGATCGGCACCTCGGGCACCATTCACGCGCTGGGCGCGCTCGCCAGCGGCACGCACCGCGACAGCGGCGACCTGCGCAACCGCCGGGTGAGCGCCAAGGCGCTCCACCGGCTCAGGCGCCACCTGACATCGCTGACGCTGCAGGAACGGCTGGCCCTGCCCGGCCTTGACCCGCGGCGCGCGGACGTCACGGTGGCCGGCGCGGTGCTGCTCGACACGTTGCTCGACAGCCTGGAGGCGGACTCGCTCACGCTCTGCGACTTCGCGCTGCGTGAAGGGCTCGTCCTCGACTACATCAAGAAGAACGGCGCGCACATCCGCACGGTGGAGCGGTATCCCGATGTGCGGCGCCGCAGCGTCATCGAACTGGCGGAGCGGTGCCGCTACCTCGCGCCGCACGCGCAACAGGTGGCGCGGCTGGCGGTCGCCCTGTTCGACGCCACGCGCGACGACCATGGCCTCGGTGACGCGGAGCGCGAGTGGCTCGAGTACGCCGCCCTGCTGCACGACATCGGTGTGCACATCAGCTACGAGCGCCACCACAAACACTCGGAGTACCTGATCCGGCACGGCGACTTGCGCGGGTTCGATCCCGGCGAGATCGGCGTGATGGCGCAGATCGCGCGGTATCACCGGCAAGCGCCCCCCAATAAGAACCACGCCGCCTTTGCCGCCCTTTCCCCGTCGCAGCGCCGGGTGGTGCGCGTGCTCGGAGCGATGTTGCGGCTGGCTGAGGGCCTCGACCGCAGTCACGCGCAGGTCGTCGATCAGATCGAGCTCGTCCGGGGGGGCGACGATTGGCTTGTCCGGCTCCGGTCGGGCGAGGACCCGGAACTCGAAGTGTGGGCCGCACACCGGCACGCCGCGCCACTCGCGAAGGCACTGGGCCGGCCGCTGCGGTTCGAGACCGTGGCGCCCGCGCGCCGCCCGCGGGGCCGGCGTCCGGCCCGGACATCCGTCCGGACCATGTAACGCGAAATTTACACGTCCGAAACTGGTGCGAAACTGCTCCCCGGTACGCTCACCGGCATGACACGTTCACGCAGCGTCTCCCCAGTCATTTCCGTCGTCGTGCTCGGGCTCGCGTTGGCCGGCTGTGGTGGCCAGACCGGCTCGTCCCCCGTCATCGCGATCGACGGGTCCAGCACGGTGTTCCCCATTACCGAAGCGGTGGCGGAGGACTTCCAGGCGTCCCACCCCGGCATGCCGGTCACGGTCGGTATTTCCGGCACGGGCGGCGGATTCAAGAAGTTCTGCCGCGCCGAAACGGTCATCTCCGATGCGTCGCGTCCGATCATGCCGACCGAGATCGCCACCTGCGAGACGGCCGGCGTGTCCTACATCGAACTGCCCGTCTCGTATGACGGCATGGCGGTGGTCGTGAACCCGAAGAACACGTGGGCGTCAGACATCACGGTCGCCGAGCTGAAGCGCCTCTGGGAGCCCGCGGCGCAGGGCACGATCATGAAGTGGAGCCAGGTGCGTGCCGGCTGGCCCGACCGCGACATCCGGCTCTTCGGTGCCGGCGCCGACTCGGGCACCTTCGACTACTTCACCGAGGTGATCACCGGGAAGTCGAAGTCGAGCCGTGGAGACTTCACCCCCAGCGAAGACGACAACGTCCTGGTGCAGGGCGTGGCGGGCGACGAGTTGGCGTTGGGCTTCATGGGCATGGCCTACTACGAGGAGAACCACGACAAACTCAAGTTGCTCGCGGTCGACGACGAGAATCCCGCGAACGGCGAGGGTCCGATCCTGCCGTCGTTCGAGACGGTCCGCGGGGGCACGTACCGGCCGCTCTCGCGTCCGATGTTCATCTACGTGAACGTCGCCGCGCTGCAGCGTCCCGAGGTGCTGCAGTTTGTCGAGTTTTACCTCGCCAACGCGCCGGCGCTGGCCAGGGAAGTCGGGTTTGTCGCGCTGGCGGATGCCGAGATGGCGCTGGTCCGCAGCCGCTTTGCCGCGCGCACGACGGGCACGATGTTCGAGGCCGAGCCGGGTCATTCGCTTCTGACGCTTGTGGAACGGCTCCAGGGCGCCGGGCGGTGACACGGGCAGCGCGGCGGTGGATCGAGTTCGGCATCGAGCGGGCGCTGTTCGTGTGCGCCGCCGCGTCCGTCCTCGTGACCGCCGGCATCATCGGGGTGCTCGCATTCGAGACGGTGGCGTTCTTCGGCGAGGTGCCGATCACGAGTTTCCTGTTCGGCACCGTGTGGACGCCGTTGTTCACCGACCGCCAGTTCGGCGTGTTGCCGCTCGTCGCGGGCACGTTGCTGGTGTCGGCGATCGCCATGGTGGTGGCGCTGCCGGCCGGGGTGTTGAGCGCGATCTACCTGAGCGAATACGCGCCGTCCCCCGTCCGTCGCATCGTCAAGCCCGTGCTCGAGATTCTCGCGGGCATTCCGACCGTCGTGTACGGCTACTTCGCGCTGTTGTATGTGACCCCGGCGTTGCAGCAGATCTTTCCGTCGCTCGCCGCGTTCAACGCCTTGAGTCCCGGTCTGGTGATGGGCCTGATGATTCTGCCGCTGGTGTCCTCGCTGTCCGAGGACGCCCTGCACGCGGTGCCGAACGGCCTGCGTGAAGGCGCCTACGCCCTGGGCGCGACCCGGATGCAGGCCGCGCTCCGGGTGGTGGTGCCGGCGGCGTTCTCCGGGATTTCCGCGTCCTTCATCCTGGCCATGTCACGCGCGATTGGCGAGACGATGATCGTGGCGATCGCGGCGGGCCAGCAGCCCAGGCTCACGCTGAACCCGATGGTGTCAGTCGAAACGATGACCGCCTTCATCGTGCAGGTCAGCCTGGGCGACACGCCGGCCGGTTCGCTCGAGTACCGCACGATCTTCGCGGTCGGCATGTTGCTCTTCCTCATGACGTTCGCGCTGAACATGGCGAGCAACTGGCTCCGCCGGCGCTTCCGGGAGGTTTACGCGTGAGTTCGCGCGCGGCCCGCGTGGCCGGCGATCGCCTGCTGCAGTCGATGGGGCTGCTGGTACTGGCGCTGGCGCTGGTGGCGCTGACACTGCTCATCCACGACGTGTTTTCCGACGGGTGGGCGCGCCTCAGTTGGCAGTTCCTCACCAGCCCGCCCTCGCGGTTTGCCGCGGCGGCCGGCATCTACCCGCAGCTCCTGGGCAGTCTGTATGTGATGGTGCTCACGGCGGCGCTGTCGTTGCCCCTGGGCATCGGGGCCGCGGTCTACCTGGAGGAGTACGGCGGCGGCGGCCGCGCCGCGCGGATCATCGAGGTCAACATCGCGAACCTGGCGGGCGTGCCGTCGGTGATCTACGGATTGCTGGGCCTGGGATTGTTTGTCCGCGCCTTCGCGCTGGGGCCCAGCGTGCTGGCGGGCGGCGCGACGCTGGCGCTGCTGGTGCTGCCGGTCGTGATTCTCTCCACGCGCGAGGCGTTGCGCACGGTGCCGATGTCGGCGCGGGAAGGCTCGTATGCGCTGGGCGCGACGCAGTGGCAGACGATCTGGCACCAGGTGCTGCCCGGAGCCCTGCCGGGGATTTTCACCGGCCTGATTCTCGCGATGTCGCGCGCCATCGGCGAAACCGCCCCGCTCATCACGATTGGCGCGCTCACCTACATTCCGTTTGCGCCCACCGGCCTCGACTCGCCCTTCACGGTGCTGCCGATTCAGATCTACAACTGGGTGTCGCGGCCACAGGCCGCGTTCGCCGAAAACGCCGCCGCCGGGATCGTGGTGCTCCTCGTGCTGCTGCTGACCATGAACGCCGTAGCCGTCGTGCTGCGCGATCGTTTCCAGAAGGTCCGGACATGACCACTCCGCTCCGTCCCCTCTCGACGCTGACGACCGGCACCGGCGCCCCGACTGCCGCCACGCCGGTCAAGATCGCCGTCACGGGGATGAACTTCTTCTACGGCGCCACCCAGGCGCTGTCCGACATCACGATTGACCTGCACGCCAACGTGGTCACCGCCTTCATCGGCCCGTCGGGCTGCGGCAAGAGCACGTTCCTGCGCACCCTGAACCGGCTGAACGACATCATTCCGGGCACCCGCCTCAACGGGTCGGTGCGCATCGACGGCCAGGACATTTACGGGCCCGGCACCGACGTCGTCGACCTCCGCCGCCGCGTGGGGATGGTGTTCCAGAAGTCGAACCCTTTCCCGAAGTCGATCTTTGAGAACGTCGCCTACGGCCTCCGGATCAACGGCCTGACCAGGAACCGCGGCGAGCTGGAAGGCCGCGTCGAGGACAGCCTGAAAGCGGCGGCAATCTGGGACGAGGTCAAGGACCGGTTGACCGAGTCGGCCCAGGTTCTGTCGGGCGGCCAGCAACAGCGGCTGTGCATCGCGCGCGCGCTGGCGATTCAGCCCGAGATTCTTCTGATGGACGAACCGGCCTCGGCGCTCGACCCGATCGCCACGCAGCGCATCGAGGAACTCATCTACCAGCTCAAGACGACCTATACGATCGTGATCGTGACGCACAACATGCAGCAGGCGGCGCGTGTCTCGGATGCCACCGCCTTTTTCTGGCTGGGCCGGTTGGTGGAAACCGGTCCGACCGAAAATATTTTCACCAATCCGGCCGAGAAACTGACGGAGGATTACGTCACCGGGCGCTTCGGGTAGCCCGCGGGAAGGATCATGAAACGCCACGTTCGACACTTTCAGGAAGAACTCGACGAACTCAAGGGACGACTGCTCGAAATGGGCGGCCTGGCCGAAGAACGTCTGCGTCTCGTCGTCAGAGGCCTGGTCGACCGCGACGCCGGCCTCGTCGACATGGTGATGGAAGGCGATGCCGCCATCAACCAGTTGCACATCGAGATCGACGACCGCTGCTTCAAGCTGCTGGCCCTGCACCAGCCCATGGCGGTGGACCTGCGCGCGATCGTCGCCGCCGTCAAGATCAACACCGACCTGGAGCGCGTCGGCGACCTCGCGGTGAACATCTCCGAGGCCGTCCGCCGGTACCTGCAGCATCCGCCCGTCAAGGAGCTCATCGACATCCCCAAGATGGCCGAGCTGGCGCAGGACATGCTTCGCGACGCGCTCGACAGTTTCGTCCGTCGCGACCTCGCCCTCGCCCAGCACGTGCTGGCGCAGGACGACGCGCTCGACGCGCTGAAGACGATGGTCTTCCGGGAGCTGCTGACCTACATGCTGCGCGACTCGAACACCATCGAGCCGGCGCTGGACCTCATCCTCATCTCGCGCCACCTTGAACGGATCGGCGACCACGCCACCAACGTGGCCGAGGACGTCATCTTCATGGTCTCGGCCAGGGACGTCAGACATCAGTAGGTGGTGAGCTGGTCCCCGTTGTGCGCATAGAATAGACACGATGTCCGTCGTCCCGCTGTGCGTGTATTGCCGCCAGAGGCTGGCGGAGGTCCAGTGGCAGCCGTTCTGCAGCGAGCGGTGCCGGTGGGCCGACCTGGGCCGCTGGTTGCAAGGCGACTACCGCGTCGCTGGGCCGTCCACTGACTGTGCGTCCGACTCGTCGGAGGGGGATGACGACGGAATTGCGCGTTGAGGGCCGCGCCCTTGGAAAAATCACTCGTTTTATGGCCGACACGCTTACGATCACCGACAACCGCACGGGCAAGCAGTACGAAGTGCCCATCGCCGAGGGTACGATCCGCGCCCTGGACCTGCGCCAGATCAAGGTCGCCCCTGACGACTTCGGGCTGATGACGTACGACCCGGCGTTCCAGAACACCGCATCCTGCCGCAGCAGCATCACCTTCATCGACGGCGACCGGGGCATCCTCGAATACCGGGGCTACCCCATCGACCAGCTCGCCGAACACAGCACCTATCTGGAAACGGCCTACCTGATTCTGTTCGGCGAACTGCCCTCCAAGGCGCAACTTGAGGCGTGGACGCGTGAGATCACGCTGCACACGATGCTGCACGAGAACATCAAGAAGTTGATGGAGGGGTTCCAGTACGACGCGCACCCCATGGGCATCTTCCTGTCCACCGTGGGCGCGCTGTCCACGATTTACCCCGACGCCAAAGACATCACCAGTCCCGACACGCGGCGGTTGCAGGTGCGCCGGCTGATCGCCAAGGTGCCGAGCATCGCGGCGTACGCCTATCGCCACAGCATCGGGCGCCCCTATGTGTACCCGGACAACGATCTGAGTTTCACCGGCAACTTCCTGAACATGCTGTTCAGGATGACCGAGCTGAAGTACACGCCGCACCCGGTGCTCGAGCGCGCGCTCGACATCCTGTTCATCCTGCACGCCGACCACGAGCAGAACTGCAGCACCAGCGCGATGCGCGGGATCGGCAGCTCCCAGGCCGACCCCTACTCCTCGCTCGCTGGCGCGGCCGCCGCCCTCTACGGGCCCCTGCACGGCGGCGCCAACGAAGCGGTGCTCCACATGCTGAAGGAAATTGGCTCGGTCGAACACGTCCCGGCCTTCATCACGCGTGTGAAGGGCGGCGAGGGGCGGCTGATGGGCTTCGGGCACCGCGTGTACAAGTCCTACGACCCGCGCGCGCGCATCATCAAGCAGACGGCCGACCAGGTATTCGAGGTGACCGGCCGCAACCCGCTCACCGACATCGCCCTCGAGCTTGAACGCATTGCCCTCGAAGACGACTACTTCGTGAGCCGGAAGCTCTATCCGAACGTCGACTTCTACTCGGGCCTGATCTATCAGGCGATGGGGTTCCCCCTCGACATGTTCCCGGTGCTGTTTGCCATCCCCCGCACGGCGGGCTGGCTGGCGCAGTGGGACGAAATGCTGCGTGACGGCGACCAGAAAATCGCGCGGCCGCGGCAGATTTACGTCGGCCCGGCCCGCCGGGACTACGTCGGCCGCGACGCGCGCGGTTGACACGTCCCGCATGGCCCCCGGGTCGGCCATAATGAGGCCACTCCCATTTGCACGGCAGCGCACTTGACGTGACGTGGTATGGGTGCCGATCCCCTTGGAAGGGCGTTCAGGGAACTCCGTCACGTCAAGTGCTTTCAGGGATTCAGGAGACCGTATGCTGCGTGGTGTGTTTGCCGTCGGAGTCCTCGCCGTGACCAGCGTCTGCGCGGGCCTGGGCCCGTCCGCCCAGGCACCCGCCGCCCCCACCTTCGACGGCGCCCGGGCCTTCGAACACTTGAAGGCGCAGGTCGCCCTCGGCCCCCGGCCCGCCGGCTCTGCCGAACTGCGCCAGACCCGGGCGTACCTGACCCGTCAGATCTCGGCCATGGGCCTCACCGTGCAGGAGCAGCCCTTCGTCGCCACCACACCGATCGGCCAGGTCGAGATGCTCAACCTGATAGTGACCCTGCCGGGCCGCCGGACGGATCGCATTCTCTTCACGGGCCACTACGACACGAAGCTGTTCAAGGACATCGTGTTCCTCGGAGCGAGTGACGGCGCGTCGAGCGCGGCGCTCCTGGTCGAGCTGGTGCGCAGCCTGAAAGACCAGCCGCGCGACTTCACGTACGAGTTTGTCTGGTTCGACGGCGAAGAGGCCGTGGTCAAGTGGGACATCGATACCGACTCGACCTACGGCAGCCGCTACTACGTGCAAGCCGCGCAGAAGGCCGGCGCGCTGTCGGCGATCAAGGCCCTGATCCTGGTCGACATGATCGGCCATCGGGACCTGCGGATCGAGCGCGACAGCCACTCCACCCGCTGGCTCACCGACATCATCTGGGCCGCCGCGCGGCGCCTGGGCCACGGCAACGTCTTCCTCAATGTCACCACCACGATCGAGGACGACCATCTGCACTTCGTGCGCGCCGGGGTGCCCTCGATCAACATCATCGACCTCAACCACTTCATCGCCGAGGGGCACTGGCACACCGCCGGCGACAACCTCGACGCTGTCTCACAGCAGTCGCTGCAGATCGTCGGCGACGTCCTGCTCGCGGCGCTGCCTGACGTGGTGAAATACCTCACGAAGTAGTCCGCTCCATCATCGACATGGAGGTTTGGAGGGCTGAAGGCGCTTGTCCGTACCAACGAACGGCGGCTGCTCGCGCAGCCGCCGTTGGTTGGTAATGCCGTGCCCGACTTACGTGAGGTGCTTGCTGACCAGCTTGGTCATCTCGAACATGTTGACCGCCGGCTTGCCGTCAAAAACGGCCCGCAGCGCGTCGTCCGCCTTGATCATGCGCCGGTTCTTCTGGTCCTGCAGGCCGTTCTTCTTGATGTAGGCCCACAGACGCTTGGTCACCTCGGTACGCGGAATCGGCTTGTCACCCACGACCGCCGCCAGCGTCGCGCTGGGCGTGACCGGCCGCATGAACGCCGCGTTCGGCTTGCGCGGAGCCTTCTTTGCCGCCTTCTTTGCCGCCTTCTTCACAACCTTCTTCACAACCTTCTTCATCACAACCTTCTTCGCGACTTTCTTTGCAGCTTTCTTCGCAGCTTTCTTCGCCATCTCGTCTCCTTGGAAGACGCATCACGCGTCCGGCATAGCATCGCACACTCACGCACATTTTCAGAGGAGAAAATCGCAGGTTCCCCTCTGGCGCCCCGGGGGGCACCCCCCGCGCCTGGCGGCCCTGAGGGCCCGCGCGACAATAACTTGGCCATTCTGGCTGGCGAGGCGCCCGGCCGCCAAGGCGCGAGGCGCGCGCATACCTGGCGTATGGAAGCGACGAGCAACGCAGGCGGTCGGGATGGATCGGCAGCCAGAATGGCCAAGTTATTGTCGCGCGGGCCCTCAGTCAACCAGCGCGCGGATCTCCGCCTCGGTCAGGACGGTTGCCGCCTGCTTCGCGCAGGCGAAAATCCGCTCGACGCGCGCCTCGGTCGGCGCGATCCCCCGCCGGTCCAGCCAGTACACGACATTGGATTTGCCGGACATCGGGCCGACCTCAATCTCCTGCTCGCGCCCCACCAGACTGGCCGGGACCCCCGAATAGACGGCGTCCACCAGGGCGGGGTCCTGCTTTTTGTACGCCTTGATGATCGCGGCCGCGTGCACCCCCGTGGCCGTGCGGAAGGCGTCACGGCCCACAACGGGATAGTTGGCGGGAATCGGCACGCCGCAGGCGGTCGAGACGGTCGCGCAATACTCGGTCAACCGGGTCAGGTCGGCCTCGCGCTGGCCCAGCAGCACCAGGTTCACGAGCAGGCTGTCCATGGGCGTGTTCCCCACACGCTCCCCGATGCCCAGGGCCGCGCCGTGCAGACGTGTGGCGCCGGCCTGCCACGCCGCCAGCGAGTTGGCCACCGCCAGGTCGCGATCACGATGCCCGTGCCAGTCGATGCCCACCCCGCCCCCGCACTCGTCCACGATCGTCGTGATAAACCGGGTCACCGCCGCCGCGCCCTCCGGCGTCGCGTGGCCCACCGTGTCCGCGATGCAGACGCGCGACGCCCCGGCGCGGATGGCCGCCGAGTACAACCGGCGCAGCGACCCGGGGTCGGCGCGCGTGGTGTCCTCGGTGACGTACATCACCGGCAACCCTTCCTTGACGGCAAATCCGACCGCCTCCTCCGAGAGGGCAACCAGGCGATCGAGCGTCCAGTCCTCGGCGTACTGGCGGATGGGACTCGACCCGATGAACGCGCAGCACTCGATGGCGAGGCCGACCTTCTGCGAGATGCGCGCAATGGGCTCGATGTCGGCCACGACGGTGCGGGCCGCGCAGTTGGCGCGCACCCGCAGGCCGGCGCGCACAATCTCGCGCGCAAGACGTTCCACGTCAGCGGCCACATGGGGCCCGGCGCCCGGCAACCCAATGTTCGCCGTCTCGATCCCCAGCGCGTCGATGAGGTGCAGGATGCGCACCTTGTCGTCGATGGACGGGGTCGTCACCGACGGCGACTGCAACCCGTCCCGCAGGGTCTCGTCATCGAGCATCACGGGACGCCGGGCCAGGTCGCCCGCGTCCACGCTGTTCCAGTCGTAAATCAGCGGATGCACCTATCGCCTCTCCCGCATCGTCAGCAGGCGAATCGTCAACAGACCGGCCCCCACCACGATGGCGGTCCACGTCGAGGCGCGCACCACGCCGCTGCGCCGGGCCTCGGACATGAGGTCGGCCAACGACGGCTCGGGCTGGCGTCCCAGCTCGTACTCCGCCGTCCGGAAAAGGAACTCCCGCACGGCACCCGACATCCACCAGTCGAACACCGCGCTCCAGACGAACAGCCCGAATATCACCCAGGCCACGACCAGCACGCGGGCTCGGCTCATCAGGCCGGCGCTCCGAGATACCGGATCACCATGGCCGTGATGTCATCGCCCTGCGCGGTGCCAGCCGTAAACTGGCGCACCGCCTCAAACACATCGGTGACAATGGCCTGCGCGTTCGACGCATCGGCGGCCTGCACCGCGGCCAGCAGCCGGTCGTCCCCGAATTCCTCTTCCGCGCTGTTGAGCGCCTCCGACACGCCGTCGCTGAAGACGACCACGGTGTCGCCGGGCACGAGGGGCACCGTGGCCTGCGCGAACGACGCGAACTCCAGCAGCCCGACCACCGGGCCTCCCTCTTCAAGGCGCCGGATGCCGGACGGACCGACGACAAACGGCGGATTGTGTCCGGCGTTCGTGTACGTCAGCGTGCCGTCGGCGGCCACGATGCCGACCATGAGGGTGACGAAGCGGGCTTCAATCCCGCGCCGGCAGAGCACCTGATTGGCCTTCGTGACAAAGGTGGCCGGGCCGACGCCGTACACCTGCGCGGCGTACATGCCCTGCACCAGCGCGCTGAGGAGGGCGGCCGGGGGGCCCTTCCCCGCCACATCGCCCAGCGTGAACCCGAACGCCTGGCCGTCAAAGTCGAGGTAGTCGAAAAAGTCGCCGCCGATGGACCGGCAGGGAATCGACGCGGCCGCGGCCTCCACGAAACGCAGGTTCGCCAGCGGCTTGGGCATCAGGGCCCGCTGGATCTCGCCAGCGATGCGCATCTCCTGCTCCATCTTCGACTTCTCAAGCTTCTCGCGGTAGAGCTGCGCGCTCTCGATGGCGACCGACGCTTCCGAGGCCAGGGTGCCCAGCGCCCGCTGGGTCGTGGCTGACAGCAGGGCCCCTTTTTCGCGGCTGTCCAGGTACAACACGCCAATCCGGCGGTCGTCGGCGCTCGCGTCGGCCGCGTCCACGTACTGCACGAGGTTGAGCGGCACACACACGACGTGGCGGATCCCCAGTGCCACCGTGCCCTGGTGCACATCGGCGAGTCCGCCGTCGAGCAGGTCGGTGACCACGCGCATCTCACCCAACCGAAAGACTTCCTCAGGGATCTTCTGGCTCACCGCAAACGTGCCGTCGGTGAGCACGACCTTGCCGCGCCCCCGCGCCAGCTTGAACTCGAGGCGCCCGTCGGGGCTGCCCAGCATGATGAAGGCGCGCTCGGCACCGGACAGCTCGATGGCCGCATCCAGGACCAGCGCCAGGACCTCCTGCAACACGCGACCGGAGCCCAGCGACCGGAAGCCGTCGAGCAGCGCGGTGATCTGGCGGAGGTTGTCGCGCGCGCCGGTGTGCGAGCGCGAGAACGACATCGTCTCGGTCCCCAGATGGCAGACCAGGTCCGCGCCGCCGCCGCGCCCCAGCCGGATGCAGTCTCCGGAGGCAATCGGCTGCGTGGTGATCTCGGCGTCGTTGACGAACGTGCCGTACCGCGACTGCAGGTCGTGCACCACGTAGGCGCCGTTCGCGACGTCGATCCTGACGTGTTCGCGCGACACCTCGCTGCCGCCCAGGCGCAGGTCGTTGGTTTCTCGGCGGCCGATGGTGAACGGCGTGCGCTCCACCAGAACGGTCCGCGTCCCGAGCGCGTCCTGCACATCCAGACGAAGGGGGTCGAGTGTGGTCATGACCGAGGCAGTCTACCGGAAACGAGACGCATCGCGATCAGCGTGACGATCGGCACGGCCGCCCAGGCCGCCCAGCGCATCCACGTGCCGTCGGGCGTCTGCGGCACCAGCCAGACGGCCAGGGCGACGATCGCCAGCACGACGGGTACTCTCACCCACCGGCGTGGCCGGGCCCGGACGGTCCGCGGCACCGGCGCCGTCTCGATCGCCGGGGCTCCGCACTTGTAACAGACGATCGCCTTGTCGGCGATGGTGACTCCACACATTCGACACGTCACGCACGTTCTCCAAATGCCGGGGCTCCTCGCCGCCCCGGGTTACGATACGTCCAGTCCCGAATCCCACGTGGCGTGCCCGCGTTCAGTATGCTCTTTCCGCTTCGCGACGTCATACCCTCCCGCACAACCCCGGTCGTCACCTGGGTGCTCGTCGGCGTCAACGTGGCGGTCTTTGTCTGGACGTTTCCGCAGCCCGCCGACGTGCACCGGGCGCTCCTGCATCAAGTGGGCCTCGTGCCCGCCGACTTTTCGTGGATGGCCGTATGCACGTCGATGTTCGTCCACGGCAACCTGCTGCACCTGGCCAGCAACATGGTGAGCCTGTGGATCTTCGGTGACAACGTCGAGGACCAGATGGGGCACGGCCGGTTCCTGCTCTTCTACCTGGGGTGCGGGGCGGTGGCGGCGTTCGCTGAGACGGCGGCCAGCCCGGGTTCGCTGCTGCCGATGGTGGGGGCCAGCGGCGCCATCGCGGGCGTCATGGGCGCGTACTTCGTGATGTTCCCGTACTCGCGCGTGCTGGTGCTGCTCTTTCTGATCTTCTACATCCACGTCTTCGAAATCCCGGCGCTGTTCTTTCTGGCGTTCTGGTTTCTGATGCAGGTCGTCGGTGGCCTGGGCCGGTCGGCCGGCGCGGCCGACGTGACCTCGACGGGCGGCATCGCGTTCTGGGCCCACGCCGCGGGGTTTCTGGCGGGAGCGGCCACGATCAGGTTCCTGCGCCGCCCGGAGCGGCGCGCATGGGCGTGGAGGGACGGCGCCCGGCGGTAAGGGCCTGGAAATGAATGAAGGTGCCATTCTGGCTGCCGATGCCTCCCGGCCGGCGGCGTTGCTCGTCGCTTGCATACACTGGGTATGCGCGCTCCTCGCGCCTGGCCGGCCGGGCGCCTCGACACCCAGAATTGGCACCTTCATTCATTTCCAGGCCCTAACCCGGCCCGCTACAGGCCACCGCCCCGTTTCCGGACCTCCGCACTCACCGTCGCGAGATCGATCATCAGCTTCTCCCAGGCGGCCTCGTACTCGGCCGACGGCATCGAGGCCTTCTTCCGCTTCAGCTCGTCGATGTCGGTCGTCAGCACCTCCTGACGCTGCAGCAGCATCTGCAGCGCGGAGTCCGTCGGGCGGGCTTCGACGACGGCGTCGAGGTAGGTCATCGTGGCGAGGGTGCCGTCTTCACCAGTGGCCGTCGTGGCTTCGCGGCCGACGCCGTCTCCGTTGTCCTCAATGAGCGCCCGTTCGGTGGCAAGCAAGCCCTTCTGCTCGTAGGACTGCTTCACGAGGCGCGAGGCGTACGTAAACGCCTCCCAGATCGAGATGCGGTTGTTCTTGTCGAGGTCGGCGGCGCTGGCGTTGAGCGCCTGCACAAACGCCTCGGCAAAGATCGTGGAAAACCGCTGGGCCGGCGCACTCGTGGCGGTGATGACGATGCGGCGGTCGCCGGTGAGGCCGGCCGCGAAGGGAAAACTGGCGCTGGCAGCGTTCACGAACACGACGCGCGACAACACGGGTTTCAGCAGCGCCTCCCATTCCTGCACCGTGAGGTCGGGGCCGACGAGGTTGAACTTCGCCGACGCGCTGTCGCCCGTCCCGTGACCGATCAGCATCACGAACAACACGTCAGTGGGCTGCAGGGTCTGGCCGAGGCGATCGAACGTCGCGCGCACCAGGTCGGCCGTCGCGCGGTGTTCGCCATCGCGCGGCTGCTCGGCGTGGATGATGACGTTGGCCGGCGCCATCCCGAATTTGTCCCGCAGCGTGGTGACCATCTGGTCGAGCCAGGCGCGATGCTGCGTCGCAAACGCGGGCTCGCCCGAGGCCCCCTGCACCAGCACGGCGTACCGCGCGGGCTGCGCCGCCGCCGGGGAAGCGGCAAGGAGCAGCCACGCTCCGGCGACGCCGGCCCACACCCAGGCGTGCCGTCGCACCCTCATGAGCGTCCTCCAATCGCGGCCAGCAGCAGGTCCTGCGCGCGCGCGTACGTCGGCGCCTGCTCAAGGGCCTTCAGCGCCGCCTTCCGGGCGTCGTCTTTTCTGCCGAGCCCGAGGAAGACCTCGGCGAGATCGGCGTGGGCCTCGGCGAGATTCGGCGGCCCCAGCGCGAGCACGACGGACAGTTCGACGAGGGCGGTCTCGTAGTCCTTGCGTGCCAGCGCGCGACGCCCGAGGCCCACATGGGCGTTCACGTCGTAGGGGTCGATGTCGGCCACGACCCGCAGCCCGAACGCTTCCGCATCTTCGTCGGCGGCCTCGCGGGCCAGCGCGACGAGCCGGCGGGCCGCCTCGACGTTGTCGTGATCCCATGTCAGGAACTCGCGCAGTTCGCGACGCGCCCGCGCGGGGTCGCTTTCCTTGAGGGCGATGTCAGCGAGCAGCGGGCGCGGGCTGGTGTCGCCATGTGCCATCGGGGCGAGTGCGGCGGCGCGTTCGAGAGCGGTACGGGCCTCCGCCAGTTCGCCGTTCTGATAGTGCGCCTGGCCCAACGACCACTGCGCCACAAAGCTGCCTGGCGCGGTCGCCGCCAGTGCCTTGAGTGCGTCGAGGGTCTGCGGGGTGGCCCCCCGGCCTCCGGTACCCCGGCCTCCGCGTCCGCCTCCCCGCTCGCCGGTGCCCGCGGGATCGGCCATCGCCCGCGCGAGCGCGCCGTATTCCCTGTCCACAAACGCCTTGAACGAGGCCTCCACCTCGTCCACGGATCTGCCGAACGCCTTCGCAAACGCGTCCGCGTCCTTCGCGCCGCCGGCGTACGCGGACAGCAGCGCCCGCAGTCCGGCGTCGCCGTTGATCGACACGAGGTGCTCGGTCAGCAGCGACGCTTCGAAGTACGCGAGCGACAGGTCCCGAGGGCGTTGAAACGCGTCGGGCAGGCCCATCACGCCAAACGTGCGATTCATCGACAGCGCACGGGCGAACTCGAGCGCCAGTTCACGTCCCCAGGCTTTGTTGTATTGGTGTTCCTCGAACACCGAGATGCCTTCGGTCAGCCAGCGCGGCACACGGTAATCGGAAACCTGCAGCGAAAAGACGTGGGCGATCTCGTGCCACAGGGTGGCCTGCCAACTGAACGTGCCGGGCGGCCGTGCCTTCGGCGAGTCCATGGTGATGACGCGGCCGAAACACGCCCCGAGCGCGCCGACCAGCCCGGGCAGTCCGAGGGTGCGCACGGCGAAGTCGTCGTGAACCGAGAACACTTCAACCAGAATCGGCCCGTCCGGCGTGAAGCCATATCGCGCGGAGAAAGTCTTGTACGCCAGATGGGCCAGGGGCAACGCGTAGGGGGCGAGCACGGCCGCCTCGTCCTTCGGAAACTTGAACACGAACGGGCCCGACTCCACCGTGTCGAACGTCGCGATCGTGTCGAGCAGTTTCAAAAGGTTGAACGTGACCGTGTCGAACGGGTCGAGCCTGAAGGCGCGCTCCAGTGCCACGCGTGCCGTGGCTTCGTCGCCCGTCCGCATCAGATACAGCCCGAGGTCGGCATGCGCGCCCGCGTCTTCATCGTTCAGGTCGACGGCCCTGCGCGCGTAGGCAGCGGCCTCATCGAACCGATACGCGCGCGCGGCCTGGGCCCCCACCACACGGTAGCCGTCCGCAAACAGTGGATTCAGGTCGAAGGCGCGCCGGAGGCCCGCCTCGACAGCCGCCTCGTCGCCCTCGGCGTGGGCCAGCGCGGCGCGCCACGCCCATTCGTCCGGCGTGTTCGGTCGCGCTGCCGCCACCGTGTCGAGGGCCGCCCTGGTGCCGGGCTTGTCGTCGGCGACCAAACGCCGCTCGGCGGTCAGCAACCACACGTCGGGATGCGACGGCGCCAGCGACCCGGCCGTCTCGAGCGCGGCCCCGGACGTCACCAGATCCTCGCCGGCCAGCGCGCGCGACAGGCCCAGATGTGCCCGAATCCACCCCGGGTCGGCGTCGAGCGCCGCGCGATAGCTGCGCACGGCCTCGCCGTACTGGTGTTTCTCGAACAGCATGTCGCCCCACGTGGTTTCCATGTCCGCTTTCTGAAGCGGCAACGGCCCAGTGCGCTGAAACGCCGTGTTCGCGAGACGGACGTCGCCGAGTGCGTACGCCGCCCGCGCCATCCGGAACGAATTCTCCGGCGTCATGTCGTACGTCTGCTGCAGCAACTGATCGAGGCGCCGCCGCCCGTCCTCGCGCTTCCCCTCGCGCAGGTCGAGCAATCCCAGTTCGAGGAGCGCGTCGCTGGTGTCACCGGCGTCGACCAGGGCCGTGAGGCGCGCACGCGCGCCGGTGGGCCTGCCCTCGAAGATCTCGACGAGCGCCAGCGCCATACTCGTGACCTCGGGCGGCGCCGTCGTCTGCGCGGTAATGGTGCGCGCGCGGTCCACCGCGCCGCGCCCCAACGCCTGACGCACATGGCGCACGAGCGTGTCCGGCGTCGGCGGAGCCTCGGCCACCTGCGCCCACGGCGTGGCCGGCGGCACCAACACGACACAGACGCCCACAAGCGCAGTCAGCAGAATTGCACGTGTGATCATGGTGAACGCCTGAAATTTATCACGTCCGCAGGGCCTCCACCTCGACGCGCAGACGCCGGCGCAACACGAGCAGGAACAGCGCCGTCATCACGGGCCCCGTCCACCAGGCGTGCACCATCAGCGCCATCCCCGCCAGTTCACCGACGATGGCGATGTAGTTGGGATGATCGACGTACCGATAGGGCCCCGAGCGCACCAGCGGCAGGCCCGGCACCACCAGCACCTTGAACGTCCATCGCTCGCGCAGATGGCCAATCGCCCAGTACTTCAACCCCTTGCCCGCAAGAAAAAGCAGCGCGCCCGACACGCCCCACGCGGGGCCGCCGCCGGCGCCCGCGTCGCCACCTGCACGCCACAGGCCCTCCAGGCCCATCAGGACAAACGCCGCGGGGTACACGATCGCCAGCGCGCGATAGGGATCGCCGGGCGGCTCCACCGCCCCGTGCGCCCGCAGCCACCGCTCGTGGCGCATCGACACGACCCATTCGGCCGCAAGCATCCCGATGACCACGGCCAGCACAAACCCTTCCATCGCTCCGTTCACGCCTGCGCTCCGTTCATGCCTGCGCTCCGTTCATGCGGCATCCCCCGCCACGCGCACGACCTTACGCAACACGCCCGGCAGCCACTGCGCGCCCACACCGGCGACATCCAATGCCATCGGAGATCCCACCAGCGCGCGGATGGCGCGATTCACGCGCAGTTTGGAACCGAACGCGTCGCCGCGATCCGCCTCCAGGCGCCGAACGGCGGCGGCGAGGTCCCCGGACTCAAGCGCGGCCAGGGCCGCGTTTGCCGCCAGCACGCCGCCACGAATCGCCAGGTGCATACCATCACCGGTGATCGGATCCACGAACCCGGCCGCGTCTCCGGCCAGCAGCAACCCCGGCACGCCGGGTCGCCGCGCGTCAACGGCCAGCGGTCCGAGCACGCGCACCGGCGACACAAAACGCGCGTGCGCCAGACGCTCAGCCAACCGCGGGTCCGCGCGCAACACTCGACGCACGATGTCTTCAGCCGTGCGACCGTCGGGACGCGGGCCGGTCACCACACACACGGTGGCGAGTCCGTCCGGCATGGGCGCCACGCCGATGTAGTGGCGCGCGCGCACGTGCATCTCTCCACAGTCGCCCAGCCCCTCCACATCCGTCGCATGCCCCCCAAACGCCCATCGTCTCGGCCACGCCGGCTGGGAGGCCAGACCGCAGGCGCGCGCCAGCACCGATCGGCGTCCGTCGGCCGCAATCGTCATCCGCGCAGGCAGGCGCACAGGGGCCGGGCCGGACGCGGCGCGCACGAAGGTCACACCCGCCACGACGGGCTCCGGGCCGTCGCCCCAGATCGGCCCCTGCACACGCACGCCTGTCTCAAGTCGTGCGCCGGCGGCCACCGCCTGCGCCACCAACCACCCGTCAAGTGCGGCGCGCGTGAGCGCCAGCCCGACATCGCCGCTGCCATACCGGCCGCACACCGCCACGCGCGGACTGGTGACCCAGAACCCCGCCAGCCGTCTCGCGGTGTCGAGCGGTCCGCCCGTCAGTCCCAGGCTCGCGAGCGTGGCGACCGCGCCGGGATTGAGCGTGTCGCCACACAACTTCGGGCGGGGAAACTCGTCGCGGTCCAGCAGCCAGACGCGCGCGCCCGCGCGCGCCAGCACCAGCGCGGCCACACTGCCCGCCGGTCCGGCGCCGGCGACGATGACGTCGATCATGGTCAGGCGCGCCCCAGCACAATCGCGCTGTTCTTCGAGCCAAACCCCAGACAGTTGCAGAGCGCCACCTCCACACGCGCGGGACGCGCGACGTTGGGAATCGTGTCGAGGTCGCACGCGGGGTCGGCCGTGTCCTGATTGATGGTCGGCGGCAACACGTCGTGCGTCATGGCCAGCACAGTGGACACGATGCCCGCCGCGCCGCTCGCGCCCTGCGGATGGCCGATCATCGACTTCACCGACGAGCCGGGCACACGGCCGGCCGCGTCGCCCAGCACCTGCCGGACCGCGCGCATCTCGACGGCGTCGTTCAGCCGTGTGGACGTCCCGTGATAACTCACATAACCGACGTCCTCGGGCCTGCGGCCCGCGCGCGTCAGCGCCAGCGTCATCGCGCGCACAATCTCGGTGGCTTCGGGGTCCATCTGCACGCGATGCCAGGCATCACACGTCGAGCCATACCCGTCGATGAAGGCGTAGATCCGCGCGCCACGCGCCCGCGCGCGCGCCTCGCGTTCCAGCGTCAGCATCCAGGCGCCCTCGCCCAGCACGAACCCGTCGCGCGCGGCGTCAAACGGCCGCGACGCGGCCGAGGGCCGGTCGTTGAACGCGGTCGACACCGCCCGCATGCGCGCGAATCCGAACAACATCCCCGGCGTGACACACGCGTCGGCGCCCCCGGTGATGAGGACCTCCGCCTCGCCGTGCCGGATGAGCGAGGCCGCGTACCCGATGGCATCCGTGGAACTCGTGCAGCCGGTCGAGACGACGTGACTGATGCCCCGGCATCCGAGCGCGATTGAAATCTCGCTCGACACGATGCCGACGATGGACACGGGGATGGCGTAGGGGGAGACGCGGTGGCGGTCGCCGCTGAAGAAGTCGCCGTATTGGCGCTCGGCCACGTCAATCCCGCCCGCGCCGCTCCCCACCAGCACGCCGATGTCTGGCGACCCAGCGCTCAGCCCCGCGTCGTCGAGCGCCTCGCGCGCCGCGAGCACCGCGAGTCGCGAGACCTTGGCGTACCGGCGCGCGTCACTCCGGTCGTCCCGATCGGTCCGAGGCGCCGCGGCCAGCGCCCGCGCGACGAGATCGTCGGACACGGCCGCCGCGACGCGGCACGGATAGCCCGTGGTGTCGAAGGCGGTGACAGCACGGACGCCGCTCTCACCGCCGGCAAGCGCGCGCCAGAACGCCTCGCGGCCCACGCCAAACGGTGACACCACACCGAGTCCGGTGATGGCCACACGCGGGCCGCTGGGGGGCATGCCCTCTATAATACGGTCCTGTTGTGCCTGCCCCGCCCCGCGCGTCATTTGCCGGACGCTTGATCGCCCTGCTCGGGGGACTCGCGTTTGTCGCGTCGCTGGCCTATTTCCTGATGATGTACGCGCGTTTCGGCCGCCCGGCTGGACCGTGGTCCGACGCGGCGTGGCCCGCGGTTTTCCAGAACGTGCTGCTCTTCACGATCTTTGCGCTGCACCACTCCGTCTTCGCGCGGACCGGGCTGAAGGCCGCACTCACCCGCGTCGTGCCGCCCGCGCTGGAGCGCACGACGTATGTGTGGATTTCCTCGCTGCTCTTTGTGTGGATGCTCTGGGCGTGGGCGCCGGTGCCTGGCGTCGCGTGGCGCGTCTCGGGCGCAGGACTCTGGATCGTGGAAGGGCTGTGCCTCACCGGCCTGATCGTGACGGGCCTGGCCGCGTCCACCCTCGATTCCCTGGACCTGGCCGGGATCCGGCAGGCGTTCGGCCAGCGGGCCACGGCGGCCCCCACACTCGTCAGCACGGGGCTGTACGGCTTCGTGCGCCACCCAATCTACCTGGGCTGGGTGCTGCTCGTCTGGAGCATGCCGGTGATGACCGGCACGCGCCTGGTCTTCGCCCTCACCAGCACCCTCTACCTCGTCGTCGCCGTCCCGCTCGAGGAGCGCGCCCTGCACAAAACCTTCGGCCGCGCATACGGCATGTACTGCCACAAGGTGCGATGGCGAATCCTCCCGGGCATCTACTGACTGGGGCCCCCTCCGCACGTTCGCACGTTCGCACGTTCGCACCTCTGACTCCAAGTACAATGCGAGCCATGGCCTTGAATGAGCGCGACTTCTTCACGGAAAAGTCCGAGACAAAACCGATGTCCCTGTCGTGCCCGCAGTGCCGTCATCGCGACGACTACCAGATCCGCTGGCTGCGGCGCACGAAGAAAGACCGCGTGCCGAACGGCGCCGATGCGCGCGATCGGGCCTTGTTCGAAAAGGTCCGCGACCACCTCTACCGGGTCGACGACGTCGTCAACTGCACCAAGTGCCGCCGCCGCTTCGACATCCCCTCGCATCAGTCGATGGTGTTTCTCTGACATCGGTGTGTCTCGCGACGTAGTCGTCTTTTATGTGTCGGGCCATGGGTTTGGCCATGCGTCCCGGCAGATCGAAGTCGTGCACGCGCTGCGGGCCTGCTCCCCCGACCTCCACCCGGTGCTGCGGACGTCTGTCAGCCCGTCGCTGCTCGCGCGCTCGCTACGGGTGCCGCACACGGTGCTCGCCGGGCCGTGCGACACGGGGGTCATTCAACGCGACAGCGTGACGCATGATGACGACGCCACGGTACGCGAGGCGTGGGCGTTTCATGCCACCCTCGAGTCGCGCGTCGCGGCGGAGGTGGCGAGGCTGGCGCCCTTCCGCGTGCGCGGCATCGTCGGCGACATCCCGCCGCTGGCGTTTGAGGTCGCGGCGCGTCTGCGGGTGCCGTCGATCGCGATCGCCAACTTCACGTGGGACTGGATCTACGAGTGGTACCCCGGGCAGTTGGCGCAGGCGCCCGGGCTGATCGCGCGCGTGCGGCGCGCCTACGGCGCCGCCACGCTCGCGCTGCGGCTGCCGCTGTCTGACGCGGACGGGTTCACCGTGTTCCCACGCGTCGAGCGCCTCCCGCTCATCGCGCGCCGCGCCAACCTGACACGAACGGAAACGCGCAACCGTCTCGGACTGACGCCCTCGCAGAAAGTGGCGCTGCTGTCGTTCGGGGGCTACGGGCTGCAACGGCTCGACGTCGCGGCGCTGGATTGCCTGCGGGAGTGGACCATCCTCCTCACTGACCGGATCGTGTCCACGCCGCACCGCGCACCCAGCACCGGCCCGCGCGGCGGGGCGGCAGCCCCGCCCGACGTCATCTATCTGCCCGAGAGTACGTTTGAAGGCGACCTGCGGTACGAAGATCTGGTCGCGGCGGCGGACGTGGTGGTGACCAAGCCGGGCTACGGCATCATCAGCGAGTGCGCGGCCGCTGGCACGGCCGTGCTGTACACGTCGCGCGGACACTTCCGCGAGTACGACTTGCTGGTGGCCGAGATGCCGTCACTGGTCCGGTGCCGGTTTCTGTCTCAGGAGGACCTGTTCGGCGGGCGCTGGCGCGAGGTGCTCGAGGCGCTGCTGGCGGCGCCGGCGCCGTCCGCGCCGCCGGACCTTCGTGGCGCCACGCTCGCGGCGCAATGGATTGCGGAGACCTGCGGGGTGACGCGGGTTACTTCCGGCAGGTGACGAGCGACCAGAGCCGCGGCCTGTTGACGGCCTCGATGGCGGTCGGCGTCAGGCCCACCTGCGCGAACAGCGCCTCGCCGTCGAGGTCAGCCTTGAACCCGATGTGCACGGTCAGCGACGAGAGCCATCGTTCCACGCGCGACATGACGGCATGACGGCTGCGGAAGTGGTTGAGGATTACGATCCGCCCGCCTGGCCGGCAGACGCGGCGCATCTCGTGCAGCACCTGCACCGGGTCGGGCACCACCGAAATCACGTACGGCGCGTAGACCACATCAAAGCTGTCGTCGGGAAACCGCAGGTCGGCCGCGTCCATTTGAAACAGCCGGGCCGTCAGGCCCTCCCGCCCGGCCCGCTCTTCGGCGCGTTCGAGCATGTGCTCGGAGAAATCGATCCCGGTCACCTCGCAGGCCCGCGGGTACAACGAGAGGTTCAGACCGGTGCCGACCCCGACCTCGAGCACCCGCTCGCCCGCGGCGAGGTCCATCATGACGATGGCGCGGCGCCGGCCGGCCTGGAGGATCAGTCCAAAAACCAGGTCGTAGATGACCGACAGTTTTTCGTACACACGCTCGACCGACGCATTCTCGACGTGGCCGACCGAGAAGTCCGACGGCGCTTTTCCAGACGTCATGCGCGGCCCCAGGTGAGCACGTAGGCCGGTGGCACGTTGCGGACCACCAGGCGACGCGAGAACGCCGTGCCCATGCGCGTGTCCATCTCGCGACGGAAGGCCACGGCCAACGGCAGCGAATACCCGTGGACGTACTGAAAGGTGATGAACGTGCCGCCCGGCCGCAACGTGGCGACCACCGCGTCGAGGATCGACCGCGTGACTGTGGCGGGCAGCGACGCGAAGGGCAGCCCCGAGATGATGTGATCGACCGGAGCGAGTCCCCGCGCCTCGGCCAGCGCCGGCAGATCCACGGCCGAGCCGCACACGACCTCCATGTTGGGATACTGGCGGTCGAGCGCCGCCGCGAACGTCGGGTCAATCTCCACGGACAAGGCCCGCGCCTCCGGCCCCAGTCGCTCGGCAATCGCTCTGGTGAACACGCCCGTCCCGGGCCCCAGCTCAACCACGCGCGCCGGCCCCGCTGAATCGAGGCCCGCGACCATCGCGCGGGCCAGGGTGCGGGAGCTTGGCGCGATGGCGCCCACCGTGCGGGGGCTGCGCACAAACCGTCCGAGCATCAGCAGGTGTTCGTTCACTGGGGACGGAATATATCGCGTTTCACGCGGACAGATCGGCCAGCAGGCGCTCGGCGGCCTCGGGACTGCCGTGCAGCGTGCTGATTCGCACGCCCTGTACCCGGTCGCGGAGGGCCCGGGCCAGCGTGAGCGTCAGGGCGTGGCCTTCGGCCGCCTCATCGGCGGCCCCGCGCAGCCGCTCCAGCAGACCCTGTGGCAGCCGGACGCCGGTGACCTCGCTCGCATGGAACTCGGCCTGCCGGGCGCTTTCGAGCGCGAGCACGCCGACGATCACCGGAATGCCGGTCGCCTGCAGCCGGGGCCACACGGCGTCAAACGCGTCGAGGTCGAGAATGGGTGGCGTCAGCAGATATTCGGCGCCCGCCTCGACTTTGTAGTCGAGACGCCGCCACTCGGTGTCGAGGTTGGGGGCGAAAGGATTGACCGCCGCGCCGATGTGGAACCTGGTGGCGACCCCGAGCGCCTGGCCACCGATGTCGCGCCCCCGGTTGAGGCGCGTCGCCATGTTGAGCAACCCGATCGCGTCCACGTCGAACACCGACGTCGCATCGGCATACGCCGTCTGCGGCGCGGGGTCGCCGGTGGTAAGCAATACATTGCGAATGCCCATCGCGTGGGCACCCAGCAGATCCGACTGCAGCCCCATGAGATTGCGATCGCGACAGGAGACGTGCAGCACCGCATCCAACCCGCTCTGCCGTTGCAGGTGCAGGGCCAGCGCCAGGGCACTCACCCGCGCGCCGGTGCGCGGGTAGTCGGGCACGCTGACCGCGCACGCACCCAGCATCTGCAGGCGACGGATCTGGGCGGCGACCGGGTCCAGGTCCAATCCGCGGGGTGCCGAGGCCTCGCCGACGAAGGCAAACTGCCCCGTGGCCAGCACTCGTCCCAACGTGGACTTCTCGACGCGCGGCACCGCGGGCACGTCCACGGCCTGCCCCGCCGCGGGCACCACGGGCGGCCGGGCGGGCGCCGGCACGGACGCGCGCACGGCCTGGGCAATCTGGCGAGTGTGGTCGGGCGTGGTCCCGCAACAGCCGCCGACCAGCCGCACCCCGGCGGTCAGGAAGCGCCGCGCGTAGCTGGCCATGTACTCGGGCGAGCCCAGATAGAGATTGCGCCCGTCCACATCGCGGGGGCGGCCGGCGTTGGGCTGCGCCGATAACCGGCACGACGTCAGGCGCGCCATCCGCTCGATGGTCTCGAGCATCGCGGCCGGCCCGACGCTGCAATTGACGCCGATCACATCCGCGCCCTCACGCTCCAGCTCCGGCGTGAAGGTCTCGGGCGGTGTGCCGTCCAGCGAGTTCCCGTCGTCTTCGGTCGTCATCTGCGCGACGATCGGCAGGCGGCTCACGGCGCGCACGGCGCGGATGGCCGCGACCAGTTCGTTGACGTCGCGGAAGGTCTCGAGGATGAACAGGTCGACGCCCCCTTCCTCAAGGGCGGAGGCCTGCTCGCGGAAGACGGCCTGCGCTTCATCGCGGCCCGTGCGTCCCCATGGCTCGATGCGTACGCCGAGCGGGCCCATCGCGCCCGCGACAAACACCTGGTCCCCGGCCGCGCGGCGCGCCAGGCGCGCCCCCGCGACGTTGATGGCGTGCGCCTCGTCGGCCAGCCCGAACGTGCCGAGTTTCACGCGGTTGGCGCCGAAGGTGTTGGTCTCGATGACGTCGGCGCCCGCGCGCACGTATTCTTCGTGCACCTCGGTGACCAGTCCCGGCTGGGTGAGGTTCAGTTCGTCGAAGCAGCGGTTGAGGAAGACGCCGCGGCCGTACAGCACGGTGCCCATGGCACCGTCACACACGAGCACGCGCTCGGTGAGGGCGTCGAGAAAGTTCTGAGTCACCTCAGCGCGCCGCGGGCACCGCCGGCGGCGCTGGCGAAACGAGCAGGTCCTGCTTGTCCCAGATGAAGTCCTTCGTGCTGTACACCGCGAGCTCGTAGTCCTTGCCCATGAAGATGGCCGACACGGGGCAGGCTTCCTCGCAGTAGCCGCAGAAGATGCAGCGCATCTTGTGAATCTGATAGACCGACGCATACCGAGGACCGGCCTGCACCGTTCCGTCGTTTTCGGCCGCTTCGAGGTAGATGGCGTCGGCCGGGCAGGCGACGGCGCACAGGCCACACGCCACACACTTTTCCAGGCCGTTCTCGTCGCGCATCAGCACCTGTTTGCCCCGGTACCGCGGGAACACCGGCACCTTCTGATCCGGATAGTTCACCGTAATCGGCTTCTTGAACATGTGCTTGAAGGTGTGCGCAAACCCGGCAATAAACGGCCCAATCATGGTGCCATGATACCAAAACCCCGGGTGCTATATTGGCTCCCGGTACCCGGGGCGCAAGACCCTCGCCTCCTTCGCCCGAACAATTCCTGCTCGTGACGCTGCTGGCCAAGCTCGCCATCGCGGCGGTGCTGGCCACCACGCTCGCGCGCTTTCGCTGGTTCCGGGCCATCCTGCTGACCGAACGCCGCGACTGGCCCGAGCGGTTGACGTTTGCGGCGGGCCTCGGGATTCCCCTCACCGTGGGGTCGCCGCCCGGCTGATCACCACAGGCGCGTTGCCGTCGCTGGTGTTCGTCACCGCGTTCGACCAATACGCGCTCGATGCCTTCTCCATGCACGCGCTCGACTACCTGCTGAAGCCCGTGGACCCGCCGCGGCTGGCCCACACGCTCGAGCGCGTGCGCACCCACCGCGCCGGGCTCGCCACGCCGGGTGGATCGCTGGTTCCCCCGGCCGCGCTGGTCGAAGTGCTGGCGGCCCTGACCCTGCGCAAGTCGCCCCCGGCGCAGGTGGCGCTCCGGGTCGGCGAGCGGTACGTCCTCGTCCCCGCCGATGACATCGTGCACGCCTCCCTGGTGGACGAAGTCCTCCGGATAGTGACACACTCAGTGTCTGGCACGTCTATCGGACGCTTGATGAGTTGCAGGCGCGACTGGACCCCGAGGTGTTCTGGCGGGTCCACCGGTCGCATCTGGTCAACATCACGAAAATAAAGGAGATTGTGCCGTGGTTCAGTCGGAATTTCGTCCTGAAGATGAGCGATCCGAAGGCGACGGAGATCCCGGTCAGCCGGCAGCAGACCCGGCGACCGCGCGACTACCTGCAGATCTGACCTTGCCGCCTCCGCTGGTGCCGCCACAGGCGATGGCGCCCGGGGCGCCGCGCCGCGAGGACGCCTCGCCCGAGTGGCCACGGATGGTCGAGCCGGAGAGCGACGAGGCGTGGGCCGCGCTGGGCATGCCCCCGACGGCGTCCTCGACGCCCGTCGGCCCCGTTCCGTCCGCGCCGTCCCCCCGCGACGCGGCCGCCCGGATCCGCATGGACCGGCGCTCGTTCCGACTCGCGCGGGTGGGGGAAGAACTCCTGGCCTGGGCCAAGACGCTGACGTCGGCCGCGGTCTACGCCACGCTGATCGTCACCTTCGGGTTTCAGGTCGCGCGCGTCGAGGGCCAGAGCATGGCGCCGACCCTCGAAGACCAGGATCGGCTCATCGTCAGCAAGCTGGCCTACCAGCTCGACTCCCCCCAGGTCGGCGACATCGTCATGCTCTATTACCCGAAGGACCCCGGGAAGTCCTTCGTCAAGCGGGTCGTCGCCGAACCCCTCGACACCGTGCGCATCGTCGGCGGCAAGGTCTACGTGAACGACGTGCTGCAGTCGGACGACTTCATTCCGGAAGAGTACCGCTCGTCGGACAACCTCGGCCCGGATCTGGTGCCCGAGGGGTATTACTTCGTGATGGGCGACCATCGGAACAACAGCTCCGACAGCCGGCACTGGGGCTTCGTGCCGAAAAAGTACATCCTCGGCAAGGTGCAGATCCGGTGGTGGCCGGTCAACCACGCGCGGCTCTTCTGATCGATCACTCGAATCCCCTCGATTCTAACAATCAGCTACGAGCTCGTTGATATTCAGGACATCAGCGCCAGATAGGCGCCATCACCTGCACGCCGCTCCGGCTGACGTTGACGGTGCGCCGGCTGTGGAGGCCACCACGGCCCGGGGCATACGTCACGACGTATTGCGCGACGATCAGATCGGCCATGCGCCTCGAAACCGTCTCGAGGCCCACGCCCGATCCGACGGCTTCGTACAGGCCGCCGCTCAGGGTGCTGCCGCGGTCTGCAAGGTGTTCCCGCGCCGCATTGCCGAAGCTGTTCCCGCTGCTGGCCCGGACCTCGATGGCCCAAAGGCTGCCCTTCGACGCGAGCAGCGCGGCCGCGGCCGTGTCGATGAAGATCGTGCTCAAATCCGGCCGGTATCCCGCGAACACGGCGAAGATGACGCGCCTGTCGGTCGGAGCCGCGCCGGCCGTCTGCGCGGCATCAGCCATCGCGTCGAGAAACGCCGCCTCCGGCGCGTTCGTCGACAACCTGCCCAGCATCCGATCGAGATTCGCCGGCGGCGTGGCGAACGACGCCAGGTGCACCACGGGTCCGTCAAAGGTGGTGAGCGCGAACCGGCTGCCGGGGGCGCCGGCGCGGATCCGCTTGACGAACCCGGACAACACGGAGTGCAGCCGGAACGATGAGTAGGTCGGCTCCAGCCCGAGCCGATCCGTGAGCAGGACGACCGACACCGGATCGGTAGCCGGAGCGGCCGAGACGATCTCCTGAACGGTGCCGTCGATGGCCACCGAGAAGTCGGCGGCCGTGAGATCCGTGACCGCCTGGCCTTCGCGGTCGGCGACCGCGACGTATATCCGCTCCTGCGCTGCGGTGGTGCCGAGTACTGACGGGCGGAAGAGCGCGAACGTCGACACCGCGAGAGCGAGCGCAGCGGCGTGTCGGCGTGTCAGGGCGCCCCTCACGGCTTCAGGTGTTTCGCGAAGAACTGGTCGACACGCGTCCAGGCATCCTTCAGGACGTGGGCGCGCGTGAAGTAGTGGAACTCGCCCGGATAGGTCATGAACGAGACCAGGTCGCCTTTGCCCTGCTTGAGCAGCTCGTCAACCAGGCGGACCGAGTGGAGATAGGGCACGTTCACGTCCGCGGTCCCATGAAGGATGAGCAGCGGTCGCACCAGCCGGTCCATGTGCGAGACGGGTGACGCCTGCGCGTAGACCGTCGGGTTCTGGTCGGGCGTGCCGATGCGACTCACCGTCCATCCCCCGTGGTACGGATCCTCGTAGTACATCGCGTAGTCGGCGACCCCGGCCACGTTCACGCCGGCCCGGAACGCCGTCGGCATCTCCGTGAGGGCGAGCAGCGTGAAGAACCCGCCGTAGCTGAGCCCCCACACGCCCACGCGTTCGCTGTCGACGAAGGGCAGCGTCTCCAGATACGTCGCGCTGAGGCCCGCGTCGCGGAAGTCCTTGCCGCCGACGTCCATGTAGACGCCCTCGCGCCACGCCGATCCGTAGCCGATGCTGCCCCGGTAGTCCGGAGCGAGCACGACGTACCCCTGCTGCAGCAGGTACTGGTGAAAGCTGTAATACACGGCGTAGTTCCGCTGCACGTGCCAGCCGTCGTAGTTCTGATTCACGCCGTCGCCGTGGATCCAGACCACGGCAGGGTGCTTCTTCGTGCGATCGAGATTCGGCGGCACGAAGAGGTACGCCGGCACCATCTGTCCGTCAGGGCCGGGATAGTGGACGAGCTGCGGGGCGACGAACGCGGACCGATTGACGCCCGCCGGCATCGAGTCGGTCAGTCGCACGGGCTTCGCCCCGGACGTGGCGTCGATCACCCACAGGTCGGCGGAGTTGCGCGCGTCGGTGTGCTGATAGACGAGCGTGCGGCCGTCGGGCGACCACTGGGCTCCGATGTTCGTGCCCGGCCCGCTCGTCAGCCTCGTCACGGTCGCCCGCGAGGGATCGCCGTTCAGCAGGACCAGTCCGAGATGACGCTGCCCCGGATTCGGCCCCTCGTTGGAGTCGAACGCGATGCGTGTGCTGTCCGGTGACCACGACGGCCTCCAGGCCTCGAACGAGCCTCTGGTGATCTGGACCGCCGGTCCGCCGGCCGACGACATCACGTAGAGGTGATCCCATCCATCGCGGTCGCTCAGAAACGACACCCACTTGCCGTCCGGCGACGCCTGCGCGCCACCCTGGGCATCGCCCGTCATGCTCCAGAACGTGTCTTTGACATCTTCGTGCACGAGCATCGGCTCGTCGCCGTTGATGGTGCCGACGTAAATCTGCCGCCGTTTGAACTCGAGCGTGCGCTCGACGAGGAACCGCGACGCATCGATCCACCGACCGCCGCGCCCACGCCCGCCGCCTCCGCCGCCAATCGTGGCGGTGTAGTTCTTCGGCGCGCCTCCGGCGGCAGCGACGATGAAGCTCTGGCCGGGAGGGCCGGGCACGTTCTCGTTCGTCGTGTAGATGATCTTCGCGCCCGAATACTCGGGCGTCTTCTCGTGGCGAATCGTCCGGCCTCCGCCGCCGCTCGTGAACGTCAACGACTGGCCGTCGCCCGTCCAGGCGAGTCCCGTCACCGGGCCCCCGGAGGACACGACGGACGCGACGGTGGTCTCGCGGCCATCGGTCAGCGAGCGGATGCGGATCTCGGTTGGCGTGGTTCCCGTTGCCGCCTCCGGCGGAGCGCCACCTGCGTCGGTGCCGCCCCCGCGTCCACCGCCTCGTCCACCTCCGGCCCCTCCGGCGAGGTACGCGACGCGGGTGCCGTCCGGGGAAACGGTCAGGTTGCGACCTGGCGACTGCGCCCAGACGGCCCGAGGCGCGCCGCCCCCGGCCGGGACGGTCATCAGCGTCCCGCCGCGAGTGAAGTACAGCGCCGTACCGTCGGCGCTCCAGAAGACGCCGGTGACGGTCTGGCCATCGTTCGTGAGGGCGACCGGCGGTGACGCGCCGTCGGACGCGACCACGTGGAGGGTGCCGACGCCGGCGCGGTCCCACAGGAACGCGACCCGCTGGCTGTCACGCGACCAGACTGGCGCCGAGGGATGCCTGATATCGATCAGGGTGTCGATGGTCAGGGCGGCGGGCGCCGCCCGAGCCTGGGGCGGGGTGGAGTATGTTCCGGCCGTGATCGTGCAGAGCACAACGGTCAGCATCAGCCCGAATCCGAACAACGTGCGGCGCGTCATAGTGTCTGGTCTCCCGTCGCCACATTACGCTCCGGCCGCGTACGCGTCAACAGGAGGCGCCGCGCGCCCCGTGACAAAGGCGTTGCATCCCCTCTCGGGCAGGCGTATCCTCCCGTCCAGCAGCAGTTCGGCGGCGCCCGGAGCGCAGCCGGGTGTTTGCACATTCGCGGTCGCGAAACCGCAAGGGAGCACAACACTATGGTTCGAAAGCTCGGTCTCGTCGGGATGCTGCTCGTCGTGTCGGCTGTGCTGGCCACGCCCGGCTGGGCCCAGGTCCAGGGTGGCAGCATTTTCGTGAAAGTGGTTGACGATCAGGGCGCAGCGGTGCCTGGTGCCACGGTGACCCTGACCAGTCCCGTTCAGCCCCAGGCGCTCGTGGGCGTCACTGATTCGGCGGGCGCCACGAGGTTCTCGGCGCTGACGATCGGCACCTATGCGGTCAAAACGTCCTTGCCGGGATTCCAGACCACGAATCGCGAGGGCGTCGTCGTGCTGCAGAGCCAGACGGCGACGATCGACGTCACGCTGAAGGTGGGCAACCTCACCGACGAAGTCACGGTCAGAGCCGAGGCGCCGGTGATCGATACCCGGAGCGCCACGGTCGCCACGAACCTCGATGCGATGCTGATCGACACCACACCGGGCGGCAAGGACATCTGGAGCATCCTCGAGTACAAGATCCCCGGTCTCGTGTTCGACACCCCGGACGTGGGCGGCAACCAGGCCGGCCTGCAGCGGGGGTTTACGTCGCGCGGCACGCCGAACGCACAGAACGTCCAACTGGTGAACGGCGTCAACGTCGGCGACCCGGCGGCCATCGGCTTCTCGATGAATTACTACGAGCCGGCGACGTTCGAGAACGTCCAGATCGTGACGGGCGCCCAGGACATCTCGATGGGCACGTCCGGCACGCTGATCAACATGGTCACGCGCGCGGGCACCAACAGGTTCGGGGGCCAGACGGCCGGCAGCTACCAGGGCGAGGGCACGCAGTGGGACAACGTCACTGAGGCGCTCAAGCAGGCGGGCTTCCGGCCGAAGGCGCAGGCGGTCGGGTACATCTCGAACGTGAACCTCCAGGCTGGTGGCCCGCTCGTCGCCAACCGGCTGTTCTACTTCGGGAATGTGAACAACCAGCAGACGCACGTCAACGTCCCGGGCTTTCCAGCGCAGTCGCCGCCGCAGGTGCCGCAGGTGCTGTCGGGCAACGACCGCGACTCGACGACGATCCACAGCGTGTCGGGCAAACTGACGTACGCGCTCGGCGCGTCGAACCGGTTCGAGAGCTACGGAAACTACCAGTGGTACGACAAGCCCAACCGTGGCGCGGGGGCCGGCGTCACGCTGGACTCCAACACGAAGGAGTACGACACGTTCCTGATTTCGCAGTTGTCGTGGAACGCCGTCGTCACCGACAGACTGGTCGCCGACACGAAGATTGCGTACAGCAACACGCACTTCCCGCTGGACCAGAAGACCGATCAGCAGACGCTTTTCGACAACTCGACGAGCGTGCGCCTTCGCAACGCGGCCGCCAGCAACCTGATGTTTCGGCGCCGGCTCCAGTTCACGTCGAACTGGAACTACTACCTGCCGGAGCTCTTCGGCGGCCGGCACGAGTTCAAGTTCGGCGTTGACCACGGGTACACGCCCGAGGACGTGACGACCACACGCGTGGGTAACGTCAACCTGACGTTCCGCAGCCTCCAGGGGACCGCCACCCAGCCGCCGGGCCCGGTCAACGTGACCATCTTCAACTCGCCGACGTACATCAAGCGGGCCGTCACGAACACCGCGTTCTACGGCCAGGATTCGTTTGCGATCGGACGCCTGAATCTCATCGCCGGCATCCGTTGGGAGCGGGTCGAGGGCTACATTCCGGCGCAGACGCATCCGTCGAGCCAGTACTTCCCCTCGGGGACGACCATCACCCTGGCGCCCCCGGTGACCCTGAACACGGGCGGGGTCTTGACCCAGTACGTGGTGAAGGACTCGTTCGACGAGGTCCACAACGCGCCGCTGTGGAAGAACTGGGCGCCGCGCGCGAGCGCCACCTACGACCTGTTCGGCACGGGCAAGACGGTGCTGAAGCTCTCGGCCGGCAAGTACTTCGATCAGATCGGCACGGGGACGCCTGGGCCCAATCCGAACGCCGCCGTCAGCCAGACCTACACCTGGAACGACAGCAACGGCGACCTGGTCTTCCAACCGGGCAACGCGACGTGGAACGGCGCGCGGTACGTCGGTGGCGAGTTCGGCACGGCCATTCCGACGACATCGATCCCCAACCCCAATCCGTTCGATGACAAACGGAAGCGGACCTGGCGCCGTGAGTTCACCGCCGGCGTGGACCACGAACTGTTCCCGGCGTTCCGGCTCAGCGTGGTGTTCATTCACCGCAAGGAGTTCGACACCTACGGAACCGTCGACGGCGACATCAACCGCTGGGACCAGGATTTCACGGCAATCACGATCATCGAGCCCGGCCGGGATGGGCTGTCCGGGACCGCTGACGACCAACCGCTGATCGTCTACAACCTGAATCCGGGCGTCACGCTCATCGCCGACGGCAACGTCAACGACAGCCGCCTCGGGAGTCGGTACAACGGCATCGAGATCGTCGGAACCAAGCGCTACGGCCGGGGCACCACGGTGCTGGGTGGATACACCTATTCGAACGAGAAGCGCGAGCGCACGAGCCTCGCCAATCCGAACGACGGCCGCATCAATGCCGCCGGCGTCAGCGGCGGCCGCCGGCACAACTTCAAGCTGAGCGGCTCCGCGACGCTCCCATACCGGATCGTCTTCGGGGTGAACCTCCTCGCGGCGTCCGGACAGCCGATCACGCGCACCTACAGCGTGCCGGGGTGTACGACGACGGTCACGACCGGGTGCCTGAGACAGGGCGCCCAGACCGTGAACGCCGAGCCGCGCGGCTCGGAGGAGTTGCCCGCGCGTTATCAGGTCGACCTGCGACTCGGACGGCTGTTCAACCTGAACGGGAAGAGATTTGAAATCGGCGTCGACACGTACAACCTGACGAACGCCAACACCGTGTTCGCAGTGCGCACGGGCACGGGACGGACGTTGATCCGCTACGCCAACGATCCGGCGTTGCCGCAGGTCCAGATCCCGACGTTCATGTCGCCGACCGGGGCCCTCGGACCGCGCATCATCCGCTTCCAGGCCACGTACTGGTTCGGCGTCGGCAACAGCTCGGCGAACCGGTGAGGCACGCCGATCACCGTTCGACTACGTGACAACGGAGGACGGAACCGCAGGGCGGCACTGCGATTCCGCGATTCGCCAACACCACAGGGCCGGCTCCCTTTCGGGGAGCCGGCCTTTTTCACATCGGCGGCCGGCCCGCGCTCCCGGCGTAAATGGCCTCGATGTCGGCGCGGTACTTGGTGTCGATGACGCGGCGTTTCACTTTGAAGGTCGGCGTCAGTTCGCCGGTGGCCATCGAGAATTCCTCTGGCAGGAGGCGGAACTGCTTGAGGCGCTCGTACTGCGCCAGTCCGCTGTTCACCTGGTCGACCAGCGCCGCGTAGAGCGCCACCACATCCGGGCGCGCGATCAGAACGGCGACCGCCGCCGGGTCAGTGGGCCTGGGCACGTTCAGATGATGGGATAACGCGGCGAAGTCCGGCACGAGCAGCACCGCCGGATAGTGCCGGCCCTCCCCCACGACCACCGCTTCGCTGACCAGCGCAGACGCGCGGAACAGGCCTTCGATCGGCTGCGGCGCGATCTTCTTGCCGCCGGAGGTGACCAGCAACTCCTTCTTTCGATCGGTAATGCGCAGGTAGCCCTCCGCGTCGATCGACCCGATGTCGCCGGTGTGGAACCATCCGTCACGCAGAACCTCCGCGCTTTCCCCGGGCCGCTTGAAGTAGCCGGTCATGATGTTGGGCCCCTGCGCCAGAATCTCGCCGTCGCCGGCGATCTTCAGCCGCACACTCGGCAAGGGCACGCCGACCGCGCCGAAGCGCACCCGGTCGATCGGCGTGACGGTCAACACGGGCGATGTTTCGGTGAGCCCGTAGCCTTCGATGATCGGCAGTCCCAGGCCGTAGAAAAACCGGCCGACATCTTCCACCAGCGCCGCGCTGCCGGACACCAGGAACCGGAACCGGCCGCCGAGCCCCTCGCGCACCCTGGCGAAAACCAGCCGTTCGGCGAACCACGACTGGACGCGCAGCGCCGGCGACAACGCGAGCCCCTCGGGCAGGCGCCGGCCGCGGGCGCGCGCGACAGTCATGGCCCATCCGAAGAGCGCCCGTCGCGCGCCGGTCAGTCGGGTCCCGTGCTCGAAGATCCGCGCCTGCAGTTTTTCGAACACGCGGGGCACGCCGGTCATCACGGTGGGGCGCACGCGCAACAGGTCGCGCGCGATCGTGTCACTTGACTCGGCGAACACGACCGACGTGCCGAATGCGAGATAGACGCAGGCGACCATGCGCTCGAAGGTATGGCACAGAGGCAGGAACGAGAGCGCCACGTCCTCATCGCTCAGGGCCAGCACGTGGCAGATGTCGCGCAGGTTCGCCATCAGGTTGGCGTGCGTGAGCATCACCCCCTTCGGTTCGCCCGTCGTGCCCGACGTGTAGATGAGGGTCGCCAGGTCCGTGGGCAACACCTGCCGCGCCGCGTCATGGAACGCGCGGGCCGCGCCCTGCCCGTCCAACAGGCGTTGGCGGCCACGGGCCGCCACCTCCGTCAGGGTGGTGACGATCACCGTGTCACCCTCGGGCTGGATCGCCGGCGGATCCATGGTCACCACCACGCGCAGCGTAGGCACGTGCCCTGCGATCGACAACACCTTCTCAAGTTGCGCGGGCGTGGAGGCCACGACGATCGCCGCCTCGCAGTCCCGGAGGATGTAGGCCACCTGCTCGGGCGCCAACGTCGGATAGATCGGCGTCGTCGCGGCCCCGGCCGCAAGCACGGCGAAGTCGACGGCCAGCCACTCGGGCCGGCTCTCGGCGAGCAGCGCCACGCGACTGCCCCGCGTCATCCCCAACGCGCCCAGCCCCAGGCTGAGGTCACGCACGCGCTCGAGGAGGTCGCGGCCGCTGGTCCACTCGATTCCGTCGGGCATCGATCGCCCGATCAGATCCGGCCGCGGGTGCCGTCCGGACACGAAGAACGGCAGCAACGCAAGCGTCGCGGGGAGGTCGAGGCGTCCGGTGTCAGCCATGTGTGCGCCGCCCGCGTTGGTAGACGCCGCCGCGGCCCCCGCGCTTCTCCACCAGGTGCAGGGCGCCGATCTCCATCGCGGGATCCACGGCTTTGACCATGTCGTAGATGGTCAGTGCCGCGACCGCGGCGGCCGTCAGCGCCTCCATCTCGACGCCGGTCGGACCAGTGGTGCGTGCGGTCGCGGTGATCGCGTACCCCCATCGCCGTGGCGTCAACGCGACCTCCACGTGGGAGAGGGCCACCGGATGGCACAACGGAATCAGATCCGCCGTACGTTTGGCCGCCATGATGCCGGCCAGCCGCGCCGCCTGCAGCGGATCGCCCTTCTGGATCGCGCCCGAGCGAATCGCGCGCGTCGCCGCGGCGCTCATCCGGATCTCGGCCTCCGCCGTGGCCACGCGCAACGTGGCGGGTTTCTCACTGACATCCACCATCCGCACCCGCCCACGCGGATCCACGTGCGACAACGCGCCGAGTCGCCGGGTCTGAAGACCCGGCCTCCTAGGAGTCTTCTTCATCCGATGCCCCCCGGGTCAGAAAAAACGAGAGGCTCTCCAGCGAGACGGTGAGATCAACGTTCTTGAGTTTGACGCCCGGCGGCACCTTCAACGTCCCGGGCGAAAAGTTCAGGATGGCGCGTACGCCCGCCGCCACGGCCAGGTTCGCCACCTCCTGCGCCGCCGACGCGGGCACGGCGAGGACGACGATGTCGATACGTTCGCGTTTGACGACCTTGCGAAATTCGGCCACGTCGGTGATGCGGACGCCACCACGCGACTTGCGTCCCAGCTTCGCGCGGTCGGCATCGAACAACGCGACGATCGCGAACCCTGCCTGCCGAAAGCCCGGGTAGTCGGCCAGCGCGAGTCCTAGGTTGCCGGCGCCGAGAATCGCCACACGCACGGTGCGGTCCAGACCGAGGATCACCCGAAGGTGCCGCTTGAGTTCGCGGACGTAGTAGCCGACGCCGCGCACCCCGAACTCGCCGAAGTACGCCAGGTCCTTGCGAATCTGGGCGGCGTTCAGGTGAAACTGCTCGGCGAGCGTGCGTGAGGACACGGCCTTCACCCCGGCGGCGTCGAGCGTGGTGAGGCACCGCAGGTAGACGGACAACCGGCTGGCCGTCAGCTCGGACACCTGATCGCCGCCGGCCCTGACTTTGTCCCGTACTTTGTTCCGCGTCGTCACAAGCGCAGGATTTTAGCGCGGAACCTGCGCCCTGCACCAATCCCGGAAGGCCCTTGCCGTGTACCATCGATCCCATGCGACCTGCTCGCGTCCCCGTCGCCCGGGTCGTGCTGGGCATTGCCGGGCTGGGCTTTGCCCTACTGGCAATGACTCCGGCTCAGGGCCAGGTCATGTCGCGCACCGCCACGACCGTGCGGGCGATCCTGCGGTATTCGGTGTTTTTCCACGACAAGGCCCTGACCGTGCTGGGCACACCCGTCGAAGTGGCCAACGGCGCGCAGGTGGGGCTCGCCATGGAGGCGCCGAAGCTGTTTGTCATCGTGCCTCGCACCGGGCACCCGCCCGATCGCCTGCTCGAGTTCCGCGGGCGGTTGTTCGACATCGGGCGTTTCGCGTCCGACGACTCGCGCCTCGGTCCGCTGAACCTGCCGTCAGTGATCGCGTCGGTCGCCGGTGACCGCTGGCCCGCGCGCGAGACGTTGTTCGTGCTGACCGGCGCCACGTGGGTCGACACGCCCTCGCGATCCGACGCGTCGTTGCGCGCGATCGCGCTGCAGCCGGAGGTCTTTGACGGCCGGACGGTCACCGTGCGCGGCCGATTCCGAGGCCGGAACCTCTTCGGCGATGTCCCGGCCTGGCCTCGGCAGAGTCAGTGGGACTTCGTGCTGCAGGCCGCCGACGCAGCCGTGTGGATCGTCGGCCGGCGTCCCCGGGGCAGCGGCTTCGACCTCAGCACCACCAACCGCGCGCAGACCGGCCGCTGGCTGATGGTCACCGGCCGTGTGCAACTGCAGGACGATCTGCCGATGATCGTCGCCGGCTCGATCGCGGTCGCCGATGCGGAGGTGGAGGAGAAAGAGGCCATCGAGCCCGTCGCGCCCCCGCTGCCGCCCCCCGCGGTGGTCTTCTCGGCCCCGACGCAGAACGAACTGGACATCGCCCGCGACGTGGTGGTGCGCGTGCAGTTTTCGCGGCCGCTGCGGGAGGACACGCTCACCGGCCACGTCCGCGTCCGCTACACCGCCCCGGATACGGCACCGCCGGTGCCGGCCTTCACCGTGACCTACCGGCCCGGCCCCATGGCCATTGAAATTCGGTTTGCGGAGCCGTTGGCGCGGTCCACCGAAGTTCAGATCGAACTGACGGAGGGCATTGCCGCGACCGACGGGGTGCCCCTGGTGCCGATGGTCCTGCGGTTCACCACCTCAGTCACCTCAGTCACCTCTCCACCTCTTCAATCGCGCGCCGGACGGCCGTGATCACCTGCTCGCGATGCTGAAAGGTCAGGCCGGTGGTCGCCACCGGCGCTGAGAAGGTGACCGAGACGGTCACGGGCCGGATGAGCATGCTGCCCCTGCGCATCGCGTCCCTCGCCCCGGAGACTGTCACAGGCACGACGGGCACCTGCGCCTGAATCGCCATGACGAACCCGCCCTTCTTGAACGGCAGCAACTCGCCGGTGCGGCTGCGGGTCCCCTCGGGGAAGATGATGAACGAGCAACCGGCCGCCAGCGCTTCGGCGGCGCGATTGACAGCCGGCAGACTCTGGCCGGGGTTGGCGCGTTCGAGCGGCACGAACCCCGCGGCGTCAAACACCCAGACGAGCACCGGCAGCTTTCGCAGTTCTGCCTTGTAGAGTACCGCGAGCCTGGGAAAAAGCGACCGCAGCGCAAAAAAAACGGCCGGGGGCTCGATGTTGCTGCTGTGGTTGGCGGCATACACCGCCGGGCGGCCGGCCTGGATATGTTCGGCGCCGTTCACCTTCACGCGAATGCCGGCCAGCGTGAAGCCAATCCAGAGACCCAGTCCACCCGCCCGATAGAGCCAGCGCGCGTCCCGACTGATCAGGGTCCAGAGCAGCGCCAGCGGCGCCGCGATCAGGACGTACCCGGTCAGACCGACCAGGGCGGCCACCGTCCGAATCGCGGCGACAAACGATGAAAACCTGGTGCGCGAATCCGTCATCGTCTGACAGTCACGCCCCGGCCGTAAGAGCAATACGCCCCGGCTGAACTACGACGCCCTGGCCGTGCGCCGCGCTGGCGCGGCCGCCCGAACCGCGGCCGCCGCTGCGACCGGAGCCGGACGCGGCGCCGCGGCCACCTTGGTCTCACGCGTGGCCTTGGCCGCCTTCGCGCGGGCCGCGTTTTTCGCCTTGGTGGAAAAACACCGCTCAAGCGACTGATCGACCCGCGCGTCGATGACCAGCACCTTCTCGCCAACCACCTCGGAAATCTCGGAGACGACCAGGAACTTCGCGCGGTCCAGCATCCGCTTCTCGCGGAAGGACAGGCTCTTGGACTTCGCCAGATGGCTCAGACTCTTGAGCACTTCGACCACGTCGTAGATGGATCCCGTCCGCATGCGATCGGAGTTGTCCTTGAAGCGGCCTTTCCAATTCTGGTGGCTCTCGATCTTGCCGTCCCCCAGCAGTAAGAAGAGCCGTTCGACCTCGTCGTCCGCGATCGCCCGCCGGAGCCCCACGCCATCGACGTTGTCGACAGGCACGAACACCGTCGTTTCGTTGGCCATGCGCAACTGATAAAAGCCGCACGTGGTGCCCATGATGGTTTTGGATTCAATGCGCTCGACGATGCCGAGCCCGTGATTTGGGTAGATGACCTTGTCGCCGATTTCGAATGCCACGTGCCCCCCCGATTTAGTGAACAGCAGAGTCGGCATTATAGCCGACCCACGCTGATTCGGCAACCGGAACATCAATAAATTCAATGATTTAGGAGCTAAACCACTGTGTACTCTCAAGTTACGCGGACGTGTGGCGAACACGACAGAACGGTCGACCTCGGTCCAGAACTGTCGATCGCCGTTACTTGAACAACCTGTCAACGTGAACCGCGGCCGCGGGTGCCCGACGCCCGGTGGAGCCAACTCGTGATCACGGTGCTGATGACGCTGACGAGCACCGCCGCCACCAGGGTCGTGAACACACCGCCCACCTCGAACCCGTCGAGCAGATACGAGGTCAACCAGAGGCAGAAGGCCGAGATCACGAAATAGAACAGGCCGAGCGTGAGCACCGTCACGGGCAACGTCAGCACGACCAGGATGGGCCGGACGATCGTGTTGACAATCCCCAGGACCGCGCCCGCCAGCAGCGCATCCTGCACCGAGTCCACCCGCATGCGCACAAACAGCGCCGCCACCATGTAAATCGCCAGCGAGTTCCCGATCCACCGCAATATCAGTCCAGCCATGATCCCTCCACGCGAATGTTATACTGCCGGTCTTCCCCCTCCTGCCGGAGTGGCGAAACTGGCAGACGCGCGAGACTCAAAATCTTGTTCGCTTCACGGCGAGTGTGGGTTCGATTCCCTCCTCCGGCACCAAGTGGACCGCCGGACCTGAAGGTCCGGCCTCCATTACTCGGCGCCCATGAAGGGGTAGGTGAAGTCGGCGGCGGGCACAAACGTTTCCTTGATCGTGCGCGTGCTGACCCATCGCGTGAGATTCGACTTCGAGCCAGCCTTGTCGTTGGTGCCCGAGGCGCGCGCGCCACCAAACGGCTGCTGCCCGACGATGGCGCCGGTGGGTTTGTCGTTGATATAGAAATTGCCGGCCGCGTTGCGCAGTGCGCTCGTGGCTTCCCGCACCGCCGCCCGGTCGGTCGCGAAGACGGCGCCGGTCAAAGCGTAGGGCGAGGTGCGATCGAGAATATCGAGCGTCTCGGCCCACCTGGCGTCGGGATACACATACGCCGTGACCACCGGTCCGAAGATCTCCTCGCACATGAGCCGGTAGGACGGATCGTCGGTCTGCACCAGCGTCGGCTCGATGAAGTAGCCTTCGCGGTCGTCGCACCCGCCGCCCTGCAGAATCTTCGCGGTCTTCTTCCCGTCCGCCAGATACCCGCCGATCCGCTCGAACGCCTTCTTGTCGATCACGGCGCTCATGAAGTTCCGGAAGTCGCGCGGGTCGCCCATCTTGATCTCGCGCATCATCGCGATCGTCCGATCGCGCACCTCGGTCCACAGCGACTGCGGCACGTAGACGCGGCTCGCGGCCGAACACTTCTGCCCCTGGTACTCGAAGCCTCCGCGCACGATCGCCACGGCCACCGCCCGCGGCTCGGCCGACGGGTGCACCATGATGAAGTCCTTGCCGCCGGTCTCGCCCACCAGACGCGGGTAGGTCTTGTACCGCGCGATGTTTTCGCCCACCGTCTTCCACATGCTCTGGAAGACCTCGGTGCTGCCCGTGAAGTGGATGCCCGCCAGATCCGGCGACGCCAGCACCGCATCGGTGATGGCGCCCGCGGGGCCGGGCACGAAGTTGATCACCCCAGGCGGCAGGCCCGCCGCCTCGAACACCTTCATCACGTAATACGCGCTCAGCATCGCTGACGACGCCGGCTTCCAGACGATGGTGTTGCCCATGAGCGCGGGCGCGCTCGACAGGTTGCCGCCGATCGCGGTGAAGTTGAACGGCGACACGGCGTAGATGAACCCTTCGAGCGCGCGATACTCGAGCTGGTTCCAGACGCCGGGGCCGTTGAGCGGCTGCTCGCTGTAGATCTCCTGCGCGTACTGCGCGTTGAACCGCCAGAAGTCAATCAGCTCGCACGCCGCGTCGATCTCCGATTGGTACACCGTCTTCGCCTGCCCCAGCATCGTCGCCGCATTGATCGTCGGCTTCCAGGTGGTGGCCAGCAGCTCGGCGGCCTTCAGAATCACCGCGACGCGATCTTCCCAGGGCCAGTTCGCCCACTCGCGGCGCGCGGCCAGCGCGGCCTCGATCGCCTGCTGCACGTGCTCGGGTCCGGCCTGGTGGAAGTCGGCTAGCACGTGGCCGTGCTTGAAGGGCATCACCGCCTGGGCGGTCTTACCCGTCCGCACCTCTCGGCCGCCGATGACGAGCGGAATCTCGATGCGCTCGCTGGCCATCGACGCGAGGCGCGCCTTTAATGCGGCCCGCTCCGGCGAACCGGGCGCGTACGCGTGAACGGGTTCATTGACGGCGGCGGGAACGCGGCGCACAGCACTCAGGGAAGCGATGGAGGACATGCCGATTATCTTACAGCGGCGTGGGGTTCGGCGACGCGGGCGCCGAGTTCGCGATCCAGATCGAGAATCGATGCCGGATCGTCCTTCACCATCTGGAGCTTCGTGACAATCTCGCGCACGTTTTTCTCTTCCTCCACCTGCTCGGTGATGAACCACTGCAATTCGGCCATCGCGGCGAACACCTTCTCCTGGAACGCCAGTTCGTAAAGCGCGTCGATCTGCCGGCTGACTGTTTTTTCCTGCGCCTGGGCGGTCTCAAAGACGTGCAGCAGCGACGTGAACTCGCTGCCCGGCTGCTCGATGGCCTCCAGCCGAGCCTGGTGGTTGCGGGCCAACACGAAATTGAAGAGTTTCAGGGCGTGACCATGTTCTTCAGCGCTCTGCAGGCGGAACCAGTGGCTGGCCCCCGTGAACTGGTGATGCTCGCACCAGGCGGCCATGGCCAGGTACGAGAACGAAGCGGAAAATTCCGCGGCAATCTGCCGGTTGATGGCATCGAGCACTTTGGGGGTCATCTGCGTGTCTCCTGTCGCCCTCCAGTATGCCCCAGAGGTGACGAGGTTGCTGAGATGTCTGAGGTGACTGAGATGCCACCTCAGCCATCTCCCCACCTCAGCCACCTCAGCCACCTCAGCCATCTTTTTAGCTATCATTTCCGGCCATGTCCCGGATGATCACCGCGTTGTTGGTGTCGGGCGCTGTGGCCATGGGCCTCGCGTCCGGCCAGTCGTCGCCAACCACCACGCCCGCCGACCACTGGCGGCAGGCCATCGAACACTGGGAGGCCGGCCGCTACCACGAGGCCGTGCCCCGACTGATCACGGTGCTCAAATCGCCCGCGGCGAACGAGTACCTCGAACCCATCGCCCTGCTGACGGGCGACTGGTATCCCTCGATCGAGATCGCGCCGGACGGTCGTCTGCCGCGCCTCTCGCCCGATGGCCAACTGGCCGTGTACGAAACAGGCGCGGCCAGCGATCCGGTCACGCGGGTGGTGCGCGTCGCGCCAGGCGCCCCCGTCGTTGCCGAACTGCGCGGCGGCGGCGCGACTGTCAACGCCACGGGCACACACGTCGCGTACATCCGCTCCCCCCGGACGCCCGCCTGGACCGCCGCGCAGGCGCTTCTGACTCAACCAGGACCGAATACACCCGAGCGTCAGGCCACCGCGCTGGAGGCCGCCTGGCTGCTCGCGTCCGAGGGCGAGCTGGTCGTCCGCGAGGTCGCGACCGGCACCGATCGTGCAATCGCCACCGCCGGCCTGTTGAAGGCCAACCCGGCGTGGGCCGCCGACAACCGCCAGCTCTGGTTCATCGGCGCCTCGCCTGACGACGTGACCCAGTCCGATCTGTACCTCGCTCGTGACGCGGGCGCGCCTGAACGATGGACCTTGGAAGAGGGCTACAAGACCCTCACGGCCGTCGATCCCACTGGCGGAGCCGTCCTCTACACGACCGGTGGAACGGCGACGTTCCGGCGACCGGCCCCCCCGCCGGCGGCTCCCGCTGGTGGCGGCCGCGCGGGAGGCGCGGGACGTGGCGGCGGTGGGGGTCGCGCGGGAGGTCCCGGCGGCGGCACCACGGCCTCCTTCACGGTGCTGAATCTCGCCACGCGCGCGGCGCGCGTCATCAGCGGCACCGGCGCGACGATGTCGGCCAACGGCGCCGCCATCGCGTGGATCACACGCACGGCCGACGCCCACGCGGTGCACACCTCTCCCACGCTGTCGGACACGCCCACGCTGGTGCGCAGCGGCCGCGAACGACTCGACGCCCCCGCCCTTTCGCCCGACGGCACCCGCGTCGCCTACCAGTTGGTGCAGTTCACCGACTGGGAAATCTACGTCTCCGAGGGCACCAGACACACGCGCGTGACCCGCGACATCCAGCACGACCTGCTGCCCCGCTTCCTGACCAACACGACGCTGCTGGCCATGATGGGTGAAGCGCGGCATCGCCGTTCGCAGGTGTACGATCTCGCCACCGGCACCCGCCGCCGGCTCTTCCACAACAACACCATTCGCACCGTCGTGCCCGAGTACCTGTGGCAGCCGTCCGCCGACGGCCGCCGGATCCTCATCGTCGCCGACCGCGATGGCGATACGGTGTCGCCCGAGCGCGGCATCTACGTCTCCGACCTGTCGCGGACGGTCTCGGTCAGCGACGTGCTGGCGCGCCTTGAAAGTCACCTGGCACACGAAACCGAACTGCGCGCCCGCACGACCCGGATGTTTGAACCAATCGCCGGCGCAGTACGGCAAGTCGTGGACCAGGCCTCGGTCACGCGCGTGTTCGAACACGCGAAGGCGCTCTACGATTTCGACTCCAAACACATCACGCAACCCGGCAACGCGAAGGCCATCGACTACCTCGCGCGCGCGTACGCATCATTTGGCTACGAACCCGTGACACAGGAATTCGCCCAGGCCAACGCGCTCGGCGGTCGCACCGCCAACGTGCTGGCGACGCTGCGCGGCACGGTGAATCCGGAACTCATCTACGTGGTCAGCAGCCACTTCGACTCGGTCGCGATCAGCCCGGGCGCCGACGACAACACGTCGGGGACGACGGCGTTGCTGGAAACGGCGCGCATGCTCGCGAAAACCCCGCAGCCGGCGACGATTGTGTTCGCGTCGTTCACCGGCGAGGAAGCGGGACTGCTGGGCAGCCGCGAGTTCGTGCGGCAAGCCGCGGCCGCCAACTGGCGGATCGTCGGCGCGCTCAACAACGACATGATCGGCTGGGCGGGCGAAGGACCGCAGCTCAATAACACGATTCGGTACTCGAACGACGGCATCCGCGACATCCAGCACGCGTCGGCGTTCCTGTTCACGGACATCGTGCTGTACGACACGAAGTACTACCGCGGCACGGACGCCGCGGCGTTTTATGAGGCCTGGGGCGACATCGTGGGTGGCATCGGGTCGTATCCGATCCTGGCGAACCCGAATTACCACCAGCCGACGGATTACCTCGACACGATCAACCAGCATCAGGTGACCGAGACGGCGAAGGTGACCGCGGCCACGCTGATGTATCTGGCGTCGAGCCCGTCGCGACTGGCCAACCTCCAGGTCACGCGCGCGGGATCGGGGGTGTCGGTAACCTGGAGCCCGAGTCCGGAAACCGGCATCCGTTCGTACATCGTCGCGTACGGCCCGGCGGAGGATCCGCTGCGCACGCGCGTGACGGTGTTGACGCCGTCGGCCACACTGCCGGCGGTGCCGGCCGGTACGCAGATTGCCGTCAAGGCGAT